>DASRDU010000155.1:0-30632 GCA_035652435.1 Blastocatellia bacterium
GCCGCTTTCCGCAATCTGACCATCGGCCTGTTGCGTGCGGCTGGTGAAAGCAATCTCGCGGCGGCCTGTCGTCGTCTGGCCGCGCAACCCTGGAAAGCGCTGACGCTGATCGGTATCAAACCGAAAACTGAATGACCCTGAACGATACCGCAGGCGTGAGGGAGCGCTGATCAGGCAGCGGACTGATCACAGAGTCTTTCGCCCTCTCACGCCTGCGGGCAATACTAATTAACTACCACTCCCGCCGCTTACCGATCTTGAATTGCCCGCTTCCTCGCCGCCGCCTTCATCATTCTTCGGGCGTTTTGGTTTTTTCACCACGGGTTTCGCCGCGGCTGCGGTTTTTTCGGTTTTTTTCGCGGGGCCTTTTGTTGGCATGACAGGTTCTCCTTGATTGGGGTGATTGATTCAGGCGGCCTGTTGACGGGTCGCCGGCTTCTCCGGTCGCGCGCGGTTGCGTGAACGTTACTGGCCCTGGGGTCAGGCATCCGACGAGTCGTGTGCCAGATCCTCCTTCGCCTCGTCTCTCAATTCGTCCTGGAACTCTTTGACGGTGTAGGCCTGCCAGGGCTTCAGCGGTGGCGGCGCCGGCGGGATGGGGATGATCAGTTCCTTCTCCGGGTCGTCGGCGCGCAGCCAGACCGCGAAAACCTTGAGCGCGTTGATCCGCAGAACGGCGGGCCGGAGCGCGGTCGCCCCGACTTTCCGCGCGAGGTTTTTGTCTCCAAGCACCCTGTACATCCCGTCAATGTACGGGCCCTTGTCGAGTTCGGCCAGCCGGTGATCGGTCCCGTCGTCATCGTGCTGCACTTCGATGGCGTAGTTGCGGTCGCTGCCCACCCGGGCCAGATACCTCCAGCCGATCATCTGCGCTTTGCGCAGGCCATTGGCTGAAGCCATATCCCTCAGGCCGGCGACGTAGACGGGGTGCGGCCAGTGCTGGTCGGGTTGAGCCAGTATGTCCCGGATCATTCCGGCGACCTCGGCATACACTTTGGGCATCTTCTTCGTCGCTTCTCGTAAAGCCTCGAGCGATTTTTCGGGCGGTTGCTGGTGCTTGATCGGCATGCCTCCTCCGTGGCCGGGCCTTACCGGCGACGTTCTCTTTCCTTCTGGAAGACGTAAGAGTGAGTCCAGCGGCCCTCGCCCTTGTAGCGATTTTTGAGCGTGCGATAAGTGATGTAAGACGCGGCCTGATCGAGCGGGTCGGCGATCCTGAGCCAGGTCTGCTCGTCCCCGTCCGGGTCATCGAAGACCGCCGTGATCACGACGAAGTGACCGCCGCCGCCGCGCCATTTGATCCGCACGGCCACGGGCACGCCCGCCTGAATCTGCCCCCGAATCTCGTCGAGCGAGAGCGGGTAGTTGCAGCGCGAGAAGAGCAGTTCCATTTCATCGAGCGCGTCCGGCAGCTTGTAGGTGAGGTTGCACGCTTTACTACTGCCCTGCTGACAGCAGTCAGTGGCTTCGGGATCGAAGTCATGATTCAGGCTCAGGCATTGCTGCACCACCTGACACTGAGTCGGGGTGTTATCGGGGTTGAAGAAATTGAGCAGGCTGGTGGTGACCGCCGCCCAGCACCATTTGGTCTGGAGCTGCCGCTGCAGATCAAATCGCATGACCGCCGCCGACTTCAGCCGCAGCTCTGTCTGCGCGTCGGGCGCGAGGCTGAGGCTGATCTGATTCTTCCCCTTTTCGAGCAGATAATTCGGCAGGTACCAGGATTGTCTCGAAAAATGCAGATTGTGCGGGTCAACGTCCACGCGCATTTCGTGCCCGTTGACATTGATGGTCAGCGGGTTATCCGCATGCTCGCCGACCGTCGTGCGGCGCATCTCGAGGATCAGAACGACGCCGTGCCTGACGGGCAGCGTCAGGTCGAATTCGAGGGAACTGTCAGGTTCGCCGAGCCCCCACGCACTGCTGTCATCCGGGTCTCGCTTCTTCTTTTGAAAGACCGCCCCCTTGCGCCCGGCCAGCGCGAAGAAAGGCGCCGGCTCGGGGTCGGCGGTTGAGAGGTCGAGCGTCTGCACTCCCGACAGTCCGGGTGAGAAGCTGCCCGGGGCGATGCGGGGCAGGCGCCGCGTCTGCAAATCAATCCTTCTTTCTTCCTCGATGCTCATCACTATCCTCTGACGTTATTGAAGCCCGTGCATTTTTATGCTGCCGTTCCTGAGAGCGAAATCCGCGAATCAATCCCCTCAGGCGAATGGGAAAAAGTTATTGCCGCCACTTATTTCAGTGGTGTTCAAGTTCGATCAGGCTGACCAGCACGTCGCCGCGAGCTTTCACGTTCGTCTGCTTTCTGGCTTTGTCCTTTTCGATTTCGGGTTTTGTGGCGGAATGCTGCGAGAGATATGACCGCACGATGCCGATCTGATTCGGGTCGCTGATCACGCCCTTGTCTGCCTGATTCGCCGCGGACTTGAGCAGCTCCAGTTCGCTGACCGGGTTTGCCGACCAGATCAGCCAGAATTTTTCCGTGCCCTGATGTTCGTCGAAGACGTACTGCCCGGTCTGGATCTTCTGCCCGGCGGCGACCTGCGATTGGCCTTTATTCTGTTTCGGGGTAGGGAAGAGGTAATTGAAAGTGATCGCGCCCTGGACGAGCGGGCCTTCGTTGAGCAGGTACAGAAAGCCTGGCTGCGGGCTGGAGAAATTGAGCCGGAATTGCCAGCCGTTCTCAAAAATCTCCTGACCCGATGATTCAAATGGTTCCTGATACGGGTTGCCGTCGCGCATTTTCTGCACGGTCAGCGAGTAGCTCATCGCGCGTTCCGGCAGCGCCGCTGGTGCATTCACGGCGGACGGAGCCGTGCCGGCAGGAGCAGGACGCGACCACTTCCACAATGCCAAACCAATGACGATCAGGGCGAGCAGGGTCGCCGCGCCAATGAGCAGCCGGGAAGCGCCGAGCTTCGGTTGCCGCACGAGGGCCGGGATGGCCGGGCCGGGAATATTGATCTTCTGTGGCTCGGTGAGCTGGCCGACGAGCGGCTGTGTCGCGCCTGATTCGGGATCGCTTTGCGCGGCAGCCTTCGCCTCTTTTTTTATTGCCACTTCCGGGGCCGTCGCTTTGGGGGCCGGGGTGAGCGTTGGCGTCTCCTGCGCTGGGTCTTCAGTCACCGCGGCGGGCGCGGGCGCAGTCTCGTATTCGAGCCGGCGCCTGAGCGCCTTCAGCTCGTTGCCCAGCTCCTGCGCGGTGGCGTAACGCTGTTCTCTGTCCTTTGCAAGCGCCTTCGTGATGACGCGTTCGAGTTCCGGCGGGGCCTGTGGCAGGCGACTGGCGACCGGCGGGGGCTGGCGTTCCAGAATCGCCACGAAGATGTCGGGGACAGTTCCGGCCTCGAAGGGGCGCCACCCGGCGAGCATTTCGTAAAGCACCACGCCAAGGCTCCAGATGTCGGTGCGCGCATCCACGCGCTGGCCGCGCGTCTGTTCCGGCGACATGTAAGAAACAGTCCCCATCACTCTGCCGGGCGCCGTTTCCGTTGACTGCCGGGTGATGAATTCGCTCTCTGTAGAACTGAAGGCCGACGGGTTGCGGGTCACCCTGGCCAGCCCGAAATCCAGCACTTTGACGTACCCGTCGGGCCGGAGCATGATGTTTTCGGGCTTGATGTCGCGGTGGATGACCCCGGCCTCGTGCGACGCGGCGAGCGCGGCTGCGGCCTGGATCATCACGTCGAGCGATTCAGTCAGGCTCATCCGTCCGTCGAGCAGCCGCCGGCGCAGCGTCACGCCTTCGATGTATTCGGTCGCGATGAAATGCAGTTCATCAACTTTCCCGATTTCATGAATCGTGAGGATGTTCGGGTGGTTGAGCGCGGAAGCGGCTCTGGCTTCGAGTTCAAAGCGGCGGACGAGTTCGGCGTCGCGGGTGAATTCGGCGGGCAGGAGCTTGAGCGCGACCCGGCGACCGAGCGCGGTGTCGTAAGCCAGCCAGACTTCACCCATCCCGCCCCTGCCGAGCGGGGCCTTGATGTGGTAATGCCCGATCACCTGCCCGACGAGCGATTTCGCCGGCGGTTGCGGGTCTGCCTGTGTCAGCAGTTCAGCCGCGCCTTCCCAGGCCGGTGAGTCAATGAAACCGCCGGGCTCTTCATGCTCGGCGAGCAGCGATTCGACCTCCGCGCGCAGGGCCGGGTCATCGGCGCAGGCTTGTGAAAGGAAGCCGGCGCGCTGCTGTGGCTCAAGCTCGCGCGCGGCGTGAAAGAGTTCTTCGATCTTCTGCAGGCGGTCGGGGGAGTGCATAACAACGGGTTTCGGCGCCTGAATCAATCAAAACAGTCCGACAGGATTTACAGAATCAGGCCGCAGGAACAGGCCTGATCGCCTTTGATCATCCCGTTCATCTTGTTAATCCCGTCCATTCACTTTGTCTTCGGGCCGGCTGCTTCAATTCAGCCGCTCAGTTCCTTCTTCAGCCACGCTCTGGCGAAGGCCCGGTCGCGTTCGACTGTCGCATGCGAGATGCCCGTGATCTCGGCAGTCTCTTCAATCGTCAGGCCGCCGAAGAAGCGTAATTCGACGACGCGCGCGTGCTGGGGCTTGATGGCGGCCAGATCATTAAGTGCGTCGTCGAGCGCGATCAGGCTCAAGTCGGGGCGGCGGCCAGGCCGGTCGGCCCGGCTGACTGAGAGCGTGTATTCCGCGCCGCCGCGTTTGGCGGCGCGGTGACCCCGCGCGTGATCCACCAGGATGTTGCGCATGACCTGCGCGGCCAGCCCGAAGAACTGCGCGCGGTTCTGCCACGAGACGCTGTGCTGATCAATCATCCGCAGGTAAGCTTCGTGGACGAGCGCCGTCGGTTGCAGCGTGTGATTGTCGCGCTCGCGCCGCAGGTAGCTCGCGGCCAGACGGTGCAGTTCGTCGTAGACCAGCGGCATCAACTGGTCAATCGCCGACTGATCCCCGTTGCTCCAGTTGATGAGCAATTGAGTGATCTCTTCCGCCACCTCTCTGGCCGACCCTCCCCGCAGCCGCTGTTGAAATCAGATGCCTGATGATGAGCAGGATGAATATAACGATGAATAAGCCGGGCGAAGTCTAACAGAAACACTAATATCCAACAATGGCGGCTTCTTCCCGCAGGACGTCATAATGGCTTCCCCGGCCCGCGCCCGGGCTGCTATAATTCGCGGCGCTATGGCAGACAATTATTTTCTCTCTCCCGATGACAACAAGGAATTCCGGCATAACAAAGGATTGGCGCCGGGGCTGGCCGGGTGGGTCGCGCGCGTCGAAGAATCCTTCCGCCGCGCCACGTTTCTGGCGCTGACGGTGCTGGCGCTGATCGCCGGCGGGCTGACCGGGCTGGTGATCTCTTACCAGGCGAGCTTTTCAGTCTTCGCCTCCGAGGTCGAAAGTCTGGGGGATTACCGCCCCGCCGAGGTCACCAAGGTCTATGCTGATGACGGCAAAACGGTGATCGGAGAACTGTCGCTCGAGCGCCGCATCCCGCTCAGTTACGAGGAGATCCCCGAGAAGATGAAGCAGGCGATCCTCGCGATTGAGGATCAGCGCTTTTACAAACACATCGGGGTTGACCCGATCCGTCTGGCCGGGTCTTTTGTCAACAACCTGCGCGGGCGCAGGTTGCAGGGCGCCTCGACGCTCACGCAGCAGCTGGCGCGGCAGCTTTACCTGAGCAACGCCCAGACCTACACGCGCAAGGTCAAGGAGATCCTCTACTCGCTCGAAATCGAACGCTACTACACCAAGGACCAGATCATGACGCTCTACTGCAACCAGATGTTTATGGGCGGCGGGGCTTACGGGATCGAGGCGGCGGCGAATTATTACTTCAGCAAAAACATCAAGGATCTCAGGCTCGAAGAGTACGCGCTGCTCGCCGCGCTCTTCAAATCGGCGCCGGTCTATTCGCCGGTCAACCACCCGAAGGCGGCGCTCGATCGCCGCAACCTGGTGCTGACCGAGATGGGTGAGGCCGGTTACGTCACGCGCGCCGAAGCCGAAGAGGCGAAGCGGCAGCCGATCAGACTCAACCTGAACGACGCGCGCGGTCGCAACGACCAGTCGCCTTACGCCTATTTCGTCGAGGAGGTGCGCCAGGAGTTGCAGCGCGTGATGGAGAGTAACGCGCTCGACGCGATGGACGTCTACCGCGCGGGCCTGAGCGTCTACACGACGATTGACGCGCAGGCGCAGAAGGACGCGACCGAAGTCGTGCGCGCCTGGCTGCGGAAGTTTGACCGCCGCCGGGGCTGGCACGGCAGCCTGACCAACGTCCTCGAAAAGGAGAAAGTTGATCTCGACAAATACCGCCACCCGACCTGGACTTTCGGCAACCCGGATGTCGGCGACATCCTGACCGGCCTCGTCAGGGAAGTCAGTGACGCCGGCGCGAAGGTCTCTTTCGGCAACTATTCGGCCACGGTCACCGCGAAGAACACCGAATGGACGGGGAAGCCGCCGTCAAAGCTTTTCAAGCGCGGCGACCTGGCGCAGTTCGCGGTCGAGAAGGTTGACGAGGCGAATAACACCGTCGAGGTCAGACTCGAACAGGTCCCCGAAGTGCAGGGCGGGCTGGTGCTGATCGAAAACCAGACCGGGGCCATCAAGGCGATGTTCGGCGGTTATGACTTCTCGACCAATAAATTCAATCACGCGACTCAGGCCGTGCGGCAGACCGGCTCGGTCTTCAAGCCCTTCATTTATGCCACCGCGATTGAAGAGGGCCTGAGGCCGGACGACCCGGTTGACGACGCGCCGTTCAAGCGCGGCAACTGGACGCCGCACAATTATGACAACCGGTTTATGGGCCGCATCCCGATCAGGAAGGCGCTCGCGCAGTCGCGCAACATCCCGGCGGTCAGGGTACTCGATGAAGTCGGCGTCAACAGCGCGACGCAGATGGTGCGGCGGCTCGGCCTCCCCAACCCGATGGCCCCGTTCCTGCCATCGGCCCTGGGCGCGACTGAAGAGCCGCTGCTCGCGATGGTCTCGGCCTACACGACCTTCCCGAATGGCGGCGTGCGGGTCGAGCCGACGCGCATTCTCAAAATCGTGGACCGCGACGGCAAAATGATCGGCGACGCGCAGCCGAAATCGTACAAGGTGCTGTCGGATTACGTGGCTTACACGATGGTGGATATGATGCGCGAAGTCGTCAGGTCGGGCACGGCGGCGGCGGCCAGCGGGATGGCCGGCGGCGAGCTGGCGGGCAAGACCGGCACGGTGAATGATTTCACCGACGCCTGGTTCATCGGCTACACGCCGACCGTGACCTGCGGCGTCTGGATCGGGTATGACGAGAAGAAGACGCTCGGCAAGGGCGCCTCGGGCGCATCCGCCGCGCTGCCCTTCTGGATGGATTTCATGAAGCGTTACCTGAAGGACAAACCGCAGGGCAAATTCAAGCCGGTCCCGAAGGTGCCGGACGACGTCAGGGACAAGCAGAATGCCCGCTCCAGAGACCGCGCCGCGATGCTCGCGAAGAGCGCCGCCAGCCAGGGCAAATCCATCCTGCCCGGCGAAAAGGACATCCCCGACCTCGACCCGCTCGGCAAGGAAGAATCCCGCCCCAAAGCGCCCGAGAAGAACGCCCCGCCCGTCAGCGTTCCGCCGGTCGAACCCCCGAAGACGGAAACCAGACCCAAGGTCGTCAACCCGCGCCCTGAAACAAAACCGCCCGTGAGTGAGGATTCGGGCAAGAAGGGCAAGAAGGGCAAGCCGAACGAACCATAACGAAAAGGCTGAAGGCAGAAGGCAAAAGGCAGAAGTTCAGGAACAGTGGTCGCCACTCTTCACTTCTGCCTTTTGCCTTCTGCCTTCTGACGTTTATTTCACTCGCCGTTCTCGTCCGAGAACTTGTAGCCGACGCCCCAGACGGTCAGGACCATTTTGGGGTGGTCAGGATCTTCTTCGATTTTGGAGCGCAGGCGGTTGATGTGCGAATCAATCGTCCGGTCGTAGCCGCTGTAGGTGTAATCCCAGATGTTTTCGAGCAGGTACTTGCGCGAGTAAACGCGGCCGGGGTGCGAGGCGAAGAGCGCGAGCAGCTCGAATTCCTTCGGCGTCAGTTCCACGTGGCGGCCGTTGATCGTGACTTCGCGCCGGGCCGGGTCTATCCGCAGGCTGCCGCGCACGATGGGGGCCAGATCGTTCTCCTCGCCCTCAGTTGTCTTGGCCCGCATCCGCCGCAGCACGCTTTTGACGCGGGCTTCGAGTTCGCGCAGGCTGAAGGGCTTCGTGATGTAATCGTCCGCGCCCATCTCCAGCCCCAGCACCTTGTCAATCACGTCATCCTTCGCCGTCAGGATCAGAATCGGCAGCGACGGGTTGCGCTCCCGGATGTGGCGACAGACGCTGAAGCCGTCGGTCTTCGGCAGCATCACGTCGAGGATCAGCGCGTCGGGCCGCTCGTCAAAGGCCGCGCGGATTCCGGCCTCGCCGTCGCTCGCGGTGGCGACCTCATAGCCGTTGTGGCGGAAGTAATCGGTGATCATCTGCTGAATGCTCGAATCGTCTTCGATGACGAGCAGCTTGCCGTTGGTCGCGGGAGCAGGGGCGGTGGACACAGTCTCTGCGGTTTTCACTTTGGGATTCGCCATATATTTTCCTGATTGTGCTGTTCAAGGGGTATGACCTCGGGGGGCCGCCTGACGTCGCGATGGACCGGACCCGGAAAGTCCGGTGACTAAATAATAGTTGATTGGCCGAATTTCGGGCAAGATTTATCTTCGGAGTGAAATTCCGGCTTCCTTGACAAAGCCTGCGGGCGCGCCAATAATGCGTGACCTTCGCTTCAGAGTATTCAACTCCCGAAGATAACCTGAAAACCAGCTGAACGTCAGTCGGACACTCCGGTTGTACTGCCCCACGCACCGCCTGTTCAGTTGCAGCAAACTGAGGTAAGCCCCGATATGCCAGCATCGCCGTCCGCCATTCCCGTCGCCGAGCTTCCCGAACTGTCACTGCTGCGCCGGGGCAAGGTCCGTGACGTGTACGAAGTGAATGACGACCGGCTGCTGATCATCGCCACCGACCGCATCTCCGCCTTCGACTGCATCCTGCCCAACGCGATCCCGCACAAGGGGCAGGTGCTGACGCAGATTTCGCGGTTCTGGTTCGGGCGATCAGCCGGCCTCGTCCCGAATCACCTGCTCGCCACCCGCGTGACCGAATTCCCCGCAGAATTGCGCGGGCGTTTGTCGCCGGCATCGCTGGCTCTGCTCGCCGGGCGTTCGATGCTCACCCTTCGCGCCGAAGTCGTGCCGTTCGAGTGCGTCGTGCGTGGGTATCTGGCCGGGTCGGGCTGGAAGGATTACCAGGCGACGGGCAGCGTCTGCGGCCACCGGCTGCCCGCCGGCCTGGTCGAATCGGCGAAACTGCCCGAGCCGATTTTCACTCCCGCGACCAAGGCCGAAGCCGGCCACGACATCAACGTCTCGATTGACGAAATGGCCCAAGTGATCGGGCGCGAGAAGACCCGCCGGCTTGAGCAGCTGAGTCTCGATCTTTATCGCGAGGCCGCCCGCTACGCCGAATCGCGCGGGATCATCATCTGCGACACCAAATTTGAATTCGGGGTCAGGGACGGCGAACTGATCCTGATTGATGAGGCGCTGACGCCCGATTCCTCGCGCTTCTGGCCGCAGGATCGGTACAGCCCGGGCGGGCCGCAGCCTTCCTTCGACAAGCAGTACGTCCGCGATTATCTGGAGACGCTCGCGTGGGACAAGCGACCGCCGGCGCCCGAACTGCCGCCCGAGGTGGTCAGCGCCACGAGCGCCAAATACCTGGAAGCCTACCGCCTGATCACGGGCCATGAACTGACCGATGAGCTGAAGGATGAAATCATATAAGGAGTAGCCGGAGGAGCTATGAAAGCCGAACTTGAAAGTCTGATTGACCAGATGATCAGCCGCGGGATCCTGTACGACGAGGCCGTCAGGGAATTTGAAAAGCGGTTCATCCAGAACGTTCTTGAGCGTCATAACCACAACCTCTCCAAAGCCGCCATCGCCCTTGGCATCCACCGCAACACCCTGAGCAAACGGCTTGAGGAATACGAGAAGGGTTCCGCCGCCCGCTCCAACGGCTACGTCCGCAAACAGGTTGCCCCGCGCCGTAAACGACTCTCCTGAGTTCCGATTTGCTTTTTTCAACGCAAAACCTCAATTCCACTGTTGACAGAGATACCCCTCCTGCCTAGAATTAGCACTCCCTCGCAGTGAGTGCTATTCAACTTGATAATCACTTTAGCAACTTTTCTGATTAAGCAATCGCAGACGCGATTGCTCACTGCGTTGGGAGTCAGTCCCGAAAACAACAATTCAACAGTAACGGAAGGAGTTAACAGAAATGGCAAGCAAAATCCGTCCGCTTCATGACCGGATCATCGTCCGTCGCATTGAAGAGAGCGAACAAATGCGTGGCGGGCTTTACATCCCGGATACCGCCAAAGAGAAGCCCCAGGAAGGTGAAGTGATCGCCGTCGGTAACGGCAAGCTGCTTGAAAGCGGAACCCGCGTCGCTATGGAAGTTAAGGAAGGCGACAAAGTTTTGTTCGGTAAATATGCCGGAACCGAGGTCAAGCTCGATGGCGAAGAGTATCTGATCCTGCGCGAAGACGATGTCCTTGGCATCATCGAAGGCGCGAGCAAAAAGGCAGGCAAGTAGCACCGCAGGCCCGGGCGCGCCGGGTCGGCGCTTTTTCCCGGCTGCATTTTCAGCTTCAAGGAGAAACAAGAGATGGCAAAACAGGTAATTCACGGCGAAGATTCCCGTCAGGCGATCCTGCGCGGCGTCAATCAGCTCGCCGACGCAGTTGCGATCACGCTCGGGCCCAAGGGCCGGAACGTGGTCATTGACAAGAAATTCGGCTCACCCACGATCACCAAGGACGGTGTGACCGTCGCCAAGGAGATCGAACTCAAGGAGCCGCTCGAAAACATGGGCGCCCAGATGGTGCGCGAAGTCGCTTCCAAGACCTCGGACGTGGCCGGCGACGGCACGACCACCGCGACCGTGCTGGCCCGCGCGATTTTCAAGGAAGGCGTCAAGACCGTCGCCGCCGGGGCCAACCCGATGGCCCTCAAGCGCGGCATCGAGAAGGCCGTCGAGAAGGCGGTCGAATCCATTCGGAATATGTCCAAGCCGGTCAAGAAGGGCGAAGCGATTGCCCAGGTCGGCACGATCTCCGCGAACGGCGACACGACCATCGGCGGCATCATCGCCCAGGCGATGGACAAGGTCGGCAAGGACGGCGTGATCACGGTCGAGGAATCCAAATCGCTCGAAACCTCGCTCGAAGTGGTCGAAGGGATGCAGTTTGATCGCGGCTACCTGTCGCCTTACTTCGTGACCGACCCCGAGCGCATGGAATGCACGCTCGAGAACGCCTTCATTCTGCTCAACGAGAAGAAGATCAGCTCGATGAAGGACCTGCTCCCGCTGCTCGAACAGGTGGCGAAGATGGGCAAGCCGCTGCTGATCGTGGCTGAAGACGTCGAAGGCGAGGCGCTCGCGACTCTCGTCGTCAACAAGCTGCGCGGCACGCTGCAGGTCTGCGCCGTCAAGGCCCCGGGCTTCGGCGACCGCCGCAAGGCGATGCTCGAGGATATCGCCATCCTGACCGGCGGCAAGGTGATCAGCGAAGACCTTGGCATCAAGCTCGAAAACGTCAAGCTCGAAGACCTCGGCCGGACCAAGAAGGTCACCGTTGACAAGGACAACACGACCATCGTCGAAGGCGCGGGCAAGCAGTCCGAAATTCAGGGCCGCGTCCAGACGATCCGCCGCCAGATCGAAGAGACCACGAGCGACTACGACCGCGAGAAGCTCCAGGAGCGGCTCGCCAAACTCGTCGGCGGCGTGGCGGTGATCAAGGTCGGCGCCGCGACCGAGACCGAGCTGAAGGAGAAGAAGGCCCGCGTCGAGGACGCGATGCACGCGACCCGTGCCGCGGTCGAGGAAGGCATCGTCCCGGGCGGCGGCGTGACGCTCGTGCGCGCGGCGAAGGCGCTCAACGACCTCAAGCTCGATGACGAGGACGAGCAGATCGGCGTCAACATCATCAAGCGGGCGCTCGAAGAGCCGCTCCGCAAGATCGCCGAGAACGCGGGCAAGGAAGGCGCGGTCATCGTCGAGCGCGTGCGCGCCGACAGGAACGAGAACTTCGGCTTTAACGCCGCCACCGAGGAGTTCGAAGACCTCGTCAAGGCGGGCGTCATTGATCCGGCGAAGGTGGCGCGCACCGCGCTCCAGAACGCCGCTTCAATCGCTTCGCTGATGCTGACGACTGAAGCCTTGATCTCGGAGATTCCCGAGGACAAGAAGTCGGCCCCGATGCCGGGCGGCGGCGGCATGGGCGGTGAGTTCTAAAGATCACCTCTCAGCATGAGCTGGTCATTCGCTGAAGAGGGCTGCGGAATCGTTTGATCCGCAGCCCTCTTTGTTTCAACCAGAACCGGAAGCCCCGCCACGTGGTGATTTGACTCATTGCCCGGCGCGGGGTGAAAATTGGCCTACACTCCCCGCCGAAGTCTCAAACAGGAGAATCGCAATGAAAGTTTCAGCACACAGACGGCGACGGGTTCTGCTTTATCTCGCGGTTATGATCTGCGCCCTGGCCGCGCCGGCCATTCCGTCCCAGGCCCAGAGCCGCCGCTACGAACAGGCGCGCGACCTCGTCTCGCGGGTGCAGCAGGATCTGCGGCACGCCGCGGATTTCATCCAGCGGAGCAAGGACAAGGACGGGCGCGAGCGCTTCGAGAACGCCCAGAAACACCTATCGGAGTTCGACCGCGCCCTCAGCAAGGGCAAGTTCGACAAGGACAAACTCGACGAGGCGATTGATGACCTCAAGAACGTGGTCGAACACAACACGCTGGCCGGCGAAGACCGTGACGCACTCACGCAGGACGTGCGGGACCTGCGCCAGCTGCGCTCTGACCGCGGTCGGTAGCGGATCGCGTGCTGAATAATCACAAGTAATCGCCAGAGAACGGGGGACGGGACGTTTCGCGTCGAAGGATACCTGTGTGAGGAGAGTAACGAGAAGCCATGGATTAAGAATCAGGCCGATTACTGCTGACCGGTGGCCCGCCGGCGAATCTCTTCCTGCTGGCGTTTGAGTTCTTCCTGGTGGCGCTTCAATTCTTCCTGTTGACGCTTCAACTGTTCCTCGGCCTGTCCCGGGCGGGGGCCGAATTTACCGAAGAAGGGGACGTTGGGATGGATAATCACGATTTTGATTTTGTCAGTGTCCCGCTCATCAGGTTTGGCAGTGACGACGAAGATTGACGGGGCTTCTGTAGTGAAAACTATCGAGTTCTCTTTTTTATTCTCATCCACAGGGTCAACGCCCAGTTTCTCCTTGTAAAAATCCCTTACCTCAGTGAGATCATCCTCGGTGGTCATTTCGATTATTTCCTGACCCATCGGCTTCACATTTTTCTCAACCGTGGCACCGGGGTATTTGAGATCCTCGATAGTCAGTTGTTTTGCCTGCCCCGGCGGTGGAGGTGGTGGCTGATCGGGCGGCGGCGGGATACGGGGAAAGTCTCTCCGAGGCGCGCGATCACGTGGGGCAAGCAGTCCGGCGTGTCGTGCGGCGGTGAAAAGAAAGCCGACGCTGCCGATGAACAGGACGATCATGATTGTCAGCGTGATCCAGACGGCGCGCCAGCTCTTCTTTGGCGGTGTCGCGACTTCGTAGTTATAAACCTGCGGCGACTGTGGCGCGTGATAAAGGCGCGCGGTATCAACTGAAGCGGTGACAGGCTCGGCAGTCGCGAACGGGGGCGCGTTATTTGACGCGCCGGAAGAATTGCCCGGCTCGGCGTATTGCGCCGCGGCGGCCTGTTCCGGCGAGTAATGGCGCGTCGTGGCAGCCGTGACTTCGCTTTCGGGAAAGAGCCGCCCTCCGCAGGTGCGACAGAAGCGCGCACCGAGCGTGGCATCGCGTTCACAATCGGGACAATTTCGCAGCATGATTTACCTCAGTGTATTTCAGTCTCAAGCCGGGATAACGACCTCAGCGTGATCACGGTTCCCCTCAATTATTGACTATCTCATTGCCCGCCGCTAGTCTGGTGCGGCCCGGGCCTCTGGGTTCACTGCCCGCGTGATTAACAGCGCCCTGGAAATGAACATGCTGGAAACCAGATCGTCCCCTCGGAATTCAACCAATTCACTCATCAAAGAAGCAGAGCGCCGGTTGTTGCGGCATCCGTTTGAGACCTGGCCCGCGCTGCGCAACGGCCATGCGATGACGATCTTCTGCAACCTGTGGCGGCGCCGCTTCCGGCTCGGCGAGTGGCCGGACGAAAGGCGACTCTTCCGGACTGAGCCTGAAACTCAGGTCGTCGCCCATTGCCACTGGCAGCCTGACCGTCAGGCCCGTCCCACCGTCATCCTCGTTCACGGGCTGGAAGGCTGCGCGGATCGGCCTTACATCCTTGGGACGGCGGAAAAAGCACTGCGCGCGGGCTTCAATGTGATTCGCCAGAACGTGCGCAACTGCGGCGGCACGGAGCATCTGACGCCGACGCTTTATCACTCGGGCCTGACCGACGACCTGCACGCAATCGTCCGCGAACTGATCGAGCGCGACGGGCTGCCGGAAATTTATGTGGCCGGATTTTCGATGGGCGGCAATCAGGCGCTCAGGTTTGCCGGCGAACTGGCGGATCGCGCGCCCGCCGAGTTACGCGGGATTGTCGCTGTCAGCCCGGCGATGGATCTGGCGGCATGCTGCGACGCGATTTCGCGCCCGCAGTGCCGGGTTTATGAAGAGCGCTTCCTCAGCAGCCTCAAAGCCAGAATGAGGCTCAAGGAACAACTCCACCCGGGAACCTTCGACCTTGACAGAATCCTGCGCGTGCGCGGCCTGCGCGAATTCGACGACGTGGTGACCGGCCCTTATTTCGGCTTCGGGGATTCAAACGGCTATTACGCCAGTGCCAGCTCTCGCCCTCACCTCGGCCGTATCCGCGTCCCGACGCTCGTCGTCACCGCGCAGGATGACCCGTTTATTCCGTTCGAGCCTTTCCGCGACCCGGGCGTCGCGGCGAACCCGCACCTGCTGCTGCTCGCCCCGCGACACGGCGGGCACGTCGGCTTCTTCGGGCGGCAATCGGCGGGGGGGCGGCGCGAAGATCCGTACTGGGCGGAAAATCGCGCGGTCCAGTTCTGCGCGCTGGTCTCTCGACTTGCCGTGGTATAATTCAGCGCCCTTTATGCTACCCAGTTCAGTCAAACTTCTGCTGGTTTTCCTGATCGTTCTGGCGAACGGTTTTTTTGTCGCGGCGGAATTCGCGCTGGTCAGCGTGCGGCGGGCGCGGATTGAAATGCTCGCATCCGGCGGAACGCCCGGGGCCAAAGCCGTCCTGCGCGCGCTCAATCACCTTGATGCGCTGCTTTCATCCACGCAGTTTGGCGTCACGCTGGCGAGTCTGGCGCTGGGGTGGGTGGGTGAATCCACACTCGAACATCTGGTCGAACCTGTCTTCGAACACTACCTCCCGGTAAATCTCGTCGCCGCCGCCGCGCACACTGCCTCGGTGGTCGTCGCTTTCGGGGTGATCACTTACTTTCACATCGTACTCGGTGAATTCGCGCCGAAAGCTCTCGCCATCGAACACGCCGAAAAGATCGCGCTCGTGGTCGCGCCGCCGATGGCGATCTTCTACCGCGTCTTCAAGCCGTTCATCTGGGTCATCAATCGTTCCGGCATCTCGCTCCTCAAGATGTTCGGCATGCAGGCGCGCCTCGGGCACCACGCCGCCTACTCCGAAGAGGAGATTCGCCACCTCATCAATCAGAGCCACCAGTCCGGCCATCTCGAACTCGAAGAAAAAACGCTGATTCACAACGTCTTCGAATTCGCCGAGCTGACGGCGCGTGAAATCATGATCCCGCGTACCGAAGTCACGGCGATTGAAGAAGACTCGAGCTTTGAAGAGGTCGTGCGCCTGTTTCAGTCGTCTGGTTATTCGCGCCTGCCCATTTATCAGGATCATTTCGACAACATCACCGGCATCCTGCACAACAAGGACGTAATGCCATACCTGCTCAAACCGGAATCGTTCACGCTCAAAGCCGCGACGCACCAGCCGGTTTTCATCCCCGACACGGCAAAACTCAGTGACGTGCTGGCGCAGTTGCAGAAAGTCCGCGTCCACATGGGTATCGTCGTGGATGAGCACGGCGGCGTCGAAGGCATCCTGACGCTCGAAGACATCCTCGAAGAGATCGTCGGCGAGATTCAGGACGAGCATGACGAGGCGCTGGTTGACCGCACCCGCGAGCGCGGCGGCGGGGTCTACAGCATCGAGGGCAGCATGTCCGTGCGCGAACTGAATCGCAAATTCGACCTCAGCCTGCCCGAGTCTGAGGATTACAACACCATCGCCGGGTTTATGATCTCGCGCGCCGGACGGCTGCTCCTGCCTAACGACACCGTCCAGTGGAACGGCACGAAATTTACGGTCGAGCGCGTGGCCCGCCGCCGCATCACCCGCATCCGCATGGAACAGGCGCCCGAGCAGCAGACCGCCGAGGCTGAACAACCGGCGGTCCGCGGATAATCCGGATGAAAACAGATTCATCCGTCCATGGGAGCTTTGCCGCGAGGCACTGCTCCGTTTTCCCCGGAGTGGCCGTCTTCACAAAGCCCCGTCGTTTCGCTATGATCATTGGCGAATGCTGTATTTCCCCCGGCAGATTTTCAGGTCACACCCTTTAATAAACGGTCTCAACCTCAATGAGTGGAGAAGAAGATATGTTGTATCGTTCATCTTTTCGTCTGTTTTCCTGCCTGACGCTCGCAGTCTTTCTGCTCGCCACGGCATCTGTTGCCAACGCGCAGTTCGACAAACTGAAGCGCAAAATTCCCGGACTGGGCAGCAGCAGTGAAGTGGACAGCATCCTCAGCCAGATGGAGGGAGCCCGCGTTAAATCCGCCTACGCGCGCATTACGCTGAGCCTCGCCGATGACATCATCCGCCGTCAGGCGCTGCGCAATACCACGAAGAAATCCGCCAGGGGGCAGATCGAGCTTGATGAAAAGCAGATTAAGGAGCTGGATCAGTCAATCGCTGAAAAACGCAAGCTGCTGGCCAATCTGGGCCGGAAATCCGGCGGCGGAAAGTATGATGACGAGACCTCCGCCAGCGTCGAGAAGCAGCTGCAGGAGGATGAGAAGAAGCGGGCGGAGAGCCGCGCTCAGGTTGACGAACAGATCGCCGATTACGAGCGGAACGAAAAACAGCTGAGCAAAAAGGACCGTGATAATTACGCGCAACTCGCCAAAGTCCTCTACGGCGCCTCCAAACAGGAGCGCGAGGCTCTGGAGACGGCGAAAGACACCGGCCCGCGCGCCCAGTCCGCCGCCACAAACACCGGGCGCAACCCGCTCAGCCTGGCCAACACGAAGCCGAAGAAACTCGATGAAGGCCTGAAGGCGATGAACGCCATTCTCGCCGAAGGCCCGCAGCACCTGTCAACGCTGACCACGGTGGCCGGGCACCTCGCCAGAATCGGCGGGCTGAATCTGACCGAGGCCCAGTTCCAGGGGAAGGTCGTGACGGACGAGGACCAGATTCCGACAGACTGGTAAGAGTGGCGAAAGACCCGAAGTCAGACCCCGGAGAAACAATTGGACTGTAGATTCATATGCCTGATCACCATTCATTCCTGCAAAAACACCTTTCATCGCTGGCGTTGATCCTGGCTGTTCTGCTGGTGACGTGCGGCGCGGGCTTCGCTCAGGACCCGCTGACAGTGGGCGTGCGGTATTTCCGCATCACGAGCGCGCCGGACGCGGACTATCGCGGCGACGCGAAGGCCCTGGCCAGCAGCCTGCGCATCGCGCTTGATGCGACGAAGGGCTTCAAACAGATCGTCACGCTCGATGACGAGCAGGTCGAGCAGATCACGAAGCTCGTCGCCGATTCGAAGAAGGGCGCCTACAACAAGCAACTGCCCGGCAATCTGGCCGAGGCGCCCGAAGCCTACGTCTTCCCCGAGCTGCTGCGCGTCGGCGCGGTCGAACGCGACATGTTCGCGCGGATCGAAGTGACTTACACCGTCGAGATGGGCGCCGCCGCCGTTGACCCGGTCACCCGCGCGATCCTGTTCAGCGACAAGGTGACGATCAGCGAGAAACGCAACAAGACCGACCTGCGCGGCGGCGCGAAGAATGTCTACGAGGATCTCGTCTCCAAAGCCACCGACCGGCTGGCCGCGAAGCTGGCCGCGTTCTTTCTCAAGCGCGGGCGCATCCTCAGGGTCGCCGACGATCATCAGACGGTTTATATCAACCTCGGCTCGCGCCATAACGTTCAGCCCGGCGACCGTTTCACCGTCCACCGCAGCGAACGCGAAGGCTCGCAAAAGGCCGGCGACAACGCTGAAGAAGAAGGCTTGGCTGAATTTGACCTCGACGCGAAGGGGACTATCGAGGTGACCGAGGTGAGAGAGAATGCGGCGAAGGCAAAACTCAGCGGCGCGGCAAAAGAGGCGATCACGAAGGGTGATACTGTGAGGATAGTCAAAAAGTAGAAAATATCCCTGGGAGCGCGAGCGTCCCGCTCGCCAGGCATTCGCGCAAGGCCCTTGGGATTCATTCGGGCCTTGTCCGGCAGCTTGGCGAGCGGGACGCTCGCGCTCCCAGGGAAGGGACAGTAATTTAGTATTCAGTCCTGAGAGATTTACATGAAGAACTTCATCAGACTGTTCAGCGCTTCATGCCTGTTGATGCTCGCGGGGTCACTTCCCGTTACGGCCGCGCAGGCGCAGAAACGTTCGATTGAAATTTTCATTGATGTCCGCGAAAACAATCTCGACAAGCCTTCGACCGTGGCAATCAACACGCTCACCGACCGGCTCCGCGACGCGGGGTTCCGGGTCGCCACCAGACGCAAGGACGCCAACGTCGTCATTGAGGGCAACATCATTTCGCGCCTGACGCCGGTGACGGACGACGTGCAGAAGAATGGCGGCGTGAATGCCGAAGCCACCGCTTCGTTACGGCTGCTCACGGGCGGTGACGTGATCGCCGCGAGCGTGGTGCGTTCCGCGCCGGGCGACTGGGGCACTTCGGCTGACCGCGTCGGCGAAGACCGGCTGATCGAAGTCGCCGGGCGAGCGGCGGAAGACCTGCTCGACGGGAACTTCATCAGCGAAGTCAAAGGCCCTGATCAAGGCGCGGAAGCGCACCCTGAAACGTCTGCATCCGCGAACAGGCCGAAGACGAAACCGGCATCAGTCGGATCAAAGCCTGCCGCTTCGCGCGCCCACGCCGGGCCCAAAAAGGGCGTCAGCTTTCTCGAAGTCGTCTCGCTGCTCCAGAATTACGTGCCCGAAGACCGCATCGCCGGCGCGGTGAAGAAATACGGCATCAAGTTCAAGCCGCGTGACGCCGCACTGGCCCAGCTCCGCAGCGCCGGCGCAACCGAAGTGGTTCTGAATGCCATTAAGTCATCAACCGTCGTATCCTGAAAACGCCGCAGAGGGGAAAGACAGCTGTCATCAGTCTCGCGGCGCCCGGGTCCCTGATTCAATGATCGGCAAAGTCATCGGCAATTATCAGATCACCAGCGAACTCGCGCGCGGTGGCATGGGGACGGTCTATCGCGCCCGGCACGTCAACCTCCCGCGCGAAGTCGTCGTCAAATCAATCCTCCTGGGCGGCTACGAGCCCCACACGCAGGAACACCTCAAGGCCCGCTTCTGGCGCGAAGCCTACGTCCAGTCCCAACTCGATCATCCGGGCATCGTCCGCGTCTATGAATTTTTCGCCGCCGAGGAAAACTACTACCTCGTGATGGAGTACGTCGCCGGCTTGAGCCTGCGCGACCTGCTCGAACGGCAGAAAGCGCTCCGGCCCGTGCAGACGCTGCAACTCTTCAAGCAGGCGCTCGCCGCGATGGATTACGCGCACAGCTTCAGCTACGTGGACGAGAAGGGGAACAGTCACACCGGCATCGTGCATCGCGACATCAAGCCGGCGAACCTGCTGATAGACGGTCAGGGGCGCGTGAAGATCACCGACTTCGGGATCGTCAAAGTGGCGGGCGAGAAGGCGATGACCCAGATCGGATTCAATCCCGGGACGGTCGAATACATGTCGCCCGAACAGATTCGCGGGCACGAGATTGACGTGCGTTCGGACATCTACAGTCTCGGCGTGACGCTCTATGAAATGCTGGCCGGGCGGTTGCCGTTCGAGCCTTCCGAGACGGGATCGGATTACGAAGTCAAAAAGGGCCACATCGAACTGACGCCGCCGCCGATCACGGATTTCAGACCGGACGTGCCCGGCGAACTGGCCGCCATCGTGATGCGCGCGCTCGATAAGGACCCGGGCGGGCGCTTTCAGACGGCGGGGGAGTTTCTGGCCGCCATCAATGCTTACGAACGGCACGCCGAAACCGAAAGCAGCCCGCCGCCCAACCCGATGGCCGGGATCACGCAAAGGGTCAGCGCCGCGGCGACAGTCGCGGCGCACGCAGAGATGCCGGTCGCCGATAAGATGGCTGGTGTCCCGGCTCCGCACCAGCCGACAGTCGTCGCGGACAACGTCTCAACATCCAAAGCCGACAAGACGGGATTACGTGTGCTGGTGATTGGTGCAGTCGCAGTCATCGTGCTGGCCCTGCTCGCGGGCGTGTATTTCCTGCTCAACAGGGGCGGGGCAGAGCAGTCCGCCCGCGCCGACACCTCCGTGACTGACAGCACGCCTGCCCCCACGCCCGCGCCGTCAATACAGTCACAGCCTGCCGAAGAAGATGCCGGATTGAAACAGGCGCGCGCCTGGGAAGAGAGTGAAAATTACCGTGAGGCCATCGCTCTCTATGAGAGCTACCGGAACAAACATCCTGACGCCCCGGATGCTCAGGCGACCTTCGAGCGCAGCCAGTCGCTCAAAAAACTGACCGGCCTGCTCGCTTCGGCTGATCTGGCGATGAAGCAGCAGGACTACGCGGCGGCACAGCGCGATTACGAGGAAGCCTTACGCCTCAGACCCGACTCGAAGCTGGCGAAGCTCGGCGCCGAGGAGGCCCGGAAGAAACTCGCGGGCAAACGCTGACGGGCCCGATGAAGAAAGAGGTCAGGCATGACCGAAGTGGAAAATCACACCCGGCAGGATCAGTCGTCAGTTCAAACCCACCGCCCGCACGAGGAATACACCAGCCGCCTCAATCAGCACCTTGAGCTGTCAGAAACCCTGACGCGCAAATTCCGCAGCATCGGCATTGTCAGAATAATTTTCCTGACCCTTGGCGGAATCGTTCTGCTCCGCGCCTTATCAAACCACCCCACCTTCGCCTGGTGGCTCGTGCCGGTCGCCATCATCTCGCTCGCCCTGCTCCTCGTTCATCACCGAATCTTCGGCGAGAAGCAGCACGCACTGAATGCCGCGGCCTTTTACCAGCGCGGACTGGCGCGATTGACAGGGCGCTGGGCCGGAACCGGGATCACCGGCGAGCAGTTCCGCGACGGCGCGCACCCCTACGCCGAAGACATTGATCTCTTTGGCAGGGGCAGCCTCTTCGAGCTGCTCTGCACGGCCCGCACCCGCGCGGGCGAAGAAACGCTGGCCTCATGGCTGCGCGCGCCTGCGGCGGTTGAAGAAGTGCGCGCGCGTCAGGCGGTGATTGAAGAGCTTCGCCTCAACCTGGATTTGCGCGAAGACCTGGCGCTGCTCGGCGAAGAGGTGCGCTCGGGGCTGCATCCCGAAGCGCTGGCGGCGTGGGGCTCGGCCCCGCCGGTGCTGGTCTCGCGCCTGTTGCGCGCGATCACCATGCTGCTCGCGGCGCTGACGGTCGTTTCACTCGGCTTGTGGTTTGCCGGATACGGGCTGCTGCCTTTCTGGATCATGCTGCTCGGCGAAAGCCTCTTTGCGTTTTCACTCCGTGGCAAAGTCAATCAGATCACCGGCGCGGTCGGAATGCCGGGCCGCGATCTGGCGCTGCTCTCGCACATCCTCGAGCGGCTCGAACGGGAGCAGTTCACGTCGCCGCGACTGGTCGAACTCCGCCGGGCTCTGGAAACCGACGGGCAGCCGCCGTCGAATCAAATCGCCGGATTGCACCGGCTGATCACGTGGCTCGACGCGCGGCTCAATCAGTTCTTCCTGCCGTTCGCGTGGGTGCTGTTGTGGGACACGCAGTTTTCCTTCGCCATCGAAGCGTGGCGGCAGCGTTCCGGCGCGCTCGTGGCGAAATGGATTGCCGCCGTCGGCGAGGTGGAGGCGCTCGGCGCGCTGGCCGGTTACGCTTACGAACACCCGCGCGATCCTTTCCCCGAGCTGCTCGAAGCGGGAGTCTGTTTTGACGGCGAAGCGCTCGGCCACCCGCTGATCGCCGAAGACCGCTGCGTGCGGACTGATCTGAGGCTCGATGAAACGCTGCGGCTGCTGGTCGTCAGCGGCTCAAACATGTCAGGCAAGAGTACACTGCTGCGCACTGTCGGGGTCAATACGGTACTCGCGCTCGCGGGCGCCCCGGTGCGGGCCCATCGCCTGCGAATTTCGCCGCTCGCGCTGGGCGCTTCGATTCACATCCAGGATAATCTGCAGGCCGGCGCCTCACTGTTTTATGCCGAGATCACGCGGCTGCGGCAGCTGATGGACATCGCCAAAGGCGAGCCGCCGCTGCTCTTCATCATTGACGAAATCCTGCACGGCACCAATTCGCACGACCGACGCATCGGCGCGGAAGCGATCCTCAAGGGCCTGGTCGAGCGCGGCGCCGTCGGCCTCGTGACGACGCACGATCTGGCGCTGACGAATGTCGTTGATGAGTTGAGCCCGCGGGCGGCGAACGTCCATTTTGAAGACCACCTCGAAGACGGGCGGATGAAATTCGATTACATCCTGCGCCCCGGCGTCGTCCGCAAGAGCAATGCGATTGAACTGATGAGATCAGTCGGACTGGAAGTTTGATCCGGGAGGAGTACTGGCCGTGAACAACAAACTGACCCGAAGAGATTTCGCAAAGACGGTGGCCGTCACCGGCGCCACGACCGCGCTCGGTTACGCGCGCATCCTCGGCGCGAATGACCGCGTGCGCACTGGGTTCATCGCGCTCGGCAACCGCGGCGATCAGGTACTCGACGGCTTCCTCGCGCACAAGGATGCCGAACTCATCGCCATCTGCGACATCTGGCAACCTTACATGGATTTCGCCTCGCAGAAGATCAGCGGCACTCCGATGCAGTCGGCGCCGAAGCAGCTCAGGGACTATCGCCGGCTGCTTGACTTGAAGGACGTGGATGCCGTCGCCATCTGCACGCCGGATCACTGGCACGCGCTGCAGACGATTCACGCTTGCGAAGCAGGAAAGGATGTCTATGTCGAAAAACCCTTGTCGCTGTGCGTCGCCGAGGGCCGCAAAATGGTCGAAGCCGCGCGCAAACATAATCGCGTGACTCAGGTCGGCATTCATCGCCGCTCGTCGCCGTTCGTCAAAGAGGCCGCCGAACTTGTGCGGAGCGGCTACATCGGCAGGATCACCGCGGTGCGCGCTTTTCATATTCAGAACGAATGGCCCAAAGGCATCGGCAATCCGCCGGACGGGAAGCCGCCCGAAGGATTCGACTGGGACGCGTGGCTCGGCCCCGCGCCGCTCAAGGCTTACAACAAAAACCGCACGTTTTATCGCTTCCGCTGGTTCTGGGATTACTCGGGCGGGCAGGTGACCAACTTCGGCGTGCATTACATGGACGCGATCCAGTGGGCGCTCGGCCACGACGCGCCGACCGCCGTCACCGCGATGGGCGGCAAACTCGCCTTGGAAGACAATCGCGAAATCCCTGACACCGTCGAAGTACTGTGGATGTATCCGGGCGGCACGCTCGTCAGCTTCTCGCAATACAACGCCACCGCCCCGCCCGCCGGGCTCAATCGGGGCGAGATCGAATTCCGCGGGACGAAAGGCACGCTCTATCTGCAAAGCAACGGCTACGAAGTCGTGCCCGACAGCATCACGCCGAACGAATTCACCGCCCGCACTCCGGTGGATCGCAACCTTGAGCGCGGTTACAGGGTCGGCGCAAAGCCGCTGATCGAAGCGAAGAAAGGGACGGGCAAAGCCGACACTTCTGATCACGCTCGCAACTTTCTTGATTGCGTCAAGAGCCGCAAGCCCTGCAACTGCGACATCGAGACCGGCCACCGCAGCACGACCGGCCCGCTCATCGGCAACATCGCTTACAAGCTGAAGGCTTATCTGGAGTGGGACGGCAGGGCCGAACGCTTCACCAATAACGAAGCGGCAAACAGGTATCTGAGCTACAAGTATCGCGCGCCGCACAAGCTGTTATCGTAGCTTACAGCGTTTTTCAGTTGCCTGAACAAGGGGATCGGCACGGAAATGTACAGCAAACTTTCCAGCTAAAGTTTCTACACAAGTGTAAATACAGAGTGAAACCCCAGCCCGACAATCAGATCAGCTTGTCCCAGCTAGCCGCTCTCAACCTTCAGTGGTGTCGGCAGAATGAACCCGGCCAGCTCTTTGATCTCCGCCAGGGTGTGACGCTCCAGCGTATCGAGCAATCCCAGCAACACCCACATCCCGGCCAGCAACGCCGGTTCAGTAAACTCTTTGCCCCGCTGCATCAGCCGCCCGCTCAGGCGCACCAGCAGGGCGCGCGCCTCGACCGCCCGTGGGGCAGTCGAGCGGGCCAGCCGCCAGACCACGACACAGGCGGCCGCGGCCACCAGCAGCCGCTTCGCGATGGCCGTGGCGCTCGTCTGCTGCCACTGCTCGACGTGCTGCCCGGCACTCTTGAGCAGCTTGAAGCAGGACTCGATTTTCCAGCGCCAGTAGTACCATTGGGCAATCGTCGCCGCCGGCACTCTCAGCACGTTGGTCCAGAGCAGCCAGCGCGCGAGGACCTCTCCTTGCGCGTCGCGCAGTTCGCTGACCACCAGCCGCAACTCCAGCGGGCGGCCCCGGACGGCCTTGCGCAGGTGGCGGCCCGCTCGGATCTGATGGCGCTGCGCCGGGCGATGGAGCACGACCTGCGTGGTGGCGACAAACTGCGTCACCGGCGCGCCGTGATAGTCCACTTCCCGGCTCGGACTGAACTCCAACTCCGGGAGCAGGTCACTGAGGCGGCGTTCCCGGCCCTCCCAGCGGACGCGCCGGATCGCATCGCCGCGGACGACGAAGCGCAACTGCTTCCGCTCCCAGCGGCGGAGGTGCCCGACCGAGTCGGCTTCGGCATCAATCAGATGGACGCCGGTTTGCCGAGGTCGAGGCTCTTGACGTGCGCCATCACCAGCCCGACGGCATTCAGGTGCTGGCGCGCGGGCAGTCGCTGCTCAGCGCGGGTGCTCAGGACGCCGCCTGCCGCGCGCAGTTCCTGACAGAGCGGTGCCAGCGGCTGGCCAGTCCGATCACTGAGCAGCAGCGCCGTGAGCAGTTCATAGCCGACCGGGGCTTTAGTCCGCACCGCGACGCGATCAGTTTTGCTCGCGTGACGAGCAAAACCCAGCACCGACCAGTCATAGAGACTCAGGGCGAACCGCTCACACTCGGCGGCGACCGCCGCGCGACCACTGACAATCAGCGGCTCGCTGAGCGCCGGGAGACTGACGCGCTCATTGCGATAGTAACGCCACGCCGCCTGCGCCGCGGCCAACGAGCCGGTGGTCTCCGGCAATGCGCGCCAGCCAGCGGCGAGGTAGTCAGTGGGTGCCAGATGCTGCATGACGAGTTGTTGATAGCGCCGCTGCAAGCGCGGCTCCAGTGCAGGCAAGTTCAGGGCATACAACCCATTATGCCTGCTTGACCACTTGTGTAGAAACTTTAGCTGGAAAGTTTGCTGAGTCTCCTGGCAAAGGCTGTTTGTGAGAGCATCAGCAAACTGGAAAGTTTGCTGTAAGCACCTAAGCAAAAGTAATGCGGTATTTTGACCCGATCCCGGCAAGTATCTCGAAAAGAGCTTCCGTCATTCGCTTGAAGGATTGTGAAGCCTCCAGGGGCAACCACCTGTATTTGATCTTCTGCCAGAGATGCTCGATCAGGTTAAGTTCGGGGCAGTACGGCGGCAGATACATCACCAGCAGGTCGTTGTCGGCCCACTCTGCGAGCCGCTCCTCGAACTCATCGCTGTGATGCGGCGGCGCATTATCAATGACCAGAAACGCAGGTCGCTCTAACTGCCCGCAGAAGAGATCAAGGCAGTGGATGATCGTCGGGCTGTCGAGCGTGGTTTCAAAAGCATAGGAATGGAACCGCTCGCGCTGATTAAGCAAGCCGAGAACATTCTGGCGCGGCCCGTGGGTGCAGGCCAGTTCGAGCCGTTCGCCGACCTGCTGCCACGCATACGGGGTGCAGGGGGTGGTCGTGAACCCGGCTTCATCCCCGTACCAGAGGTCAAACCCGCTGCCGGGCCGGAGCGAGTCAGCGCGCAATTCGGCCAGCAACTGCTGCACGGCCCGGAAGTCGGCTTCGTTGCGCAACGAGCGCAGGCTGCGCCGCAGCCGCTTCCAGGTATAGCCGCCGGCTTTGAGCCAGCGCTTGAGCGTGTCGCGACTGACCGTTTCCCGGAAGGTCTCGGTGATCCATGCCAGCCCCTGTCGCAGGGAGCGCGGCTCTTTGAGCGTTTGTGTGATGGCGCGCTGCTGCTGTTTGTCAGTCAGCTTTGGCGGACGCCCGCTGCGCGGGTCATCGTCCAGACCGTCGAACTGGTGATCGGCCCACCAGTCGAGCCACGCGCTGACCCGATCCCGATCCACTTCGTAGATGTCGGCGATCTGGTCAACGGAGTACCGACGATCAGAAAGCAGAATCGCGTGCGCCCGCATTCGACGGCGCGACGGCACATCAGACTTCATGACCTCCTTGAGTTGCTGACGTTGTGCTTTGGTGAGCGGCTCGACGAACTTCGTGGGTCTTTTCATAGCCCGCTCATTTTATCTCAAAATTTATGCTTGGGTGCTTATAATGGAGTGTTGACTGGCTCTCTCGGAGGTACGGGAACGATAAATTACACGACCGGAGCATACACCTTATCAAATGCAGGAGTCGGAACCGCCACCTACCAGTGGGAAAACTCCAACAACACTGGCATTACGGATTTTACGAAATCCTCTCCCCGCACCGCAGGACAGGGCTTTGTCTTCCGTCAGGATGATGGCGGGGGAGATGCGAAAACTATTGCCTCTTACGGTGATGTGGAATATTGCTTTCACCGCCTGAAGACCTGGGCGCTGACCCTGACTGCCACTGACACGAACGCCACCAACCTGATTTACCGGGACAATGTCGGCATCCCGAACTGGCGCGCAGCAGTGCCGACCGGTGATGGCATCTATTACATTGACGATTACGACCAGACAGACCCCAAATTCCGTCTGCTCACTTTGAATAACGTGTCCACGCAGGTGATTCCGCAGCCAATTTCTGATGCCCTCAATCTGGAGGATTACAGGTTTGATAAAGGGGTGTCAGAAGAGAACGGCGACCTGATTGTCTTCGAGTGCAGGCACAAGGACTCAACTGTCAACAACACAACTTTTATATACGACAAGCGGTACAAATCATTCGACCGGCTCGATTACGCCTTTTCCTGTGCGGCCAGATACAACGGCGCGCTGGTTGTCGGGGATTCGATTTCAGATAACGTGTTCGAGCTTTTCTCCGGCTTTGACGACAACGGCTCGACCATCCCCAACTACTGGGAAGGCAACCTTACCGATTTACAGGTCCATGAATTAAAGAAGGTGCGCAGGCTATGGACGCAGGGGGAAATTTCCCGCGACCAGATTTTGAAAATTTACCTGGCCTTTGACCGGGGCGCATATGTGTTAGTCGGCACGCAGAACGGCACGGATGACAACGTTGACACCGCCCCCCGCCCGGTGATTGGCACAGAGGCCATTGGCGAGGCGGCATTGGGCGGCACTTCGGAAATCAGCGTGTACAACTACATCAAGGAAATCAAACTGACGCAGGGCAAATTCAACCACGTAAAAATCAAGTTCGAGTGTACCGGCATCGGCTACTGCTCAGTCTCCACCCTCACCTACCATGACATCACGCTTCATGGGCAAAAACTCCCGACCAAATACAGAGCTGCTTCATAATTAACCTTACATATGTGAACATCCCCAAAATAACCAAGAGGTTTGAAACCTCACTCGCGTCCTCACTCTCAGCCAGCGGTACATCATTCACCACCGTCTCAGCTACGGACGACGATGGTAACGCCTTGTCAGGACTGTATGCGCTCTCAATTGACGTTGGCAACGCCGATGTCGAAGACGTGATTGCCACTGTCTCAGGCACCACGTGGACGATTGTCTACCGGGGCATTGATGCTGACGCGCCCAACACTGAAGTTGCGGCAAATAAAAAGGCCCACCGCAGAGGTGCGCCGGTTGTGATTACTGATTACCCGATTCTGGCGGTAATCAGAAATATCCTGAACGGAGATGAAACTCTGCCGAACAAACTGCAATATGCCTCACATCCGACCATTTCAGGCAATCAGGACATCCCTGATAAGCAGTATGTGGACGGAGTAGCCAATGCAGGAGCTTCCGACGCCAACACTACGACCAAAGGGATTGTGGAAGAAGCAACACAAGCTGAAGTTGATGCCAGAACCACGACAGGCAGCACAGGTGCAAAGCTATTTGCCCCGTTAGATAAAATTCGAGCTTCCAAGTATCACGACTACGCAGCAGACGCCGGTTCAAACGATACCTATGTCATCACCGTCACCCCTGCGCCCACGGCTTACGCGGCGGGTCAGGTGTTCCAGTTCAAAGCCAACACTGTGAATACCGGTGCCTGCACCTTGAATGTGAACTCGCTGGGTGCGGTCAGTCTCAAGATGAACAAAGACCTTGACCCGGTTGACGGGTATATCAAGGCAGGCCAGATTGTCACGGTAATTCATGACGGCACGAACTTTCAGATTCTGAGTGTCAGCGGCAAGCCGTCAGTCTCACAGACCGGTGAGGAAATCTACGCGGCTGATTCAGTGGGTACGGATGCATATGCAGTGACGCTCACACCTGCTCCGACGGCCTACGTCACCGGCATGGTGGTCAGGTTCAAGGCAGGTACGGCCAACACCGGGGCTGCCACCCTGAATGTCAATTCGCTCGGGGCAAAAACCATTGTCAAAAATTACAACTCGACTTTGGCGGACAACGATATTCTAGCCAATCAAATTGTGGAGGTAATTTATGACGGCACGAATTTTCAGATGATTTCCCCTGTTGCCATTTCAACTGCTACATATAAATGCGGCACCACTACCTACGATGTCTCCACCGCATCCGGTTCACAAACTATTGCCCACGGTTTGGGGAGGACTCCATCTTTGATTCGCATATACGCCACGTATAAACCATCAGGGACGGCAAACCTGTCCGTGTCTCAGGGCGTGTATAACGGCACCACCACCGCCTGTGTGTCAGGTGAAAGCGGTTCCACGGTTGACGCCACTACCCACACATCATCTACGAACATGGTTGAAATCTACCAGCAGGGCACGACCAATACTCAGAAGGCCGCGGTCTCCGTTGACGCAACCAACATCACTCTCAACTGGACCAAAGCAGGTTCGCCGTCAGGGGCGAACATCAACATCCTCTGGGAGGCGATTGGATAATTAACTACACTTCCATGCTCACACCCGAAGAACAACAAAAAGGCTATCTTTCGTTTCAAAACGAAGTGGTTAACCCCAGCGGCCAAAGCAACGGCGCTGGCGGAACGGTAATCAGGCGATACACCAACCCTGCACCCATGGCCCCTGTCACCCCCTCAGCCTCGACGCCTTCTGTTGCAGCACCAACCAGCAACCCGATAGCTGATTACTATAACAACCTCAATAAAACCGCTCCCACAGCCGCAGAAGAAGCCAGTATCCGCGAAGAGACCCGCAAGGCGATGCAGGCACGCATTGACGCCATCAACGCCGAGTACGCCGGTCTGATTACCTCAGAAAATGCGGCACAGGACAAGCAGGCTGAGTCACGAGCCGGGCAGGTCAGGGCGACCTCAGCCCGTTCAGGACTATTGGGCAGTGATTTTGGCAACGCCAATATCCAGACTGACGCTGAAAATTCAGCCAAAGCCAAATCAACAGCCATCAAAGCTCTTGAGGACGAAAAACAGGTCAAACTCGAACAGATTTACGGCAACATCGAAGCCAGAGCCAGCGATGAAATCAGGGCGAAGAAGGAAGAAGCTCTGGGGAATGCTGACAGATATGTGCAATACCTCTCGCAGACGCAGGAGCAGGCCAGAAATGACCTCAAAACCCTGGCGCAGAGTGGAGTGAGTCTTGATTCCCTCGACCCGGCCCGGAAAGAAGCCATCCTGAAACAGAGCGGCTATGAGCCGGGCATGGCGGAACTGATTTTCAACGCCCTCAAGCCAAAGAAAGCTCAGATTGAATACAAGTTCGAAAAACTGGCGGATGGTCAGGGACTCTTTTACGGCATTGACCCGACAACCGGCGAACTGAAACAACAGCGTGTGAGCGTGCTGAAAAGTGACAGGTGAACCTATTGGCTCACGCTGCCGCCCGCAATTGATCGAGTTTTCTGCGCCATCTCGCGTCAGAACGATCCAGCCGTTCCTTGAAAGTTTCTTCGACAAAGCGCTGTTTGAGCGCCGTCAGGCTAT
>DASRDU010000156.1:0-8614 GCA_035652435.1 Blastocatellia bacterium
GAAGAGCAATTCCGGAGTGGCTCCGTCTTTGAGCAATTCGTCAATCAGTTCGGGTCGGATGTTGACTGGCATAGCACGTTCTCCTTTGTCTGGAATAGTTGAGTTGTACTATGCCACTTACACAATCTCAATTCTGACCTCCCTCCGGGGCCGCCACCATTTTCACCGGCTCACACCGGAGGGCGTCGGGAAAGGGGTCGAATACTTCCGGCGGGCGATTGAGCGGGACCGGGACTACGCGCTGGCCTGGGTCGGGCTGACCGACTGCTACAACTATCTGGCGAAGCGGGCAGAAGCCAGGGAGGCGGCTGTCAGGGCTTTGGAGCTGGACGACCAGATGGCCGAAGCGCGGGCATCGCTGGCTTTCCACCGGTTCCTGTATGACTGGGATTTCCAGGGGGCCGAAAGAGAATTCAGGCGAGCCCTCGAACTGAACCCAAACTACGCAGAGGCACACCACTGGTACGCCATTTATCTGGCCAACCTGGCGAGGCACGGTGAGGCCCTCCGGGAGGCGAGGAGGGCCGAGGAGCTGGACCCGGTCTCGCCCCTCATGTGCATGACTCCGGGGCTGGCCTTCTTCTGCGCCCGCACCTGGGACGAGGCTCTCGAAGAATTCCGGAAGGTGGCCGATCTCGACCCGCACTTCATGCCGGCGCGCAGCCTCCTCGGGCACGTTTACGAACAAAAAGGTATGTATGAAAAGGCCCTCGCCGAGTACGCGAGGGTGGTCGAGGTTGTCGGAGAAGAAACCGAGCCGGCCTTAACCATCAAAGCGGCCGTCGGCCGCATTGAGGCCAGGCGGGGGCGGAAGAGTGAGGCCAGGAAGATAGCTGCCGAGCTGTCGCAGTCGCAGCACCTGAACGTCCTGACCTATTTTATCGCGGCAATCCACGCCGCACTGGGCGAGAAGGATCAGGCCTTTGAATGGCTCGACCGAGCCTGCGAGAGCCATAACCTTGCGCTGCTCAGCCTGAAAATTGACCCCAACTTTGCCCTCTTTCACACGGAGCGGCGGTTTGCGGACCTGTTAGAACGCATTGGCTTTGAGCCGCAGCCGGTCCTCACCGGCGGAGGAGGCTGAAGCAGAGAGTCTGAAACAAAGGCAATGCCTGCGAATTGCTCTCGCACTACGCCCCTGACCCGACACAGACCGGGCATCACAAACAGCAAAAAATGTCAGGCGGCATCGGCAAGGCCCTGTTACTCTGGGCGGCAGATGAAGTGAAACCCAATGCAACAAACAGGAGGATTCTGCTTATGCAATCGCCGAAAAGAGCCGTCCTGTACGGCATTGCCGTCTGGCTGCTGGCGCTGCTGGTCTCGATGATCATCTTCCCGCTGAAAGCCAGCTGGCCCGCGCTGTTCGAGTCCATCATGCCGGTGACGCTCGCGCTGCTCGCGGTCGTCTTCTGCCACCTTTATTTTCGCCGTTGCGCCGGCGACTTCCTGCGCGAGGGCGCGTGGCTGGGCGCGACGTGGCTGGGCATCAACCTGCTGTTCGACCTCCCGCTGTTTTCGTGGGGGCCGATGAAGGTTCCGCTGGTCAATTACCTGGCGGACGTCGGGCTGACTTACCTGATTCTGCCGATCATCACGACCGGCCTCGGGATGCAGATGGACGGGGTGCAGGAGCGACCAGCGCATGAAGGAAGTAACGTTTGAAGATTACCGCGAGCGAATCCTGCGCGTCCTCGTCCACATCCAGCAGAGTCTGGACGAGCCGCTTTCGCTCGATGAACTGGCTGCGGTGGCCTGTTTCTCGCCCTTCCACTTTCACCGCATCTTCCGCGGGCTGGTCGGCGAGTCGGTCAAGGAACACGTGCGCCGGCTGCGTCTGGAGCGGGCCGCGCAAAGACTCAGGTTCACCGGCCAGCCCGTGATCGAGATCGCCTTTGACGCGGGGTATCAGGCGCCCGAATCATTCGCCCGTGCCTTCCACCAGATGTTCGGTCAGTCGCCGACCGAATTCCGCGTGACTCGCCGGACCGTCGCTTACGGCCCGGCGCCGTCCGGCGTTCACTTCGCCACCGAAGGAAAGCTCGACGGGTTCCGCCCGGCTGACCGCGCCCGATCACTGCTTCTTGTCCGGGTCAGGGAATTGCCCTCCCTGCGCGTCGCTTTCGCGCGGCACGTCGGGCCGTACGAGCAGGTCAGCGCGGCCTGGTCGCGGTTGATGACGTGGGCCGGGCGGCGCGGACTGTTCAGTCTGCCCGTGAAAACTTTCGGGATTCTTCACGACGACCCGGAAGTGACTGCGCCCGACAAGCTGCGCTACGAGGCGGCAATGGTCGTCGCGGAAGAGGTCGCGGCTGAAGGAGAGGTCGGCATCCAGCAGATCACGGGCGGCAGATACGCGGTCGCCACACACGCCGGCCCGTACGAGCAGGTCGGCGACACCTACGCCCGGCTGTGCGGCGAGTGGCTGCCGCTGAGCGGGCGCGAACTGCTCTCCGCCCCCGCACTGGAGTTCTACCGCAACTCACCCGAACACACGCCGCCGGAAGAACTGCTGACTGACGTCTGGCTGCCGCTTGCATAAGCGAAACTGCCAGCATTGGAGCGGAAGCAATAGACAGGATTGACAAGATGAACAGGATTGAGGGTGTGAAGCGGTCTTTCCCTGCCGTTGATCCTGTCAACCTTGTCAATCGTGTCTGAAGGTTCTGTGGTTTGATTATTTTGAGCAGGTCAATCTCTATTCCATCGGCTTCAGTTCGCCGAGCATCGTCGGGATCAGTTCTGTCACGGTCGGGTGAATGTGCATTGCGTTCTGAATCACGGTGTAAGGCGCTTTCGCGTACATCACGTCAAGCACCGAATGGATCACCTCGTCACCGCCGACGCCTAAAATGGCCGCGCCAAGGATCTCTTTCGTCTCGGCGTCCACGACGATCTTCATAAACCCCTGGGTCTCGCCCTTCTCGATGGCGCGACTGACTCTGGTCATCGGGCGCTTGCCGACGAGCGCCTTCCGGCCTGAGGCGCGCACCTGCGCTTCGGTCATCCCCGCGCGCCCGAGCGGCGGGTCAATGAACAGGCCGTAAGTCTCAATCCGGTCGCTCACCCGGCGGCGCCCGCCGTCCAGCAGGTTCGCCGCGACGATCTCGTAATCGTTATACGAAGTGTGCGTGAAGGCTCCTTTGCCGTTGCAATCGCCCAGCGCCCACACCTCCGGCACGTTCGTCTTCAATTCATCATCAACGACGATGTACCCGCGCCTGTCTGTCGCGATGCCGGCCTTGTCGAGCCCCAGGTCATCAGTGTTAGGCACGCGACCGACCGCCAGCAGCAGGTGCGAGCCGACGACTTCGCTGCCCCCCGACTGACAATCGAGCCTGATTGCTATCTTGTCGCCGCGCTTTTCGACGGTCAGGCACTCGGCGCTCAGCCGGATGCTGACGCCTTCGTTTTCGAGGATGGATTTGACGGCATCGGTCACGTCTTCATCCTCGCGCGAAATCAGCCGCGAGGTCTTCTCGACGATGGTCACTTCGCTCCCGAAGCGGCGGTACATCTGGCCGAACTCCAGCCCGATGTAGCTGCCGCCGACGACGATCAGGTGTTCGGGCAGGAAGTCCACTTCCATCATGCTCGAATTGTCGAGGAAGCCGACCTCGTCGAGCCCGGGCAGGGGCGGCCTGGAAGCCCTGCCGCCGACGTTGATGAAGATTTTATCCGCTTCGAGCAGGTCGCCATTGACGCGGACGGCGTGTGACGATTCAAAGCGCGCGTGGCCCTCGTACACGGTCAGGTTCTTCGTTGACTTCAGCCACTTCTCAACGCCCTCGTTCGACCGCCGCACGATGGCGTCCTTGCGCGCCTTCACGGCCTTCATATCCACGCGGACGGGGCCGTCAATCCTGACGCCGTATTCCGCCGCGCGCTCGGCCGTCCGCGCCGCCTGGGCGCTCGCGACGAGCGCCTTGGTCGGGATGCAGCCGTTGTTGACGCAGGTGCCGCCGAACCGCTTGCGTTCGATGATGGCGGCATTCATTCCGGCCCCGGCCAGCCGCGCGGCCAGCGACGGCCCGGCCTGCCCCGTGCCAATGATGACCGCGTCGAATTTTGTCGTCATATTTTTTCGCCTGAAATCCAGTTCGTATTGGTCATCAGATTTCACCCTCTGATGTCACCGAACCGGGCAATCTACGGCGCAGAAAGCTCGTGAATCCGTTTCTGCATCCAGCTGCGCCAGCGGGCGGGCAGAGCGGCCACGCCGGCCGCGCGCCGCAATTTTTTCAGGTTCGCTCTTTCGTTCAGAAAGACCTCGTTGAAGTCCGCCACGGTGAAGTTGTCAGGGTCACGGTGGATCAATTCAACGGCGTCGCCGGCGCCCGTTTCGCCTTCCTTCAGCACGGCCAGATAAAAGCCACTGCGCCCGCTTTCCAGAAAACGCCTGATGATGTCATCGCGCCCGAACCTCAGGCCGAGCTTGTAACAGGGCTGGCGCGGCTGCGTGACAACCACCTCCGCCCGGCCAATCCGAAAGCGGTCGCCGATGCTGACCGTGTCTTCCTTTAATCCTGTAATGGTCAGATTCTCGCCGAATATTCCCGGAGTGAATTCGATCTCCGGCAGCTCGCCGCGCCAGTAATCGTAATGCCCCGCGGGGTAGACGTACACTGCTTTTTCCGCGCCGCCGTGAACCGACAGATCGGCCTGCCGATCACCGTCGAGGTTGTAGCGGCGCATCATCACGCGGCCCGCGACCGGTCCCTTGAAGATGCCGGTCGTGACGGTGCGGCCTTTCCACTGCACTGCGCGCGGCAGCCCCACGTTGAGGGAGATAAGTTCCATGACCGTTGTCTCTTTCTTCATCACTGCCGCGAAGCGGCTTCGACCGTGAGCGTCGGATCGGCGCCAGCCCACGTCACGTCCGCCGTCGGCCCGTACGTGGCGGGGACGGCTTTGCCGAGCAGTCGCAGGCAGACGGTCAGCTGCGTCCGATGATGCGCCGTGTGCAGGACCCTCCGCCAGAAGACCCAGATGCGTTCGCGCGTAACATCGAAGAATTCCACGCGCTGCAACCACCATGCCTCGTCCCGCTCGGCCAGGAATGACAGGCGCGGCCGCGCCAGTTCGAGCAGCCGTTCGGCGAAGGCTTCCGGCTCCTCAGCGTCAGGCAGCAGTTGCGCCGCCGGCGGCTCCGGCGTGCCGATGAATTCACCGAAGAAGCGCCTTTCCGAAAGCAACTGATGCTTCATCACCTCCAGCACGGTGCTGGAACGCGGGTGCGGGCGGAACGACAGTTCACCGGCCGCGAACTCACGCCAGACGGAAACAACCTTGCTCGTTTCGCCGGCGTAAGTATCCAGCAGGTGCTGAAAGACTGCCGACGTGGCGCGCGGCACCTCGCTTTCGGGAATGGCGGTGAAGCTGTAATTCATCGGCATAGTTATCTGTGACCGGTGTCGGAGTTATGCCTCAGCCTTCTTTCCCATCACCTCGCCGTCGTCCGACGGGAGCGGTTCGACGTGAATCGTCGCGACCACTTCGCCGAACTCCTCCTCCAGATTCCGCTCGATCTTTTCGGTGACCTCGTGCGTCGCCACCGGGTCTGGCTCGACTTCCGGCTGGACGTGCAGGTGCATTTCGACGAACATCCGGCCCGCGCCGCCGCGCGAGCGGATGTCGTGAACCGAATGGACGCCGGGGACACGCTCGACGATCCGCGAGATGTGATCCGAAGGGACGGGCGCGGCGTCCACGAGCACCGGCACGGTCGCCTTGAAAATCTTGTAGCCGTTCCATGCGATCACGACCGCGACCCCGAGCGCCAGCACCGGGTCGAGCCAGACGTAACCCAGCCGGATGAAGACGAGCCCCGTCAGGATTGAGCAGCTCACGATCACGTCGCTGCGCGTGTGGACGGCGTCGGCGATCAGGAATTCGCTCCGCAGGCGCTTCCCTTCCCGGTGTTCGTAGACGGTCACGATGATGTTGGCGATGATCGTCACGACCATCACGCCGACGGTCAGCCGGGTGATTTCGGGGGCCTCGATCTTCTGACTGAAGATTCGCTGGAAGCCGCTGAGCGCGATCTGGTAGCAGGTGACGAAGAGGAAGCCCGCGATGGCGAAGGCCGCCAGCGTCTCGAATTTCGCGTGGCCGTAAGGGTGTTCCTCGTCGGGCTCCGCGGTCGCAAAGCGCACGACCACCAGCCCGACGATGTTGTTGAGCGAGTCAACCGAAGAGTGAACCGCGTCGCTGATCACGCTCAGGCTCCCGGCGGCGAAGCCCGCGGCGAGTTTGCCGACGACGACGGCGATGTTCAGGACGAGCGTCACGATCAGCACGCGCCGCACGCCCCGACGATAATCGTGATTGCTGAGCTGTCCGACCCGGTTATCCATGCACGAGTTATGGTTTGTTGCGGCGCCGTCCGCCGAATCGCGCCGCACCAGAGATAAACCAGGTTCAGTTGAAAAGCAACGAAGATGGCCCCTGCCTCGCCCCCGGATCGGCTGCGTAATTTCCCCGCATGGCCCGGGGAAATTTCTGCCGCGGCCGGCAAAATTCCTCACCCCCGCCCGCGCGGGCGGCCCGTTTTCCGCGCCGGAGCGCCCGCTACGGGCGAGGTTGATTTACGGAACGCCATTTGCACTCTTCAGCAGGCGGAGAGAAAAAAACGGTTCAGCTCTCCTCGGTTGTTTATATCCCCGATACCCGTTTTCGGCTTGCTTGTCCGCGCTAACGACTGGTGGCCAGCAAACTCCTTCAGTCCTGGAGCAGGGGCTGTCCGCCATTTTTGCCGCTCTTAACGGGTATCGGGATTCTTCTGTTGAAGGCTTTCGCGTGAGGGCAAGCGAAAGGGTCAGGTTTCAAACCGGATGATGCTACCCTTGCGCGAGCCGATCAGGGTCGCCCCAGAACGCGCCCGACTCACCCGGTTTGAAACCTGACCCTTTCACCGGTCGCCCGGAGGCAACACGATTCGTTATCCGATCAGGCCAGCAGATTTTTCACCACCACCCCGCCGACATCCGTCAGCCTGAAATCACGCCCCTGGAAACGATAAGTCAGTTTCTCGTGGTCGAAGCCCAGCAGGTGCAGGATCGTCGCCTGCAGGTCGTGGACGTGAACCCGGTCTTTCGTCACGTTGAATCCGAGTTCATCGGTCTCGCCCAGCGTAATGCCGGGTTTGATGCCTCCGCCGGCCAGCCACATCGTGAAAGCATTCGGGTGATGATCGCGCCCGTCGTCGCCGCCCTGCATCATCGGGGTGCGCCCGAACTCGCCGCCCCAGATGACGAGCGTGTCCTTGAGCATCCCGCGCTGCCTGAGGTCCTTGATCAAAGCCGCCGAAGCCTGATCGGTCTCCTGGCAATTCTGCTTGATGTCCTTCGTCAGGTTCCCATGCTGATCCCAGGCTTCGTGGTAAATCTGGACGAAGCGCACGCCACGTTCGACGAGCCGCCGCGCCATCAGCACCGTGTTCGCGAACGAAGGCTTGCCCGGCTCGGCCCCGTACATTTCCAGCACGTGTTTCGGCTCTTTCGCGATGTCCATCAGTTCCGGCGCGCTCGATTGCATCCTGAAGGCCAGCTCGAAGGAGTTGATCCGCGTCGCGATCTCGGGGTCGCCGACCACGTCGAGCCGCAGCCGGTTGAGACGGCCAAGCGTGTCGAGCGAATCGCGCCCGAGCCGCTCATCCACGCCGCGCGGATTGGAAAGGTACAGGACCGGGTCGCCGACGTTGCGGAACTGCACGCCCTGATAGACCGTCGGCAGGAACCCACTGCCCCAGCATGAGTTGCCCCCGCTCGGCCCCTTGCGCCCCGTGCTGAAGACCACGAAGGCGGGCAGGTCCTGCGCCTCGCTGCCCAGCCCGTAAGTCACCCACGCGCCCATGCTTGGTCGGCCGAAGTTCTGAGCTCCGGTGTTCATCATCAACTGCCCCGGCGCGTGATTGAACGCGTCAGTCACCATTGACTTCACAATCGCGATGTCATCAACGACGGTCGCCGTGTGCGGGATCAGTTCCGAAAGTTCCGCGCCCGACTGGCCGTATTTCGCGAATTTGAATTTCGGCCCCAGCAGTTTTGAATTCGGATTGATGAACGCCGCGCGATAGCCTTTCAGCAGGTCGGGAGGCGGCAGGGTGCCGTTAAATTTTGCGAGCTGCGGCTTGTAATCGAACATCTCCAGATGGCTCGGCGCCCCGGCCATAAACAGGAAGATAACCTTCTTCGCCTTCGGCGCGAAATGCGGCTGCTTCGGCGCGAGCGGGTTCGCTGCCTGCTGAGCGTAACCGGCACTCGCCAGCAGGTGATTGAGCGCCAGCGCGCCCATCCCGACGCCGCATTGTTCGATGAACCAGCGGCGGCTGATCTGCCTTGCATTCTCTTTCTTGTTCATCTCTTTATTTCCTTGTCATGTTCCAGTCCAGATTCTACTTCGGAGCAAACCACTTTTGCAGTTTTCCGCCCTGCTTCGGCATAATGCAGCCGCAGATAAGTGAAGACTGTGCATCAGCCCTGTCCCATATGGAGTCTATCCTCAGGTAACAGGCTGGTCTATAGGTTGAGTCAGTAGCTTTGCGATCTTTTCCAAGGCTTCGCGTAGCGCCCCCCGGGTCAACCGGGTGACCGGGACAAGGCTTTGTTCGCGG
>DASRDU010000157.1:0-26403 GCA_035652435.1 Blastocatellia bacterium
TAAGAGAAACGAAGCGGAATTTCCCCGGCTGAACCTGGCCGCCCCATGGGGCGGAATCAGGAGTGGTGTGTCCGGGGTTCTGAAGGGAGAGGCAAAACTCTGGTGATCAAAGCAGATTCTCAGTTGACCTTTTCATCAATGTGAAAGTCAGGCTGCCGGTGACCGGATTCTGCGGGTCAAACAGGATGGTGTATGTCCCCGTCACCGGCAGGTCGAAAGGCCCAGCGAGAGTCCCGGTCGGAGAATAGTCATCCGGCACGACCGGGCCGGCCAGCACGGTGCCGTCCGGGCGCAGGATCGAGACCCGGATGTCCGATGAGTCGAATGAACTGATCTCCGTCAGCCGCAGGCTGACCCGCTGACCCGTCGAGCCATCGAAAGTCAGTCTGGCATTCTGTTCCGGGGCGGTTGTGATCGTCACCGGCGGGCCGTTGATGGCGATGGCTGCGGTGACATCAGGCAGCGGAGCAATCAGCCTGAATGTCATCCTGTCGAGATTCGCCCCCGCCGGATCGAGCAGGATCGTGTAAGTCCCGGTCACCGGCAGAGTCAGCAGTTCAGTCTGTCCGCCGAACTGCGTCACGTTGAAGTCTGTGATGGACTGACCGCCCGGGCTGAGGACGGAGACGCGGCTCGGAGGCGTCAGCACCCCGTTGAGTGCCTGGTAGCCGAGGCTGATCTGCTGCCCGGCACTGCCGTCAAAGATCAGTCGCACATTCCTGCCGGGGGATTGATTGGAGACCGTCAGCTCCGGCCCGTTTACGCCAATCGGAACAGCAGGCCCCAGACTGTCAAATAGTTCGTAGAACAGGTTGGTGTACTGATCACGCGGGGGGACGAACACGATTACGTAATCACCGGCGGTCGGCAGTGGCGGGAACTCAATGAGGGCCTGCGAAATGCCTGACCCGCCTGGCGCTGCCGGCACGCTCTGCGACAGCAGGACTGACCCGTCCGGGTTGAAGACGGTGATGCCCTGGGGCCAGGGCTGGGAATTCCGGGCATTCAGCACCAGCCTCTGCCCTGCCGTGCCCGCGAAAGTGGCGCGGTACTTTTCGCCCGGATTGTTTCTGAAAGCAAATCTGCTCGTCCCATCCGGTGTGATGACATTGGCAAGGATTGCCGTCACATCAACAGGGCGCAGGCGTAAATCAGCCAGCGCAGGCCCGTCGAAATCAACCAGCACTGTCCAGATTCCATCAGCCGTCAGTTCCGGCACGAAGAGCGAGGTCTGATTAGTAACCTCGATCTGCTGCTGAAAGGTCGTGGTGGTGATGTCGCCGAACTGAGTCGGTATCCTGAAGGTCAGCAGGCTGCCATCGGGCTTGAGGTATGACAGGTGAACCGGTAACGGCGTACTGCCGGGGTTCGTTGCCTCAATCCGGTACTGGCGCAGTTCGGACGCAGTGAACGAAAGTCTGGCGTTCTGCCCCGGAGCCGTAGTGGTCAGAGGGACTGCGGGACCGCCAGCGGTGGCAGCGGCGGCGGCATCCGGCGGCACGTTATAGAGCGTGACTGTCGCAGTCTGGCTGATCAGGAGATGGTGAATTCCGGCTTGTTGCAGAGTGAAGGCATCCAGGAAACGGAAATCAATGCTCTGGGTCAGGAAATTGCCCGAGGGGCCGTACAGACTGATTGTTCCGTTACTGGACACTGCACTGATTCGCTGCCCGGCAGATCCATCGAAGTAAAGAATCCCTGCATTGCCGGAACTGCTGATCGTGACTGTTCTGGTTTCGCCGAAACCGATCCGGCTGATTGATTCCACACTCGCCGGATTAAGTTCCGGCGACGTGAGGATGAAAGCACTGCTGCTGACTCCCTGCCCGTTCAGGTTAGTAACGCTGATCGGCCCGGAGGTGGCTCCAGCCGGAACCCTGACCTTCAGACTGCCGAAAGATGTAGTCAGAACTTCCGCCTGAGCGCCATTGAACGCCACTTCAATTTCAGAAGGAATCTGAGAAACGAATCCGGCACCGCCGATCGTGATGACTGCACCCGGGCTGCCTGTTAGCGGAGTGAAGTCGGAAATGATCGGAGGATCGGCGACCGTGAAAGGGATGCCGCTGGCGGCCGTTCCGTTCGGTGCGGTGACGGTGATAGTCCCGGTCGTGGCTCCAGCCGGCACCCTGGTCACAATCTGTGTGGCATCAGCGGAAACCACCATGGCGGCAATTCCATTGAAGCTGACAGTGGTCGCGCTCGCGGTGGGACTGAACCCGGTTCCATATATGGTCACGGTCGCCCCGACGCCCCCCTGCTTCGGAGTGAAATCAATGATCGAGACTACATTCGCACTGTGCCGCGTGACCCCCAGCAGATTGCCCGCCGGATCGTACTCATACACCGCGGCTTCACCGGCAGGTGAAATCACTGCCTTCAGGCGCCCATTCTCGTCATACACGTATCGGGTGGTCCCGCCCTGCTGTGCCAGCACTGCCGAGGCCGATGCCAGGCCGGCGGCGACGAGTAACAGTCCTCCCAGTGCGCGAAGCGTGCTTTTCTTCATCATTTGTCCCTTGTCAGTAATCATTGCCGTCAACCGGTGAATTTCTTTTCCCTACTTCTCCGTCGGAGCCGCAGCCTGTCCGGTCAGAGTCGGACGCGGCGGGGATTTCTCTCCATGCGTGTGCGACCAGATCCGTTCGTCCGCCCACTGCGGATGGGCCGCGTAAAATCGCGCGGCGATCCCTTCCGCCATCGGGTCGTCGCGCCAGAACAGGTACTTCTCGTGCGCCCTCCCGGCGTCAGCTTTCCGCTCCTCGCTCGCGTAGAGCGGCGAGAGCAGCTGCCACGCCCCGGCGTCGGTCGGGTCGATCCCGAGGAGCGCCTCAAACGCAGTGCGCGCCTCAATCAGCCGGCCCGACGAATAGAGCGTCTGCCCCAGCTGTCGCCTGACTTCCCGATCCCGCGGATACCCTTCCGCCAGCCGGGCCAGGGCACTCGCGGCCTCCATCCGCTTCCCTTCCGCCCGCCAGACGAGCGCCTGCCAGTACCGCGCGCGGTCGAGTGATTGCGGATTGCGGATCGCGGATTGTGGAATGGCGAAGGCGCGAGTCAGCAGTTCCTGCATCTTGATCAACTGCGCTCGCTCTGCCGTGCGGCTGTCAAAGCGTTCGGTGCGGTACTCAGCCATTGCGGCATTGATCAGCAGGTTCGGATCGTGAGGATCAAGTTCGGCAGCCCTTCTGAAGGCCTCCGCCGCCTGCCCGTACTGCGCCTGTTCGAGCAGCCCGATGCCGTAATCGTTCCAGCGCTTCGCTGCGGCGGTCAGCTGCTGCTCATCAGGGACCGGCTGCTTTTTGTCACCCGCTATCGGCCTCTGACCTCTCACCTCAATCCTCGTTTCGGTTTCCGCCATCTGTACCACCGGCAAGGTGAGAAGCCTGTTCTGTCGTTTCAGGACGTAGTTCGTGTACTCCTGATTGAGGCGGCGGTAATTGACTCTCGCTTTCAGTGTGATTGTGGATGGCGGATTGAGGATCGCGGGGCTGACGAAGGCTTTCCCTTTCTGCCCCGCCCGGCCCCGCCGCGGAATGGCTGTCGTGACATTCTCAGGAATGCGGAAGCGATAGCGCACGACATCCGAGCGCCCGGCGTTGATCGTGTTGTCGTACGCCTTGATGTTCGTCAGCCAGATCTGGTGGCGCGTGATCGGCCGGCCCTGCTCGTCCAGAATAATCGTCTTGTAAACGTGCGTACTCTCATCCAGCATCCCGTCAGGCTTCACCACACCACTGTGAAAGAGGCAGCGGCCTGACGCATCCACCGCCTCAAACTCCACCCAGGCTTCATAGAGGTCACGTACTTCGGGCGGGAAGGAATGCGCCGCGTTGCGGTTCGAGACGACCACTTCCGCCGTGATCTCTTCGCCCGGCTGTAAGGGAAGTCTGTTTTCGCCGCCGCGACTGAGCGGCGCGATCAACTCGCCGGTGTTGCCGCGCCGGAGCGCGATAATGTCGGCCTCCAGCACATTCGTTTTCAGAAATTCCTCGGTTGCCCGGGCCTGCTCCGTCTGACCGTAGAAGAGCGGCGCGGCGGTGTTCGCCCCGAGCCAGCGGTGCGAAGCGATCTTTCCTTCCTTCGCGGCGCGGTCATTCGTGCTTGTGACTCGCGGCATGTGGCAGGCGCGGCAATCCGCCCGCTGCTCGCGGCGGTAAAACGGCAGGACTGATTCGTGTGAAGCCCCCGACTGCTGCCATTCGTCGTAGGCCGAAAAGCCTTTGATGTGCTTGTAGCCGTTGAGCGCGGGCGGCGCGTCAACCTTGTGGCAGGTGGCGCAGAACTCCGGCTGGCGGAGCAGCGGGCGCATCACGGCGCGCTTGTGACCGGGGACGTCGGCCAGGATCTGTTCGTCGGTGAAGTCGCCGTAGACGGGCGTGCCGTCCTCGCGCGCGAGCAGGGCCGGGCGGCGGATCGTGTAGCTGCCCGTGCCGTCGAGCCGCGCTTCAGTGATCGAGTGGCAGACTGAACACGTCACCCCTTCGTGATCGAGCGGGGTGAAAGGGGCTGACTGTTTCGCCGCGGATTTGTCGAGGGCGCCGCTGAACAGGGCAACCGGCGTATGACAGGATTCGCAGTGGCGGGTGAACTCGATGCCTCTGGTGCGGAGCAGGATGTCGGCGCTCTCGCGGTAGAAGGGCTCGCGCGCCGCGTTGCGGTGCAGCGACTGCGACCACGCCGCGTGCGTGTCCTCGTGGCACTTCTGACAGCGCGCGGAGGGGAAGAACTGCTCAACCAGGATCAGCTTCCGGTCTGTGGTGCGGGCGTTTGACGGGCTGAATGGTTCAGTAGGAACTGGCGGCAATGACCTGCCGGAGTGAAGCTCGCCGTCTGCGGAAACCGTTTTGCCGGCGAGCAGGCCGGCGCACACGACCAGCAGAATGAGGGTCAGCTTGAGGGATCGTAAAAGCATAGAGCAGCCTGGGGAGCGGCCTGATCAGAAGCAGCCCGGGCCTTAACAGGGGATGGCCCGGGTGGGCTTCACAGGCCGAACTACTACCTGCTTTCGTCTGACTGATTGTTGCCGGCTTAAGCTGGTCGGACTGAAGGAAAACACCTGTCCGGCCACATGAGGGTTGATGCGACAGACTGATCGTTGTTAACAGCGAACCACCTGACGGGACAACAGGCATTGAATCAGCTCCAGTGATGCCCGTTGCTGCCTGAGTGGCTGAAGATCACCTCAGATGATGTTGGCTGCCTGAGGGTAACTAAATGGATGAATCGTGATAAGGACGTGATGAGCTGGAAGCGCGAATTGACCACAGGAGCAGGAGGCTTGTCAACAGGGAATGCCGGTTTTGGTCAGCGTGCCGAAAAAAAAATCCCGCCTTCTCCTCCTTTGCAGAGGCTTGCACAGTCGTGATCGGGGATGGGCGAAGAATGACTTTCCCGGTACTCGACCCAAATAAGAAGGTCATCTCCCCCCATTGAGACAGTGTCCGTCACCTGTCGGGAGCCGCGGACGCGAAGTAAATTGCCTCAGCCATCTGTCAGGTTCAGAGCCACTCGCGAATGGCACGCCGCGCGAATTCAGCCGTGGCGCCGTAAACCAGATGCGAGGCGAGCGAGTATGCATGAATTGACGGAGGGTACTCAGTCGGAGATTTCGACAACCCCAGCGCGGGGATTACGCCCTCGTCAGCCGCGAGCCAGACGAACGCCCCGAATGGCACTCCGGCCGCCGCCGTCACGCCGGGCATGAGTTCAGCCGCCGCGCCATACATCCCCCCCGTAGCCGCGCCGAAGGCGTAATGAATCGCCGTGCCGGCGGATTTCTTCTCACCCTTCGTCAGAACGCGCCCGGCGAAGTTTTCGGCGAGCGCGGAGGCGAGCCGTTCCGTCGCGTCATCTTCCTGCTCTTCGTGCAGTGTGTGCCGGCGGCCATTCCGCGGCGAGCCCTTTTGCAGTGATTGAGCGCCGTGTGATTCTTCAGTCCCGTGGCTCAGTCTGCTCCACCAGGACTGAAACTGGTTCATTACCCACGCGGCGGCCAGCCCACTGAGCGCGCCCGCGGCCAGGCCTTTCAGCACGTCTTCGCCGTCACAGCGTCTCATTGATCGAGTCAGCATCATCACTCCTCCTGAATTTTTCACCCCCGGTTCAGCCGGTTGTGCCGTGTTGCGCCTGCCCGGGTCTGACGACGTATTCTTCCGGTCGCTGATCGAACTTGTGTTTGCAGTCCTCGGAGCAGAAGTAATAGTCCCGGCCCAGATACTCTGATTGTCCGGCGGCATTCTCCTCATCCACCAGCCTGCCGCACACGAGATCAGTTTGTGTTGCCATGATTTTTCCCTCTCAAGATATTGCGCGGAGAGTCCGCCGCCGGTTCAGTCTGTCCGCAGATAGTGCGGGCGGCGTACGGCGGCCTTCGGGCGCGGATTACAGTTTCTCCAGCACCCGCTTGAGCAGCGCAAAATCCTCCCGGACTTTTTCCGCCAGATCCTCGCGGTAAAACCTGACCGCCGGGTGGTAACCGACCAGATATTTGCGCCCTTCCTGCTCGATCACTTTCCCGCGCGCCTCGTTGATGGTTTTGACCCCGAGTACCTTCTTCGCCGCGACGCCGCCGAGCAGGACGACGAGGTCGGGGTTGATCAACTCGATCTGATTGAAGAGGTAGTTCGCCGTGCAGGTCTCGACCTCGATCTTGTGCGGCGTGCGATTCTGCGGCGGGCGGCATTTGACGATGTTGGTGATGAAAAAGTCGGCGCGACTGATCCCGGTGCCCTTCAGCACGGAATCGAGGTAGCGCCCGGCGGCGCCGACAAAGGGATGCCCGCTCTCGTCCTCCTCCTTGCCCGGCCCCTCGCCGATCATCATGACTCTGGCCGTCACTTTGCCGTCACCGGGCACGGCCTTCGTGCGCGACTCGTGCAGCGGGCATTTCACGCAACTGCGGATCTGCGCGGCCAGTTTCTCCAGACGTTCCGCTCGCTCACTTTTATTCATAGTTTCCCTTCGATCCGACGATCATCAGGCTTGCAATTTGCATACTAATCCGGTGTATGGAGAGCAACTTAATCGAAGCAAATGGAGCAGACGCAAGGCCGCGCGAACGGCGGACATCGAAAAAAGAACAGATCATTTCGCTGTTCACTTCGGGGATGGACAACGTCGAGGATCTGGCGATGATCACCGGCTCGCGGCCCGGCTATGTCGCAGCGGTGTTGCAGGAAGCGGGACTGATCAGCGGTTATTTCGATCTGTACACCACGACCTCGCACCCGATGAACGTTTATTCAAGATTCTTCGCCGGGAGGCTCGGTTTCAAGGACGAAGAGACGGCGCGCCAGAGCGTGGGCCTGATTGATCATTTCTACCGCCAGTTCGATCTGGCCGGTGACCGCGCCGGCCAGCATCATGCGCTCGTGATGGCGATGACGATGTTCAATCGCGCGCGCTGGACGCGCAAGGCGACCGAGGCCGAAATCTTCCGCCGGTGGCTCGTCGAGCGATTGCAGGAGGCGGAATTTCAGCCCGAAACGGGGGAAGACCTCTCCGACGAAACCAGCGCCATACCCGGCGGGATCGAACCATCAGGGCCGGAGCCGCGCGCCAGTCCGTCCGGCAGACAGCGAGGGTGAGCGAGATGATTGAGAATTACAAAAACTGGGGCTACGCGCTGATGAGGATCAGCCTCGGGCTGATCTTTCTGTTCTACGGGCTGGGGAAATTCATGAAGGGCCCAAACGCCTTCGCCGAGACGATGGTCGGGCAATTTGCGAAAACTCCGCTGCCGCCCGAGCCGGTGCGCCTGTTCGGAATGACACTGCCCTTTATCGAGGTGACCGTCGGGGCGCTTGTATTGCTCGGGCTGTTTACGCGCGCGGCGCTCGTGCTGGCGTCGCTGCTGCTGATGGCGCTGACGGTCGGGGTGATCTTCCTCGATCAGCCGCAGGTGGTCGCGCAGAACCTGCTCTTTTCCCTGAGTACGTTCTTCCTGATCTTCTACTCCGAATATAACGCGTTCGCGGTTGATGACCTCTGGCACCGCCACCGCGGACTCCCATCGCGCAAAAATTCGGGTAATGATGAACCCGACGGCCCGGGCTATGGACACTTTTGCGGGAGGCTTAATGGCTCGGGCCGGGGATCGCGAATCCTGACTGCAACTGCAACCACTTGATGATGTCGCTGCGGCGGAGCAGGCCGACCAGATGGCCGTTTTCGACGACCGGGATCTGACCGGCGTCGCGTCGCGTCAGTTTTTCGAGCGCGCCGCTGGCGTCTTCGCGCGCCGCCACGACGTCGAGCTGACCGGCGCGCGTCATAATCTCACCGACTGTCGTCTGGTCCCACGCTTCGCGCGGCACTTTCCGAACGTCTTCCAGAGAAACCAGACCGACCAGTTCGTCGCCTTCCATCACCGGGAAGGCCTGCTCGTCCGAACCCATAATCCAGTCGTAGACGAGACTGCCCACGGGCAGCGTCGGGGGCACGACCGGCACGTCCGAGCGCATCAGCCGGGAGACCGGGACGTTTTCGAGCAGGTCGGTGATGATCGTCTGCTGATAGCTCTTCACTGCCGCGTCGCTCAGGAACCAGCCGATGAAGACGAGCCATAATCCGCCCGCCAGTCCTGAGCCGAAAATGGGCACGCTCACGCCGAACGTCATAGCGATGCCCGCCAGGATGAACAGCCACCCGGTCACGCGCCCCGCCCCGGCGGCCCACCGCGTGGCTTTCTGCAGGTCATTGGTCGCGTTCCAGAGGATGGCGCGGAGGATGCGCCCGCCGTCGAGCGGGAAGCCGGGGAGCAGGTTAAAGAGGCCGAGAAAAATATTGACCGGCCCGAGCCACAGCAGCAGCGTCGAGACCGGCCCGAGGCCGGCCATCGCCGCCTGCGGGTCGCTCAGCACCGCCTCCGTGCGGCGGAGGCTGAGCGTACTCATCGCGATCATCCCCGCGCCCAGCACAATGCTCGTGAGCGGGCCGACGACCGCCATCAGGAATTCCGTCTTCGGCGTCGGCGGCTCGCGCTCGATGTTCGAGACGCCGCCGAAGAGAAAGAGCGTGATCCGCCGCGCCGGCAGGCCGCGTGCCCTGGCCACCAGCGAGTGCGACAATTCGTGCAGCAGGATGGAAAGAAAGAAGAGCAGCGAACCCGCCAGGGCGACAGCCCAGTTGAGCCACGATGACCAGGCGGGGTGCCACGACGGCAGCAGCCCCATCGCCAGGCTCCACGTGACCAGCAGGAAAATCAGAATCCAGCTCGCATCAATGTGGATGTTAATGCCGAAGACCCGGCCCACCCGCAACCCTCTGTTCATAGCTGCTCGCCTCCGCCTCCGGCGATTCGCCCTGCTGAAAATCAGGGCGGGATTCGCGCCGGGAAAGCCGATTCAAAACAAAAGAGGGCGGCGCCCGAAGCGGCGCCGCCCGGAACCCGGGGTTGATCTCGCGATGACCATCAACCCGGTGACTTTGGAATCTCCCTATTTACCGCCGGCCTTGAGCTGATTGACCACGCGCTTGACGCCGTCGGTCTCCTTCGCCACCCGCTCGGCTTCCATCTTCTCGGCCGGCGTGTCCACCGTGCCGCGCAGCGTGACGACGTTGTTGTTCACGTCCACGTTGATCTTCCGCTCCGGCGTATTGGTGTTCCCGATCAGCTTCGTCACGATCTTCGTGTGAATCCACGCGTCGTCGAGCGAACTGCCGACGGTCTCACCGCGGGATTTGGCCTTCTCCCGCTCCTCACGCGCCCGCTCTTCGGTGTATTCCGAGCGCGAGAGTTCACGCGGCTTAACGTCAATCTTATCCATGACGATGAGGCCCGCATGCGCGCTCTTCGCCAGTTCTACGGCCCGCGTCCGCAACGCCTCGGATTCCACTGTCCCGGAGAGTGTGGCCGTATTCTTATCCACGTCGGCGTCCACACCGAGGCTGGCCGCCTTAATCTGAGCATCGTTATCAAATTTCGCCTTGATCGCGTTTTCCAGATCGGAATTGCTCATCTTTTTGACCTCTCCGGTCTTTGTCTCAGTGCCGGTCCGGTCGCTGGTGGTTGCACAACCATTCAGCGCCAGAGTAAAGGCCGCCAGGAGCATGACAAGTACGATGATTTTTTTCATATCCGCCTCTCGATTCTGAAGAAGGTTGTTTGTTCCGGCGACCGCCGGGGTTCCGCAGCGTTGCGGGCCCCGGCGGGTGCCGGGAAGGTTGATCGCCCGGCGCCGGGCGATTGTTACAGCTGGTTATTATTCAAACCTCGGTAGCGACTGGCCCACTGATCAGACCCCTGGGGCAGCAGGGTTCACCGCAGAGGGCACGGAGCTTCACAGAGGCTGTCTGAACATTGAATCCCTCTGTGTCTCTCTCCTGCCCCCTGCGGTGGATGTCTGCCCCATTGTTGCGAGCTTTCGATTCAGTTTCCCGCGCGGGCTTCAAAACCCCAGCGCCGCCGCTGGCGTGGAGCCGTAGCCCCCCTGCATCGTGGCGTCCAGGTCCAGCGCGGCGGCCATCCCGCTCGATTTCTTGAAGCACAACTCGTCATCATCATCCATCTCCACGACCAGCACGTCACCGGCCGAAAGCTGTCCGGTCGCGATCAGGTTCGAGAGCGGGATGATCAGGTGGCGTTCGATGGCGCGCTTGAGCGGGCGCGCCCCGTAGCGGCGGTCGAACCCCTCCCTGAGCAGGAAGTCCCTCGCGCTCTCGCCGCACCTGATGACGAAGGCCCCGCGCCCGGCGGCCAGAATCCGCCGCTGCACCATCTCCAGTTCGAGTTCCATAATCCGGCGCATGGCTTCTTCGCTGAGCGACTGGAAGACCACGACCTTGTCGAGCCGGTTCATAAATTCCGGCGAGAACTTGCGGCGCGCGGCCTCGACCCCGATCTTTTCGAGCTTCGCGTTGATCTCGGGCGAAGTGACCTCGCGCGGCGCGAATCCCAGTTTGCCGTCCGTGAGTTCGCTCATTTCACGCGCGCCGAGGTTGGAGGTCATGACGATGATGCAGTTTGAGAAATCCACGCGGCGGTTGTCGCCGAGCGTGAGCGTCGCCTTGTCGAGGATGCCGAGCAGCAGCTGCCAGAGCGCGTCCGACGCCTTCTCGATCTCGTCGAAGAGGACGAAAGTCAGTTTCTTCGACGGCGTCTGGAAGCGGTCAATGTTGTCCTGCGAGAGCAGCGGCTGCGTCTCGCGGTGTCCAAGGTACCCGGGCGGCGAGCCGATCAGCTTCGAGATCTCGTGCGAGTGCTGGAATTCGGCGCAGTCAATCTTGATCATCGCGTACGGGTCGCCGAAGAGGATTTCCGTCGCGGCCTCGACCGAGCGCGTCTTGCCCGAGCCGGTCGGGCCGAGGAAGAGCATCGTGCCGACCGGCTTGCCCGGCAGGTTCAGTTTCGCCAGATATAGTTGATAAAGCTGTGACAGCGCCAGCACCGCGTCATCCTGCGCGACGACCCGCGCGAACAGCTCCTGCTCGAACAAACTGGCCTCATCGCACCGCTGTCTGGCGTTGAGCGTGATCCAGCCGCCCGATTGGGAAGCGCTCGCCGCCGCCTTCATGCTTTTGATCTTCTGCGTCGCCATTTTCATACCTCTGATACTCCCTCCCCCTTTCAACTCACCCGACCCGGGGTAAGGCAAGCCAGGTGCCAGTCGCGGCCTGTATCATTTTCATTTCCACCGTCTGCACTAAAGCGCTGCGCTCGCGCGCCGGATGACTGGGATTGTGAGCAGACTGCGGACGGTCGGGCTCACCTGGGCGATTAATGAATCTGAGCAGAGTTGTTCTTGGCCAGTGCATTCCGTTCTGCGGGCAGACAGGGCGGGCCGCGACTGCCGGAACAGCCGCCGGAATGAGGCGGATTGTCTCCGGGGCGGACACTGCCTGGGCGCAGTGCATCATTGTCGTGCGCAGCACCGTCAGGCAGAAGTACGAGAGGGCACGCCAAAAAGTATGACAAGGCCCGCTGGTTCGGCATAAACGGGGGGAAATGGCGCGAAATAAAGCCGCCCGGTGGACAGGCATGGCGCTTGCATCAACTTTCGGCTGTGAACCTCCAGAAAGGATTGGAGCAGACTCTGGCACGGTCGGAATGCAGGCATCATTCAGTGGCTCGAAACGGGTGAACGCGCCACACCGTCCCAGAGAATCTTCGGCTGCCGGTTTATTCCCGGTCGGTGTACTCGGGAATGGCAAGGCAGCCGTTTTTTATGCGCCGAATCAGTAGCGGCGAGCGCGGCTTCCGGAAGCCTCGCTCGCCGCTACTGATTCGCTCGCGCAACCCGGGCCACGTGATCTTTGATTGAGCGACGAATATCAGGAAAGACGTGCTGCCGTTGCTGGCAGACACCTGGAATGAATTCCAGAAGGATGAGGCGGCGCTGGCTTTTCAGACCATGTTCTCGACCTTCCTGCTGCTCGCCGGGTTCGTGCTGCGTTACAGGGGCTCAGGGGGCAACGCCGAGCAGGAGCTGTTGGGGGCCGCGGCGCAGAGCCGGCGTAAAAAAAACTGCATTCCGGATTCACCGGCGCGCGCGCAACGTCAGATACGCTCTGCTGCCGCGCCGGTTGACGAGTATCAACACCGGGCGGTCGCCCGCGCGGTCAAACGCGGCCTTCAGCTCCGCGACGGTGCTGACCGGCTGGCGGTTGACCTGTTCGATGACATCGCCTGAGCGCAGTCCCGCGTCCGCGGCGGGGCCCGCCGGATCAGCGTCAGTGACGGCCAGCCCGCGTGCGTCGCGACCCAGGCCAGGCTGTCCGGCGATCTCCGGCGTGAGTGGCGTCACGCTCAAACCGAACCGGCCCGCATTCCCCGGGCTCTGCTCATCGCCGCCCGGCGCGGCCTTGTTGCGGGCCTCGTCGGAAAGTTCGCCGAGCGTGGCGCGCAGTTGCTGTTCATGCCCTTCGCGGGAGATGGTCAGTGTGACTTCAGTGCCCGGCGGGGTACTCGCGACGAGGTTGCGCAGGCTGTTACTGTCGCTCACCTCCTTCCCGTTGAATGCCGTGATCACGTCGCCCTGCTTCAAGCCGGCGCGTTCGGCGGGGCTGCCCGGTTCGACCGAATTGACGATGACGCCGCGCACGTCTTTGAGGCCGAGACTTTCCGCGATGTCGGAAGTCACGGGCTGGATCGAAACGCCGAGCATCCCGCGCCGCACCTTGCCGCCCTTCATCAACTGGTCGGCGACGGTGCGGGCCATGTTGGCCGGGATCGCGAAGCCGATGCCGATGTTGCCGCCGCTCGGCGAGAGGATCTGCGAGTTGATCCCGATGAGTTCGCCCGAGGTGTTGACGAGCGCCCCGCCCGAATTGCCCTGATTGATCGGCGCGTCGGTCTGCAGGAAGCTCTCAAAGCTGCCGTCGCTCAGGCCCGTCGTGCGCCCTTTGGCGCTGATGATTCCGGCCGTCACCGTCTGCCCGACGCCGAGCGGGTTGCCGACGGCCAGCACGACGTCGCCGACACGCACGCGATCCGAATCACCGAGCGCGAGCAGCGGCAGCCCGCCGGCATTGATCCTCAGCACCGCCAGATCGCTGCGCGGGTCAGAGCCGACGACCTTCGCGTCAAAGACGCGGTTGTCGGCGAGTTCGACTCGGATCTCTTCCGCGCCGTCAATCACGTGATGATTCGTCAGCAGGTAGCCGTCTTTGGTGACGATCACGCCAGAGCCGAGCGCATGCTGGACCTGTTCGCGCGGCGCCGCCGGATTGCCGCCGAAACTCCCGCCGAAGAAGTCGCGGAAAAAAGGGTCATCCAGGAAAGGGTGCTGCCGGGGCAGGCGCATGCGCAGTTCCGAACGGATCGTCACGACCGCCGGCGCGACGCGGCTGACGATGTCGGCGTAAGACACGGCCGCGCCGCCGCTCACCAGCGGCGTCCCGCCGGTCGAAACCGGCGGGAGTTCCGACGGCTGGTCGTGCATGCGGCAGGCCGCGAGTGAGTGCAGGAGGCTGAAGACAACGAGCATAAACAGAATGCCGCTCTGTCCGGCCTTTCTGATCGCGGCGCAATCAACTTGTTTTTCCATCGCTTCTCCCTCGGCAGTGAATTCCCGGCGAGGAAGTTAGCCTGTCCGAGCCCGCCCTGTCGGTACGGCGCCGCACTGAACCAAGGCAATCACTGATGACTGCCGGTCGTAGCGACATTGCGTAGCGTCATGAAAATATAATGCTGCTGTTGCCGGAAGGATCAGCGACCTGTTGTGCAACTCTGTCGAGGACTATCTGTCGTCCCGGAGGGACGAACTGAAAGTAAGGAACCACCACGCGCGTTTAAGTGCCGGAGGTACGATTGAAACTGCCCATCGTGTCCGGCAGTTGTCAGCCGTCCTCCGGACTGGTGTGGGTTGCTGACGCTTTTCCCGGCGGTTGATCGCCGGGCTATTGTCAGCCGCCCTGACGGGGCTGAAGAAGGTGCGCATCAGGTTCAGTCCTCCTCGTACCATTACTTTTTCATCACCACCTGACCTGATTTAGTAATGAATAATTTCCCGATCAGACAGCCTGACTATTCCAACCCGACATCAAAAGCCGCGGTGAGGTGGCAGTAATGATCAGCCGCGCAGGAGCCGGCAGAAGAGGGCTTCAGCTGGGATTGAAACAGGCTCACGCCATTAAGGCCCCTCACAACTCATCAATCAAGAGGTAAAACAAGGATGGAAACAAAATTCAGCATTATGAAAATAACGAGCCGCGCGGGGACGCTCGCCCCGGCGCTGGCGCTTACGCTGGGACTCGTGGCGGGCGCTTCGACCGAAGCACTGGTCTTCGGTCAGCACGCGCGGATGGCTGAGCGGGCTCAGACGCCGCAGCAGCCGGCGGCGCTCGCGTCACCGGCGGAACTCTCGCGCGCCTTTATCAATGTCGCCAAACAGGTCAAACTGGCGGTCGTCAACATTGACGTGGTCGAGAAAGCGAAGCGTCAGACGCGGGGTGAGATGCAGGGCTTCCCGCAGATCCCGGGCTTCCCGAACTTCGGCCAGGCGGAGCCGCGCGCTCGCCGCGGGACTGGCTCGGGCGTGATCATCACCGCCGACGGCTACATCCTGACCAATAATCACGTGGCCGGGGACGCCGATGAGATCAAGGTCAAGCTCGCGGACGGCCGCGAACTCAAGGCGAAACGCATCGGCACCGACCCCGAAACCGATCTGGCGCTCGTCAAGGTTGACGCGCAGGGCCTGCCCTTTGCCACGCTCGGCGATTCGGCGAAGCTCGAACAGGGCGAGTGGGTGCTGGCGCTCGGCAGCCCCTTCGGCCTCGAACAGACGATGACGGCCGGGATCGTGTCGGCCACCAGCCGCGACCTGCACGCGGGCCCGTATGACAACTACATTCAGACCGACGCCTCGATCAACCCGGGCAACTCGGGCGGCCCGCTCGTCAACATGTCGGGCGAAGTCGTCGGCATCAACACCATGATCTTCTCGCGCTCGGGCGGGAGCGAGGGCATCGGCTTCGCGATCCCTTCAAATATGGCGAAGAAGGTCTATGCGCAACTGGCCAGAAACGGCAGAGTCTCGCGCGGCTATCTCGGCGTGAATTTGCAGGCCCTCAGCCCGGCGGTCGCGAAGTCGGTCGGGTATGAAGGCGTGGAAGGCGCACTGGTCGGCGACCTGACACCGGACGGGCCCGCCTCGAAGTCGGGCCTGCGCAGCGGCGACGTGATCGTCGGGTTCGACGGTCAGCCGGTGAAATCGCCGAAACATCTGACCGAACTCGTGGGCGACACTCCGGTGGGCAGGAGCGTTCAGTTAAAGTACGTCCGCGACGGTCGGACTCAGACGACGACCATTACGCTCGGCGAACGCCCGGGCCGCAACGTCGCCGAAAACAAAGAGGCCGATGAACAGACGGGCGGAAAACTCGGCGTCTCGGCCTCGAACGTGACGCCGGAGATCGCGCGTGAGCTGAAGCTGAAGGTCAACTCGGGCGCGGTCATCGAGCAGGTGCAGCCCGACAGCCCGGCGGCCGAAGCGGGCCTGCAGCGTGGCGACGTCGTCCATCGCCTCAACCGGACGAACGTGGCGACGGCGCGGGATCTGACTGCGGCACTCCCCTCACTCAGGGGCGAGCATGAAGTCGTGCTTCAGGTCGAGCGCGACGGACAGCTGATGTTTATCACCGTGCCGCTCGAGTAAGCGTCATTCCTTCAGCGAATCAGAATCGAAGGGTGGTCGAAGGTCTCGGCCACCCGTTTTTTTTGCTCACCGTAATTGAGCGCGTCGGAGTAAGATCCGGGCGCGCCTGTTGCACCTCCGACTCCGGGGCATCCGCAGGAGTGGCCCGCCACCACTTGCTGGCTTGAGAATTGCTAGAGCCAGCATGAATTGAACAGGGCAGCGCAGTAATGAAACAGTCGCGGACAAGTATGCGGCAGTTTCCAGGTCGTCACATCCGCTACGACCTGCCTTGGAGTGGCGATCCCGTTGATGATGGTTCCGTTTGCCGAGGGACGAATTCGTCTCCGGGCGGCACCGGATTCGCGGGCGCACGATGCCGAAGTCGGCCCGCCCGGTGCTGACTGAGGGGAGGGTGAGCAGCAGATGAGTAGTACGGTATTGTCAGGCCTGTCCCTGACGCTGATCTTTGCTTCAAACTTTTTCGCGCCATCCGAAGGCCGCCCTGTCCCCGGCAGTCACGTGAATGCCGCAACAGTTCAACCACTATCCCACCGGCATAAAGATCGGAAGAGAGTCATCACAGTCAGCGTCCTGAACGACCAGAAAGCCCCGGTGGATGACTCGCTGATTTCCAATATTTTATCCGCGGCCTCGAGAGATTTTGCCGAGCAGGTGAACATCTCATTCACCATCAAAGAGATTTTGCCCTACAACGGCGACCTCACTCTTTACCCGCTTGATCAGGCGTTCCTCCTGCGCCGCCTCCACGTCCGAGGGGAGATCAGAATCATCTTCACCAACCAGTCGGGCTATCGGAATGACTCTCTCGCCAATGACGCCGCCGGCCCGGAGCTGGCCGGCAGCAGCCACAGCGTCTTCGGCTATCTGATCGTCTACAACGCAGAGAAGCGTCTGGCGAAGAAGGATCAGGCCGGCAACTCGGCGCTGCGCACGGCGCTCAAACACGAGTTGGCGCACCTGTTCGGGGTCGGGCATTCCGCCGACCCACGCTCGTTTATGTACACGCCCAGCAGCCTCTCGCTCGGCGAGTGGACGGAAGAGGTCACGAACGCAATCAACGAGCATCGCAACAAGAAGTGGTTCTCCGCGAGCTGACGGGCCGCCAGCCGAAGATTCCCCACGCTTAAACAGCCATCGTCCCGCTGCACCTGATCAGTAACATCTCCGTCTCAGCAGTCACCCGGGGCCGCCGGGGGCTTCCTTACCTTTTCCAAATCAAATCAGACGGCCCGGGGGCTTTCACCGCTTCCGCACGCGCCCGGACGCCGCCGCTTTCGGCCGGTTTCCGCTGTACATCATTGTTCGCAGATGAGGCAGCGGGCGTATGTCCGAAAGACATCGCGCGCCCGGGGGGCCGGCTCGTGAGTGGCAGGAGGGGGCGGAAGCAAAGGGGAAAGGTGTGGCACATCCTTTGCAAATTCTGACGGCGGCGTTGTTTCTCAGATGAGTTTGGAGAATGGTTACCGACCAGCCTCAATCTCTGACATCCAAGGGTTGCGATCCCGGTCGCGGCGGTCTGTCGCGTGACCCCTTGCGCGATTCGCTGCGCTCCTCACCAGAGGCGCGGCGAAGGTAAGAGCAGCGCGCCATTGGCTGAACAGTCTGTTGCCCCGTTCTTTGAGTCACCAGGACAGCAGCCATCAACCGAACTGCTGAATGGTCATGTGCATCAGGAGAAAAGACAGATGAGCGCTATGATTCAACTTGTCAATCAGTCCCCAGGCCAGTCACCAATGCTGGAAGGCGTCGAAGAGCGTGCCGCCGATTTCTATTCGACGGAAACAAAGCTGGAGCAGCGGCTGAACGGGGCGCTGGCCTATATCTCTCTCCTCCAGACGAGGATCTGTAACCTGCAGGAACAGTTGTCCCACACCGAGAGGGAACTGGTCTGCAAGGAAGCATTGCTGCGCAACATGACGGTGCGCGAGCAGGAGTTGCGAAGACAGATCGCGCATGGCTGGTAGTCAGGTGATCGGGGTCACAACAGGCTGCACATTGAAATCACAGTCGGGCTGATCGTTGGCATCCGGCCCGACTTCCGCCTCACCTGCCGCGAGCAGATGCCGCCCGCCATCCTCCATCACGCGCCGAGACCTTCAGAAAAATTCGGGGAACAGTCGCCCCCAGGGCCGCCCTGTCTATTGCTCAAAACCGGCGCGGCGCAGCAGCACGGTGAACCGGGGGTCCCGGCGGATGACGTCATTAAGCGGATCCGTCTTGAGCGAGCGGATTGAAGTGACGCGTTCCTGATAGCACTTCTCCAGCCACCTGAAGGCTTCGTCTTTTTCACCGAGCCCGGCGTAGATGCAGGCGTAGTCAGACGGCGGCACATAATCGTGCTTTGCCACTTCGTCCAGCTCCCGCAGGTGCCGGCGCGCCTCGTCGGGCCGACCCATGATTGCGCAGGTGTAGCCGGCGAGGGCGATGAAACCCGGGTTGTTCGGCACGACGGCCCGGACCTTCTGAAACTCGGCCAGCGCCTCATCCGGCTTCCCCTGCATCAGGCGACACAGGGCCAGATAGAAGCGCGCGGTGTGGTAATTCGGCTCGAGATCGAGCGTCTTCTGCAAAACCGCAATCGCCTCGTCGTAGCGGCGGGCGCGGTAAAGGACACTGCCCCTCTCGGTGCTGACGACCGGCGAGAGCGGGTCGAGTTCAAGGGCGCGGCTGGTCTCACGCAGGGCCTCATCAAATCGCCCCACATCCACCAGCAGGGCGGAATACCACTGGTGCGCGGTCGGGTAGTTGGGCTTGAGGTCAATGGCGCGCCGGAACTCGCTTTCGGCCCGCGGCCAGTCCCATTCGTAGTCGGTGAAGATCTTGCCGAGCGAGGCATGCGCTTCGGCCAGGTTCGGATCTATTCTGAGCGCCCGCTCGGCGGACTCCCGGGCCAGGGGCAACACCTCTCTGGGCGGGGCAAGGTGATAACTGCCGAGCGTGGTATAGGCATCAGCCAGACCGACGTAAGCCAGCGCGTAGCCGGGATCTCTGGCAATGGCCTGCTTGAACGACTCGATGCCTTTCCGGATGCCTTCGCCGCTGCGCTTGTTCCACTGGTGACGGCCGGTCAGGTAAAGCTGATAAGCCTCCGGGTCGGTCGTGTAGTTCCGGGCCAGATCGCTGCGCTCCGCACCGGTCAGGGTCACCATCAGGTCGCCGGCGACGCGCTGCGAGATGGCGTCCTGGACGGCGAAGATGTCGGTCCACGGCTCGTCGAACTGGCTCGTCCAGAGCGGCCTGCCGTCGCTGATGCTGACGAGCCGCGAGGTGACGCGAATTTTGTTGCCCGCCTTCTGGATGCTGCCTTCGAGGACGGCCTGCACCTGCAGCTCGCGGCCGGCGGCGAGCGGGTCCTGGTCGAGGGCGGTGTAGCGGCGGACGGCGCTGATCGGGCGGACGGTGACCTGCCTGAGGCTGCTCAGGCGTGTGATCAGGGTGTCGGCGATGCCCATCTCCAGCACCTCGTCGCGCTGTTCGGCCACGAGCGGCTTGAACGGCAGCACGGCGACCGCCTGGATCGGCGCGCCGTGCGCGGTGCGCACCGACCGGATGTGATAAGCAGTGGCGATGAGCGCGACGAGCGCCGCGGCGCCAATCGCGGCGCGCCAGCCGTGGCCGAGGCGCGTCAGTTGTCCGGAGCGCCTCATCTGCGCCTCCGTCTCCAGCTGCTGCCTGAGCGCCTTGAGATCGTCGAGCATCTCCGCCATCCGCTGGTAACGCGCCCCGCGATCCTTGGCGAGGGCCCGGCTGATGATCCGCTGCAAGCCGGCGGGAAGTTCAGGGGCGAATTGCGCGAGCGGCGGCGGCTCGTGGTGGAGCAGCGCGGCAATCACGTCGTGCGAGGTGGGCCCGGGAAACGGCTCCTGCCCGGTCATCAGTTCGTACAGCACGACGCCGAGCGAGAAGATGTCGGTGCGCCCGTCCACTTCGTAACCCCGCGCCTGCTCGGGCGACATGTAACTGAAGGTGCCCATCACGACGCCCGGTTGCGTCTCGACGGCGGAAAAGCCCGCGCCGGAGACCCGCGTCGTCCGGGAGGTGGAACTCTCGATCAGCTTGGCGAGGCCGAAGTCGAGGACCTTCACGTAACCGTCCGGGCGGACCATGATGTTTTCCGGCTTGATGTCGCGATGCACGATGTCGGCCTCGTGCGCCGCCGCGAGCGCGCTCGCCGCCTGGAGCGCGATGTCGAGCGCCACGTCGAACTTCACCCCGCCGCCGGCCACGAGCGCGCGGAGCGTCTGCCCTTCGACAAACTCGGTGGCGATGAAGTGAGTCTCTTCGACCTGCCCGACCTCGTAGATGGTCAGGATGTTGGGGTGGTTGAGCGCGCTGGCGGCCCGCGCCTCCTGTTGGAAGCGGCGCACCCGTTCGCGGTCCCGGGTGAAGTGGGAGTGCAGCTGCTTGATCGCGAGGGGCCGCCCGAGGCGCGAGTCGCGGGCGAGGTAAACCACGCCCATCCCGCCCTCGCCGAGCTGGCGCTCGACCTGGTAAGGGCCGATCATCTGCCCGGCCGCGAGCCCGGCCTGCCGCGGGGCGAGCAGGTCGGCGGCCAGCGCCACCGCGGGCCCGTCCATAAAGCTCCCCGGCTGCTCGTGCGCGGCGAGGAGTGATTCCACCTCCTCGCGCAGCTCCGCGTCGCCCGCGCAGGCCTGTTCAAGGAAGGCCGCGCGCCGGCCCGCGGGGCAGTCTCGCGCGGCCTGAAAGAGTTCCTTCACTTGTTGCCAGCGTTGGGGAGTCATTGCTGAATTGGTTTTGGGGGTCGGCGGATTATTTCGTCAGCTCGCGGCGCAGCCAGGCGCGGGCCAGACTCCACTCGCGTTCGACGGTCGAGTGCGAGACGCCGAGGACCTCGGCCGCCTCTTCGATAGTCAACCCGCCGAAATAACGCAACTCGACGATCCGGCTCTGCTGCGGGTCAATCGCGGCCAGGGTGCTGAGCGCGTCGTCGAGCGCGATCAGGTCGGCGTCTTCCGACGGCGCCGCCCGGGCCGCATCATCCAGAGAGACCCTCTGCCAGCCCCCGCCGCGCTTGGCGCGGTTTTTGTTGCGGGCGTATTCGACCAGGATGCGGCGCATCAGCTGGGCGGCGATGCCGAAGAAGTGGGCGCGGTTCTGCCAGGTCGCGTTCTGATCAACCAGGTGGAGGAAGGCCTCATTGACCAGGGCCGAGGTCTGCAGCGTGTGGCCGCGCCGCTCGCGCCGCAGGTAATGGTGCGCCAGCCGATGCAGCTCGGCATGGACGACGGGGATCAGTTGCTCAAGCGCTGCCTGGTCGCCCCCGCTCCAATCGCGGAGCAGCTGGGTCACGGCACTGGATGATGTCATGTTGCCTCGGTGAATTGACGAGCTTCGATTGCAGGTCGGGCGGATTATAGCACTTCACCGGCAGTTGCACTGAGCCGGCAGACCTCCCTGAAAAAAAATCTGCGTCAGCCTGAGGGAATCCGGACGCGAATCGCACGTTACTGGTCGGGGGCGGAAAGAAGCTGCCCGCGAATCTGACCGGGGGAGTGCGCGGGCTGCCGTCCCGCGCCCACCCATTTCCAACAGGAGACAATGATGCGTACTACTCAAGGATGGAAGCTTTACTTCAACCTCTGTCTGCTGATCTGGGCGTGCGCTGCCGCCACTGCTCAGGCGCAGACCACAACTGAGCTGCGATCCCGCGCGGCTGACGAGGCGCCCGCCCGCACGCCCTGGGTCGCCGCGAGCGTTTCGGCCGAACGGCTCCGCCTGGCCGCGCCAGCCGAAGTCTTCCAGCTCCGCCTCGAAGTCTTCTCGGCCGCGGGCGAGCGACTCTTCGACTCTGACTTCCGCCTCGGCAACCTGCTCGACTGGGATCGCCAGGATCAGCAGGGCAGGCGACTGCTCGATGGTACCTACCGCTGCCTCGTGACGGTCCGTGACCTCGCCGGGCACACTTCTCAACGCGAAGGCCAGCTGCTCGTGCAGGCTGATGCCTTCTCACTCTTACCGTCTGATCCAGCCGCAGCCATTCAATCGGCCACGGCGGATCGGAGCCGGCAGCTCACGCCGGTCGGTGAGGCCGCCGGGAGCGCGACGACGCTGCTCTCGCACGACGGCACCGACGGGCGGCTGACGGCGAGCCGCGGCGCGCTCAGTCTGCGCACCGGGAATTTCTTTGCCGGGACGGACGCCGAGCGGATGCGGATCACCGCCGCGGGCGACGTCGGGATCGGCGTCGAGCAGCCCGCCGCGAAACTTGATGTGGCCGGATTGATCCGCACCTCGGAAGGGATCGTCTTCCCCGACGGGACGATTCAGAAGACGGCGGCCGGCCCCGGCGCCGGGCGGAACCGCCTCTCGTCGGATCGCACCGCGCAGGGCGAGGGCGAACAGAAAGAGAAAGCCGCGAGGGGAATTCCCGGGCCGAATCAGGTGAACATCAGCGGGGCAGGGACGACCAACCAGATCACCAAATGGGCGGATGGCCCGGGCGGCGTGGTCGGCGATTCGACCATCAGCGAAGTCGGCGGCGACATCGGGATCGGGACTTCGTCGCCGGGCGGAGTCTTTGACGTGCAGCGCGCGAGCGCGGGCGACATCCTCCAGCGGTTATGGAACACGGGCACGGGCGGCGCCAAGCTGCGCTACGTGGCGGCGACGGGGCAGACCTCGCAGTTGCAGCTGACCGACGGCATCGAATGGCTGATGGCGATTGCCGGCAATAACTCCATCGGGATGCAGTTCCGCGTTCGCAATACTTCGGACCCGAACAGCGAGGCCGCGCTGGCGAGCGCGGCACGGATGACGATCCTCAGAAATGGCAAGGTCGGCATCGGGACCACCAATCCTCAGTCGCCACTGGAAGTGATCTCCGGCTCCCAGGTTGGAGGCGACATCGAAGTTGCTCAATATGGCAGCAGTTCCTCTCCCAGCATCTTCGGCAGAAGAGCAAATGGGACGATTGCCGCACCTTCTGCTGTGCAGTCCGGTAACGTCCTTGCATCATTCGGCGGCAGAGGTTACGGAGCAACCGGATTCAGTAACGGCGCCACGGGCAGAATGGATGTGATAGCGGCAGAGAACTGGACCAATGCGGCAATAGGGACAGCGATCACTTTTTCCACCACCATGAATGGGACCACCAGTTCAAGTACGCGAATGCGGATTGACCATAATGGCAACGTCGGCATCGGAACGAATACTCCCACATCCTTCAAACTTCAGGTGGCGGGTTCAGTCGGCCCGGATACTGACAGCGCGGGCAGCCTGGGCGATACGATGCACCGGTGGACGGCCGTGTATGCCGTCAACGGCACGATTCAGACCTCGGACGCGCGGCTGAAAAAATCGGTCACGAACCTTGGCTATGGCCTGAGCGAGGTGATGCAACTGCGCCCGGTCAGCTTCGAGTGGAAAGACCGCCGCGACACGCGGACATACCTCGGCCTGATTGCGCAGGAAGTCGAAAGGATCATTCCGGAAGCGGTCGAACGAGACAAAGACCCCGCCACACCACTCGGCATGAGCTACACGAGCCTCGTGCCCGTCCTGATCAACGCCGTGCAGGAGCAGCAGGCCGCGCTCGATCAGAAAGAGGCCGCCATCAAATCCCTCAGGGCTGAAAACGCAGCCCTGAAAGAACACAACGCCGAACTGGACGCCCGCCTCACGGCGCTCGAGCAGGCCCTGCAGCAGTTGATTGCACAGCAAAGCCAGACGCAACCGACCGGGCGCCGGCAGTAACAGCGGTCAGCCGGGATCAGTGTAAACGAGCAGGGCCTGTTCCCTGGTCAATGGCATGAGCAGTGCTGACCGGGGAACAGGCCCGATTATTTTTGCCGGCCCCTCCACCGGCGACGGAAAGAAAATTTTCCTGATGACCTGAGGGGATCCGGGAGCGAATGGCACGTTACCGGGTGAGGGCAGACAGAAGCCTTCGGCAGGTTTGACTGATTTCAAGGGGGATTTATGACCGACCGACATCACGAAAAATACACGGCGAAGGTTTTCACCCTCACGCCGGAAGAGCAGGAGTACCTGGAGAGAGCCGCCGCGCCGACCTTACGCGATCTGCGGGCGGCGGCGAAGGAGATGTTTCTGACCCGGATCTTCGCCGCCGAAACGGCCACACCCCGAACCGACACGGCGACAATCCAGCCGTCAGCAGACTGACCCATAGCGGGTGTGTCAATCCCACGCCCGGCAGATAACACATTCGATCATCAACCAGTCAGGTGCAGGTGAGCCGGTCTCAGCAGGATTCATCGCCCGTGGTCGAAGTGCGTGCGCATCACTGAAACAGCCGCGGGCTTCCCCCTGAAAAAAATCTGCGGCGGCGTGAGGGAAGCCGCAAGCGAATGGCACGTTACCGGGTGAGGGAGGAAAGAAGCTTCCCCCGGCATTGACCACAACCGCATTTCAATTACGCGAAACGCAAAGACAAAGGAGATGATTTTAGTGAAAACCAGATTCTTCGATGACAAGCTGAAAATGGCAGTCGCGCAACAGGCCGGCGGTCGCAGGCGCGCTTTATTTCTGACCACGGTGCTGGCGGCGCTGGTGTGCGCGAGCGCGGTGGCCGCGGGCGTTAACTTCGTCCTGAAGTGGGGCGGTCCCGGTGCGGGCGACGGGCAGTTCTATGTCGCCGGCGTGGCAGTGGACGCGTCTTTCAACGTCTACGTCGCCGACGTTTACAACCACCGCGTTCAGAAGTTCGACGCGAACGGGAACTTCATCACCAAGTGGGGCAGCTTCGGCGGGGGCAACGGGCAGTTCTATTACCCGTATGCTGTGGCGGCGGATGCGAACGGCAACGTCTACGTCGCCGACGCGAACAACCACCGCATCCAGAAGTTTGATTCGAACGGGAACTTCGTGACGAAGTGGGGCGGCTTTGGCGCAGGCGACGGACAGTTCAATTTCCCGACCGGCGTGGCCGTGGACGCAGCCTTCAACGTCTACGTCGCCGACACTTTCAACAACCGCATCCAGAAGTTCGATGCGAACGGGAACTTCGTGACGAAGTGGGGCAGCGCGGGCACAGGTGACGGCGAGTTCAGTCAGCCGCTCAGCCTGGCGGCGGACGCGTCCGGCAATGTCTACGCCGTTGATTCGGTCAATCAGTGTGTCCAGAAGTTCGACTCGAACGGAACCTTCATCACCAGGTGGGGCAGCACGGGCGCGGGCGACGGACAGTTCTCCGCCCCCAACGGCGTGGCGGTGGACGCGGCCTTCAACGTCTACGTCACTGATCATAACAACGACCGCGTCCAGAAGTTTGATTCGAACGGGAGCTTCATCACGAAGTGGGGCAGCACGGGCGCGGGCGACGGAGAATTCTCCGGGCCTTATGCCGTGGCGGTGGACGCGGCCTTCAACGTCTACGTCGGTGATCTCGACACCAACCGCATTCAGAAGTTCAGCCAGGTCATGCCCAACCAGGCGCCGGTGGTGACGATTACCGGCCCGCCGAGCGGCGCGATCTTTGCCGTGGGCACGCCGGTCAACTTCACCGGCTTCTTCGCCGATAACGCCGGGGACACGCACACCGCGCAGTGGATGTTCGACGGCGTCACGCAGGCGGGGGTCGTCAACGAGATGAACGGCACCGTGACCGCCACACACACCTTTGCCGCGGCGGGGGTCTATCTGGTCAAACTCACCGTCACCGATCAACTCGGCGCGTCGGGCACGGCCGACACCGTCGGCGGTCTGACGGCGATGGTCGTCATCTACGACCCGAATGGGGGCTGGGTGACCGGCGGCGGCTGGATCAACTCGCCGGCCGGCGCTTACGCGGCCGACCCGTTTCTGACCGGCAAAGCCAATTTCGGCTTCGTCTCGAAGTACGCACACGGCGCGAGCGTGCCGACCGGCCAGACTGAGTTCCAGTTCAAGGCGGCCAGTCTCAACTTCCACAGCACGAGCTACGACTGGCTGGTCGTGGCCGGAGCGCGCGCGCAGTACAAGGGCAGCGGCACGATCAACGGCGGCGGCGACTACGCGTTTATGCTCACGGCGATTGACGGCCAGGCGAGTGGCGGCGGCGGGGTGGATAAATTGAGGGTCAAAATCTGGGACAAGGGCACGGGCGTCGTCATCTATGACAACCAGATGGGCGCCGGCGATGGCGATAATCCGACGACCGCGCTCGGCGGCGGCAGTATCACCATCCATCACTAAATCGAAACATCTATGAGGCAGATGCCGGAGTCAAATTGAAAAAGTGACAGACTTCCCCTCTTTGCCCCAGGCGGCAGCTCAATCAGGTCATTGGCTGTTTGAGCAGGAGAAAGTCTGAAACATGGTCCAGTGTCTTTCGTTCCTCAGG
>DASRDU010000158.1:0-3754 GCA_035652435.1 Blastocatellia bacterium
ATCAAGGAGCGGAGCGAGAAGAGGATCAGAATCCACTGGCAATTCTCGATTGAGGGCGCCAGGAAGAGATTGAACTCGCACTACCAGCGGGTGAACGCTGACAACATCAGGTATAAGGAAACTTAGTTGACGGACTACTAAACCTGAACTGGAAAAGATTTTCCAACCGGAAAACTTCTTTCTACCTTTGAGCCGAGCCTGAATCTTTGCGTCGCATCACTCGGTGGGAGTGATTCCGTGCCGATCAATGATTGCCCGCAGGGTCGGGATCGAAATACCCAGTTCTCTGGCCGCACGGGTCTTGTTGCCTTTGTGTCGCGTGAGGACGCGGCTGACCATCTGTCGCTCAAGTTCAGCGACGGCCTGCGCCAGCGTCACCTGTAATCCCGAATCTGATGGCTGAAGGATCGCAGGTGAATCGGGAAGTGAAGCGGCTGCTGGCGGCGGAGCCTGACTGCCGGCTTCGCTGCGGGCTGACTGTTCTGCTATCTTTGGTGAGATTTGTTCGGGCGTGATCCTGCCATCCGGCGGAGCCATGACCACCAGCCGCTTGATCTCATTGACCAGTTCGCGCACGTTGCCCGGCCAGTCGTAGTGCGTCAGCACTTCCAGCGCTTCCGGCGTAATGGTGATCTCTTCGCGGCCCTGCTCGGCGCAGAAGCGGGCCAGATAATAATTCACGAGGGGCGGGATCTCATCGCGGCGCTCCCTCAGCGGCGGCAAGCGCAGTTGGACCACGTTCAGGCGGTACCAGAGGTCGGCGCGGAATTTACCTTCCGCGATCATCTGCTCCAAGTCGCGGTTCGTCGCCGCGATGATCCGCACGTTCGCCGTTCTGGTCCGGGTCTCGCCGATGCCGCGCACTTCGCCGTTTTCCAGAAAGCGGAGCAGCTTGGGCTGCACCGAGGGCGGCAGTTCGCCGACTTCGTCCAGAAAGAGCGTCCCGCCTTCGGCCTCGCCGATCAGGCCGTGAGACGCGGCATGCGCGCCCGTGAAGGCGCCCTTCCGGTGGCCGAAGAGCTGCGCTTCGGCGAGGTCGTGATTGATGGTGGCGCAGTTGAAAGTGATGAAAGGGCGGTCGGCGCGGAGGCTCTGCTCGTGGACTTCGCGCGCGGCGAGTTCCTTGCCGGTGCCGGTTTCGCCAGTGATCAGGACGGTGATGTCGTTGCCCCGAATCTGCTGGATATGATCGAGCAACTGCTGCATCGCCACGCTCTGATAAACCAGCCCCGTCGTAGTCTGCGGCGCTGGCGGCAGCAGTTTGAGCGTCGCGGCCTGCGGCAGCTCAGTTGTGCCCTCGTCGTGAGCGGCTGACTGTGTGAATGAACGGAGGGCGGCCAGTAAATACCTGACCTGCCGGATCATCAGTTCGATAAGTGACGCGGAGAGCAGTTCTGAACCGGCGCCCTTTCTGAAATAGAGCAGCAGATGATCGTCGCCCGTTTCAATTTCATGGCTTTCACCCGCATCACCCGCCTGCTGATGCGGGCGGCGCAACCCGGCGCTGATGGCAGCGGCCTGCGGCTCATCACAGCTCTGCCAGTAAAGCGGCGTCAGGTTCCCATCGGCCGTCTCGTAAATGATCACCGGCGCGGCCACGAATTCCCGATCGAGCAGACGCGTCAGCTCAAATAAGAGTAGTTCGCGCGACAAGCCGGCGGCGAGCAGGCGCGTCAGCGCCGAGACGATCACCTCCGGCCCGGAACCTGAGACTTCACGTCGCGTTGTTCCTGTCTCTGAAACCGTCCGTCGCAGTTCCCGCACTCTGGCGAGCATTGGCTGCGCTCCCAGCCCCGAGAGAATCGCTTCCGCCATTTCAAGCGCCGCCTCTGCCCGCTGCGTCAGCCCCGCCTGCGCACACGCCCGCGCCAGATGGAAGTTCGCCTCGCCGAGCAGGCAGCGATTGCCCGCGAGCATCCAGACCGAGGCCGCCTGCTCCAGATCACGAATTGCTTCCGACGTTTCGCCTTCGCTCAGCGCGAGCCGCGCTTCCAGCCCGCGCAGATGGCCGATGAGCGGCAGGTGTGGTTCGTGGCCCGCCTGACCGATCTCTGCCCGCACCTGCGCGAGCAACTGCCGGACTGCTGCGGCCTCTGCGAGCGCAAGATGGTTCTCTGCGAGCCAGAGCTTCGCCGCCGTGATTCCGCGCCGGTCCCCGATCCGTTCGCTCAGAGACAGGCTGGCACGGAAGGCTTCAGAGGCCCGCTTGCCGGCCTTCCCCTGGAGCAGAAAGCAGCGCCCGAGATTGATCTGCGCCTGCGCTTCAACGTGGCCGGCCCTGAGATCGCTGAAGACGGCGATGCCCTCCCGGATGAGGCTTTCGGCTTTCTGGAATTGCCCCTGAACGAGCTGCAATTCGCCGAGGTTGTTGAGCGTGGAGGCCGCAGTCGTGCGGGCGCCGATCATCTTTGCCTGCGCCAGCGCCTTCTCCATCACTTCCTTCGCCCGGCGCGCTTCGCCCGAATGCCACAGCACGAACCCAAGGTTCGAGAGCGCCAGTGCGGTCAGACGCGGCTGGCGCACGCGTTCAAAGCAGGTCAGCGCGCGCTCCGTCAGCGCCACGCTCTCGCCGAGTCTCCCGCGCCAGAAGGCGAGCGTCCCGCGATTCATCCAGAGCAGCCCGAACAGGAGTGGCTGATCTTTTTCATCCAGCCCCCGCAGCAGCTCCGCCGCCTGATCAAAGGCGGCCTCGGCGACTTTGACATTGCCTTCGGTCACGCCGACAATGCCGAGCCCGATCTGGTCGCGGATGAGCGCCATCTGCTCGCCGGCGCGGCGATGCTCGTGCCGGGCGTGGAGGAAGAACTCGCGCGCGAAGCCCGTCTCGCCGACGCGCCGGTAGAGGCGGCCGAGCAGGAAATAAGCGGCGCCGGTCTCGGCCCTCAGCCGATGCTCGCGGGCGAGTTTGAGGGCCTCTCTGGCGAGAGCGATGCCCCAATCGAGGTGAGCTTCAGTCTGGTAGCGGGCTGATCCGAGGCGCAGGCAGACCTGTACTCTGGTGGCGGGGTCCAGTTTCTCCCGCGCGGCCGGTGACTCGTAAGGCGCAAGCGCCGTGATGGCTTCGGGAAGGCGCCCGAGATGCTCAAGCGCTGCGGCCAGCAGGCAGCGGGCCTGCGCCTTCTGTGCCGGGCGCAGGCGCGGCAGTTTCAGAGCGGCTTCGCAGGCGGCGACCGCATCCTCATAGCGGAATTCGGCCATCGCTTCGCCGGCAGCGTTCAGCCTTTCGGCGAGCGGGCTGACAGGCGGGTATTTTTCAGGGCTCTGGCTTAGTGGCATATGGACCTTGCGTGCGAGGATAGATCAGGATCGAAAGACCTCAGCTACAGCGGAGTATCCCGGGGGACTGCGGGACGCTGCCTTTGTGATTACTCAGTCAGGAGCGACACGCTGCTCTCTTTAATATGTGAGAGAGGCGGCAAATAGTTTCGTTGTGGTAACAGATCTTTCAGCGGCTGATTCGGTTGAGGAAGCTGGCTGAACGGGACAGATTATATACGCGTCAGGCACGCGGCCAATAACGTCGTGCGGGTTTTTGCGGGATCCGTTCCCGGCATGAAAAAGGCCGAAGCAGAACGCCTCAGCCTTCATTTATTCATGATTTGCGCCGGGCCGGGCGGGGGCAAAATCGAGATTGTGTAAATGGCTCAGATGGTCAGCGTCGTTAAGGGTAATCTGTCTTCATAGAGGATGGCAAACTGGTTGAGCGCCTGCCGCCAGTTCGCGATCGGCATCGTCCACTTCTGCTCGATGTTCC
>DASRDU010000159.1:0-82617 GCA_035652435.1 Blastocatellia bacterium
TTAGCGGCTGAGCAGTCTCCTTTACGTGGTCACGAGCCACATTCAGACATTCAACCTCTAACCTACCTACTCCAGCGACTCATTGCTTCGTCGCCAGAGTTTACCGCCGCTTCACCTCTTCATCATGCCGTCTCCTTTCAATCATCCGCATGGATGCAGGTTGAGTTGAATAAGTGAGAACCGGCGCCGGCGGGCCGAAAACGAACGCATCACTTTCTGACCGATGGTTTCCGGGCAGACACACTTCGACCATTCAGGCAGGTGTGGTGCCCGCGTTTGTGACGGCGCGATCTTCGTTTTTACCTGGAGCGGGTTCCCGTGCGTAAAAGAAGAACCAGTTGCTCTGGTCTGCTCAAACGAATCAGGCAATGCCTGTACCATCGGAGGGCCGGCGCGGTCAGTCGGTTGTGTCAGCAGGGGTTGAGTGGAAAAGCGGCGGACGCCGGGCGAGTTGCGCCCGACCAGGATTTCTTACAAGACAAGTTATTAATAAGATTCTTCGTATCAGTTCGGTGCCGGGTCTTCCATGAGAATTGAAGATGAAACAACTTTACAGGTGAGCAGAAGCCCCGGGCTCGCGTGCTGTACGCTGAGAGCGCTCTTTCATCAGACCAGCACGCGAGCCCGGGTGTGCTCCCGCGGAATTGGCTTATTGAGGGATTAATAAGGCATTGCGCAGGACATTTACCGTGACCAATTGCCATGCTGATGGCCGAGTCCGGCATAGCCGCAGTGTGCTGTTGTCAGGAGTGAATGTCATGGCAAGGCCGATCCATTCAGGTTTTGTGAACGTGTACAACAACCCGCGCGGCGCGGACAACGTCGCCCTGTTCAGGCGCGAGCGCGAGGAGTCCCGGGTGTCGAATGATCAATCGCCTCAGTTGTCGGCGGAGGCAGCGGCCGTGGCCGCGACGGCCAACGACGTGCGTGACGCGGTCAGGATTCTCCGCAAGCAGCCGGACGGCCTGTCGCTCGCCGAGGCGATGGATGCCTTCAAAAAACGCATTCTCGACCCGCAGAAGGTCGCCACCTATCAGCACTGGGGGCTGGTCCAGCGCGGCGGCGACCGGCTGAGCTTAACCCTGCTGGGGTGGGAACTGGCGCGGAGACTTGAGCCCGAGGTTCAGGTCTTCCGCGCCGTTCTTGAAAGCACCGCCCCTTGCCGGTCGGCGCTCGAATGGATGTGCGGCGACCAGCTCGATTGCGTCACGCATCTGGAGGTGATCGCTTACTGGAAGAAACAGCCCGCAGCTGTGGCCCCACCCGGCCGCGGGAATGTGACGAGGGCAGACGCCATCAGCTTTTTTCATCTGTGCCAGGCCGCCGATCTGGGGACTGTAACGCTCGGCAAGAGGGGACAGCCGACGCGCCTGCTGATTGACAGAACGGAGCTGGAGCGGTACCTGAAAGCCGATACGCCCTCACCAGCCATGCAAACAGCGGAAGATGCAGGCGCGGCGAAACCATTCACACAAAACAAACCGGGCGAAGAGTCCTCTCAGGCTGAACAACCGCGCGTCTTCATCTCCTGCGCCAGCAACTCGCCGGTCGTCGAACAGGTTCAGGCGACGCTCGCCCTCGCCGGGTTTGACGGCAGGCTGGCCGAGCGAAGTGAGACTGACGCCCGCTCGCTGGCCGCGGTGATGCGCCCGGCGCTGACGGGCAGCGTGGCAGGCATCATCGTAGTCGGCGCCGACGATTGCCGGAAGGATGAGGCGGGCGCCTGCCGGCTCGATGAATCCGTGATGATGATTATCGGCGCCGCCTGCGCTCTCTTTGGTGATCGGGTTGTGCTGCTCTGGGAGAAATCCATTCCCGTGCCGGACAACCTGATTCACCTGAGGCGGGGCGATTTTGAAGGCGGCGGGCTGAGCTGGGAATCGGGGCTGCGACTCGTGCAGGCTCTCAAAGAGTGGAAGAACGATGAATGAGGAGACCAGCAGTCCGAAATGATCCTGCTCGCGAATTCGGCGGAAGTCCGACGAGCTGGCGGGCTTGTCGCTGACCTGGTGAGACGCCATCACGAAAAACAACGAAAAGCTCGCCAGCTCGTCGGACTTCTGCCGAATTCACAATAGAACACGGATGATGCGGATTTTCGCTGATCTGATCCGCCCGTGTCCGCGTCATCCGCGGTCTATTCCTGGTTCGATTCAGATCGTTACGCCAGCGGAGTCCACCTGCGCCTCAGGTCGTCTTTCGGGTCCGCCGTCACTTTCCCGCCCGCATCCAGGGAGATGATCGCGAGCGGGGCGTAATGATGCTCAACGCCGTGCGGGCCCGCCGCGAGCGGGTTGTCGCGCGTGCCGGGCCATTCGACGTCGCCTGTGGCGACGCGCGCCGGGATCAGCCAGTAATCCCCGGAGCGAAACACGTCATTCGGGGCGGCCTGGAATTTGACCTCGACGCCGTCTTCGAGCGGAATCCAGCCGTTGTTTTTCTCCGGGACCTCGACCTTCACCTCGCCCGGCGAATCCCAGCGCCTGAGCAGCGGGTGTTTGCCCGTCTGTCCCACGTTTGCGGGGATGCTGCTCTTCAGAATCACCTTCATATCGTCGGCCACGACCCTCTCGATCTGCACGAGCAGTGCGGGCTGATTCCTGAGCGCGGGCCGGTTCTGCAGGACGTAATCGTCATCAACTATCTCGACCCAGCCGTCGGGCTCAAGTCCGAAGCGGCCGTCGCGGCCGAGGTGTTCGAGCGTCGCTTCGGTGCCCGCGAAGGCGCCCGCAAAGACCACCGACCCGTTATCGCGCGACCACTTGAAGGTCGCCTCGCCGAGTTTGCCGCCCTTGTGTATTTCGACGCGGTAGAGTTGATTCTCGGCGCCGCGGTAGCGCGATTCGGGGGCGATGTCGCACGCCACGTCGCCGCCCGACGGAGGTTTGATCGCCCGCGCGAGCAGTTTCCCGGCGCCGAGCGTCGCGACGCCCGCATTCGCCAGGAATTTCAGAAACGTGTCGTAGCCCTTGTTCCTGTCCTTGAGATTAGCCCTGTCCTGATCCGAAAATTCCCGGGCGAGGCATTTGACCTGACTGACGACCTGCGAGCGCGCAGCCGTGTCGGGGCCGCGCAGCGCCACTTCGCGGATGCTGATCCCGGCCTCCTGCTCGTCCTCGATGTATGTAATGAAACGCTCCCACACATCCAGATAGACCAGATACGTTCCCGGCTGATTGCTGCCCAGATCGCCGAAGACCTCCGCCGTAAAGCCATCCTGCCCGCTGAAGAGCCGCGCGCCCTCGCTCGCACACTGAATGCCGTCAACGTAGTAGCGCCCCTCGTGGATGCTGAAGTCACGCGGCCGGTCGTTATTGTTGGCGTCTTTCGCTGCTTCGATTTTGAAACCGTCGCCCGGCCCCCCGTGCGGCCCGATCAGGTCGGCGGCCAGCGTCCGCAGGAAATTGAGCTGCATCTCGGCCATCTCGTTCCAGTCGGCGTCGAGCTGCACGCGCCCCTGCTGCATCAGCACGCGGCTGAAATTTTTCCTCGGGTCGAAAGTAAAGCGTGTGAAATCGCCTTTCATGACTCTCTCCTGTCTCAATTGATGAAGATGACGCCGGCGTCCATCCCGGCCGGCAGAAATTCGTCGAGCCGCGCCCGCAGGTTGGCCGCGCGCTGCGGCTGAAAGAGGTCGTGGAAAACGCCCATCTCCGCCTCGTCATCGGCCCCGCGCGTGATCTCTTCGGCGCAATCCCGGGCGAGTTGGCAGTAATCGGGGCGACCGTAGCGGATGCTGTTCAAGCGCGGCGCCACGCGGACTTCTTCTGCCGCCTTCGCCGCGCCCGACTTTCCTTTCGTGACCAGATCGGGCTGGCAGTGGTAACGGCGCGGCGTGCGCGAACCGGGCGTGACGTAGCAGAAGCGCAGACAGCCCTGCTGGCTGCGGGCGACAAAGAGCTGTCCGTTGAAGATGGAGTTCTCGCCGAGGTCAACCGCATGCACCTGCACTCGCCCGAAGACGGTCGAGCGAAGGATCGTCAGCCGGGCGTGCGCGACGGGGCAGCCCGGCGTCCCGATGGCTTCCATCTCCGGGTCGGTCGCGTCGAGGATGCTGTCGCTCAGGTGCAGGCAGATGGGGTCAACGCGGAAGCCGTGACCGATGCCGCCGCAACCGGCTTCGGCGGCGGCTGACGGCGCGTGGGAGTATTTCTCCGCCTCCTCAATGACCGGCGTGAGCGGGCTGATCTGGATCGAGCCGATGATGCTGTGTTCGATGTGAATGCGCGCGTGCGGGCAGAAGAGTTCAAGGCTCGGCTCCAGGGGGCGGTTCGGTTCGCAGTCTCTGTCAATCCCCCAGCCCGGCACGAGCGTCGAATGGCGGATGACCACTTCGGCAATTTCGCCCTCGATCATCATGCTGCGCCCGGTGACGAGCAGTCCGTCGAGCGTGAAGCGGCTGCCGCGCGCGCCCGCGACGCTCAGCGCGTCGGGGCGGTCGGTCTGCCAGTCGAGCAATCGGATGACTGGGCGGCGATGGTTAGCCGCCCGGAGTTGCAGGGTCTGGTTTTCCCCCAGGACGACATTGAGCTGTTCGACGTAAATGCTACTGTCAGTAATTTCGATCACGGCATGAGCAGGGTTATCTTTCTGCCAGTGATCGAGCGCGGCTCTGATGCTCGTATGCTCTTCGCCCGCGCCGACGCGGTAGAAGCGGCTCTTTGAGGGCTGCGCGAGCGCGCGGTCATACTCGCCGCCCCCGATGTCGGCGCTGAAGCCGTAGTGGTAATAAACCCACACGCCCTCTTTGGGGAACTGCGACGGCGGGAAGACAATGCGCCCGAGCGCCGGGTCAACCGCGACGCGGTCGCGCGGCGTGCGGAAATCCCAGTCGCTCAGATCAGCCGGGAGAATCCGCGCGGCGGGGATCATCTGTAACGCCGCTGCCTCGCCCCTCCCTCGGCGCACCCAGATGGCCAAGCTCTTCCCCTCGCCGTAGTAGCGCTCGGAAGCCTGCGTCACGAGCCGTTCGTGTTCCACTTTGCGCGACTCGAACGCGCGCGGGCGAATCGCCACCGGCAGGTTGATCTCGCCGGCGATCTCCGTCGGGTCGGCCTCGCGCTCGTCGCGCGTGAAGAGCGGCGCGTCGTTGCCGAGCGCGCTGAAGGTGAAGCAGTGCGGCCCCGCCTCCTCGACGCCGAAAGCCTGCGTCCGCGTCACCGAATATGATCGCAATCGGCAGACGAAGAGGCCGACGCTCGGGATGTTGTAGCGGCCCACAGTACGGTGTGAGTTGATGCGCCGCACGTCAACCGTGTGCGCCAGTTCGTCAAACGGCCCGTCAATCAGGCCGAGCGTCGCGCCCTCGCGCAGGTCAACCGTGCGACCGCGATCCGGGTGCGGAAGGTTAATGTGCTGCGTCCGCCCGAGCAGTTTGAAGAATTCGACCGCGCGACCGCGCCAGCCCGCCACGTCGCTCGCGAGCAGTTCGAGCAGCGAGAGCGTCCCCTTGCGCCGTCGCGCGCGGATCGTGTTGGCCATTTCGCGGCGCGGGATGAGGATCCGGTTTCGCGCCTCGCCGCCCACCTGGCCAGGCTCGCCGGCCTCGTGAACCTGCCGCCACCCGATCAGGTCGCCGATGTAAGGCACGACCCAGTCTTCGCAGGTCTCGATGAACCAGTTTTCGTAAAGTTGCGCGATGTCGTCCTCGATGACGGAGGACTGTTCGGTGATGACGCCGAGCAGCGCCCGCAGCGGGTAATCCTTTTCGGCGTCGCGCAGGCGGTAGATGGCCGGCAGCAGGTTGTATAGATGATTAGCTTGCATAGCTCTATAGCAGATTGCGATTGCATGAACGGAGTCAGTGGATCAGTACCGCGAGCGGTAGCGAGCGTGCCTCCGTGGGGAGGCCGCCTGCCGCAAGCCACGCTCGCTACCGCTCGCGGTACTGATCCGGATACCCAGCCACTCTAAATCAGATTGAGAATCAGCGTGTCCTGTACGTCCGGCGAGAGGTAAACCAGCTGCGCCGGGCGGACCGCGCCTGTTTCGGGCAGACTTGCCTTCACGCGCGGGTTCGGCTTGCCGGGCGCGACGACCTTCTCCGCCTCGTCGAGCAGTTCTTTCGGCGTCCGCACCGTGCCGTCATCGTTCCTTTCGGCGACGCTGCCGAAAGCGTCCACGTCCACCCACGCCACGCCCGCGATTGATTGCATCGCGCTGATCGCTTCGCTCGAAAAGGCGTCCTGCCCGAGTTCGCGCCTCTCAAAGCTGAACAAGTCGAGCAACTTCGCGCGAATCTTCGGCTCGACCTTCTCCCACAGGTAATCCGGCAGCAGCCGCACCTTCGCGCTGACGATCAGCAGCGCCAGTTCTCGTACGGCCAGCGTGACCGCGACGCCCGGGTCACCGAACCGGCGCAGCGCCATCGGCAGGTTCTGCCAGAGGTCGGAGGTCTCATCAATCGGAATGTCATCGGCGCCCGCGATGGTCAGATGCACGAGCTGGCGGCGCCCGTCCGACAGGCGCGTAGCGTATGCTTTGCCAATCCCGGCGAACGTCCGCGCGAAGTCGGCGTAATCCTGCGTCGAGACCAGACGGTCGAGCGCCAGCACCGCGAGCGGCGCATTTTTGCGGGCCTGATCGCGCCCCTCGCGGTCGGCCCCGCCCGAAGCGCGCAGCGGATTGATGACATCCTTGACACCCAAAGGGCGAGCGGTGAGCTGCGTGATCTGCTCAGCCCTGACGTTGGCCGCCTTGCCGATCCCCTGGCGGTATTCGGCGCGGACGTTCTCGGCCCCCGTGGGCAACCGCGCGCCCTGCCGGCCGTTGCCGAAGATCGCCGTCGTCACTTCGTCGTCGCCCCGCCGCGTGATGAAGCTGCGGTGGGCGGGCGCGAGGCTGAAGAGCATTTCGGCTTCGTGCCACTGCACGTCGTTGACGAAGATTTTGAGCGTGCTTTCGGAGCCCGCGGGCGTGGCGGACGAGACGTAAGTCAGCGGCGGCTGGCGCAGCGCGAACCGTTGCATCGCCTGGCTGCCGTCGCCGCCGCCGAGCGTCTCGCGGCGCGTCTCGCCGTGCGTGGCCCTGACGACGTTCGCGTAAATCGTCGCGCCCTCGCGCCGGTAACAGTACTCGAGCTTCCGCGCCAGCCTGACGCGCGTGTGAACCCGGTCGCCCGGGAGGCCCGGGTCGTAGGAGTGAACGACTTCGGCGAGCATCACCAGCTCGGCTGATCGCACGCCGGCGACCTTGTTGGAGGTCCCGTCCTTAGTGCGGGCTTCGTCGGCGATGTCGGCGCGCTCGCCCGCGACGATCACCCAGCGGCCGGATTTGAGTTCGCTGTAAACGCCGTCGAGGTGAATCCATGAGTCCGCGCCCTCGTTGCAGATCGCCTCTTCAATCGGCGCCTCGGCCAGTTCGAGCTTTTCGCTCTGCGCGTAGACAGCCGTCCCGCGGATGACCTTGAAATCCTGATCCCAGACCCTCTGTGCTGCATTCGCACCAGGTGTCAGTCGGAGCCAGGCGTCGCCGAGGCTGAGCCGCGTGACGTTGCCGCTCATCCCGTATTCGCCGCGCGAGACTCGCGGCTCGACCCCGACGACCGTTGTCACCAGCAGCGGCCGGCGGGCAGCTGTGACCTGCAACCGCAGGTCGGCGTTGGTGAGCTGCTGGACGGCGCCCGAGTCAATCACCACGAGGCTCTCGGGCAGGATCTTGTCGTAGACCGCGTCGAGAAAGATCGTCTTCTCTTCCTCGCGGTCCGGCTCCCTTGTCTTCAGGATCGGCCACTCACCTGTCTCCTCAATCTCGCCGGTGTCGCGGTTGAGTTTGATGATTCTCTTCGGCGTGTTGTGCCCGAACGGGCGGGCCTTCACGCGCAGGGCGTAGACCTCCATCGCCAGCGGCGGAGCGACGGTCGAATTCGCCAGCGCGGGCGCGATTGAATCGCGCTGCTGCGGGCGGAAGGCGCCGAACAACTGCAACCCCGCGTCGGAGCGTTCGACGCCCACTTCAGAGCGCCGCTCTGAAAACGTACTCTGCGCGTCGCGCGCCAGCCGCAGCGCGTTGGCCGGCGGGACCGAAGCGGCTTTGGTCAGCCCTTTCACGACGTTCTTCAGCTCATCAAAACCCCCGCCCGTGGCCGCCGTCGCAAAACCCGCGGCGGCCGTCAGCGTATCGGGCGTGGCCACCCGCAGTGCCCTCGCCGCCTCGCCTGCCTCGGCGTGGAGACTGAGCAGTCGCGCCCTGAGTTCGGCGCCGACATTCCGGCGCGCGGCGCTGCGGCTCAGAGCGGGCAGCGTCTCGCGCTCGATGAAGTCGGCGAGTTCGGCGTCGCCCATGCCGGCATCGAGTCTGGCCCGCAACTCTTCAAGCGCCGCACCGGCCGCGCCCACGTCGCCCGCGGCCGAGACTATCTCATTGATCCGCCCACGTATCGCCCGCGAGTTCGTCGGCAGCCACGACCTGATCGTTACGAGCGTGCGCTCGGCCGTCGCGTCCGGTCTGACTTCGACCACGCGGAACAGATCAGACTGCCCTCCGGCGATAATCAGCAGCGGGTCATTTTTGTCGAGTCCCGTCGCGATGCCTTTCAAATAAAGCTTCGCGCCTTCAGGTTTCACCGCGTTCGCCTTCAGCTCATCCGGCCTCTGCGGGCGCGTCAGGCGCGGTCGCAGCTTGTTCCACCGCGCGCGGGCGTCGAGCCTTTCGACGTTCTCGAAGGTCTGCGGCAGCTCGCCCGGCCCCGGCACGCTCTGCGCCCGCAACTGCAATGGCTCGATCGCAACGTCATGTCCATCTTCGAGCGTGAGCGCGAGGTGCGTACTCGCCGCGACGCCCGGGCGCGGGCGGTAGCCGACCAGCCGCGCCAGTTCGAGAATTGAGCGGCGCTCGGTCGCCGTCCGCAGGTAGCCTTCGTTGGCGATCCGCTCCTGATAGAAAGTCAGCACGTCGGCCACCGTCGCCCACGCGTCGAGCAATGCTATTGCGGGGTCATCGCCTTCGCGGGTGGTCAGCCCGGCCAGCTCCGGCAAATCCCTGCTCGCCAGCCGCGCCTTCATCGTCTCAAAAAACGTCGCGTGCGTGCCGACGCGGTAAACGAGCGCCCCAAGGCCCGGACGGTTTGCCACTGAAAGTGGCGTCACGGCTTCAACGCCCGCGCAGCAGCCGCAGGGTGATTGCTTGTTTCCACACGAATGCTCAGTCATCTGCCGCCTCCCACGTCGAGCGTCAGCTTCCCGTGTTCGGGGAAGCTCGGGTCGTTGTCGAGCTGCGCGATTTCGAGCGGCCCGAGCGGCAACACGCCGTTCTCGACCTCGTGGTTGTCGCCCGCGTCCATCCGCTCAAGCCTGACGATTTCGACGCTCTCGACGCCAGCGACCGCCTGAGCCGCGGCCACCAGCCGGCTCAGGAAGATTCCCCCGCCGAAGCTCAGATTGTCGGGGTGAAAGAATCCCCTGCGCCCGTCGGGGAGCGTGCGATTGCTGAAGACATCAAGCAGCGCCGCCTCGACGTGCCCACGCAGGTAGTGCGGGCTGACGCAGACGTGAATCTCAATGAGCAGCGGCACGAGCCTCGCCTGATCCACGCTCACGTCATGGCCGATGCGCCTGTAACGGTGCAGCCGTCCGGCAATCTCTTCAAGCAGCGCGGCATCGGCCTCCTCTTTGCCGAATTGATCAACGGCGACCCGCGCCTCGTACCAGCTCCCGTTCCAGCGTAGCGCAGATGCAGCGCGTTGCACCCGGCCGGCGAAATCGCGCCGCGAGAGCGCGGCGTAATCTTCGGCGACGATGGCCCGTTGCAGGTCGCCGCGAAAAGCGTCGGGCGCGAAGAGCCTGACTTCAGCCAGTGGCTCCGGCGCGGTGCCGCCCGTTGCTGCCAGCGGGTTGCGGACGCGCGTGATGCCGCCGCTCGTTTTCGTTCTGCGGGAGACGAGGTGCGAGATGGCGCCCGCGCCGACATTACCTGCCGTGCCATTGCCCGCGCGGTAGACGGCATGGAATTTCATCCCGGCTTCGGGCGCGCACCCGAGTTCGCCGTCGCCGAAGCGCAAATGGGCGATCCCGTCGTTGTCAATTTCAGCGACGAAGTGCTGGTCGCCGCCCGCGCTGCCAAGCAGATCGCGGTGTGCAGTCCAGCGCGCGTCGCCCGCGGGCGCGGGGTCGCTCGTCAGCCAGACCTGTGGCAGCGCCTCGCGCACGTCCTGCGCGAGCGCGAGCGCGGCCGGAGTGTTCGTGGCCAGCGGCTGGCTGAAGGTCAGCGGCCCGCGCCCGAGCTTCGGCTGGTAGCGCCCGGCGGTCACAGTGATGTCGGCCAGTTCGCCTTCGCCTTCGCACCGCTCGACCGTGGATTTGATCGGCACATCATTGAGGTTTTCTTCGTCAGTCCGTCCGTGATCAACCAGAACCACGTTGCCGCGCGCGACGCTGATGTCGTGAAGGATTTTGCAGTCGGGCGGCGGGCCGAGCGCTGAAATGCAGAGCGGAAAAGGTAACGCGTCCTCATCACCCCATTCGACTTCGACGACCGGCTGTCCGTTGAGCGGATCAGTCCCGGCCTCAACGCGCGTGAGTCGCACCGCCCGGCGGTGAGTGGGATCAGCATCTCCCGGGACGCCGGTCTTCGGCCCGACGACCTCTTCGAGGATCAGCACGTCACCCGGACGCAAATGAAGCTTTGGCGGCGGCGCCTGCTGCGTCCGCGGCTGCCGCGCATACCCTTGGGCCTTTACGTCGGCCGGGTCATCGCACGGCGGCTCGTCAGGCTTCTGGCCATCACTCGCCAGTTCGCCCACGAGCGTCGCCGTGGTCGCGCCGCGGTCGAGACAACACTCGTCATCGCCCCAGGTGTAGAAATGAATCGCGTTGTGCGATTCGTAAAAGCGCATTGCCTCACGGGTCATCGGCTCGAAGACTTCGTAACTGCCCTCGGGCAGGTTGCGCAGATCATCCTCAATCATCGCGACGCCGCCTTCGAGCCTGGTGACGAAGAGCGTGTCTCGCGGGTCGAGCGGCTCCGGGTCGCCGCCGACTTCAACCGAGACCCACGCCCGCGCGTTACAGCCTTGGTGCATCGGGTAATCAACCAGCCGCGCGTGGCGCCGCACCGAAATGCGCTCGCGCGCCGTGTCCAGATAAGCCTCGGTCGCCACGGCATCCTGGTAGTAGCTGAGGTAATCGCCGACGTATGCCAGCAGCTCGACGAGCGCGACGCCGATGTCAGGCGCGTGGCGCTCGCGCCAGTCGGGCATCAGGAGCGCCAGCCGGTCATAGATCAATTGCCTGAAGCTCGCGTAATCCTTCGCCAGGTAATTGATCTCCGGCTCGGCGCGCTCGACGGGCGGGCATTGAGAATCGGTCTGGCAATCGAAATCGCTCGGGCAATCAATTTTGAAGCTGAATTCCAGGCTGTCGTAGCGCGGATCAAAATCAGGGTGCGGATGCCGGCGGCCCTGTTCATCGCGCTCTACGACGCGCAGCTCGTAGTTCGAGAAATCGCCCGCGCGATCCACGACGACTTCCATTGTGTCGTCCATTTCGGGATCGTCCGAGCGCCTCACCTCGACGCTCAGCACGCGGACGTTGCGGATTCGCCGCCCACCTTCGATCAGCACATTTATTTCGTCGAGCTGCTCGGGCGCGCGGCCCAGGAAGTGAACCGTGAGTTTGCGCTGGTCGGCGCCGACTTCGAGGAAGTCGAGCCCGGAAAGCCGCTCGTGCCGGCGCACGGCCTCGCGCCGCCGTTCGTTCTGGCAGGTCAGGCTGGTCATGCGGCGATGCTCCTCGTGACTGTGGCGGTGCGCGTCTGCTGCGTGCGCCGCACCAGGTATTGCAGGTCAATGACGAGTCTGGCGTCCCCGGCCGTGACATCGAGCCGCCGGACTTCGATCAGGTCGCCGAGCCACTGCTGCAGGCCGGCCTGCACGGTGAATTGCAGCGCCGCGGCCAGTTCGGCGCTGTTGGGCGCGTGGACGAGCTGCAGGAGGCCGCTGCCGAAATCGGGGCGGTTGACGCGCTCGCCGGGGCTCGTCAGCAGGAACTGCTCGATCAGATCGCGAACGTGATCGTCGTCATCGGTCGCGGCGACGCGCCCGCGGGCGACGAATTGGAACGGGTAATCAATGTTCATCTCACACCCCAAAGCCGGAGCAGTTTTCGATGTACGGGGAGCTGGCAGCTCCCCGCTGATTTTGACACTTCTGACTTCAATCAGGTTCTGATCCCGAACCGGCGGGGAGCTGCCAGCTCCCCGTACATCCGGCCCTAAATCGCGCTCGCTCGCACCTGCGTGACGAGGATCAGCAGCGGCGTGCCGCTCGGCGCGCAGACGGCCTGGCTGCTCTGCACGAGCAGCGGCTGCCCGTTGGAAAGCACGCGCGTCGTCCCGCTCACCCACTGCGCCGTGACGCACGGGCCGTTGGCGGCGGGCGGCGGCGGCAGCGTGCAGCCGGCGACGACGTACGGCGCCGTCACGAGGACGGTCGGCTGGCCGCTCACCAGCACGCGCGGGTTGGGCACGGTGGGCTGCGCCTGCCCCGCGTGCGAGCAAAGTACCTGTGCGCCGACATGCAGTAAAAATCCGGGCATCGTTCGCCTCCCTGAGTTTCAGATCACGACCAGGGCGCCGTTGTTAATGGTCACGGTCGGCCCGACCATGGTGATCATCGCGCCCTTGCCGTTCGAGATGTATATGCCGGTGTCGTTGACGACGATCATCGCGCCCGTCGTACTCTTCAGAATGATGCCGCCGGTCGCCGGCGTGGGCACGGCGTCGCTCAGCAGCAGCGTGTTCTGCAGCGTGGTCTGGACGACGATGTTCTGCCCCGGAGGGATCGGCGGCGGCGCAATCGCGAGCGGCGGCACTTCGGCCACAATCCCCCAGAAGCCGCCGACCCAGATCGGCTTGTCCGGGTCGCCTTCCTCGAACTCGATCCAGACCCCGGCGCCAATCTGCGGCACGGCGAAGAAGCCTTCGAGCTTGCCCGCGATTGGCACGCAGGGCATCGCCCAGCTGGTCGGGACGACGTTCGACACCGCCGGCACGATCGCCATAATGCGCCCGCGCTGCTCGGGGTCAATGTTATTGACGACCGTGCCGCGGTACTTGCCGTAATACTTGTGCGTCTCGCTCATACCGGTACTTTGGGGAACGTCGAAATCAGTCCGTTGCGCTTGAGTTCAAAGCTCTGTTTGTATTCGCCGCGCTTGATCTTGTGCGTCACGCGGCTGACGAAATAGAGCCCGTCGAAGGCCGTCCCGGCGCCGCGCACGCCCACGAGGCCCCGCGCCTTGAGCGGGCGGCCGTAACGCAGCACGTCGAGCGCGCCCGTGCCCGTCACGGCGTCGGCCGTCCGCGCCGCTTCAGTGAGCCCACGCATGATCGCTTCCGGCACGTTGCTCGGCGCGGCCTTGATCATCTCGATCTTCGGCGGGATCGGCGGAATCAGGCCGAGCGGCGGGTTGAGCGGCGTGATGTCCGGGATCGGGATCGGGATCACCACCTTGCTCTTCTCCTCCTGGATCAGGACGATGGGCAGCGTTTTGGTCTCCTTGTCGAAGCGGAATTGCAGTGACTCGACGTTCGTGTGCGCATCCATATTGATGTTGAGCGCGGGCTGCGGCACGCCGACTTTGATCTCCGGCCCCCAGTAGGCGACGTTCACCCCGGGCGCCGGCCCCGGCTCGATGTAAAAGACGTAACCCGCGCGGCGCGCGAGCCAGCGGACGTAGCCCAGATCCTTGCCCTGATGGCGCGGGATGCGCTCGGTCGGGATCGGCAGATCCTCGACGATGGCTGGGATGACGAGCGGCACGATGCCGAGCGCCGCATACTTCGCCAGGATCAGCAGCACGCGCACCGCGTAAGGCATCGCCGGGTAGGGCAGCCCGCTGAAGTCAATGAAGTCCATCACCGCCGTCAGGTCCTTGCCCCTGACCACGAGCGTCGAATGGCCGGCGTCGCCGCCCGGCGTGGTCTCGGTGTTGGTCACGACGCCGTCCATCAAAACGTGCGGCGTCCCGCTGATGGTCGCGATGATGATGACTCGCATAAACGGGATCATACTGCCGCCCGCGAGCAGGAAGAGCGTGTGGAGCGGCGAGCGGTTGCTGAGCGTGAATTGCAGCTCGAATCCGCTCTCCGCCTCGCCCGCCGCCGACACCACAGTCACGCTCGTCAGCGCGTCGAGTACGGCTTGCGGGACGGGGACGGGCACGGCGGGCCCAATCATCAATGTCAGGTTGATCGCTTTGAGCATCTCTACACCAGGTTGACTGCCCCCGGGATGCCTTCGGGCAGAGTGATGCGCAACCGCCGACCGGGCGGCTCGGTCAGCTCTTCGGGCCGCATCGCCGCGTTCGCGTCGCAGATGCGCCAGAAGAGTTCGGGGTCGCCGAGGTGAAGCGCCGCGATTGTGTCGAGCCGCGCGCCCGCGACGACCGTGTGTTCAAATAACAGCTCGAACCGTTCGGGCGGCGGCACGAAGCGGCGGCGCAAATAAATGACCGTCCGCCCGGCCGTGGTTTCGAGCGTCGCCGTCTCGATGCCCTGATAGCGGCTGTTGGGCGGGAAGAGCGTCAGCCGCAATCCGCTCGACTGCATCATTTGTTGTAAAGCCTGACTCGGATCAAACATGATTGCCCCTCTTTTCAAACGCCCGTGATGCCGAGCGCGCTGAAGGCGCCGTTCCGGCTCCGCTGCGCCAGCTGCTCCTTGGTTTGCAGGTAAGTCATAAACAGGTTGCCGCCCTTGTGCGTGAAGCCCAGGTCGTTGACGTTCAGCACGCGCATCCCCAGACTGACGCGCGCGCGGATCGGGTTGAGCGCCGGGTCGAACGCCTCTTCGGTGACGCTGAAGTCGGTCAGCCGCACCGGCACGATCCGCTGCCTGCTCCAGACGAAGATCGTGAGCGGCGATTCCATCGGCGCGATTTCGAGCGTGCCGCTCTGCGCCAGCTGATTGTTCGATTGCAGCTGCGCGCTCGATGGATAAATGATCAGTTCGAGCGCCGCGAGCTGCGGGTGCAGGCCGACCTCGGTCGCCGTGCCGTCGGCGATTTCGAGCTGGTCGGTCGCGTCAATTTCGGCGTCCACTTTGAGCGTCTCGACCGGCGGGCCTTTCAAGCGTAAAGCCTCGGAGCGGTCGCCGCCCTCGCTGACGCCCTGCACCTGGAGCGTGCGGGTGAGCGTGTCGGGGTTGTATTGCAGCGCGATGACGCGCCGCACGGCCGAAGTGGCCGGGTCAATCAGCACGATTCCGCCTTTGACGAGGCGGGGAGAGTTTGGGAACGTAGACATCGTGTTACACCCTGACGCAAGCCGACCGGCTCACAGATCCTCTGCCTGGCGGCCCGTAATGTCGGTGAAATCCGTGCGCAGCCGGATCATTGAGTTCGGGTCGTGGCCCGTGCGGATGATCTCCTCCAGCCTGTGTATCTCGCCGATGACCGAGGCGATGGTCATCCCGTTGCGCTCCATCTCAAGGAGGAAGTCCAGACCGCGCTGCTCCTCCTTTGCGTAAACGTCGAGCTGCTCAAAGATGAACGCCAGGTCCTCCGGAAGTATTCGACCCCGTTCGGCGCCGAGCGGGTCACGGCGGCCCCGTGTTTCGCGCATCGGAATAGTTTCCGTACTGGTGACGGGCTGACCCGGCCCCGCCTGATGTTGCAGGATGACGTAGCGGTCGAGCAGCCCGAACAGGTGCAGCAGCTCATGCCCCAGAACCTCGGCGTTTGTGACGTGCGCCGGCGGAATGCTCATCACACCCCCGTCGCAGGTCGGGTCGGTCGCAGAGGTCGGGATGCCCTGCGGGAGCGGGTCGAATTTACAACCCGGGTAATTCACCTGAACCTGGTTGTCGGGCCGCACCGTGATCAGCCAGAAATTCTGGTCGCGGGCGGCGTCCGCGGCGACGGGCGTCAACTCCGGCTCGATGCGAAATTCGCGGCCCTGCAACGCCGCGCCGAGCAGCGTCTGATCCCACGTCTCGCGGATGCCGCGCAACAATGTTTCCCGCAACTCATCGAAGCGGCCCGCCATTCGCTGGTCCTCGAAGCGCACGTGGAATCGCACGCGGAAGACGACTTCATTTTCATTGACCTCAATGGTGAGCGCCCGGCGGTTGATTCCGGGGACCCTGCTGAGTTCGGCCCGGCCCCGGCTTTGCGACTCAGGGTCGGTATCCATGCGGCGGCGTGATTCGAGCAGCGGGTCACGTTCCTGTGCGATGCTCGTCCTGCGCGCCTCGCGGGCGTAGTACTCGGCGGCAAAGCGTTCGAGCAGTGGCAGCCGGCGCCGGGCGCGCTCGACCAGCATCTGGTCATACGGCGTGCGCCGCGCGTGGGGCTCTATCTGCCCGCGCCGGACCGCCTCGAGTCCGCCCTCGAAGCGCTGGTCAAAGAAGTCAACCAGACGTTGCTTTTCCGCGCCCCCGAAATCCGAGAGCAGATTGCCGACGTTTATCCCGCCGCGACCGAAGATGGCGCTCAGATCGGGCTCGGTTGAGTTATCCAGCAAATCCAGGATCGCGCGCTCGTCGGCCGAACTCACAAAGCCGGATTGCATCTCCTGGATGAGCAGAACCTTGCGACGCGGGGTCAGCCGGAATTTGTCGGGCTCCTCAAGCCAGCCGCGGACTACGGCGCGCGCCTTGTTGTCGCTGTCGGTAAAATCCTCGATCCGGTTGGTGCGATCCAGCGTGGCGAGATAGGCCTGCAACTCCTGCTCGCCGATGTCGTCCCCGCGGAAGAGCCCGGCGATCTCGGAAAAGATACTTCTCCGCTGGAGGGCCGGCACGACGCCAGCCGGCATCATCCGCGAATGAGTGGCCACGCCTTCGGCTGCGAATTTTCCGGCGTGATTGCCCGGCATCAGAGGCGCGGCGGGCACTGCGCCTGCCGCGCGCTGCTGAACCACATGCGCCAGTTCGTGCGCCAGAAGATTCCTGCCGCCGGTCGTGTGTGGCGCGTATTGCCCCGCGCCGAACACGACATCGCGTCCGACCGTGTAAGCGAGCGCGTTGATGGCGCGCGCCGATTCAGCCGCCCGCCCGTCTGTATGTACGCGCACGTGGCTGAAGTCGTAGCGCGCGTGCGCTTCGGGGTGACTCACCTGTGGCAGACGGCGATGTTCCGCGGCCGAAGAGCCGCCCGCTATTCGGGCGGCGACCTGATCGGCCGCAGCCTCCTGGCTGTCTGCGGGGCTGCCGATCCTGAGCGGCCCGGAACTGTTCCGGCCCGCGGCGGGTGCCGGTTGCTCGCCCCGGGCGAGTTCGCGGGCGACCAGCCCGGTCCGGCTCTCAGCCGCCTTCGCACCCGTCCGGACCCGCACGTCACTGAAGTCGCGACCGAAGCGCGGCTCGAAGAAAGTCCGCGTCCCGGCATCCAGCGGCCGCCCGGGAGATTGCAAAACCTCATGAACAATCGGCGGGACTTCAGCCACATCACCCTGCCCTGAAACTTTGCGTTGCAGCATCCCGCGCTTCCTGCCGCACTCGTCGCACTCGCCGCCAGACACCGTGTAATTGCCGCAGGCGCACTTGCGCTGCAGCACGCGGCCCGGAACCGGCGTCAGGTCCGAGCCGTCCCGCTTCGCCCGATTTTGCGTCCGCTCACTCATCCGCCATGCCTTTCGTGCGACCCTGTCATCGCCGTCTCTATACGGCCCGACCCCGCGCCGATGCCGCCGTAGACTGATCGCGCGATTCGTGCGCCTGATTGCGCCGCGTCATTCTCGCGGGGCAGCCACACCGGCTCGACGCGCAGCGACGGTGTGGCGCCGCCCGCGAGCAACTCCTGCTTCAACCCGCCGGCCGTCAGCAATCGCGTGAGTTCCGCTTCGACGGCCGCCCGCACCTCGGCGCTCTGCCTCGCGTCGAGCGGCAGCCCGTCCAGAATCAATCGTTCGATATGCAGCTTGATGTTCATGCCGCCGCGCCTCCCGGCTCGCGCCACTGGAAATCGGCCTCGCTGAACGGCCGCTTGAGTTTCAGCAGTTCGGTGCGCGCCGCTTCGAGGACGTGCGGCATCGTCACCCGCGCGCCCGCCTGCGCCGCCAGGAACGCCGCGTTGATCGCCACGTTGTTGATGCTCCCGCCGTTCAGGTTGAGCCGCGCGAGGCGGTCGTAATCGAGCCCTTCCGGCTTCGCTTCGGGCGGAAAGATCCGCTCCCAGATGGCACGGCGCTCAGGGGCGCCGTGCGCGCGGAATTCGATAATGAAACGAATGCGGCGCAGGAAGGCCGTGTCGAGCGCGCTCTTCATATTCGTCGCCATGATCGCCAGGCCGCTGAACGACTCGAGGCGCTGGAGCAGATAGTTGATCTCGATGTTGGCGTAACGGTCGTGGCTGTCCCTGACCTCGCTGCGGCGGCCGAAGAGCGCGTCGGCTTCGTCGAAGAACAGAATCACTCCGCCGTTTTCGGCCGCGTCGAAGAGGCGCCGCAGGTTCTTCTCGGTCTCACCAATGTACTTGTTGACGACCGCCGAGAGGTCAATCCGGTAGAGGTTCAGGCGCAGGTCATTGGCCAGCACTTCGGCGGCCATCGTCTTGCCCGTGCCGCTCTCGCCCGCGAAGAGCGCGTTGATGCTGAGGCCCCGCGAGCGACGCGCGGCGAAGCCCCACTCTTCGTAAACCTGTCCGCGATGTCTGACCTGCGCGGCGATCTGGCGGAGTAATTTCAGCTCGGCTTCGGGCAGCACGATGTCGCCCCACGTCGCCTTCGGTTCGATGCGCTGCGCGAGGCCGTCGAGTTCCGGGCGCGTGACTGCCAGACACTCATCCCACAAGCGCTCGGCGAGCGTCGCCGCCCGGGTCACCTGCTCGCGTTGAGGATCTTCATCCGGCGCGGGTGGCATCCGTTCAAGCGCGGCGGCGGCGAGCCGGCGGATTGTCGGCAGATTGAGATTGAACTGTGCCGCGAGAGTGGCGGGCGCGTCGCCGGCCTCTTCGCCGAGTGCCGCCGACCACGCCGCCTTCTGTTCGGCGGGCGTGGGGGGCAGGATGTCGAGCGTGACCGTAGCGCGGCTGACCCCGCGGCGCGCTTCACGAACGTCGAGAAAAACCAGGCCGTTGCGGCGCGTGAGAAAGCGGTTGATGGGCGGCGACGGCGCTTCGCCCGCGGTCTCGCGGTCGGCCTGTCCCGCGTCGAGATAGATCGCCAGCGGCCAGAGGGCCGTTTCGCGGTCGGCCAGCCGCGCCAGGGTTTCCAGATCGGCGGCGCTCGCCGGCATCAGTTCCGCCGGCAGCCGGTACAACCTCAGGCCGAGCGACGAGGCGACGTGTTGCGCGATGATCTGCTTGCTCGCCGCGTCGGCCCCCGCCAGTTGAATGACGGGCAGCGGCTGTGTCGCGCCGGTCTGCCGCAGCCGCTCAATGATCGCGGCGGCCGCGCTCAGATGCGATGGCGGCAGCTCCGCGGCGGGCGGCACATCCAGCAGCTGTGGCATCAGCAGGAGCAGCGGCGCCAGACGGTCATCGAGGTAATTCAGCCCCTTCAGAAAATTGACGATGCGCTCGTCGGCGCGCAGCGCGCTCGTGGTCAGCGGCTGCGCGCCCGGCTGATTGATTTCGATCAGCCGCCAGTGGCGCAGCGGGCCTTCGGGCGAGAGCGCATTCCATTCCGGCTCGTCGAACAATGCCATGGCGAGAGCGAAGGTCGGGTGCGGGCGCTGCGGGTTGTCCTGGGCGCGGGCGCAGAGGGCGGCGGCGCGCGTGTCGAGTTCCATCGCCGCGCAGAGCAGCAGAATTTCGCGCTCGAAGCGCGACAGGCCGAAGCTGCGGGCGAGCAGCGTCATCGCGGGCGGAGGAGTGACGGCTTCCGCCTCCGCCATCTCCGCAGCCGCCTGCGCCACCTGCTCGTCGGTCACGGCGTCACTGGCGGCGGGCAGGAGCAGCGGGGCCGCCTGGGCTTCGGCCTCCTGTTTCCCCCAGAAGCGCCATTTGGACGGCGGCTCCTGCGCGGGCGCGGCAACAGGAGGCGCAGCGGCGGGCGGCGGCTGATACGCCAGACGCGTCAGGCGCAGCCGCAGCCAGTTGAGCGCCGCCGTCAGGTAGCGCTGATTATTCCCGGCCCAGTTGTTCGTCTCCTCAGTCATTGGCCCTTGATGTCTGGCACGTCAGGATGTGGAATGTGTCAGTAGCCCGACCGAGAGGGAGGGCTTGTATCCAAGTCCAAGCCCTCCCTCACGGTCGGGCTACTGACACGGCTGGTTCAGTTGATCGTGATCTTCTTATTCTCGTCGAATTTGATCGGCGCGTTCTCCGGCTCGCCCGGCTGCCCTGGCGCGATGATCTCGCTGTCCACGCCGTCAACGCGCAGACGCGCGAGCAGCCCCACGCCGGTCGGCACGGGGAACTGGTCGCCGACCGGCGTCCTGATGATGAACTGAAAACTGTTCGTCGCCGCGGCGTGCGGTTCGGCCAGTACCTCGAAATCGCCGAGCAGCAGCGAGACGCGCTGTTCAGGCAGCACCTGCACGCCGCACGTCAGGTTGATCTTCGCTTCGCCGCTGGCGCGCGCGACGGTGAGCGGCAGCGGCGTGGTGATGGCCGGCGCGACGGCGAGCGGCAATTCGTTGCTCGCGATCTCGCCCTTCGGCGTCGTGAGCCTGACGGCGACTGTGTAAAAGCCCGCGGCCAGATTGTTCGGCAGCGTCGCGTCGAGCCGCGCGTCATTGACTACAGCGGTCGTCGGCTGCGGCGGACTGGCGAAGCGCGCAGAAGAGAGGCGCGCCGCGCCGCCGCCGAGCCGGCTGCCCAGGAGCATGATCACGTCGCCCGGCTGCGCACCGAGCCGTCGCTCGGGCAATCGCAGAGAGAAGAGCGCCGGGAAGGGCGCGACGATGTCGGGCTGTGACACAACGCCCGTGTCATTCTCGCCGCGCTGCAGGACGGGCAGCGGCGTCTTCGGCGGGCGCGTGCTTTCGATCAGCACGACCGAGATCTGATAAGCCGCCGAGACGCGGTAGTGCGTCTGAAACGTCGTCCACAGCTTCGACATCTCTTCAAAAGTGAGCGGCTGGAGAGTGATCCGCACGCGCTCGATCTGCTCGTGCAGGTCGCTGCCCGTCACCTGTCCGGTCGCGTCCTTGATCTCTTTAGCGCCGAGCAGCGGGTGGTCGTGCAGCACGCTCATTGCCTGCCCGAGCAACTGGTGCGCATTCGTATCGTCCTCGTCGTCGCTGTAAGCCGTGAGCAGGTAGTAGAGTACGAGCGGGAGCGGCGGATGGCCCGTCTCGCCGGGCCTCGCCTGGCGCGGCATGTCGCGATTGCGCCACGCGGCGTCGGGCAGCACCTGGTAGAGGAACAGGTTGAGTTGATTGCCCGTCAGGCTGCGCCGCGCGTTGTCGAGCGGTCGCGCGGTGACATCCTGAATGCCGACCCCGCGGACGAGCAGGTTGCGCAACGTGGCCGTGACGGCGGCGATGGCCAGCGGATTGCTCATCTCTCCCCTCCCGTGCCCCGCCCGCGCAGGTAATCTTCCAGACTCAGTGAAGGCGGCGTCTGGCGTGCCCTGGACGGCGACGGCCGTGGCTGCACGGCGCGCACTTCTATCCGACCGATGGTCACCTGAATCGTCGGGGCGGGCGCGGCGGACTGCTTCTCTTCGCGAGCCGGGCGATCTTCAAAGAGCGGTGTGACACGCGGCTGCACAACGACTGATGGAGTCGCCGGGGTCACAGGTGACTCCCGCTCCGGGAGTGGCAATTCAGTTGCGACGGCGCGCGTCTGAATCGGGGGCGGTTCGGGCTCTGTGTCACGGAAAGCTTCTTTGATCACGGTCCGCTCGTGGCTGACGATGGTCACCGAAGGATGCGAATCCGGCCCGGAGTTCTGGCCCGCATCCGCTGCCGTCCGGAGGCTGGCAGGCAGCGTCGTCGGTGCCGATTCCGGCTGGCGAATCGCCGGCTGCCGCTCCGGCATCGTTGAAGGCGCATTCGCGGTTATGGCGACGCGCTCGAACGCCGCGTCGTCCGGCGTCGTCACGCTCGCTGGCAATCGTGTCGCGCCTGATCCGTCGTGGCGCGGGGTTGACGCGGGCCGCGCGGCGACCGGCGCCGACAGCTCGGCCTCGATCTCCGGCGGGGCGAACGGCAGCGCGTCTGAGCGCTCCGCAGGCTCGAAGCGCGAGCGCAGGCGGGGCTGCAACATCGGGGCCGGATCAAAACTCCGCGCGGCCAGATTGGTCAGGTAGTCACTCACGAGTCCGTTACGCGGCAGGTCGCTTACGCCACCCTGCCGATCATCTCCAGATAAAGCTGCCGCCGCTCGGCGCCGAGCGCCAGGATGTCTGATTCGCGCCAGCCGTAGGCCGACGCCAGCAGATGCACTTCGCGCAGCGTGCGGCGCGCCCAGTCGTCAATCTCGCCCCAGAGGTAAGCGACGATGTCGAAGGCCGCCAGCCAGCGGTGGCCGCAACTCTCGCAGGTCAGGTCCAGTTGCACGTTCGCCTGCGGGTCGGCCTCTTCCATCCTCGCGGCGATGGCCTCAATGAGCGCGGGCGGCAGATCGTGCGCCGCATCAACCGGCTCCTCGCGGCCTGCGCGAGTCACGCGCAGCAGGCAGCGCGAGAGGAGCATTTCGCCGGGCCGCCCGTCGCCCCCGACTGCGGCGAGTGCCGCGAGGTCTTCGCTGTTCGGCAGGCGGAATTGCGCCTCGCAGCCGCCGGCTTCGACCGCGAGCGTTTCCGGCTGTTCGCCGCGAGCCCCGGCGCGAATCTCTGCCGCTTCAAACGTCAGTTCCAGCGGCTGCCGGCACTGCGGGCAGGCGGCGAGGCCCGTCATCCGCGAGCCGAAGAGCCGTTCGCGCAGGGTGAGCAGCAGGCCGTCGCGCCGGCCAACGCTCAGCCTCGCCAGCGCCTCAGGTCCCGCGTCAGGCGTCGCCGCGGCGAGCAGCAGCAGCGCCCGCGCCGTGCCCGACTGCCCGCGCCCGCGCTCCCAGACCGCCAGCAGTTCTGCCGCCGTCATCGCGCCCGTCATTGCGGTTCAGTGAAGGTCGGCTCGCTCGGTTCGGGCGTCTCCAGGTCGCGCTCCCAGCCTTCGTTTTCGAGCTTGATGTGCTGGATCAGCACGGCATTGGCGTTGGCATCGAGATCGGCCTGCGCCTGAAACTCCGAGACCCAGCAGCGGAAGACCTTATAGGCGATGGCCAGCTGGCCGGCCTCGTTGTAGACCTCGATGATGATGTCCTTGCGAAAATCCTTGAGCGAGACCTCGGCACCCAGGCCCGCGCCGAAGTTCCAGACCTTATTGGCCCACTGCTCGAAGTCCTTGTCGTGCGTCACGCCGCGGTCGAGCGTGATGGCCTCGTACTCGGTGCGGCCCGGCGATTTGCGGGTACTCGACGGGTCGCCCCCCTCGCGGTGCTTGACGACTTCCGTAGTGCGCTTGAGCGCGCCGACCTTGCTCACGCCGGCCACGTAGCGGCCGTCCCATTTGACGCGGAACTTGAAATTCTTGTACGGATCGAAACGCTGTGCGTTGACGGTGAACTGAGCCATACGTTCTCCTCGGAAAATGTCCGACAAGCTGCCAGCTTGTCGTCGCTTCCGGCAGTCGCCCATCGCGAGAACCACGACAAGCTGGCAGCTTGTCGGACAGCGCGCGCCGCGTTGTCATGGTTTCAGGGCGTCCGCGTGCGGCCTGAACGATTCCTGCCGGGCCTCTCAGACCTCGATCTGGCCGGCCATCTGTTGCAGTTTGATGATCACAAACTCGGCGGGCTTGAGCGGCGCGAACCCGACAATGATATTGACGATCCCGCGGTTGATGTCACTCTGCGTCGTCGTCTCCTTGTCGCATTTGACGAAGTAGGCGTCGCGCGGCGTGCGCCCCTGGAACGCCCCCTGACGGAACAGGTCGTGTAAGAACGCGCCGACGTTGAGTCGAATCTGCGCCCAGAGCGGCTCGTCGTTCGGCTCGAAGACGACCCACTTCAAGGCGCGGAAGAGCGTCTCTTCGATGTAGAGCGCGGTGCGCCGGACGGGGACGTATTTCCATTCCGACCCGCGCTCGTCGTTCCCCTGTAGCGTGCGCGCGCCCCAGATGACCGTGCCGTAGACCGGGAAGGCGCGAATGCAGTTGACCGCCATCGGGTTGAGGACGCCGTTTTCGTCGTTGGTCAGCGCGAACTTCGGCCCGACGACGCCCGTCAGACTGGCTTCGGTGCCGGCGGGCGCCTTCCAGACGCCGCGATTCGAATCAGTCCGCGCGTAAAGCCCGGCGACAAAACCGCAGGGCGGGAACTCGCCGGCGCGGTTCTCCTTGAGCGGGTCGGGCGCCACGACCCACGGGAAATAGAACGAGGCGTTGATCGCGTTGTCGCCCGTCAGGGCCGTTTTCGGGCCGCTCTTGAGAGTGTCGAAGGTGTCGTTCTGAGCGCAGTCGGCGATCAGAAAAGCCCGCCTCCGGCGGCAGAACTCTTCGAGACTTGAGAGCGTCGTATCCTTGCTCTCGCCCGGCACGCAGAGCAGGTTGAAGAGGTCAATGCGATCCAGCAGGAAGGCGCCTCCAGTGCCGCTGGTGGGAAGCAGGGCGCTTTCGAAGGCGGCGTCGTTGGGCGCGAGGACTTTGCCCTCGCCGCCGTTCTGCAGCTTCGCGGCGGCGGGAATCTCGCCGGCATTGGCGCCGCTGGTCGGGATCGCAGTGTCGGCGGGCGGGTCGGTCGCGTTGTTCTGGACCGCGGCGGTGACGAACGAAGATTCGTCCCTCAGCACGTTCTCGACAAAGCGCGCGTCCTGCGGACTCATCGAAAGATTTTCGAAGACTTCCACGGGCACGCCTTTCTTATCCTGTTTGACGTTGGCGACGAGGAGCTTGAAGCGCGTGGCGTCATCGGCGCGCTTCTTTGTGACGACGGCGTAATCCTCGGCCCACTTGCCCGGATTCTTCGCCGTCACTTTCAACTTTGAATCGAGCGTCACTTCGGCCGCGGCGGCGTTATCGGCCGGCGTCTGCGAGCCCGTCGTGACGAGGCGGACGACGTAAGCGCGCTGGCCGCCGTTGGCGAAGAAGTGGTAGACCGAGTAACTCATCAGGCTGCGCGAATCGAGCCCGCCGAACCTGCGCTCATACTCGGGCCAGCTCAGCACCAGCTCGGCGCGGTCGGTCGGCCCCTTCGCCGCCCAGCCGATGAAGGCCGTGATCGAAGTCGCCACGCCGGTGATGGTGCGGACGCCGCTCGGAATCTCCTCGATGTAGACACCCGGATAAGTCACTGAAACTGGCATTGTCGCCTCCTCTGCTTGGAATCGGTTGTTATTCCTGAATCAGGCCACGAGATATGGGAACAGGGAGATTCACCGCAGAGGACGCGGAGGTTCACAGAGGCTGTCTGAACATTGAGTTCCTCTGTGTTCCTCTGCGCCCTGCGGTGGTAAAGATCTGCCCCATGGCTGCGAGCTTCGATTCAGAACGCGCGCCGGCTGAAATTTTCACTCCGGCTTTCGCCCGAGCAGCGCGCGAATCTGTGCGGCCCTGCGCCGGTTGAGGCGGTAGTGGATGCGCCCGTCGCCGCCTGCCCGCTCAACGAGCAGCTTCTGTGCGACCAGATCGCCGAGCGCCTCGCGCACCCGCGCCTCCCAGTATTTGATCTGCTGCTCCAGCAGCCACCACTCCAGAATCCCTTCGAGCGAGTCCTGCGCGTCGGGATGCTCGACCAGGTAATCAAGTATCTCCCGGGCAAGTTCAGACGGCTGAGATGCGCTGCGGCTGTTCCTCACACGAGACCCCCCTCCCTCGCACACGCTGCTCGATCAGCAATCCCTGTTCCGGCGCGCAAACGCTTTGCCGCCAGTAATGAACCGGAGGGCCGACAGGGCCGTTTTACCCGGCCCCGGGTTGTGATGGGAGATAAAGGCTGAAATGAGAGGCCGATGCGACCAGGGCGAATTTGCCATAGCAGGCAGGGTGATTTTGCCCTGCCTGTTTCCCGACGATCCTGTCGGCTGATGTCCGACAAGCTGCCAGCCATCGGTATCTACACAGGTTTTTGTCGCGTAGCGGCTGGCGGAATCAGCACACTCTTACCACTTGTGCCAATGGCGCAGGCGTCCTGCCTGCCTTACGCCGACAGGCAGTGATCGAAGACATGCAGGCAGGACGCCTGCGCTCCCAGTGCGTGACCGATGCCCGCACTTCAAACAATTTCTCCGACCCCGTCGCCCGCACTGACCACGTAAATGCCGGGACTGATTCCGGTCTCGCTCTGGTATTTGCGACTGATGGTTTCGCTGAAGTTCTCAATCGCCTCCGTGCGCACCAGATTGACCGTCGAGCCGCCAAAGCCCCCGCCCGTCATCCGCGCGCCGATGACGCCTTCGGTCTCTGAGGCTGTGCTGACCAGCAGGTCGAGTTCCCGGCAACTGACTTCGTAATCATCGCGCAACGATTTGTGTGATTCGGCCATCAGCCGGCCCATCTCTTCCATCCTGTCCGACCAGAGCGCGAGCGAGGCGGCCAGCGTCCGCGCGTTCTCCGTCACCACGTGGCGGCAGCGGCGGCGGACGGGTTCGGGGATCTGTTCTTCATACTTCCGGAAATCATCCACGCTCACGTCGCGCAGCGCGTGAATTCCGGGCAGGAACCGGCGCAGCAACTCGACTCCCTGTTCGCATTCGGCGCGGCGCGTGTTGTATTCCGATGAAGCCAGCTCGTGTTTGACCCGTGAATCGCAGACGACGACGGACACTTCGGAAGTCTCCAGCGGGAACCAGGTCACGGCCAGCGTGCGGCAGTCAATCAGCATGGCCGAATCGCGGCGACCGAGCGCCGCCGTCAGCTGATCCATGATCCCCACCCGCGCGCCGACGTAATCGTGTTCGGCCTTCTGGCCGGCGAGTGCCAGCGCCGTCCGGTCAATTTCCGCCCCCGCGAGGGCGAGCAGCGCGAAGCCCGTTGAGACTTCGAGCGCCGCGGAAGAAGAGAGCCCCGCGCCGACCGGCACGTCTGACGCGATCATCAGGTCGGCGCCGCGCAACCTCGCGCCGCCAGCTTCGAGCGTGCGCGCGACGCCTTCCACGTAATCGGCCCAGATGTGGCGGAGCGGCGTGCCCGGAAGGTCGAGGTCGAATTCAAACTGCTCCGAGAGGTTGAGCGAATTCAGGCGCACCACCCGGTCGTCGCGCGCCGCGCCGGCCACGAACGTCGCGCGGTCAATCGCCATCGGCAGGACGAAGCCTTCGTTATAATCAGTATGCTCGCCGATCAGGTTGACGCGGCCCGGCGCGCGAAAGATTCCGGGTTCGCTGCCGTAAAATTTCCTGAAGTCGTCCCGTAACTGATCTGTCTCAATCACCGTCTGACCCCTCTTCGGAAAATACAGTGCGATTACGCCGGGGCTGAACGTCTGTTTAGTCGGTCTCCGTCCGGTTGACCGTCTCCGGCGTCTTTCGCCGGGATGAGCGGGCGGATGGCTGGGCCGTTGACGACTTTGCCGGACGGGTCATAACGCGAGCCGTGGCACGGACAGTCCCACGTTTTTTCCGTCGCGTTCCAGCTGACGATGCAACCAAGGTGCGTGCAGACGGCGGAGTAGCGGTGAATCCCGCCCTGTTCATCACGGTAGACCGCCAGCTTCTCCAGACCGCGTCTGATGACGGCGCCGTTACCGGGGGCGATCCGGTCTTCCGATTCAACGTCGCTGCCAGTCAGCCAGTCCGCGTACTGCGCGGCCACGTTGAGATTTTCCAGCACATAATCCTTCGCCGGCGTCTTCCGCGACGGGTTGTACAATTCGGCCCACCTGTTCTCGTGGCCCGAGATCAGGTCGGTGATCAGCATCCCCGCAATCGTGCCGTGCGTCATCCCGTTGCCCGAATCGCCGGTGGCGATGTAAACGTTCTCCGCGTCGCCCGGATTGCGCCCGATGAAGGCCAGCCCGTCAACGGGCTCCATGACCTGCCCCGACCACTGGTATGCGATCTCGCGGGCTTCGGGGAAACGCTCGCGCGTCCACTGGTGCAGCCGGGCGAAGTAATTGCCCGCGAACCCGCCCTGCCCCGTCTTGTGATCTTCGCCGCCGACGACGAGCAGGTCGGTGTCTCCGTCGTTGCACAGCCGGACGTAGTGATACGGGTCAGCCGTATCCCAGTAGAGCGCCTTGTGAATGAGCCCGGGCGGCGCGCGCAGGCCGATCACGTAAGTGCGGTACGGCGCCTGTCTGGTGTGAATCGTGACGACATCGTTGACGGGCGTGTTGGTCGCGACGACGACCGAGCCGGCCGTGATCCGGTGACCGGAACCGGTCGTCACGCGGGCCGTCGCCCCGCCTTCGATGCGATCGGCGTGCGTGTGCGTGTGAATCACGCCACCGCGCTTCGTAATCGCCGTGGCCAGACCCGTCAGGTATTTCAGCGGATGAAACTGCGCCTGCCGCGGGAAGCGCAAAGCCGGCCCGGTGTCGAATGAAGCGAGAGGCGCGCGATCAACTTTCTCCACGTCAGAGAGGCCGGCGCGATGAATCGCGGCGAGTTCACGGTCAGGCAGATCCGCTGATTCGCCGGGCGGGACGAACAGATACCCATCCACGCGCTCGAAATCGCAGGCGATCTTTTCTCCCCAGACAATACTTTCGACCTGACCAATCGCAGTGGTATGACTCTCAGCCGCCAGCCGCGCTCCCTGCGAGCCGTGCAGCCGTTCGAGGACGAAATACCGGTCGTCGAGCGCCGCGGTCAGGTGCGCGGTCGTCCGCCCGGTCTCGCCACTGCCGACCTCGCCGTCATCAATCACGATCACCTTCCGACCGGCCGCGGCGAGCAGGTAAGCCGTTGTGAGACCGGAAATCCCCGCGCCCACCACACACGCGTCAGCGACTGCGTCCCGGGCGAGCGCGGAGAATTCCGGAGTTTGTGCGGCCATCCAGACCGAAGTACTCCGGCCAGAGTCGCTCGGCATGGCGTCTCCTTTTTATGCGGTGCGATGAGTCCGCGGGGGCGCCGTCCCTATTGTCGCAGCGTCTTCACTCGCCGGTCGTCCGGAGAGTGAATTCGGCGCGTTCAGGTGCGCGCCCGTGTCCACGCCCACGCCCAGCCGGTCAACCAGTTCGCCGCCGAGCCAGCTCGTCCCGAGCGCCATCCCCGCTCCGATCAGGCCCAGCACGATGGCGGGCAGGCCCGGATTCATCGGCGTTTCGCGGCGCATCAGCCAGCTCACAATAAACAGCACCATCACCACGACGTTGCCGAGGCCGTGAATGAGGCCGATGCTCTTCGCCCGCGTCTGTGAAGGAATTGAGTACCAGTCAACCCAGCCGAACACTGCCGCCAGCAGGCCGCCGATCACGCCGGCCGCGATCATGTAGAACGATAGTCCCGACCAGTATCCGTCGCCCGTCGCCAGGCTGATCACATCAAAGATCACCGCCACCGAGAGCAGGCCCAGCGGGAAGACGACCAGCATCGGATGAATCGGATGTCCAAGAAATTTAGCTTTGCTTTCCATAACTCTACAGGTTCAGGCGTCAATCGGTCTGACGCCCCGGCTGCCTTTCTTCAGCCTGAAGAATTCCCGGATGCAGACCTGCAAACTGAACTCTTCGGACTGTTGAAGTGCAAACGCCATGCCATGACGCAGGGACCCAGGGCGGTGGAATCATCAGGCGCGCGCGCGTTCGTGACCCGGACAGTCGCCGTATTCTCTTCGTGCGGTTCCTCCGTGAGAGAGTCATCAGGCGGTCAATCCTGCCCTTCCCGCAAGAGGATACCGGCTGGTACGGCAGTTGCCACAACCTGTGTCAGCTGACAGCTGCCAATGACACAGTACGGAGAAAGACAGCATTGCAAGGGAGGGAACTACCGTGAACAAGCCGAGATTGATCAAGCAGGGCGAGGCCCTGCAGCAGGAATACAAACAGACTGAGCGGTCGCAGGAGCCGGAGCCATCTGCCTTCCGGGTCTCGGTGGAATCCGTGATCAACTGGGCGAAGGAGAAGCGTCGGCCGGAACCCGTCAATGCGCGTGAAAAATTCGCCGCCCTTTTTGCCCAGCCGCAGACGGAGTAATGAAAAAAAAGTGGGGCGGATGCGGGTGCGATCTGCTAAATTGCACCCTCTTCGCGCTCGCGTCCCAAGGGACCTGACGAGCGCGTGATTTGCCACAATCGCTCCACCGCTGCACCACGGGGCCCGAGATCAAATGCCAGAGTCTTCAGGACAGGGAATTGCGATCAATGGAGCAGGGCGGATGACGGATCAGGCTTCATACCTGAACCCGGTCCACCCGCGCCCGTGCCCTGACCCGTTTGTACTCAAACACCTGAACGAGTACTGGTGCTACTGCACCGGCTTCTGGCACGACGGGCGCTGTTTCGGCGTGCTGCATTCGCGCGATCTGGTCAACTGGCGCGAACTCGGCGGCGCGCTCGGGCGGCTCGACGAGGAGTCCACCTGTTACTGGGCGCCCGAAGTCTGGTACGAGAACGGGCTCTTTCTGATGTATTACAGCGTCGGCAACGAAGAGCGGATGCAGATTCGCGTCGCCCGCGCCGCGCACCCCGCCGGGCCGTTCACCGACTGCGGGGTGCGACTGACGACCGAAGAATTCGCGATTGACCCGCATGTCTTCCACGACGATGACGGCACCCGCTGGCTCTTTTACGCCACCGATTTTCTGACCCACACGCACATCGGCACGGGGACAGTCCGCGACCGGATGACTGACCCTTTCACGCTGGCCGGCGACCCCCGGCCCGTCACACGCGCGCGCTACGACTGGCAGGTCTACGACCCGAACCGCGTCGAGAAATGCGGCGTGCGCTGGCACACCGTCGAAGGGCCGTTCGTCCTCAAATATAAAAATCGCTACTACCAGATGTTCAGCGGCGGCAACTGGAAGAATGAAACCTACGGCGCGAGTTATGCCACGAGCCCGCGGATTGACGTGCCCGATGAGTGGCACCAGGCGTCCGACGGCGAGCGCGTGATGCCGATCCTGCGCACGATCCCCGGCGAGGTGATCGGGCCGGGGCACAACTCGGTCGTGCGCGGGCCGGATAATCAGCAGCTGTTCTGCGTCTATCACCGCTGGGAGCCCGAGGTGAATGACCGCGTGCTGGCGATTGACCGCCTGGACTGGGCCGGCGAGCGGATGCTCGTCGTCGGGCCGAGTACGACGCCGCAGCCCGCGCCGCTCGCGCCGAGCTTCGCCGATTCTTTCGAGAATGAACAGAAGAACGGACTCGGGGATGGCTGGCGGTGTACGGGCGGCAGGTGGGGCGCAGGCAACGGTGCCGCGCGGCAGGCACAGGCCCGGGGTGAAGCGGAAGCGTTGTGTCTGGTCAGCACGCCTTACTTCATCGCCGAAGTCAGCGTCAGGATGCCGGACAAGGGGAGTGGACGCGGCGCCGCCGGAATCAGATTGCTCAATGAGCAGGAAGCAGTGTTATCCTTCACGCTCGCCCCCGGGGCCGGGCAGGCCGTGGTGGCGGCGCAGAGCGATGGGCAGTGGGTTAAGCAGTGCCTGACCCTTCCCGCACAATTCGACTCGAGCGCATTCCACCTGCTGCGCGTCGAAGTCAACGCGCAGCGCGTGGCCGTCGCGGTTGACGGCGCGACTCTGAAATGGGAAGGGACGCTTGGTTCACAGGCGTCTTCGCTCGCCCTGATCACTGAGGACGCGGCGGCGGAATTCGGGGGCCTTGCGCTGACCCGGGGCTGGCAGGATCTGTTCACCGGACAGGATTCTGATCCGGCGGCGTGGAACTGGCGCGCGCCTGCTAATGACGACCGCTGGCGGGTGGATGAAGATCAGCTCTGGTACGCCGGGCCGCACGGCGAAAGTTCGATCCTGACCAAAGGCATCCTGCCCGATGAATACGAACTCGTCGTCAGCGCGAGGCTCATGTGCGAAGCGGGGCCGGGCGAAGGCTACGGATTTCTCCCGGCCCTGAACGAGGCCGGATACAGCCCGCTGCTGACGGTCGAGCGGCATGAGAAGGGCTGGGCCGTCTGCTGTGACACCCGGCCCGACCGGCAGGTGTTCCCGCTGCCAGTCGGGTTTGACCCATTCGAATATCAGCAGTTCCGATTTCGCCGCGAGCGAGGCGCGCTCGTGATTCAGCACGAGGCCCGGACGCTCGGTGAAATTGACGCGACGGGTGAGCCGAGAAAGGTCGGGCTGTACGGCTACCGCGTGATCGCCGCCTTCGATCAGGTCCGCGTGACGGCGATTCACCTGTCTTAGATTATCATTCCCTGCGGCACAGGATTGTTGCCCCGTCCCCCTGTCGGCGCTCAAACAAGACGAAAGGTTGATTGAACTCTCTCCATCATGAATGATCTCGTCCTAAGCCCTCACCCCCGCGATTTCATCTGGGCCAGTGGAATCGAAGACACCTTCGTTCCACAAACCAGAGTCGGCCATCGCGCGCTTGATGAATACGAGCTGATGGGCCATTACGACCACTGGCGCGAAGACCTCACGCTGATTGCCGAGGCCGGGTTGCGGGGCGTGCGCTGGGGCGTGCCCTGGTACCGGGTCGAGCCCGAGCCGGGCGTGTTCGACTGGCGCTGGACGGATCAGGTCATTCCATTCATGGTCGAGGAACTCGGGATCACGCCGATCATTGACCTGATGCATTACGGCTGCCCGTTCTGGCTGCGGCGCGAATTCGCGGGCGAGAATTACCCGCGCGCGGTGGCCAGTTACGCCGCCGCGTTTGCGACCCGCTACAAGGGCGTGGTCAGGTGGTATACGCCGCTCAACGAGCCGCTGGTCAACGCGCTGATGTGCGGGATGCGCGGGGTGTGGCCGCCATACCTGCGCGGCGACGCCGGCTACATCCGCGTCATGCTCCAGATCGCCAAAGGCGTCATCAATACGGTCGAGGCGATCAAGGCGATTGACCCGAATACCGTGATGGTGCAGGTGGAGGCGACGGGCCTGAGCCGCGCGATCAGGCAGGAGCTGGAAGTACTCGCGCACGACGACCAGCGGCGCGGCTATTTGTTCTTTGACCTGATCACGGGGCTCGTGACGCCCGAACACCCGCTCTTTGTCTGGCTCCTGCGCCACGGGGTAACGCCGGACGATCTGGCCGCGCTTCGTGAGCGCAGCATCCCGGTTGATGTGCTGGGGATGAATTTCTACCCCCAGTGGTCAACCAAACAGATTTACATTGATCACAAGGGCCGCATCTCCTACCGCGCTATTGAACACGAAGGCGATGGCTTCGCGGCGCTCATCGAGGATTATTACCACCGCTACAAGGTGCCGATCATCATCACCGAGACCAGCGCGTTCGGCGCCGACGAAGTGCGCGCGCGGTGGATGCGCGCGTCGGTGGCGACGATCAGGCAGCTGCGCCAGAATGGCATTCCGGTGATGGGTTACACGTGGTTCCCGCTCTTTACGATGGTGGACTGGCGCTACCGGCTGGGCCGCCGGCCGGTCGAGCGGTACTACATTGACCTCGGGCTTTATAAGATCAACAACGAAGGCGGCGGCCGGCGCTGGAAAGCGACGCCGCTGGTCGAACAGTTACAGGTTTATATTCGCGATCCTGAAGAATCCATCGGGACGCTCAGACACGAGTAAGTAAAAAGCAAAAAGGTAAAAGTCAGAAAGCCACAGTTACCCTGATTAACCATCAAGGGCGCAGCGCTGCTGACTTTTACCTTTTTGCTTTTTACTTACTCTTTCATCAGGCCACGCAGCTCATGACCTCCTGCACGGGCTGATGAAGGTTTCTGACCGTCTGGACCAGAAGATCATAATCCACCGGCTTGGGCAGAATCAGATCGGGCCTGCACCCCGGGCGCAGTTGTTGTTCCACATATTCGGGCGGGTAAGCGGACACGATCAGAACAGACGTGTCCGCGGTCACGCTAGCCTTCAGCCGTTCGATCAGTTCAGCCCCGTCAATATCGGGCATGCTGTAATCTGTGATGATGACGAATGGATGATAGCGGTTAGAAAGCTCCAGACCTTCCTGAGCATTATCGGCGGTCAGCACCGGATAACCTTCGAGCGTGAGAATCGCTTTGGTCAGTTCATACTGTATCGGGTCATCGTCAATGACCAGAGCAAAGACATTCTGTTGCGGCTCCATACACTACACTCCTGTCCACCTCATTTCCGTACTGGCAAAAAGCAATCCTCGTGCAATTTTGCTCAACCAGACAACAAACAGCGGTGCAACTATTGTTCCTGACTGATGAGCTACAAACATTTTGCCTGCATAATCAGTCTGTAGTTACGGAAGAAGCCCGTCACAGCCCGCCGTGGCGGGCTTCTTTATCTCCTGTGCGCAAATCACACTACGGCTCAGCCACCCAGCGCGTAGCCGGGGGCAATCACTTCCTCCAGTTCCTCAACGCTCAATTCAATCTCCTCAATACTCACTGCCGCCTGCTGCTCTGACATCCATAACCTGACGGGCAAAGGTCTATCTCATCGGATAGTCGGCCTATCCCGCAGGATAGAAGCTGTCGCTTCCGTGACCTGAATCGAGAATGCAGGCGTCCTCCGGTGTGACGTCAGAAGCCGGAAAGGCGCGCCTGCCGTCGGAGCGCTCCGGCGGCAGGCGCGCCTTTGTTTACTGACGACCACTCGCAGGGCAGATCAACCCTATCTCTCCGCCTTGCGCGTGGAGTAACGAGTCAGCGTATCCGGGAATGAGCTTACCCCGGCAGGCACTTTGACTTTGTTCTCCTGTAATGCTTCTTTGGCCGTGACGCCCTCGCCGTAGACGTCACGCATATCGTCCTTGTCGGGCTTGATCACGACGCCCTTGAGTTCGAGCCCCGCAAACAGTCCCTTGCTGCGCGAGTAGGATAGGATCTGCGCGTTCAGCTTCGCGTCGGTCGAGGCCCCCGCCTCACGCCCCACCGGCCCGGCGGCCACTGAAGCTTCGCCGCCGACCTCGAACTTGTCCGAGAGCAGGCTGTTCAGGCCGTTTTTATTCATAAAGAGCAGCACGAAGTCGGTAGACTGCGCGCCGATCTGTGCGCCGATGCTGCCGCCGCCGAGGCTGAAATAGGCTGGCGCGCTCCAGCCCGTGGCCGTGCGACAACTCGCCACGCCGCGGCCGCCGCGACCGCCGACGATGAACCCGGCTTTGATCACGTCCGGGAATACGGCCACGCATTCTGCTTTGTCAAGAATCTCGCTCGGAATCGCCTTGTCCGGCGTGTTCATAATCTCGGTGAAGACCTTCGCCGCCTTCTCGGACTGTTTGACTTCATCTTTGGTGTCGTGGTGTTTGGTTTTCGTCGTGTCCTGCGCGGGGGCCGTCGTGCCAACGGCCAGCGCCAGGCAACAGATGGCAATCAGTTGCAGTATAGATTTGCTGTTCATTACTGGTCCCTCCTTAGACAACTATATCGTCAGGGGGCTGCCCGACGGGCGGCCCCTGACGATGATGGATAGTTTGAGAGAGAGTCCGGTCTTCTCTCTCTCCCCGGTTGAAGCACGCGCCGAGGATCAGAAGATGATCTTCGCCGCGAGCTGCAGATTGCGCCGCCCGCTGCGGAAGGCAGGGACAAACAACCCTGAGCTGACATCCGCCTCGTCGCCGCGAATGAAAAGGTTCGCGTGATTGAAGACGTTGTACAGCTCCGCGCGCAATTGCAGGCTCAGGGTTTCGGTGAACTTGAATCGCTTGTACAGCCCCGCGTCCAGATTCCAGATGCCGGGGCCGCGGAACCGGTTGCGACCGATCATATTACCTGGGAACGGCCCGAAGTCGGACCCCGTGTTCGGGTTATTAAAGAACCCGGGCGTCGCGAGGCCGGTCAGATCCAGGAAGTTGAAGCGATTGAAGACCGGGTTGGCCGCCGTGCCCGTGACCGCCGGCGGGTCGCTGCGGGCGCCTGTCGGCAGGTTCCCTGTCTGGAAGACGCGCGGGCAGGCCGATTCCGAGGTCACGGCATTAGTACAGTCAAAGACCGAAAACGGCGTTCCCGTGTGGGCCGTAAAGATCCCGGTCAGTTCCCAGCCGCCGAAGATCTGCTGAGCAACTTTCGATCCACTCCCGCCGAAGAAGCGGTCGCCGACCTTCTCGAACGGGACTTCCCAGTTGAAGCCGGTCGAGAACCGGTGGCGGATGTCGAAATCCGCCGGGCCGTAATCCAGTTTCGGGTTGAACGGGTCGAGCAGCCCGAGGTTGAAGTTGTTGCTGTTCTCGCTGAAGGTCGAACTCAGGTTGTCGAGCGCCTTCGAGAACGTGTAGCGCGCCGAGAGCGACAGCCCGATGGTGCGGAAGCGGCTCGCCACGATCTCGGCGATCAGCGCGTTGTAATTTGAAAACCCGCTCCTGCCGCGCGTGTTGATGGCCGAATACTGATTGTTCAGGCGCGAGAGCGGATCGGTGTCGCCCAGGTAAACGAACCCCGTGCCGGGGCGGTTGATGTTTTCGAGCGTGTAGAGGTTGCGCCCGGCGGAACCGGCGTATTGCAGCGAGGCGACCATACCCGGGGCAAGTTCGCGTTCGAGCGAGAGGCTCCAGAAATGCGCGTAGGCCGTGTTGATGTCCTCACGCACATGGCGCAGGCTCGTCTGCGGCAGAGTCACCGCGCCGCCCGTGCCGGCAAACGGCCCGACGTTGCCCGGCGTGATCGTGATCGAGCCGGCCGCGAAGCCCGGCGTCACGCCCGGCAGGATGTTGACCACGGCGTAATTCGGCGGGTTCTGAATCACGTTAAAGGTGACGTTGCCGAAATTGCGCTCGTAGCTGATGCCGTAGCCGCCGCGGACGCTCGTCTTCCCGTCGCCCCTGACGTCCCAGGCGAAGCCGAGGCGCGGCGCGAAGTTATTCCGGTCGGGTTTCCAGAGCCCGCCCGCGGGGCTGTTCGAGGCGATCTGCACGCTCCCGTTGCGGATGCGCTCCTGCAGCGTGCTGCCCTGGCCGAAGTAGAAGTTCGAGTCGAGTTGCTCGTTCCTGTTGTGCTGCACGCCGAAGTAGTCGTAGCGCAGGCCCAGATTGAGCGTCAGCCGCGGCCTGAATCGCCAGCTGTCGTTCACGTACAGCCCGAACTCATGATAGAGGTTGCTGCGGCTGAAATTGGGCGGCCCGACCGGCAGCGTGACCGTCTGACCGGGGAAGGCGCCGCGCGGGTCAATCGCCGCCTGGAACGAGCGCAACTGGCCCGAAACCAGATTGCCGAGCGCCTGCCCGGTATTCGCGCCCAGTGTCTCGACCGCGTTCTGGAACGCGCCGAACGTGCGGTTGTCCTGCATGTAGATGTAAGTGCCGCCGTAGCGGAACTGGTGGTTGCCGAAGGTGGAACTGAAGTCCTGGTAGAACTGACCGAGATTCTGCGGCCCGCCGAACGGGATCGCCGAGCCCGGATTGAACGGCAGGTAGCCGGGCAGCGCCACCAGGAAGTTGTTGATGCGCGTCCGCGTGGTGCGCATATAGAGCGTCGGTGCGGGCGCCTGAGCGCCGAGCGGCTGCTGATTGTTCAGGCGGTTGTAGACGAGCTTGGTCTGCGAAACCAGCCGCGGCGAGAACGCGTGCGTAAACGACACGAGGAAGTTGTTATTGAACGCGTCGGCCCCGGTATTGAACCCCTGGAACGGGCTGAAGGCGTTCGTGCCGGCGAGGAAGTCCTGGCTTTCGAGCGCATAGCGCCCGTAGAGCTGGGTCTTGTCAGAAAAGTTGTAATCGAAGCGCGAGACGATCTGATAAGAGTTCTGCGGCGTGCCCGCGCCCACGTCGCTCGGGACGCGGTAGCGGACCTGACCGAACGCCGGAGTCCCCGCGGGCAGCGCGGCGAAGGCGTTACCAGCCGCGAAACTTGACGCCCCGACGTTGCTGATCACCTGGCCGACGGTGAAGACCTCGCCGTTGATCGGCGTGGCCAGCGGGAAGGCATTGAAGAACGTCCGCGTCGCCGCCGAAGACGCCGCGAGCAGCTGCGGCGTCGGCACCAGATTGATCACCTCTTCGTTGCTGCGCACGCGAATCCATTCGGTGCTGTTGAAGAAGAAAAATTTGTCGCGCACGATGGGGCCGCCCACCGAGTAGCCGAACTGATTACGGACGAAGCGCCCCTTCGGGATCCCGTTCGCGTTGTTGTCGAAGTCGTTCGACGCGAAGCGCGAGACGCGGTTGAATCCGTACGCCGACCCGTGAAAATCATTCGAGCCCGCGCGCGTCGCCACGTTGACGATGCCCCCGGAAGCGCGCCCGTATTCGGCCGAGAAGTTGCTCGTGATGACGCGGAACTCCTGCACCGCATCAAGCGGCACGCTCTGGCCGACGGTCGTGTCGAAGGTGTTCACGTTCTCGCCGCCGTCGAGCAGGATATTGGTACTCGACGGACGCTGGCCGTTGATGGCGAACCCGACGCCGCGCGTGCTGGTGAAGCCCGTGCTGGCGCCCGCCGGGGCGACGTTGCCCGAGAGCGAGACGAAGTCATACGGGTTGCGCGTGAGTGACGGCAGCTCGCGAATCTGATTGCCCGAAACCACGTTGGACAATTCCTGACTCTGCGTGTTGACTTCGACGCCGCCGCTCGCGACCACCTCCACCGTCTCGCCCGCCGCCTGAACGGTCATGGCGGTTTCCACCGTGACTCTGGAACCCACCGTGACCTGCACGCGCTGCGTCCGCGCGGCAAAGCCCGCCGCCTGGACGGTCACGTCATAGAGTCCGGGCTGGAGGTTGGTAATGACATAGTCTCCCTGAGCGCCGCTGGTCGCCGTGCGCTCAGTCCCCGTATCCACCGACCTGGCGGTGATCGTCGCGCCGGTGACGAGCGCCCCGCTCGGGTCAGTGACCTTCCCGACGATCTGCCCCGTTTCGGTCTGTGCCAGCAGACCCGCCGGGAAGATCAGCAATGCGAACAGAACAGCCATAACTGTCAGGCTGGCTGATTTCATCCATCTGATTGAGTGTGACATTTGATTCCTCCGTTACCTTGAAGTCCCCTCGATTACCACGACTGCCGGTCTTTCGAGTGATTCCGCATGGCGCTGCCGGAAAGACACACTCCGCCTCTGCTGCCAGAACCCGGAGTGATCGCCGGAAACCGACCGCTCAGCACACCCGCACTCCGGACAGATTCGTCAGTGTGCAGCGTAATCAGGGTTGTTATCGGGGAGGAGAGTTGTGTTGGGAGAGACTCCGTCAAATGCAATGGCTGCGCCAGTCAGGCGGGTGGAATCGCGCCCGTCCGAACAACTCATTGCAGAGATTTGTTTTCAGCATCAATGACGTCGCTTCTCCTGATTCCCGAATGTCTGCCCCTTATTCAGAATTTCGGATTCCTGTCGATTTCTCATCCGATTTTTTGTACCTGATACCGCTTTTTGTTCGGTGACGCAGAGGCCGGACAATGATAGAGCAGTAATGCTGTCCGGGGCGCTCACTGATCATTACTGTGGATGGTGTTCGCGAAGCAGGGTGCTGTCTGCCTTCGGAACAACCAGTGTATGAACGCTTGGGCGGTTGTACCTTTTGTCTCTTTGCGTGCGGCGGATCAATGCGCTTCCGGCGCGTCGCTCGTGCGTGCGGGCTGGTATGGGTCTTGCTCCCTGATTATGTGTCTGACGGATTCCATGCGAATCCGCTTTTCAGGCGTGTCTAATGACGGGTTCAATCGGGGAGAAAAAAACATGGCAGACACAAGCAGCTCAAAAATCGCGCGGCAGCAGACCGTCAGCGGCTTGTTCAGGGATAAGGCTTCCGCGGAACGCGCCTGGGATGCGCTCGTGGATCTCGGCTACAGCCGGGATGAGAGCAGCGTCGTCCTGTCGGATGAAACACACAACCGGTATTTCAGAATTGAGAATCCGGCGGACGCCGAACCCGGCAGCAAAGCGCTGGAGAGCGCCGGGGTCGGTGGCGCGATAGGCACGGCGGTCGGCGGACTGCTCGGGGCGCTGGCGGCGATCGGCACTTCGATCGCGCTGCCCGGACTCGGCATCGTGATCGCCGGGCCGATTGCCGCGGCTCTGGCCGGGGCCGGGGCCGGTGGAGTGACCGGAGGGCTGATCGGCGCGCTGGTCGGATCAGGTATGCCTGAAGAGCGGGCGAAGTATTATGAAGAAGGCATCAAGGGCGGCGGAGTCCTGATCAGCGTCACCCCGCACACGGCGGCGGAGGCTGAACGGATCGAGCGTGTGTGGCAGGAATACGGCGGCGAAGTAGTGTCGCGCTGATCTCTCTTTCCCGCCGCACGAGCAGGCGGGAAAGAACGGCAGGCATTAACCAGATAATTCATCGTCGGGGCGGGTTAATGCCTGCCTCTCCATTTTTCAGAGGGCAGAACAACGATGACGAGCCAGAGCGATAAATGTGCGAACACCAACTGCGGCTGCCCGGCCGAGCCCGGTAAAGGCTATTGCAGTGATTACTGCATGCACTCGAACGACGACTCGGATACCAGAACGGCGTGCGGCTGCGGGCATGCCGCCTGCACGACGGCGGCCGGTAAAACGCAGCCGGCTGGGACGGGATCATAATCGGGAGCAGTCCGATCATCACAGACGATGGCCAGTGATCGGCAGCTCAGGAGACGGCGCCGTCATCAAATCACTTCCTTGTCCAGATCGGGGATGCGGACGGCGGGCCTGATTTCGATCTCCATCATCCCTTTGAAGTGCGCGAGGTCTTCGATGATCTGCTGTTCGGGGTTTTCGCCGAAGAGGCTGGCGATCCACGCGCCCAGTCGCCCGCCCGGCGGTTCGTATTCGAGCGCGACCCGCACCTCCGTCTGGCCTTCGGCGAAATGCAGGAAGCGCACGGAGCCGGCGTTAGGCACTTCTGATCCTTCCAGCGAGCGCCAGGCGATCAATTCATTCTCGAGGTCGCTCGTGATCTCCGCCTCCCATTCGATAGTCCTTCCGGCTGGAGCTTTGGCGACCCAGTGCGAGCGCGTCGGGCTGAGAATGCGGACTTCCTGCAGGTGCGTCATAATGCGCGGCAGGTTCTCGAAGTTACGCCAGAAGCGGTATAGATGCCCGCGATCCCGGTTGACGATGATGCTCTTTTCGATCCTGATGCCGTTGATCTCTTCCACCGGCCCGCCCGTGTGGTTAGTCCGCTCGGGCGGTGTTTCGTGTGGAGCTTCGTTGCGATGAGTGGCTGGTATTGGCATATGTTCCGATTTCTATTCAATGATGGGGCCGGTAAAAGTCGGCTGCCCATTCAGCGCGCCTTTCCCGGATGCACAGAGCGGCAATTTGTATTCCCGACCGAAAAGGCCAGCCGCTGCATCGCGCGCGATACTGATCAGGGGGGCAGAGTGAATGGCGCGAGTACATCTGTTGCGTCGTCTTTCAAGACACCTGATGGCTCATCATTATTTCTGTTAATTATCAGCTTTTGTAGTGTCCTGATTGAAAGCTTCAGTTGAGGATTTTCAGGCTGCCCGATGACCTTTTCTCACCTGAGAATCCGCCCGTGATTGTGACGCTTCAGCCGGTGATGAAGTGAACGGGGTTTGCAGCATCCCGGTCAGGCGCTGCCATCCTTCCGGGTCACAGCCATTCAGCCCGTAGCAGATGTTCTCCACATCACGGCACAGTCGGAAGGTCCGGCCCGCGCGGTCCCGGAAGGAAAATATGCTTGCATAGTTGCTGTCAGTCTCAACCCGGATGCGTGAATGATGAACCCGGTGCATTGCGGGCGAGACAATCACGACTCGCAGCCACCGGTCCCACTGCTCGGGAAAGCAGACATTGCTGTGATGGAACTGGATGACGGGCAGCAGGAGCGAGACGCCGAGCAGTGGAACCAACGCCAGCCGAAGCACCGATGAGGATCTCGCCCGTGTGAAAGCGGACGGCTGAGGTGACATCGAGCGCAGTGTCACTGTGATGGACGCAGTGAAAGCGCCAGAGCAAAGGGATGTGGTGATTGACCCGGTCACCGGAAGAGAATTGATCGGGGCAACTTTTTGACAGGACGCTATCCCTGCTTTTTCCTGCCCGGATATTTCCCGGGACCGCCGGAATTACATTTACGACCCGGACCCGCAATACATTTCACCCCGGCCTTTCTTCTGATATAAACCGGGAGCCATGCGTAAGTGCCTCCCCGACAACTTCACTGGCTTTCTGCGCCTCATCCTGCTCCCGGCCCTGATCCTGACGGCGCTGGTCATCTCACCCGCCGAGCAACTTCCGCTCAAAACCTGGACGATTGCAAACGGGCTGGCGCATGACTACGTCCAGCGGATCGTGCAGGATTCCCGCGGCTTCCTGTGGTTCTGCACGTCTGACGGGCTGTCGCGGTTTGATGGTGAGCGGTTCGTCACCTATGGCGTCAGGGATGGGCTGGCCTTCGGTTACGTCAACGACCTGCTGGAAAGCGACGGCGTTTACTGGGTCGCGACCAACGGCGGCGGCGTGTGCCGCTTCACCCCGTCCGTGGCGTCGTCGGGCGGTGCGCAGGGCAACAGTCCCAGGCTCTTCGTCACTTACCCCGTCGGCGACAGCCAGCCCACCAGCCGCATCAATGCTCTTTACGCAGACCGCGCGGGCTTCCTCTGGGCGGGCAGTGACGGCGGCCTGTTCCGGCTGGATCTGAGTCGGGCGGGCGGGAAGTTTGAGCGCGTCGGGATGCACATCCCCGGGCTCGACGACAGCGTGATTGAGGCGCGGGAGTTCGCGCGCGATGACGACGGGAGCCTGTGGATCGGAACGAGCGCGGGGCTCGTCCGGCGGCTGCCCGACGGGCGCTTCATTCATTACCAGGTCCGCCCGTCACAGGCCCCTGATTACGTCTGGGCCCTGCTGAAAGACAGAGAGGGCAGAATCTGGATCGGGCATCACATGGGGCTGATGGTCTTCAAACCGGAGCCCGCCTCACAGGTCAGCGCCACCACCATCTCACTCGAACAGAGGGCGCTCGCGAATAACAGGCAGAATGATCGCCTGCGCCTGCCCACGGCGCTCGGCGAAGCCCGCTGGTATACGACTGCCGACGGGCTGACTGATCAGCGGGTGCGGGCGCTTTACGAGCGAGCCGACGGGCGCGTCTGGCTCGGCACGCGCACCGGCGGGCTGGCGGAATTCGATGGCGAACGCTTCCACAATTACACGACCGCGCAGGGCCTGAGCCGGCGCATCACCACGCTCGCCGAAGACCGCGCGGGCAACCTCTGGGTCGGCACTCAGACCGGCGGCGCGATGAAGGTGGCGCGCAGCGGTTTCACCACCTGGCGCGAGGCCGACGGACTGGGCAGCGCGGAAATTCTGTTGCTCTTCCTGGATCGGGCCGGCGACCTGATCGTGGTCAGCAGCGACTGGTACATTCACCGTTTCGACGGTCACGCCTTCACGGCGATCCGGCCCAACCTGCCGGACCGCATTATCAAAGCCAGTTCGGGCCGGTGGGTCGTTCAGGATCACCTGGGTGAGTGGTGGCTTGCCAGCGGGGAAGGGCTCTACCGCTTCCCGTCGGTGCAGAAATTCGAGGACCTGGCGCGGGTGCGACCGAAGGCCCTCTACACCACGCGCGAGGGGCTGGCCGACAACGATATTTCACGTCTCTACGAAGACTCGCGCGGCGACCTGTGGATCGGTTCCTACAACCCGCCCGTGACGCTGGCCCGCTGGGAGCGAGCCACGGGGAAGTTTTACCGCTACGGCGAGGCGGACGGAATGCCGCACCTCAACTGGGTCAACGCCTTTGCCGAAGACTCTGCCGGCAACGTCTGGCTGGGGATGCACAACGGCGGGCTGGTGCGCTGCCGGAATGGACGGTTCGATTATTTCGGCGCAGCCGAGGGGATTCCCGGAGGCATTGTGCAGGGGCTTTACTGCGACCGGCAGGGACGCCTATGGGTGGCCACGAACGGGAAAGGCGCCGCACGCATTGACGACCCCGCGGCCGACATACCGCACGTCGTCGGTTACACGACGGCCGATGACATGGCCAGCGACAACCTGAACTGCTTCGCCGAAGACAAATGGGGGCGCCTTTATCTGGGCACGTCGCGCGGCGTTGATCGCCTCGACCTGCCGGCGAATCGCTCCAGGCATTTCACGACCAGTGACGGCCTGACCAAAAGCGAAGTGATGGTCGCCCTCTATGACAATCACGACGCCTTATGGTTCGGCACGCGCGAGGGCCTGTCGCGCTTCATTCCGGAGCAGGGCGACCCGCCCGAGCCGCCCCCGCCTGTTGTGATCAGCGGCCTCAGAGTCGCCGGCCAGCCGCAGCCGATTGCCGAACTCGGCCAGGCCGAAGTGCTGGGGCTTGAGGTGGGGGCGAATCAGAGCCAGATTCAGATTGATTTCTTCGGCCTCGGTTTTTCAACCGGCGTGCCGCTGCGTTACCAGTACAAATTCGAGGGTAAGGATCGGGACTGGAGCGCGCCCGCGGAACAGCGCACCGTCACGGCCAGCCTGTCTCCGGGCGGCTACCGTTTCCTCGTCCGCGCCGTGAACGCGGACGGGCAGGTCAGTCCGACCCCCGCCATCATCTCTTTCCGAATCCTCCCGCCGCTCTGGCAGCGCTGGTGGTTTCTGGCGCTCGCGGTCCTGCTCGCCGGCGCGGCCGTTTACTTCGGCCACCGCTACCACATCGCGCGCGTGGTCGAAATCGAGCGCGTCCGCACGCGCATCGCCACCGACCTGCACGACGACATCGGAGCGAGCCTGTCGCGCATGGCGATCCTCAGCGAAGTCGTCAAGCAGCAGAACGGCGCCAATCAGGAACAGTCGGTGCGGATGCTGACTGACATCGCCGACTCGGCGCGGGGCCTCGTGGATTCGATGAGCGACATCGTCTGGTCAATTGACCCGCGCCGCGACGACCTGAAACACGTCATCACGCGCGCGCGCCAGTTCGCCGCCGACGTCTTTGAAACTCAGGGGATCGCATGGGATTTCACCGCCCCGCCCGAGATCGAGAAAATAAAGCTCGGCCCGGACCAGCGGCGGCACCTGTTTCTGATCCTCAAGGAAGCGGTCAACAACGTCGCGCGCCATTCCGGCTGCGCGAATGCCGCGCTCGGTTTCCACCTCACCGGCCACCAGCTCGAGGCCACGGTCACGGACGACGGTCAGGGCTTTGACATTTCGCCCGCGGAAGATTCATCAGCCAACGGACACGGTCGCAGCCGCGGCGGCAACGGCCTCAGGAATATGAAAGCCCGTGCGGCTGAACTCGGCGGCGAGGTGCGAATTGACTCTGCGCCGGGGCGCGGCACGCGCTTCACGCTGACCGTCCCGCTCAGAAAGTGATGTACGCAAGCGAACAGACACAGCCCTGCCCGCCCGTTAAGATTCCTCCTTAAGGATTACTTTGTTTTTACAAAAAGGAGAGATGTGATGGCGCTGGAGATTGAGAAATACCGGCAACAGTTGCTGGAAGAGCGGGGCCGGCTCGAACGGGACACAGCCGGCAGAACCGAGCTGCCCGGGACCGACACCGGCGATGTGCTTGATTCCGGTGACCGCTCCGTCCAGGAACACACGATGGATCTTGAGGGGCGGGTGATGAACATGAAGAGCGACCGGCTGCAGCACGTCAATGCCGCGCTCCAGCGGATTGATCAGGGCAACTACGGCATCTGCATCAAGTGTGGTAAGGAGATTCCCCGGAAGCGGCTGGACGCTGAGCCCACGGCCCTGACCTGTCTGGACTGTCTCTCCGCGCAGGAACAAAATTTTACCGCTCCTACCATGTAATTACAGACAGTTGGTGCGGCTGACCCTTCCCCCACAGTTTTCCATTCCTGTAAAGCTTCGCCGTTGATCAGGAGCGGATCGGAGCGCTGTCACGGCCCGCCCGCAATGATCGCCTGAAGGAAGAGAGGCCGCAAAATGAGTCACAATCTCTTTAACTCGCTCCACGATTTTCCGGCGGGGACAGAACGCACCGCGCGCTTCTACTCTCTGCCACAGCTTGAGAAAGAAGGGCTCGGCCCCGTCTCCACGCTGCCGGTCAGCATCCGCGTCCTGCTCGAATCGGTGCTGCGGAATTACGACGGCAGGCGGATCACCGAAGACGACGTGCGCGCCGTCGCCGGCTGGCAGCCCGAAGCCGAGCGGATCAAAGAGATTCCCTTCGTCGTCGCGCGCATTCTGCTTCAGGATTTCACGGGCGTGCCGCTGCTCGCCGATCTGGCCGCGATGCGTTCGGCCGCCGTGAGGCTCGGCCGGGATTCAAAGATCATCGAACCGCTCGTCCCCGTGGATCTGGTGATTGACCACTCGGTGCAGGTTGATTACTGGAGCCGCCCCGACGCGCTCCGGCTCAATATGGAGATGGAGTTCAAGCGCAACCACGAGCGGTATCAGTTTCTGAAATGGGGGATGCAGGCGTATGACGGCTTCAACGTCGTGCCTTCTGGCATCGGCATCTGTCATCAGGTGAACCTGGAGTACCTGGCGAAAGGAGTGCTGGAAAAAGACAACATCTTTTACCCCGACACGCTCGTCGGCACCGACTCGCACACGACGATGGTCAACGGCCTTGGCGTCGTCGGCTGGGGCGTCGGCGGAATCGAAGCCGAAGCCGGGATGCTCGGCCAGCCGGTCTACTTCCTGACGCCCGATGTCATCGGCGTGCATCTCGGCGGCGCGTTGCGCGAAGGCGTGACGGCGACCGATCTGGTGCTGCACATCACCGAGCTGCTGCGCAAAGTGAAAGTCGTCGGCAAATTCGTCGAGTTCCACGGCGAGGGCGCGGCGACGCTGACGGTGACCGACCGCGCGACCGTCGGCAACATGTCGCCCGAATACGGCGCGACGATCGGGTTCTTCCCGGTCGATGAAGAGACCTGCCGTTATTACGAGGCCACGGGCCGCCCGCCCGAACAGGTCGAGGCGATCCGGCAGTATTTCAAGGCGCAGGGCATGTTCGGCATGCCGCGCCGCGGTGAATGCCGCTACAGCGAACTCGTCGAACTAGATCTGGCCCGAGTCGAGCCGGGCGTCGCCGGCCCGCGACGCCCGCAGGATCGCATCAATCTCTCCGACCTGAAGGACAGATTCCTCGAACTGCTGCGCAAGCCGGTGAGTGAAAACGGCTACGAAAAATCCGCCGATGAAATCAGCCGGCGTTTCCCGGTCGAAACGGCTGGCAAAACAGCCCCCAGCGAAGAGCCGATCACGGGCGGCGGCGTGCAGGAGCCCGAGACGGTCCCGGCCAGCATCCCCGCCGGGGGCGGCCTCGCCGACGGCCTGACGAGCGAGAAGAACACGAGCGCGTGGACTGAAACCGAGATGATGAACAACCGCCCCACGCCCAACCCGGTCGAAGAGCTTCCGGCTGAGCTGCCCAAAGCCCGGGTTGATCTCGGTCACGGCGACGTGGTGATTGCGGCGATCACTTCCTGCACGAACACCTCGAACCCGAGCGTCATGCTGGCCGCCGGGCTGCTGGCAAAGAAGGCGGTCGAAAGAGGATTGAAAGTTCCGCCGACCGTCAAGCCTTCGCTCGCGCCGGGCTCGCGCGTCGTGACGGAATATTACAAACAGACCGGGCTTGATCGTTACCTCGACCAGCTCGGCTTCAACCTCGTCGGCTACGGTTGCACGACGTGTATTGGCAACTCGGGCCCGCTCGACCCGCGGATCGAGGAGGCGATCACGGGCCATGACGTGATCGCGGCGAGCGTGCTGTCGGGCAACCGCAACTTCGAGGCGCGCGTGCATCAATCGGTCAGGGCCAACTTCCTGATGAGCCCGCCGCTCGTCGTCGCCTTCGCGCTCGCCGGCCGCATCAACATTGATCTTTCAAAAGAGCCGATTGGCAGAGGGCGCAACGGTGAGGCCGTCTACCTGCGCGACATCTGGCCGACGACCAGGGAGTTAAGCGAAGTAATGCGGGCCGCCCAGTCGCCGGAAAATTACCGCCGGCTTTACGCGAGCGTGACCCGGCAGAATCCGCTGTGGAACGAAATCGAATCGGTGACCGGCAATGTTTACGACTGGGACGCGAACTCGACCTACATTCAGGAGCCGCCCTTCTTTGAGAACTTCAGCGATGAGCCCGGCCCGATGACGGAAATTATCGGCGCGCGGGCACTCGCCATCCTCGGCGACAGCGTCACGACCGATCACATCAGCCCGGCGGGCGCGATCCGTCCGACGACCCCTGCGGGCCTGTACCTGCGCGAGCATGGCGTGGAGGTCGAGGACTTCAACACCTACGGCGCGCGGCGCGGCAACCACGAGGTGATGGTGCGCGGCACCTTCGCCAACGTGCGGATCAGAAACCTGATGGCCCCGGGCACCGAAGGCGGCGTGACAGCTCACCAGCCCGGCGGCGAGCGGATGAGCATCTACGACGCCGCGATGAAATATCAGCACGACGGCGTGCCGCTCCTGATCTTCGCCGGTCAGGAGTACGGCACGGGCAGTTCGCGCGACTGGGCGGCAAAAGGCACGAAGCTGCTCGGCGTGAGGGCCGTCGTGGCGCAGAGCTTCGAGCGCATTCACCGCAGCAACCTCGTCGGCATGGGCGTGCTGCCGTGCCAGTTCAAGGAAGGCGTGAACGCCCGCACGCTCAAACTCAACGGCACGGAGAGCTTCAACCTGCTCGGCATCGAGGACGGCATTACCCCGCGCGAACAACTCAAGCTGGTCATCCGCCGCGCCTCGGGCGAGGTCGAAGAAGTACTGGTGACGCTGCGGATTGATACGGCGATTGAAGTTGATTACTACCGCCACGGCGGGATTCTGCCTTACGTGCTGCGGCAGCTGGCGGCCCAGGCCTGAAGCTGTCAGGTGTTGCGGTCGGGTCATGGCTCTGCGAAATGCCCGACTACCTGACCACGCCGCTCTTCGCCTTCATCAGCATCCTGCGGAGCAACGGCGCCGAGGAGTTGAAAGACATCGCCGCGCTCAAGTCGAAAATGCCGGCCCGGATCAGACAGGCCGACCGCCAGCATGTGGTCGGCTCCTGCCATGGTTTTCTCAGTCCCGGGGCGGAGAGTCTGGAAGAGATGATGAACGGCCGGAACAAGTGAGACTGATTGAGACACTCTCCGGCCTTGGCGTAAAACTCTGTTCATTACTGAAATGGCCTTCCCTCCGGGTACGCCAATTGCACCCCACCACAGAAATCTGACAGATACGAAACGTGATCAGATCAGAAGGCTTGAACATGGCCGCATCGCAAATGGCGACTGCCGCAGAAGCAGGCGCGGCTGGACAGTGCTGATATTCAGGGTAAGTAAAGCCATTTCAGGAAAACGGCAGACGTCATCAGGGCGGCCCCGGTAATTTCAGGCTGACGCGGGAGATCCCAAGGTGAGAGACAGCAGTCAGATTCCGCCCGTCACTGTCTGCACATAATTATGTACGCTCTGATACAGAGCAGTATGGCGGCGATACACCCGCTCACCCGGCGGACAGTCTTTCAGCGGTACATCGTGCGCGGGTCAAACGCGAAATTGCCCGCCAGAGAGGATTCCAGAGGTTCCTGATGAATGTAAATGGAAAAGCCGCAACACCGGTCAGCAATCGTCTTCTGACGGGATCGTTATTGTCCGACCCGGAACATCTCCACGGCGGGCTCGAACCGGTCACGCTCGAACCCGGCGAGGTGCTGTGCCATTCGGGCGAGGAAATTCATTATGTGTACTTCCCGAACAACGGCCTGATTTCGCTCGTCGCGACAATGATGGACGGCACGACGGTGGAAACGGGAATTGTGGGCAGGGAAGGCATGATCGGCGTGCCGGTGCTATTGGGGGCAGGCAGCGCGCCCTACCGGGCCATCGTCCAGGTGGCCGGGAGCGCGTGGCGGATGCGGACCGAAGCGTTCAGGAATGAGTTGCACCACAACCCCGCGTTTCACAGCCGCCTGCTGCTTTACACCGAGGCGCTGATGATTCAGATGTCGCAGATGGCGGCGTGCAACTGCCTGCACTCGGTCGAAGAGCGGTTGTGTTCGCTGCTGCTGATGGTTCACGACCGCACGGACGGCGGCCAGTTCTGTCTGACTCACGAGGCCATCGCGGACATGCTCGGGACGCGCCGCGCCGGGGTGACGGTCGCGGCGGGCAAACTGCGACAGGCCGGGGTGATCAGCTACGTGCGGGGCCACATCCACATCCTCGACCGTTACAGCCTCGAAACCGAGGCCTGCGAGTGTTACCACACGGTCAGGGCCGAATTCAGCCGCCTGCTCGAAGCCGAACCGCCGCGCGAATTTTCCCCCCTCCATCAGGCGATTCAGTGGAACGGTTCGGGCGTGAGCGCGGGGCTGAACCAGGGCCGCGAGTCAATCAGGGTGACGTGACCCAGGTTAACTTCGGGAGTCGCCGCTGATGGCGGCTCGGGCAACCCCAGGCGCTCCCACAGCCACGACGGCAGCGACTGCGCGCGGCCCGGACACATCCACGCGAAGACCGACAGCGCGCCCCGCAGCAACGGCGCGTCTTCCCCGAGCCGCCGGAGCAGGTGCCGCCAGTCAAAACTTTCGCCGGTCGCATAGATCAGATTCAGCACGTCCGGCCAGTCGCACCGCTCGCGCTGGATCACATAGAGCTTCGTCCAGAGCAGTTCTTCCGGGGGCAGCAGCCGCAGCCATTCGCCGCCGACTTCAACTTCCGGCCCTCGCGTGAGCCACGCCGCGTCCACCCGCGCGATGTGGTTCGCCATCTCCCAGATTATGTCAACGATGGTGCCGTTGAGGTAACCGCGATAAATCCAGCCGCGGTCATACGGCAACTGGTCGTAATAATCGCCGAGCCCGATCTCTGTCAGCACCCCGATCATTGCCTCACGGTCAGAGGGCACAACATACAGATCGAGATCCTTCGTGTTGCGCGTGAGCCCCGTGTAAGCGTTCACCGCAAACCCGCCGCCCAGGGCGAAGTTGAGCCCCCGGGCGCGCGCCTCGTGAATCACGCGCCGGTAGATCACCCCCTGATCATCCTCAAAGAGCGCGCCGAGCGCGGCCAGATCACGCGGTAACCAGCTGTCTCTCTGTCTGGTAATTTCCTGCACCATCATTGTGTCCTTCCCGATGACCGTTCTCCGCGACGCCAAGGTTATAGATCGTGTAAGGGCGTTTGAGCAGCGGCATAGCCACATTCCTGACCGGGATGCCGCGCGCCGTGATGCCCTTTTCGGTCCCGTGATGCGAGTGGCCATGTATGACCAGATCGGCCCCGGCCCGGTCGAGCGCTTCCGCGAGCAGGTAGCTGCCCATGAACGGGTAAATCTCCAGCCGCTCGCCCTGGAGGGTGTCCTTGATCGGTGCATAGTGCAGCAGCGCGATACGGTAATCAGTTTCGAGCGCGCGCAGGTTCTCTTCCAGCCTGGCGGCCATCCGCTCGGTCACGTGCATGAATTCCTTCATCTCCGGCTCGCCGAACGCGTGGCCGCACGCCCCCGCAAAGCCGCCGCCGAACCCTTTCGTCCCGGCGATGCCGAGCGTTTTGCCGTTGATCGAGAGCGTGGTGGTTTCGCCTTCAAGGACGGTCGCCCTCGCCTGTTCGAGCGCGCGGCGCACTGTGTCAGGCTCGCCCGCGTGGTAATCGTGATTGCCCAGCACGGCGACCATCGGGATGTCTATCCCTTCCAGTTCGTGCGTGAGCGCCGCCGCCTGTTGCGCGTTGCCGAGATTCGTCAGGTCGCCGCCGAGCAGCAGCACGTCGGCCACCTCGTGGAGCTGCTGCCAGTGCGGGCGCAGCCGGCCGCTGCTGTCTTCCGCCACGTGCGTATCCGCGATAGCTGCGATTCTAAGCATGGATCATCTCCGATTGAGCCTTCTGATTCAGCTCATAGACCGTCAGCTCGTTGCTGATTTCAATGTCAGGCACGATCTCTGCAATCACCTGCTCGACCGCGGCACGTCGCTCCTCGGTCGGGATCTCGCCGGTCAGGTGAAGCCTGCCGCCGCAGATGATGATTTTGAGGTCCATCACGTTCACGCGCGGGTCAGTCGCCAGCGCATCCTGAAGTTTGCCGATCAGGTACTGATATTCCGCGTTCATTTCACCTCCAGTCCGGGCGGGCCGATGCCACGCGCGCGTGAGCGATCGGTAAATCAGCAGCGTGTAACTGAAATCCCTGTTCGCCAGAGGGACTCGCAGACACTGGCCCGGATCGTTTTTCAACTAATGTTCACGACCGTACTAAACAAGCAAGCGTCATTCCAGCCCCGGGCGAGGGTGAGAAAATACTTGTGTCTCTGACCGTACAGACTGTCCGCGGAAGCCGTGTGTTAAGGTTACTGATTGCCGCCCGTGTCTTCCGGAGTGAATGCAATGGCACAACCATCGAACAATTACCGCGCCCCGGCCCTTGATCTGACGAGGAACAACGTTGAAGCCATCGCCCGGCTCGAAGAGGAGGCCCTGCATGGGCGTTCGCTCGGCGAGCGGATCAGCGGGGCCATCATCGGGTTCATCGGAACGACGACGGTCGTCATCGTTCACCTGATCGTGTTTGCGGCCTGGGTTCTCGTCAATCTGAATCTGGTGCCAGGCGTCGCCCCATTCGACCCGTTCCCATTCGGCATCCTGGCGCTGATCGTTTCGGGCGAATGCGTCCTGCTCGCGATCTTCATTCTGATCAACCAGAATTACATGACGCGACAGGCCGACCGCCGCGCCCACCTCGATCTGCAGATCAGCCTGCTGGCCGAGCAGGAACTGACGATGATTCTTCGCATGCAGCAGAGCCTCTGCCATCACTTCGGTCTGGACGTGGAGCATGTCCGGGAAGAAGTTCAGCAGCTGACCCGGAAGACTGATGTCCAGCAGCTGGTGAACGAACTGGAGGATAAATTGCCGGGGTGAGACCGGCGATTGCGGGCTGACGAAAGGTGACGCACCTCAGTTGGGATTGAGGAGGGTGTCAATCTCTTTCCTGAGGACCTGATAGCATTCACAGGAAGCCTTTTCCAGCCCCTTGCGGTTGATGATCGTGATCGTCCCGCGTCTGGATCGAATAAGCCCGGCGTCCCGCAGGGCTCCGACCACGATACTGACTCTCGGGCGGCCCGCGCCGATCATCGCTGCCAGAATCTCTCTGGTCATCGGAATCTGATCAGACTGGATGCGGTCATGCGTCACCAGCAGCCAGCGGCTCAAGCGCTGCTCGACCGTATGAAAGCGGTTGCAGATGGCCGTCTGCGCCAGCTGCACCATCGCTGTATGGGCGTAACGGAGCAGCTGGTTTTGCAGCGAGGGCGCTTTGCTGCACAGGTTCTTCATCACCTCAGCCTTCACCCTCAGCGCCGTGCCCGCGATCTGGACCTGAATGAGATATGGCGCGATGTTCTGCCCGAGCAGCAACGTGACTCCGGCCATTGCTTCATTGCCGCAAATGCCGGCCTCAACCAGATCCCCTTCGCGCGAGGACACGACCCTTGAGAGCAGCGCCGTCACCGGGAAGTACGCATAATCAATCGTCTGCCGCGCGGCGTATATGAGCTGGCCCTGTCTGAGTTCGACGGACTCAAGGTGGGGGAGCAGGACCCTGCTGAATTCATTTTCAGGCAGTATGGCCAGAAGACGGTTACCAATGGGAAGTTTTTTATCAGTTTCATTCACCATGCATCCTCTCAATACATCCCACGAAACAGATAAACAGGGCAAAATCTAATTCCCTGATTTCTAATCGTCTGTTCCCCAGAGAACAGACACGCAAGGGACTCATATTTTAGAGTATGGCCTGCGTTTCCCCTCATTGGTTTCAAGCCTCGGAGACACTACGACCCTGAGATCCCAGTTTCAGACGGGGGTCTTCAACCACTATCGAATCTACTGGTGGGCACGGCGCCCATTAGAGAAGATGCAAAAACGATACCTGGGATTTACTAAATCAAAGAATGGGTCGGATGACAGGAGCTGACACGATGATCTCTTCCCCCGCCGGACGTCTACTCTGCATTGATGATGATCCTGATCACTGTGAATTGCTCAGATATTATCTCAGCGGGCGGGACCTGATCACCGCCCGGACGGTAGCCGATGGGTTAAGGATGGCCCGGAACGAGCGGTTCGATTTATACCTGATGGATCTGAGGTTCAGCGACGGCAACGGGCTGGAACTGTGCCGCCAGATTCGCGGATTTGACCCGGACACTCCGATCATTTTCCTGTCGGGTGACGTCCGGGAACTCATGCGGGAAGCCGCTCTCGCCGCCGGGGGGCAGGTTTTTATGGGGAAGCCGATAGATTACGACCGTCTGGCCGAAACCGTCTCGGCTCTGATCAGAAGCCGGGCGGCCGGCGACAGTGAGATGATGCCCGCCAGAGTGAGCGGCGAAAAATGCAGGAATCAGGAGCCGCGCCTGACCTGATGACTCACCCCCCGCCGGTTCTTCCACGGTCGCCCTTCGGCTTCCGCCCGCAAACGATTCAACTCACTCCGGCCTGCATCCCTTCATTCAAAAACCTGACCGATGGGAACGATCTTCACCTCTTCCGTCCTGACTTTGATCTGGTAAGCTTCGATCACCTTGTCTTCGTCAGTAATCTCTTTCGGCTTGGGCGAAAGGTAGGTGACGGGCGACGGTTTGTTGCTGATGATCGCGTCGCGCAACGCGGCAGCATCCTTCGTCACCATCACGACGCGCAGGCGGTCAGTCGTGAGGTGTCGTTTGATCGCGCGGTTGACGTCATCGGGCGTCAGCTTCGCCAGTTGCTCGCGCAGGTACGCCCCGAATTCGGGGGTGCCGTAATAACGGCTGTCGAGCGCGTAACCGAGCCGCTCATCCTGCGTCTGCGTCAGAATATTGGCGTATTTAGTCAGGAACTCGCGCGTTGATTCAAACGCCTCCCGCGAGATTCCCTCGCGCACCAGCTTATCGTATTCATAGAGTGCCGCGCGCAGGGCGAAGTGCGCGTTCTGCTGCTCGACCGGGCGAATCCAGATCTGGAAAATCTGCTGCTGCCGCGCGAGATTCGGGTCGGGCGCGAATCGGAACATCCCGCGCGGGAAGTATTCGATGTAAGCGTAATCGCCGTAATTGAGCCCGCGCGCCTCGCGCAGCCGCTGGTACAGATAACTGTTGCTCGAACGGTGCTGGCCGAAATAGGAGGCCACGAGCGCGAGCGCCGCCCAGTCCCTGTCGCCGCGCTTCACGTCAATCGGGAACCCGAGTGAAATCGCGGTCGAGCGCGTTTCACGCTGGATAATGTCAATGTGCGTGCCCGCGGCGAGCTTCGGCGCAGGCGGCGTCACATCTTCCTTCACCCCTTCGGGCAGCTTCGCGAAATCAGCCCTCACCTGCTGTGGGAATGATGCCGGGTAGCCGCCGGCGAGCCCGATCATCAGATTCGCCTGCGTGTAATGCCCGCGATAAAAATCGCGCACATCATCGAGCGTGAGCTTTTCGAGCGCGCTCACCGTACCGAGATTGTGATGGCCGTAAGGGTGCCCGGCATAGATCACGTTGTAGAGGTATTCCTTGCCCAGTTCCTCGTCATTGCCGGCGCGCAGGCTGACTTTGAGATAATTGATCGCGTCGGCCCTGAGGCGCGTGAAATCATCGGCGCGGAAGCCGGGGTCGAGTAACATCTGACTGATCAGCGCGTAATACTTCTTCAGATTGTCCGCGTGCGTCGAGCCGGTGAAGACGGTCATCTCCTTGTCTGTTTGCCAGCCGAAGCTCGCGGCCATCGGGTACATCAGCTCGACGATCTGGTCATAGCTCAGCGCGCGCGTCCCGCCTTTGGCCAGCATTGCGGCCGTCAGCGCCGCCAAACCCTCTTTGCCCTTCGGGTCATCGGCCGCGCCCGTCCGGAACAGGATGCGGAATGAGACGAGTGGCGAGCGGTTCGGCTCAAGCACGCTGTCAATCTGATTCTTCATCGTTTTCTGCGGGCCGGCAAAGGCTGGCACGGCTGCCGCCAGCACGAAAGCTGACATGATTGCTGCAATAACTACTCTGCGAAACATCAATACCACCTTTACTGCTGTGGGTTAACTGCCTTCTCCCCGCCCGCCTTCGCCACCTCACCGGCCTTCGGGGCGAGCGTTACGATGGTACGATGCGGCTCGACGAAGTGACGCGCGGCGACGGCACGGATGTCGGCGGGCGTAATGTTCTGGTAAAGAGCGAACAGCTTATCCACCGTCTCCGGCGTGCGCCGCAGCGCGATGAATGGCGCGAGCGCGCTCGCAATCGCTTCGGAACTGTCCATCGAAAGTGCCAGGCCGTAACGCATCCGCGAGCGCGTGGCGTCAAGCTGCGCCTGCGGCACCTGTTCACTCGTATAACGCTTGTACGTGGCGAGAATCTGATCGCGCACGTAATTCACATCCTTCGCATCTTTCACGCGCGCATAGACGGTAAAGAGTTCGGAGTCAATCTGATTGTCGAAACCGACTTCGAGCAGATCCACCTTCTGTTCCTTCAGCACCAGCTTCTGATACAGGTCAGAGTTTTCGCCGAAGGCGATGGGCGCGAGCAGGTCGAGCGCGGCCTTATCCTTCCGCTCGTCGGAATAAGCCGGGCCGCGGAACGCGACCGCGAGGTAAGGCAGCGTCGGCGAAGGCCACTCGACGTGCGCGGCGCGCGGCGCGGTCTGTTCCGGCTCCGCCGGAATCTGCGGCATATGATCGCCGCGCTTCCACTCGCCGAAATACCTGTTCACCAGCGCCAGTGCGCCCTCACGCTTCACGTCGCCGACGAGCAGGATGGTCGTATTCTCCGGGCGGTAGTAGCGCTGATAAAACTGAATGCTGTAATCGTACTGATTCGGCATATCCTCGATGTCTTTGAGGAATCCCATCGTGGTGTGTTTGTAGGTGTGCCGATCAAAAGCCGTCTCGCGGAGCTTCTCAAAGAGTTGCTCCATGGGGCTCGCGCTGTTCTTGTTGTACTCGCCCAGCACGGCGCGCGTTTCCGTGCGGTAAACGTCGGGCGAATACTTGAGCCGTAGGAAGCGGTCGGCTTCGAGCTTCATGACCTGATCGAGGTCTTCTCTGGCAAAGACTTCGTGATAGACCGTGCGGTCATCTGACGTGTAGGCGTTCGATGACGCCCCGGCGCGCTTGAGGATCGCGTCGCGCTCTTCGGGCGTGTAATGCTCGCTGCCGCGGAACATCATGTGTTCGAACAGGTGCGCGTAGCCGCTCCTGCCCGGCTCGACTTCGTTCCGCGAGCCGGTCCTGACGACGATGTAGAGCGCCACCAGATTCGGGTAATCGGTCGGCATCGTGACGAGCCGCAATCCGTTCGGCAGGTCGTCAACCCGGTAATCGTAAGGAACCACTCTGGTCATCTTCGTTGTTGGTTGTGCCAGCGCCGCCACCGGCAGCCACAGTGAAAGCAGAATCAGGAACAGGACTCTCATCATAATCTCATCGTCGAATAATCGGAAAAATTCAGCGATTTTGATGAGGCCCCGGACGCAGGGGATGGATGCCCGCAATTAAACTCAGTTATGAAATCCGCCGCCTGAGTTGAAAAGCAGGCTGGCAGCAGGGCCGGGATCATGGGAAACTACGGGAAGGTAAAAGTGAAAAGTAAGAAAGCCGCAACTGCTCTGACCATCAGAAGACTGTCCGGCGCTGCGGACTTTTGCCTTTTACCTTTTTACTTTTGCCTTTCTTCCCACTCCCCCGGCAACTCCCCGTTTGCAATGTAATAATCAGAAGTCCGAACAGGAGGATAGCGATGGGCGATACCAGCGTGACAAAGGTCAGTTCCGGATTCTCTCCGAAAGGCCCGATGGGCCAGAAGTATCTGGCCACGGGCATCAGGGTCTCAATGCGATTGTGGGAGAATGAGCCGCCGAACGAGCGGAAGCCGCTCGTCACGCGTGATTATGAAACCGTCGGGTATGTGATCAGTGGCCGCGCGGAACTGCATCTGGAAGGCCAGATGCTGCTGCTTGAGCCGGGCGATTCGTGGACTGTTCCGAAGGGCTCGGCTCACACTTACCGCATCCTGGAGCCATTCACTGCGGTCGAAGCGACTTCGCCGCCTGCGGCCATTCACGGGCGCGATGATGTCTCCAGCGGGCACGGAGAATGAAAGAGCTGCGTGTGAAATCCGCCGGAAGTGCAGGGGTCAGGGATTCCGGCCCCGGAGGAGTCGCAGTCAGTCTGAGCAGATAATCAAATCACCATTGAAAGGTTCGGACTCAGTGTTACTGCTACCCCTGCCTGATGGGCCGGCAACCCCCGGCCTGCCTGGGCTTCACTCGCAGCTGTCGTTTACTTCTTCCCCGGCTTATTCATTGAATTGAGGAACTCGGCATTACTGCCGGTCTTCTCCAGCCGTTCAAGGACCAGTTCCATCTGTTCGACGGCGGGCAGTGGGTTGAGCGCGCGGCGCAGCACCCAGATGCGGTCGAGGTCCTTCTTCGGGATGAGCAGCTCCTCCTTGCGCGTGCCCGACTTCTGCAGGTCAATCGCCGGGAAGACGCGCTTGTCCGAGAGCTTGCGGTCGAGATTGATTTCCATGTTACCCGTACCCTTGAACTCCTCGAAGATCACGTCATCCATGCGGCTGCCAGTCTCGACGAGCGCCGTGGCGATGATCGTCAGGCTGCCGCCTTCCTCGAAGTTGCGCGCCGCGCCGAAAAACCGCTTCGGTCGCTGCATCGCGTTGGCATCGAGTCCGCCCGACAGCGTCTTGCCCGATGAGGGCGCGACGGCGTTGTAGGCGCGCGCGAGCCTGGTGATCGAGTCGAGCAGGATCACCACGTCGTGTTTGTGTTCGACGAGTCGCCGGGCCTTCTCAATCACCATCTCGGCGACCTGCACGTGGCGCGAAGCGGGCTCGTCGAAGGTCGAGGAGATGACCTCGCCGTTGACCGAGCGCTGCATATCGGTCACCTCTTCAGGGCGCTCGTCAATCAGGAGGACGATGAGCGTGACTTCAGGATGATTCGCAGTGATTGAGTTGGCGATGGTCTGGAGCAGCATCGTCTTGCCGGTGCGGGGCGGGGCGACGATCAGCCCGCGCTGGCCCTTGCCGACGGGCGTGACCAGATCAATGACCCGGCCCGAGAGGTTGTCGGTCGCGGTTTCCATCCGCAGCTGCTCGTTCGGGTAGAGCGGCGTCAGGTTATCAAAGAAGATTTTGTTGCGCGCCTGCTCCGGCTCGTCAAAATTGACGGCCTCGACTCTGACCAGTGAAAAGTGGCGTTCCCCCTGCCGGGGCAGTCGCACCTGACCGGAGATCGTGTCGCCCGTGTGCAGGTCGAACCGGCGGATTTGTGCCTGGCTGACGTAGACGTCGTCGGGCCCGGGCAGGTAGTTGTATTCCGGCGCGCGCAGGTAGCCATAACCGTCGGGCATGACTTCCAGCACGCCTTCCGAGAAAAGCAACCCCGCCTGTTCGGTCCGGGCCTGAAGGATGCTGAAGATGAGTTCCTGCTTGCGCAGGCCCGTCGCGCCGGGGACATCAAGCTCCCTGGCGATCTTCGTCAGCCTGGAAATGCTCATCTCCTTGAGCGCGGACAAATCCTCAGACTCAACCGCGTTCTGTTCCAGTTGTTGTTCTTCAATTGGATCCAATGTTTTTGGCATATTACTTTTTACTTCCGTGTCTCTCCTGCTTTCGTTGAAGTGTTCGTCTCAGCGAGTTGGAAAAAGCTGATGATAACGATCAGCAGAAGGCTCCGGGTTAAAGACAACCGGCTGATATTTTTCTCGTGATTGTTGCGGCTGCTTATCTCGCGTCCGAGAGGAATCCGGCTGTTTGGACGGTCACTTTGATGGCGGGTTGCTGCGGGCCGTTGCCTGACGGACGGCCCGCGGCGTACACAGGAGGCTCAAACCTTTTCTGGACGCTTCAGCAACGCATTGAAGACGACCGAAGGAACGCGCAGGCGGTCGTCGCCTTCGTAGAGCCTGCGCAGTTCATCGAATGACGCGTCAGGCTCGCGCGTGAGCGCCGCGAGCCGGTCGGAAAACGCGAGCCGGTCATCCGTCAGCGGCTCATCGGCCTCGGGCATCTCGCCCCAGACATCCCACTGCAGCATCTCCATTTTGTTGAGCGACGCGACATCGCGCACCAGATCGCCCGCGACGAACCAGAGCCCGCGCAGGTTACCCACAATGATGCCGAATTTCGACGGGTCGGCCTCACCCGCGCGGCACCTGGCCCAGGCATCGCCCGCAATGATGAAGTGGTCGCGCGGCACGTCGAGGACATCGTGACTGATCTTCAACTCCTTCTGCCAGACCTCGTCGAACTGCGGGTCAACGAGTACCCAGTCTCCTCGGGCGGCATTCCAGTACTCGCAGACCACGTGGTCCTCAAAATAGCCGGGATTGAAATAAGCGCCGAACCCGTAACGATCCCGGGCCGGAACGCCCTTGGCGCGCAGCATGGCGACGAGCAACAGCACGAAGTGATGGCAGACGCCGACCAGACGCTTTTCAGGAGGCCGGGCGGTGGTAAGCGGCCGGTCGTCAATGGCGAAGAGGCGATCCAGCATCCGCTCGACCGGGCGGATATGGGATTCGCTCCTGCGGTCCTCCGGAATGGTGACGCCGTAAGCGGAGGCCATGTATTCATGGATCACCAGGCCCTGCACGATGCGGGCCAGTTCGCCCGCGTCGTTCGGCAGCTTTTCCAGCATGGCGGCGTATCTGCCGCCGGACGTCATCGCGCCGGGGCGCGCATGGAAGTCGAGTATCTGTTGTTGCATCGTCTGTGTGGCGTTCTCGGGTTGACGTGGCATTTCATTTCTCCTGCTTGTCTGGTTCTCTTCCGTTCGTCGTTCGCGCTGATCATCCCGTCCGGCGATCTGCTTCCCAGTGCCCTTCGGGCGACTCTGCGGGTTCAGAGATGCGGTATCGCCATCGCTGGTAGGCGAGGAAGGCAGCCATCAGCACCACGGCGGCGGTCACGCCGAGCAGCAATGCGAGACTGTTCCGGTCGCCGCCGAGCAGGTCACCGGCGAGCAGGGTGACGCCGGCTCCGGCGACGATGCTGTTGACGAAGGCGACCATGCTTGCCATGGTGGTGATGAACGCGACAAGCAATCCGAGCCGGAGCGCGGGCGTCGAGAGCGTCTCCGGCCAGCGTCCTTCACGAGCAGCGAAGTAAACGGCAGCTTCGGGCGTGAGCGTGCGGTAGTAACTGCGGATTCGGGCGATGCCGATGAGGCATTGCCTGTTTTCGATGGCGTTGTCCACGAGGCGGATGACCGTGAAGACGCCGAGCAGGAAGAGGGCCGGCAGCACCGTGGCGACGAAGGGCATGAACACCTCCCGGGACCGCGACACGAATCCCATCGCGACGAGAGAACTCGAGAGCGAAAAGATGTAGAGGGACGCCCGCGCCCCCGCCTCGCTGACCGTTGCGTTCGCCGCCGTCTGCAGCACGAAGTGTTCGGTGACGAGCGCCGACATGAATGCCGACTGCCGTTCTTTTTCATCCATGACAACACTCCCCGGTGATCGCCCGGACGGAGTTGCCCGGAGTCCGGAGCGCGTTCGGGGGCTTTGAAGCATTCACCGGATAGTCGTATTGATTTACCCCTTTCTGAAGGCCAGCCCTTTTGCTTTCAAAGCGCCCCGCAGTTTCGGCATCGTGCCGGGCCCTATGCCGTGAAGATCCGGAATTTCATCTTACTGCCGGTCTTCAGCTTTTTCTTTGAAGCCGGCATTTTGTCCCTTCCCGGCCTTCGTCAGCTTCACGTCCATCCAGGGCGACCAGTTCGAGCCGTCGCTTGACCGCTCGTGGTGGGCCGTGAAGGTGTGGCCGTCGTCGCTGAGTACAGATGTGCAGCGGTGCGCTTTCTCCCCCATCACCCCGCTCCCCGCCCATGTCCAGATGTTGTCGCGGACAGTCAATTCTTCTGTCCCGGTGTTGCCCCGGCTGTCGAAGAAGTGCGTGCGATACGTCCGGCTCGCGGCATCGTAGCCGATGATCTCGATGCCCTTCACTTCGTCGTCTCCCACGCGCCCGTCTATGTGGTGAAGAAGGAAGAAACCACCCGGCAGCCACTCGTAGGTGTCCACCGCAGTTATCCTGGCGGATGGGCCGTCCGGGCTCGCCTTTATTTCTCCTTCTGTATTCCACCTGTCGACGAATACGTCCAGCCGCCTGTGTTCCAGGCCCGGTTTGGGCGGCTGCTCTGGACCCTGGCATTAGTGCTCTTTGTCATAATGATTTCTCCTTTATCTCAACTTTGCGATTTGGAAGTCCCGGTGACTCACAGTGAGTACGCCGAAAACGCCTGACGAACCGACTCCGGGGCGGATTGATTCACACGAGTCCTGACCGGGAAGCTGATTCGGAATGAATCAGCTCGGGGGCCGCCTGGTCCGCTTCCCACTCAGGCGGCTTCGATGATCGCGAGCCGTGTGGACAGTTCAGGAATGACAGCCGTCAATACATCTTCAATCCGCTCGACGAAGATGAATTCCATTTCGGCGCGGACGTTCTCGGGCAGCTCGCGCAAATCCTTCTGATTCTCTTTCGGCAGGATCACGCGGCGGATGCCGGCGCGCCGCGCGGCCAGCACTTTTTCCTTCACCCCGCCGATCGGCAGCACCAGACCCGTGAGCGTGATCTCGCCGGTCATCGCCGTGTCGCTGCGCACGGGGGAGCCCGAGTAGATTGAAACGAGCGCCGTCGCCATCGTGATGCCGGCCGACGGGCCGTCTTTCGGGATCGCGCCCGCGGGCACGTGGATGTGAACGCCCGACTCCCTGAAGAGCGCGGGATCAATCCCGAGTTCGCCGGCGTGCGACCAGATGAAGCTCTGCGCGGCGCGGGCCGATTCCTGCATCACTTCACCGAGCTGACCCGTAATTTGCAGCCCGCGCCCGCCCGGCAGGATCGTCGCTTCGATGTACAGCACGTCGCCGCCCGCTTCAGTCCACGCGAGCCCCGTCGCCACGCCCGCGGGGAGCTGTTTGCGCGCCAGCTCGAAGGAGAAGCGCTCGGGCCCGAGCATCTCCTCCACGTCTTCAATGTTGACGGTCACCGGGGTCGTGTTGCCTTCGGCGAAGCGCAGGGTGACGCGGCGCGCGAGCCTCCCGATGGCACGCTCAAGCTGTCGCACGCCCGCTTCGTGCGTGTAACGGGAAATGACATGGCGCAATGCCTCATCGGTCAGGGTCAGCTGCTCGGGCGTCAGTCCGCTCTCTTTCAACTGGCGGGGGATCAGGTAGCGCCGCGCGATTTCGATCTTCTCCTCCTCGCTGTACCCCTGCAACCTGACGACCTCCATGCGATCCAGCAGCGGCTGCGGGATCGTCTCGAGCGTGTTGGCCGTCGTGATGAAGAAGACCTTCGAGAGGTCGAACGGCAGGTCGAGATAGTTGTCGCGGAAAGTATGATTCTGCGCCGGGTCGAGGATTTCGAGCAGCGCCGCCGCCGGGTCGCCGCGGAAGTCGTGCCCCAGCTTGTCCACTTCGTCGAGCATCAGCACCGGGTTATTCGCCCCGGCGCGGCGGACGGCCTGAATGATGCGACCGGGGAGCGCGCCGATGTAAGTGCGCCGGTGGCCGCGCAGTTCGGCTTCGTCGTGCATGCCGCCCAGACTGATGCGCTCGAATTTGCGACCGAGCGAACGCGCGATGGACTGACCGAGTGAAGTCTTGCCGACGCCGGGCGGGCCGACGAAACAGAGGATCGGCGCGTTCGCCTCGGGGTTGAGTTTCAGCACGCCCAGGTGTTCGAGGATGCGCTCCTTGACCTCCTTCACGTCGTAATGGTCTTCATCGAGTACCTGCCGCGCGCGCGCGAGGTCGAGGTTGTCTTCAGTGCTTTTCTGCCAGGGCAGTTCGAGGACGAGTTCGAGGTAAGTGCGGATGACGTGGTAATCAGGCGCGGCGGGCGGCAGGCGTTCCATGCGGGCCAGCTCGCGCTCGGCCTCGCGGCGCACGTCTTCGGGCAGACTGGCTTCCTCGATCTGCTGGCGCAGCATCTGCGCTTCGGCCTGCTCCGGATTCTCCTCGCCGAGTTCCTGCTGGATGGCGCGGAGCTGCTGGCGCAGCAGGTATTCGCGCTGCTGCTTGTTCATTTCGGTCTGCGCCTGGTTGTTGATCTGGTTGCGCAGTTCGAGGACCTGCAATTCATGCAGCAGGTACGAATGCAACATCCGCAGCGCGTCAATGCGGGTCGGCGCTTCGAGCAGCGCCTGCTCCTTCTCGACCTCAAGCCCGAGCAGCGAGCCGATCACGTAAGCCAGACGGAGCGGGTCTTCGTGACTGGCGAGCATCTGCGCGAATTCGGCGGGCGCGTTCGGCTGGGCCAGCTGAATGGCGCGGGTGGCCAGTTCGAGGATCGCGCGTTGCAATGCCTCGATCTCGGCGCCGCCCTCTTCGGGGACGGGCGACGGGCGGACGCGCGCGCCGAGGAAGGGCTCGGTCTGCTCGATTTTGATGATCACCACTCGCTCGACGCCCTGCGCGATCAGGTCAACGGTGCCGTCCGGGCGCCGCGCCATGCGCTTGATGACGGCCTTCGTCCCGATGCTGAACAGATCGTCCGCGCCGGGCGACTCGACTGCCGCGTCGCGTTGCGTCACGACCACGATCTCCTTGTCTTCGCTCGAGAGCGCGGTGTCAATCGCCGCCACGGAGGCGGGCCGGCTGACCGTCAGCGGCAGCAGCAGGTGGGGGAAGAGGACTGTATTTTTGACCGGCAGCAGCGGCAGCATCAGAATCTGTTCGTTGTCATTCATCGTTCGTCTCCTCATTCATGGCCACGCGGACGAGCAGCATGCCCTCGCGGCATTCCATCCTGAAGTCCGCGCGCTCCAGCTCGCACGGCAGTTCAAACGTCCGCTCGAAGCGGTCGTAAATAATTTCCATTGCGTAATGATTCCACCCTTCCTCGACGATCCGGTCGCGGCGCGTGCCGCTAATCAGGAGCTGCGACCCGCGGGCGATGACGGTCACGTCCTCGGGGCATACGCCGGCCAGATCGAGTTTAATGACCCACCCGTCGCGAGTGCGGAAGATGTCGGCCATCGGACGCCACGCCGGCGTCCCGCAGGCCCCTTCGGCGGGCAGACAGAAAATCAAGGTTGATCTGGTTTCACGCAAGTCTGTTTCTCCTCTTCGGGTAGTGAAGGAGATGAGTGAGACAGCATCGGGTTCGTAGTCCCGGCTGATGGTCTTTGAGAAATAAGTACAACTACGCTCGTGTCAGTAGCCCGACCGTGAGGGAGGGCTTGCATCGCAGGCTCAATCCCTCCCTCACGGTCGGGCTACTGACACGAATGATCTGGTTGCATTATTTATTCAAAGACCATCAGCCGGGACTACGAACCATCCCTCTGCCCCGCCTCACTATCATCGTCCGAACTCTTCGTCTCAATCTCCGCTCGCCGCGACGCGTCCTTCCGGCTTTTGCGGCGTGAAGTTCAACTCGCCGCGCGACGGGTCGAAGTCAACGATCACCGTCTGCCCGTCACGCACTTCGCCTTTCAGGATGCGGCGCCCGAGCGGCGTTTCGATTTCGCGCTGGATCGCGCGCTTGAGCGGGCGCGCGCCGTAAGCCGGGTCGAAGCCCGACTGCACCAGGTGCGTCCGCGCCGCGTCGGTCAGCCCGATCTGAATGTGTCGTTCGGCCAGCCGCTCGCGCAATCGCCCGAGCTGAATCTCGACGATCTGCTTCAGGTGTTCTTCCGCGAGCGCGTGGAAGACGATGATCTCGTCCACCCGGTTGAGGAACTCGGGTCGGAAGTGGCCGCGCATCTCCTCCAGCACCGCTTCCTTCATCCGCTCGTAAGCTTCGCCTGAAAACGCGCCGCGGTATTCGAGGATGCGCTGGCTCCCGATGTTCGAGGTCATAGTCACGATGGTGTTCTTGAAATTGACCACCCGACCCTGCCCATCAGTCAGCCGCCCGTCGTCGAGGATCTGCAGCATCACGTTGAAGACGTCGTGGTGCGCCTTCTCGATCTCATCGAAAAGAATGACCGAATACGGGCGCCGCCTGACGGCCTCGGTCAGCTGCCCGCCTTCCTCAAAGCCGACGTAGCCGGGAGGCGCGCCGATCAGCCGCGCGACGGTGTGCTTCTCCTGATACTCGGACATGTCAATCCGGATCATCGCGTGTTCGTCGTCGAAGAGGAATTCGGCCAATGCGCGCGCCAGTTCGGTCTTGCCGACGCCGGTGGGCCCGAGAAAGATGAATGAGCCGATGGGGCGATTCGGGTCTTTGAGCCCCGACCGCGCGCGGATGACGGCTTCGGCGACGGCCTGCACGGCCTCGTCCTGGCCGATCACGCGCTTGTGCAACTCGTCTTCGAGGCTGAGCAGTTTCTGCAGCTCGCCTTCGAGCAGCTTCGAGACCGGCACGCCGGTCCAGCGGCTGACGACCTCGGCGATGTCCTCCTCGTCTACTTCTTCCTTGATCAGCCGTGACGCGCCCTGCCTCTTCGCCAGCATCTCTTCTTCGGATTGCAACTTTCGCTCAAGCTCGGCGAGCCTGCCGTATTTCAGCTCCGCCGCGCGGTTGAGGTCGTACTGCCGCTCGGCCTGTTCGATCTCGATCCGGGTCTGCTCGATCTGTTCGCGCAGCGAGCGCAGCCGCTGCACGACCTGTTTCTCGGCCTGCCACTGCGCCCGCAGCGCGTCGGCCTGCGATTTCAAATCGGCCAGCTCCTTTTCAAGTCTCGCGAGCCGCTCCTTCGACGCCGGATCTTTCTCTTTCTTCAGGGCCTCGCGTTCTATTTCAAGCTGCATCACCCGGCGCGAGATTTCATCAAGCTCCGTCGGCATCGAATCAATCTCGGTGCGCAGCTTGGCCGCCGCCTCGTCAACCAGATCAATCGCCTTGTCGGGCAGGAAGCGTTCGGTGATGTAACGGTTCGAGAGTACCGCCGCCGCGACCAGCGCCGAATCCTTGATCCGCACGCCGTGATGGACTTCGTAGCGTTCTTTCAGCCCGCGCAGGATCGAGATCGTGTCCTCGACCGAGGGCTGATCAACCAGGACGGGCTGGAAGCGGCGTTCGAGCGCGGCGTCTTTCTCGATGTGCTGCCGGTATTCGTCGAGCGTGGTGGCGCCGATGCAGTGCAGCTCGCCGCGCGCGAGCATCGGCTTGAGCAGGTTGCCCGCGTCCATCGCGCCTTCGGCCTTGCCCGCGCCGACGACCGTGTGCAACTCATCAATGAAGAGAATGACGTTGCCGGCGGATTCCTGCACCTCCTTGAGGACCGCTTTCAGCCGCTCCTCGAATTCGCCGCGATACTTCGCGCCCGCAATCAGCGCGCCCATATCGAGCGCGACGATGCGCTTGTCCTTCAAACCTTCGGGCACGTCGCCGCGAATGATCCGTTGCGCGAGCCCTTCGACAATCGCCGTCTTGCCGACGCCGGGCTCGCCGATCAGCACCGGGTTGTTCTTGGTGCGGCGCGACAGCACTTGGATGGTGCGGCGGATTTCGTCATCGCGCCCGATCACTGGATCGAGCTTCCCTCGGGCGGCCAGCTGCGTCAGGTCGCGCCCGTAGCGTTCGAGCGCCTCGTAAGTCGCTTCCGGATTCTGCGAGGTGACGCGCTGCGAGCCGCGTACTTCCTGCAATGCCCGCATCAGTCGCTCGCGCGTGACGCCTAACTCTTTCAGGATACGCCCCGCAGCGCCCGTGTCATCGGTCATCGCGAGCAGCAGGTGTTCGATTGAGACGTAATCATCCTTGAGCTTCTTCGCCTCATCTTCTGCCTGCGCGAGCAGGCGGTTCAGACGGCCCGTGACGTAAATCTGATTGGGCGCTCCCGCCGGCCCCGAAACTTTCGGCATCCGCTCAAGCTCCTGCCCGACCCGTTGCCTGAGCCCGTCCAGGTTCACTTCAGCCTTGTTGAAGATCGAGGCCGCGAGACCCCGCTCCTGTTCGAGCAGCGCGGCGAGCAGGTGTTCGACATCCACTTGCTGGTGGCCGTAACGCGCCGCTTTCGACTGCGCGGCGGCGAGTCCCTGTTGCGCCCTCTCGGTAAAACGATTGATGTCCATCTTCATCCCTCCTGATTGCGAAATGCGGAGTGCGGATTCAGCTCAGTTGAATATATGGAACACCGCGGATCAGTACCGCGAGCGGTAGCGAGCGTGACTCCCGGATCGGGCCGATGGTGGAGCTACGCTCGCTACCGCTCGCGGTACTGATCCGTAGGCGCAAACGCATACTCTTCCGTTCCGCACTCCGCAATCGTTACAGTTGGCCGCGCAGCCTCTCGACCTCGCGCTGCGTCCGGGCCATCCGGTCGAGCAGGTCGAGGATCACACCAACGCCGGCGAGGTTCACGCCCAGGTCATGGCGCAGCCGCTCAATCGCGCGCAACCGCGGGATACACTCTGCGTCAAACAGCGCCCGTGAACCCGCGCACTGCGCCGGCTCGATCAACCCGTGCTCGACATACCGTTCGACCAGAGTCGGGTGGAGCCCGGCGCAGGATGCCAGATGGTCGAGCGTCAACTGTTCATGCTCGACGCGGCAGAGGGTGATCTGGAAACGCGATTCATTCATCGTCTGCCCCCGTTCATCAGTTCGCGCGCGTTGAAGCGCGATTCGGCGGCGAGCCGCTCAAACAGCGCCCGCTCGGCGTCGGTCGGGTGCGGCGGGATGACGATCTTCAGTCTGACGTATTCGTCACCGCGGCTGCCGCCCCTCTGTTTCAACCCCTGCCCGCGCAGCCTCAGCCGCTGGCCGCCCTGCGCGCCCGCCGGGATGGTCATCTCAACCGAGCCGTCGAGCGTCGGCACGCTCACTTTCGCGCCCAGCGCCGCCTCCCACGGCGTGATGGGCAGCTCGACCTGAATGTCGCCGTCGCTCGTCAGGCTGAACAACCCATGCGGCCTGAGCCGCACGTGCAGCAGCAGGTCGCCCGCCTGAGCGTTGCCCGTCCCGGCCGCGCCCTGCCCGGCGAGTCGAATGACCGAGCCTTCGCGCACGCCGGCGGGGATGGTCACGTCAAGTGTTTTGGGCTGATTGACCACGCCCGCGCCGCGACAGGTCGGGCACGGCTTGTTGTTTTGCGCGCCGCTCCCGTGGCAGGTCGGGCACGCGACCGTGCTTTGCAGCGTGATCGTGCGCGTCACGCCGCGATGGGCCTCTTCGAGAGTCAGTTCGATTTCGGCTTCCACGTCCTGGCCGCGCATGGCGAAGCCCGCGCCCGCTCGCGAGCCGCGCCGGCCGCCAAACAGGCTCTCGAAGAAGTCGCTGAAGCCTCCGGGCCCCCCGCCCTGCCCGCCGAAGATGTCGCCGAAATCGCCGTACTCAAAGCGCACGCCTTCCTGGCCGGCCCAGCCCGGCGGCGGGGTGAAGTCGGAACCCGCCCGCCAGTTCGCGCCGAGCTGGTCATAGCGCCGGCGCTTCTCCGGGTCGGAGAGGACTTCGTTGGCTTCGCTGATCTCCTTGAATTTCTCCTCGGCGCTCTTGTCACCCGGGTTGACGTCGGGGTGATATTTCCGCGCGAGCTTGCGGTAGGCTTTCTTGATCTCGTCCTCTGTCGCGGTGCGGGCGACGCCGAGGACTTCGTAGTAATCTCGAAATTTCACAGCCATAGTTCGACGGCTTCAGCACGAAGAAATGTCGCCCATCTTCGCGGCTGACTACTGTTGCAGCGTCCGGGCGGGTCTCATCGCGCCACGCGCACGCGCGCCGGCCGGAGTAATTTCTCTCCCCAGCGGTAGCCGCGACTCAGTTCATCAAGCACCGCCCCCGACTCGCCCTCGTCACTTTCGACCGTGCCGATGGCTTCGTGCAGTGTCGGGTCAAACTGCTGGCCGGCACTCTCGAACGGCGTGACGCCCTGGGCCTCCAGCACGCCGGCCAGCCGCTTGCGAACCGCGCGCATCCCTTTGACGATTGATTCCGGTGACTCTTCCGCGTGGGCGAGCGCGCGGTCGAAATCGTCCATCACTTCGAGCAGCGCGAGGACGATGTCGCGTTTGCCCGTCATCGCCGCGCCCTCACGTTCCCGCTCGACACGCTTGCGGAAGTTGTCGAAGTCAGCCAGCGTGCGCAACCGCATGTCGCGCTCGCGTCCCAGTTCATCCCTGAGTCGCTCAACCTCTTCCTGCCCGGCGTCCGCCTGCACTACATTTTCCCGCTCTTTCATTTCCATAACCCGGCTGCCCTCTGGCGGCAGACTCTCCGGTTTGCCGCCGCCCGGCTCGTTCGGCCATTCCAGGTAATCAATGGCTGGGCTGCACTCCCTTTGTTGACCCAACAAAGGCTGAGTCTCACCACAGACCTTTGCACCTTCAACGGACGGCTCTGCCATGCGGCGGCAAACCGGAAAGTCTGCCGCGACCAGTATCACGAGCGCGGCCTGAATTCGGCGTCAATCACGTCATCAGGGCCGCCGCGCTGACCACCCTGACCGCCGCTCTCCCCTCCGACGCCTCCGGCCGCCGCGCGAGTCTGCCCCGTTGCCGCGAGGCCCGCCGCCAGCTGTTGCAGATCGCTCGACAACTGGCGCAGCCGCGCGATGTCAGGGGAATTGTTTTTCACCAGCTCGCGAATCTCATTGATCATCTGCTCGGCGCGCGCCTTTTCATTCACCGGCACGCCCGCGCCCAGCTCGCTGATCTGGCGTTCGACCTGATAAGCGATTGAATCGGCCTGGTTGCGCGCGTCAACTTCCTCGCGGCGCCGGCGGTCTTCTTCGGCGTGACTCTGCGCGTCGGTGACCATGCGGTCAATCTCGTCCTTCGAGAGCTGAGTCGAGCCGCTGATCGTGATCTTCTGCTCCCTGCTCGTCGCCTTGTCGCGGGCCGTCGCGGTCAGGATGCCGTTGGCGTCAATGTCAAAGGTGACCTCGACCTGCGGCAGGCCGCGCGGCGCAGGGCCGATACCTTCGAGCCGGAAGTGGCCGAGCGTACGGTTATCGCGCGCCAGTTCGCGTTCGCCCTGCAGGACGTGAATGTCCACGGCCGTCTGATTGTCTTCGGCGGTCGAGAAGACTTCCGAGCGGCGCGCCGGGACGGTCGTGTTGCGCTCAATCAGTTTCGTCATCACGCCGCCGAGCGTCTCGACGCCTAAGGAGAGCGGCGTCACGTCGAGCAGCAGCACGTCCTTCACTTCGCCGGCGAGGACGCCTGCCTGGATCGCCGCGCCGATGGCGACGACTTCGTCGGGGTTGACCGACTGGTTCGGCTCCTTGCCGCCGGTCAGGCGCCGCACCAGAGCCTGCACCGCCGGGATGCGCGTCGAGCCGCCGACCAGCACGACTTCGTCAATGTCGCGTTCGGTCATCTTCGCGTCCGCGAGCGCCTGCCTGACCGGCCCGGCGCAGCGTTCAACCAGATCGGCGGTGAGCTGATCGAACTTCGCGCGCGTCAGTTTCATGTCGAGGTGCTTCGGCCCCGTCGCGTCGGCCGTGATGAAGGGCAGGCTGATTGTGGTCTCGACCGTACTCGACAATTCGATCTTGGCTTTTTCCGAGGCCTCGGTCAGGCGCTGCAATGCCTGGCGGTCGCTGCGCAGGTCAATGCCCTGATCGCGGCGGAACTCTTCGGCCAGCCAGTCAACGATCCGCTTGTCGAAATCGTCGCCGCCCAGGTGCGTGTCGCCCGCCGTTGACTTGACCTCGAAGACGCCCTCGCCGACTTCGAGGAGCGAGACGTCGAAGGTGCCGCCCCCCAGGTCGAAGACGAGGATCGTTTCGTTGCCCTTTTTATCCAGCCCGTAAGCGAGCGCGGCGGCGGTCGGCTCGTTGATGATGCGCAGCACGTTGAGGCCGGCGATCTTCCCGGCGTCCTTGGTCGCCTGCCGCTGCGCGTCGTTGAAGTAAGCGGGCACGGTGATCACTGCGTCGGTGACCTTCTCGCCCAGATACTTCGCGGCGTCGTCGGCGAGCTTGCGCAGCACCTGCGCTGAGATCTCCTCGGGCGCGACCTGTTTGCCCTGAATCTCGAAGCGCACCGCGTCGTTCGGGCCGGCGACGACTTTGTACGGCACGTTTTTGATCTCGTCCTGGACTTCGGCGTAGCGCCGCCCGATGAAGCGCTTGGCCGAGTAGATGGTGTTTTCCGAATTGAGGACCGCCTGCCGCCGTGCCAGCTGCCCGACCAGCCGCTCGCCGGTTTTGGTGAAGGCCACGACGGACGGGGTCAGGCGACTGCCTTCGCTGTTGATGATGACTGTCGGTTTGCCGCCTTCCATCACGGCGACGACGGAATTGGTTGTGCCCAGATCAATGCCAACTGCTTTTGCCATAACTCCACCTCGTTACAAATTCACCGCGGAGGGGCAGGGGATGCGGGCAACCGCTTTCTCCCGCCCACTGCGCAATTGACCTGCTCAATGTGACGGCGCCGCGTGCCCGATGTGATGCGCCCCGCCGCCGGGCGCGTGTCTGCTGCGCAGCCGGAACGCGAGGGCGATCATCAGCACGCCGAAGAACAGCGCATAACTCCCGATCAGCCAGAGGACCGAGAGCGTGCCCACCACGGGGAAGATCACCAGCAGCATCCCGAACATGACCGAAAGAATGCCGCCGAGCGCCATCAGCCATTCGCCCGTGATTTCGCGGCGCAGCCGGAAGGCCGTGATGATTTCAAACACCCCGGTCATAATGGCCCAGAACGCGATCAGGGCGAGCAGCCCGAAGGCGGTGATGTCGGGCCAGGCGAAAGTGATCGCGCCGATGGCAATCCCGGCGATGCCCTCGAACAGCAGGGCCCACCAGTGACGGCTGTCGCTCTCGCGGCTGAAGGCGGCGACGAGCGCAAAGATTCCGTCCACCAGCGCGTAAACGCCGAAGACCGTGACCAGCGCGAGCAGCGTCACCCCCGGCAGCAGAAAGGCCGCCAGCCCGAAGGCCACGGCCGCCAGTCCGCGGACCGCCAGCATCCACCAGTTGCGCACAAGCACAGTGAGCATAACTTCATCTCCTCTCCTGCGATCAGGAACGGCGTTCAACCGGGCGCAGCCGCCCTGAACTATCCGCTTCTCAACCCGGAGGCGTACTATTCTGTCTCACCGTCCCCGGGCAAAATTGCCACACGCCTGCCGGCCGAAAAAATCGCCCGCGGGCCAGTCGGGCCCAATGCAGGTCAGAAAACGGACAGGTCGTATCAAATATCTGTACGCCCCCTGCGCACATTTATTTGCCCGCTCGCTCGGGCGCATTCAGGCCACACCTGACCGAATCTGTTTCAATCAGTCCTCAGACTTCACTTAGCTCCGGGTGCAATCACTGTTCCAGCAGCGCCACCCGGCTGAATCGAGTTTCAGCCGACAATCTGTCGCGCGGATTTCCCCAGCCGCCGGGTGAAATGCCGCAACTCAATCGGGTAATCATCGCAGCCGGCCGGGGAGTCGGGGGAGTGGGCGGCCTGACCTGTTGCGGGCGGCCGCTCAGGTGAGCTTCACTTCATCGAGCTTCTCGGGCGAGGGGTAAAGTTCTTCGAGGCGAGTGGTGAGGTAATTGAAAGCTTCGTCAACCGAATCGGTTCTGAGGAAGAGGTCGAGGTCTCCGGGGCTGACGACACCCCATTGCACCAGGGCGTCGAAGCTGAGTACTTCGTCCCAGAATTCGGCCCCGAAGAGGACGACCGGCATCGTCTTGCGCGGACGTTTTGTCTGGATCAGCGTCAGCACCTCAAAGAGTTCATCCATCGTCCCGAAGCCGCCGGGGAAGACTACCAGCGCCTTGGCCGGGTAAACGAACCAGAATTTGCGCATGAAGAAGTAGTGGAACATGAAGGTCAGCTCGGGCGAAACGTATTCGTTCACGCGCTCTTCGGTCGAGAGGTCAATGTGCAGCCCGATGCTCTTGCCGCCGGCGAGCGCGGCGCCGCGGTTGGCCGCCTCCATCATCCCGCCCGAGCCGCCCGAGCAGATGATGAAGTGGCGGTTATGCGTGAGCGACATTGACCATTCGGTCACGCGGCGCGCGAGTTCGACCGCGTCGTTGTAATACCGCGAGAGCCTGACGGCGGCCTCGGCGCGCGCCCGCGCGGCTTCCGTCTCCGGCGTCGCCGCGCCCGCCCGTTCGATTTCCGCGATCAGTTCGGCCCTCCGCCTGGCGGCGTCCTCCGAAGCAATCGAGCGCGCCGAGCCGAAGAAGACAATCGTGTCGCGCACGCGCTCCTCGCGCAGCCGCTCGGCCGGCTCCAGATATTCGGCCAGGATGCGGAGCGGGCGGGCGGGCGGGCTCTTCAGGAATTCGGGGTTGAGGTAGGAGAGCAGGAGATCGGAAGGTTCTGACATGGCTTCCTCAATAAATGTCATGACTAAAAGTGATGGTGCGGTGCCGCACTGCCGCGTGTCCTGATGTTGTTCAGACCTGCTTTTGCAATAACACCGCCACCAGCTCGCCGAGTCTCATCGCGAGGCCGCGCTTGCGCCAGTTTTCGAGCGTGACCCGGTGACACGCCGCGAGGTCGTCGCGAAAGATCCGCTCCCACTCGGCGGCAAAGTTGCGGTCGTAGACGCAGACGTTGTTCTCGTCATTGAGCGCGAAGGAGCGGGCGTCAAAATTCGTCGTCCCGACCGTGGACCAGATGCCGTCGCAGACCATGTATTTCTGGTGGAGCATCGTCCGGTTGAATTCGTAAATTTCGACCCCGGCTTCGAGCAGCCGGCCGTAGAGCCGCGTGCTGTTGTAACGCGCCAGCAGGTTGTCGTTGTGGATGCCGGTGGTCATGACCTTCACGTCAACCCCGCGCTTCCGCGCCTCGGTCAGGATGCCGACGGCCTGTTCGTCGGGGATGAAGTACGGGTTGGCGATGAAGATTGATTTGCGCGCGCAGGCGATGGAGAGGTAGTACATAATCCGCACGGTCGAAGAGCCGCTCTCGGGCGAACTCAGGATGGACTGCGCGGCGAGTGCGCCGGCGGGTTCGGTTTGCGGGTAGAAGGCCGGGCCCGAGATCATCTCGTGGGTCGTCTCCAGCCAGTTGCGCGCGAAGGCTGATTGCAGCGGCGTGACCGCCGCGCCCTCGATGCGGATCTGGATGTCGCGCCAGCGCGCCGGGTTCTCGGCGTTGCCGAGCCACTGGTCGGCGATCCCCGCCCCGCCCGTGAAGCCGACCCGCCCGTCAACGATCAGCGATTTGCGGTGCGTGCGGTTGTTGGCGCGGTCCATCGTGTACCAGCGGACCGGGTGGTACCACGCGACCTGACAGCCGCCCGCCTTCATCGTGTTCAGGAGTTCATCGCTGATCGTCGCCGAGCCGACCGCGTCGAGCAGAATTTTGACGGGCATCCCGGCTCGCGCCTTCGCCGCGAGCGCCTCGGCGAAGCGGCGCCCGATCTCACCGGCCCAGTAAATATAGGCTTCAATGGTGATCGAACGTTCGGCGCGCTCGATGGCGTCGAGCATCGCCGGGTAAAACCCGTCGCCGTTGTTGAGGATGTCGATCCGGTTGCCCGGCAGAAACGGCGTGTCCGTCGCGCCGGCGATTGAGGGCAGGAATTCGGCGGAATCAATCGCGAATTCGTGGTCGAGCCCGTACTGCGGCTCCTCCTCGACGGGCCTGAAGAGGTAGACGATGACCGCGAAGATGAGGAGCGCGAGCAGCCCGAGCCACCGCTTCCACGTCATCTCGGCCGCCTGAATCAGCACCCACAGCCACCACGACCAGACGTGACAGCGCAACCGCGTCATCAACCCGACGGGTCCGGCGGTTCTGCACCGTGCCTCGTCGCGCAATCGGCGCAGGGGTTCGGGCGGCGGCGGAATTTCTTCCTTTATTTCAGTCTCGATTTCTGTGGGCACGGGCATCTGAGTTATTTACTTCCGGCGCTGATCCTTTCGCTCCACGATCTGTCGAACGTCGGCGGCGACCTTCTCCACCTCTTCGCCGACGTGTTCGACGCCTTTGCGCGAGGAGTCCACTTTCTCCGTGATCGCCTCCGTTGATTTGCCAATCTCCTCTTTGACCTCGCGGGTCTCTTCCTCGACGGAATCATCAATGACCCGCATGACTTCTTCGGGCGGGGGGGAGACCTTGAGCGCGGCGACCTCGCGGTCGCGCGGGACGTAGAATGAATTGTTCATCGCGTTGAGCTGTTCGATGACGTGGTCGAGCATCTCGATCACCTTGGCCGTCTTCTGCTCGGCGAGCAGGTTGACCTGCAGGTCGAGTTCGTTGCGACGCGCGCTGATCCGCGCGTCGCGGTTCTGCGAAATCAGCACGAAGGTCGAAAGGAAGATCGCTTCGAGCGAGACCACCAGCGTGAGCAGCCCGAACGGGTAAGGGTCGAAGCCCGTGAAGGGGGGCAGGTCGAAGAGGCCGACGTTGAGCAGAATCCAGATGCCGAACCAGATGGTGTGCAGATAAACGAACAGCATCGAGCCGGAAAACCTGGTCATCCGGTCCGCCATGCGCTCCTGCCGCGACTCCGCGCTGTCGGTCTTGCGCTGCATCTCGACGACGGCACGAATGTTCCGGCGCAGGATTTCACTCTGCTCGCTTTCATTACCGCCCGGTGAAATCATCTGCTGCCCCCGTCAGATTCACTTCTCAAAAACAGTCCCTCCTTGTCCCGCATCAGTACACAGCTGTATTCCTTCTGATCAGACGGATCAGGTCCTGGGACATCACAGCCATTCTCATTCACCCAGAGCAAATGTAATGCTGAAGCGCGGGAGCAACTCTGTCTCGCTTTATTGCAGAGAACATCCCCCGAGTGGAATACCCCTTGCTCTTTGAGTCGCCGCGATTAAATCTGACTGATTGAAGGCTGAGGCTGCCGCATCTCGGATGAAGACCTGGCCCGGACAACCTTACCCGCTCGGGGCGACGTGGGACGGCGCGGGCGTCAACTTCGCGCTCTTTTCGGAGAACGCGACGGCGGTCGAGTTGTGCCTCTTTGACCGGCAGGATACGGCGCGGCAGACGCACTCCATTCACCTCAACGAACAGACCAACCACGTCTGGCACGTCTACCTGCCCGAAGTGAAGCCCGGACAGCTTTACGGTTACCGCGTCTACGGGCCGTACGAGCCGCAGGCCGGTCACCGCTTCAACCCGGCGAAGTTATTGCTCGACCCGTATGCCCGGGCCGTCAACGGCGACCTCGCGTGGGATGACGCGCTCTTCGGTTACACCATCGGCGACGAGCAGGGCGACCTCTCACGCGACGAACGCGACAGCGCGCCGTTCATCCCGAAATGCGTCGTCGTTGATTCAGTATTCAACTGGGGCGGGGACAGGCTGCTCAGGACCCCGTGGGAGCGGACGCTGATTTACGAACTTCACGTCAAAGGCTTCACCAGGCTGCACCCGCTCGTCCCCCCGGAGTTGCGCGGGACTTTCGCCGGGCTCGCGCACCCGGCGGTCGTCGAATACCTGAAGCAACTCGGCATCACCGCCGTCGAGCTGCTGCCCGTCCACCAGTTCGTGCGCGACCGCCACCTCGTCGAGCGGGGACTCAGCAATTACTGGGGCTACAACTCGATCAGTTACTTTGCGCCCGACGGCCAGTATTCGAGCGGCGGCTGCGCGGGCGGGCAGGTCGGTGAATTCAAGGCGATGGTCAGGGCGCTGCACCAGGCCGGGATCGAAGTCATCCTGGACGTGGTGTACAACCACACGGGCGAGGGCAGCGAACTCGGGCCGACGCTCAGCTTCCGCGGGATTGACAACGCCTCGTATTACCGCCTCTCGCCCGAAGACCGGCGGTATTATCTGGACTTCACCGGCTGCGGCAACACGCTCAACCTGACGCACCCGAACACGCTGCAACTGCTGACCGACAGCCTGCGGTACTGGGTGCAGGAGATGCACGTTGACGGGTTCCGCTTCGACCTGGCTTCGACGCTCGCGCGCAAGCTGTATGAAGTGGACCGGCTCGGCGCGTTCTTCGGGATCATTCATCAGGACCCGGTGCTGTCGCAGGTCAAGCTGATCGCCGAGCCGTGGGATCTGGGCGAAGGCGGTTATCAGGTCGGGAACTTCCCGGTGCTGTGGGGCGAATGGAACGGGATCTTCCGCGACACGGTGCGCAGCTTCTGGAAGAACGACGGCGGGCTCGTCTCGAACCTGGCTTACCGCCTGACCGGGAGCAGCGACCTTTATGAAGAAGGCGGGCGCCGCCCGCACGCGAGCATCAACTTCATCACCGCGCATGACGGCTTCACGCTGGCCGACCTCGTGAGCTACAACGAGAAGCACAACGAGGCGAACGGCGACGACAATCGCGACGGCCACGACCACAACCTGAGCTGGAACTGTGGCGCGGAAGGGCCGACCGACGACCCGGGCGTCTGCGGCTTGCGCGCGCGGCAGCAGCGGAATTTCCTGGCCACATTGCTGCTCTCGCAGGGCGTCCCAATGCTCCAGGCCGGCGACGAGATCGGTCGCACCCAGCGGGGCAACAACAACGCCTACTGCCAGGATAATGAAATCTCGTGGCTCGACTGGCGGCTCGATGATTCAAAGCAGAAGCTGCTCGAATTCACGCGGCTCCTGATCCAGCTCTTTCATGAACACCCGGTACTCAGGCGCCGCAAGTTTTTTCAGGGCCGCCGGATTCGCGGCTCTGAAATCCGCGACCTGGTCTGGTTCCGCGCCGACGGCAGCGAGATGACCGAAGAAGACTGGGACGACCCTCTGGCCAGTTCAATCGGCCTCAGGCTGGCCGGCGACGCCATCCCCGAAGTTGATCGTTACGGCAACCACATCGTTGATGACACGCTGCTGATCCTGATGAGCGCCTATCACGAGCCGCAGCCCTTCGCGCTGCCGGCGCACCGCGAAGACGTCGAATGGGAGCTGATCCTCGACACCCGACACCCGCTCGGCAGGCCGGGCAGGCCGATGGTCGTGCGAGGCGACAATGTCTACGAAATGGAAGCGCGGTCGCTGGCGCTCTTCCGCCTGCGCTCAGCCGAACGCTGAAGGAAGGAAAAGGGGAAAAGTAGAAAGTGAAAAGTAAGAAGGCAGAACTGTTATGACACGCCGCCTTTTTACTTTCTCCCGGAGAATAACGATGAGCATCCGTGATAAGTACGATGAGCTGCTGGCTGAAACATCAGAGGCGCAGCAGGACGCTTATGCGGCGAGCCCCGAGACGCTGGCGAACCCGCAGGAGCTGATCCGGCGGCGGGCTTACGAACTCTACGAGCAGCGGCGGGAAGGCGAGGGAAGCGCGCTGACCGACTGGCTCGAGGCCGAGGCCGAAGTCAACGCCGCGCTCGGCACGCCCGCTCAGGACGCGCCTGACGACGAGCGGCGATGGCAGACTGCGTCAATGCGCCGCAGTGACTGATAGTGAGTTGAATGAAGCATGAGCATAAATCCGTCGCTACGCGGCGCAGCAATTGATGCACGCTTCAGCTGTTCAAACCCCTCGCGATGAAAGTCACGAAACAAAATCGCCGGCTGCACATCGGGGCGGAAGTCGTGCCGCAGGGTGGCGCGCATTTCCGCGTCTGGGCGCCGCGCCGCAAGCATGTCGAAGTCGTCATCGAAGGCGGGCGGGGTTTTGATCGCGGCACTCGAACAAACGCGCTTGAGCCTGAAGAGGCTGGTTACTTTTCCGGCCTGGTCGAAGCGGCGGGCGACGGCACGCTCTATCGCTTCCGGCTGGACGGCGGCGGCGAGCTTTATCCCGACCCCGCCTCGCGCTTTCAGCCGGAGGGCCCGCACGGGCCCTCACAGGTCGTTGATCCGAACGCGTTCGAGTGGGGTGATGACAACTGGCGCGGCGTCCGAATGCCCGGACAGGTCATCTACGAAATGCACGTCGGCACGTTCACGCGCGAGGGGACGTGGGCGGCGGCGACGCGCGAACTCGACGAACTGGCGGCGCTCGGCATCACGCTGCTCGAAGTCATGCCGGTGGCGGATTTCCCCGGGCGATTCGGCTGGGGCTACGACGGCGTGGACCTCTTCGCGCCGACGCGGCTTTACGGCGTGCCGGATGACTTCCGCCGCTTCGTGGATCGCGCGCACGCGCTCGGCCTGGGCGTCATCCTCGACGTCGTTTACAACCACCTGGGGCCGGACGGGAATTACCTGAAGCAGTTCGCCGAGGATTACTTCACCGACCGTTACACGACCGACTGGGGCGAGGCGATCAATTACGACGGGGAGAACTCGGGGCCCGTGCGCGAGTTCTCCCTCGACAATGCGGCTTACTGGATTGACGAATACCACCTCGACGGCCTGCGGCTGGACGCGACGCAGAATATTTACGACTCATCCGCCGACCACATCATCGCCGCCATCGCGCGGCGCGTGCGCGGCGCGGCGCGGGGCCGCGGCACCGTCATCGTCGCCGAAAACGAGCCGCAGGAAGCGACGCTCGTGCGGGCGGCGGAGCAGGGCGGTTACGGCCTTGATGCGCTCTGGAATGACGATCTGCATCACAGCGCGATGGTCGCGCTCACCGGGCGCAACGAAGCCTATTACACCGATTACCTGGGCCGGCCGCAGGAATTCATCTCGGCCGTCAAGTACGGGTACCTCTATCAGGGGCAGTGGTACAAGTGGCAGAAGCAGCGGCGCGGCACTCCGACATTGAAGCTGCCGCCGGCGACCTTTGTCACCTTCATTCAGAATCATGATCAGATTGCGAATTCGGGTCGCGGCGAGCGCTGCCACGCGCTGGCGAGTCCGGGCCGCTACCGCGCGATGACCGCGCTCATGCTGCTCGCGCCCGGCACGCCGATGCTCTTTCAGGGGCAGGAATTCGCGGCTTCGAGCCCGTTCTTTTACTTCGCTGATCACAAGGAAGAGCTGGCCGGTCTGATCCGCAAGGGTCGGGCCGAATTCCTGGCGCAATTCCGCAGTCTCGCGACCGCGGAGGCTCAGGCCGTCCTGAATGACCCCTGCGACCCGCAGACGTTTGAGCGGTCAAAGCTCGATCTCGCCGAACGCGAGCGACACGCGGGGGTTTATCAAATGCACCGCGACCTGCTCAGGCTGCGGCGCGAAGATGCGGTATTCAGCGCACAGCGCGCCGGTGGGGTTGATGGCGCCGTCCTCGCCGGCGAAGCTTTCGTGCTGCGCTTTTTCGGCGAAGACGGCGAAGACCGGTTGCTGCTCGTCAACTTCGGCGCTGACCTGCATCTCAACCCCGCGCCCGAACCGCTGCTCGCGCCGCCGGAAGGAACGGAGTGGGAAACATTGTGGTCGAGCGAGGACCCGCGTTACGGTGGCCTGGGGACTCCGCCGCTCGATTCTGAAGAGAACTGGCAGCTCCCGGGTCACGCGGCGGTGGCGCTCGGGCCGGTCGAGATACATGAGGACAAGGCGCAGGCCGCGAGAGAGCGGAAGCGGGCGCAGTGGAAAGGAGAGAAGAGAAAATGACTGAACCAATCCGTCGCCTCGCCTGGCCGGGGAAAAATGACGCCGATTCGTTTCTGAGACAGGAGTGGCTGGTCACCAACGGCATCGGCGGCTACGCCTCGGGCACGATTGCCGGGATCGCGACGCGGCGCTTTCACGGGCTGCTCGTCGCCGCGCACCCGGCCCCGCTCGGGCGCGTGATGATGCTCAACCAGCTGGCCGAGTACCTGCGCCTGCCCGACGGCACCGCGATTCGTCTCTGCGGTGAGGAGTGCGCGGCGGGCAGCGTCGAACTTGCGGGCACGGAGTACCTGGCCGAATTCCGGCTGGAGATGGGGCTGCCCGTGTGGCGCTATGAGATCGGCGACCTCGTGCTGGAAAAGCACCTGATCATGCCGCACCTCCAGAACACGGTTCACGTCACTTACAAACTGCTCTCGGGCGAACGTCCCGTGCAACTCCAGCTGCGGCCTGCGATCTACTTCCGCCTGCACGAGGGCCTGGTCAGCGAGCCGCTCTCAGACCCTTATACACTGACCATCGTTGATGACCGCTACGAGATCAGAGGCAAGGCCGATTACCCGCCGCTCAGGCTGCAATTGAAAGGCGAGGCGGCGGCACTGACGCTCGACCGCGGGATCATCAAGGACCAGTTCTATCGCATCGAGGCGCGGCGCGGCTACGACTCGCAGGGCGTGTTGTGGAGCCCGGGGTATTTCACCGCCACGCTCGCAGCCGGGGCGGGCGCCACGCTGATCGCTTCGACCGAAGGGTGGACGACGATCACCGCGCTCTCGCCCGAAGAAGCGCTGCCCGCCGAACACGAACGCCGCGCGCGCCTGCTTGCGGCGGCGACCCCCGTCGCCCGGTCGGGCGTGGGCGCGGAACTGGTGCTGGCGGCGGATCAGTTCATCATCATCCCCGCCGGCCGCAGTGAAGAGGCCGCGCGCGCGCGCGCCGCCGGCGACGAAGTGCGCACAGTGATCGCCGGCTACCACTGGTTCACCGACTGGGGGCGCGACACCATGATTAGCCTGGAAGGGCTGACCCTGGTGACGGGGCGCGAGATCGAGGCGCGCTACATCCTGCGCACCTTCGCGCATTACATCAAGGACGGCCTGATCCCAAACATGTTTCCGGAGGGCCAGAGCCAGGGGCTCTACCACACCGCCGACGCGACGCTCTGGTTCTTCCACGCCGTCGATCGTTACGTGCGGCGGACCGGCGACCGCGATACGCTCCGCATGGTGCTGCCCAAGTTCCGCGACATCGTCGCGCACCACGTGCGCGGCACGCGCTTCGGCATCGGCGTGGACCCCAAAGACGGCCTGTTGCGCCAGGGGGCCGAGGGCTACCAGCTCACCTGGATGGACGCGAAAGTCGGCGACTGGGTGGTCACGCCGCGGCGCGGCAAGGCGGTCGAGATCAACGCCCTGTGGTACAACGCCCTGCGCCTGCTCGAGCAGTGGCTGCGCGAGGAGACGCGCGAGGACGACGCCCGCTTCTACGCCGACCAGGCCGAGCGCGTCCGGCGCTCGTTCAACGAGCGCTTCTGGTACGCCGCGGGAGGGTACCTGTACGACGTCATCGACGGCGAGCACGGCGACGACCCGGCGTGCCGGCCGAACCAGGTCTTCGCCATCTCGCTCGACTACCCTGTGCTCGCGCCCGAGCGCTGGCAGCCGGTGCTGCAGGT
>DASRDU010000160.1:0-174542 GCA_035652435.1 Blastocatellia bacterium
GCTGCAACCTCTCCGGCAAACTCTTTTTTCTCTCCTGCCGCACGTTTTCAGCCATGATTTTTCCGCCTCCCGGGTAGTTTCCCGGCGAGATTACCTCAAACGGTCCCGCCAGTTCACTGAGTCGCACTTTTAATCACACCCCGGGAAACCGGCATCAGGCTCGCAGCTTGACAAACTCGGATGTGATGAAAGAGCTTACTCCGGATGGAAGAATTGACAGCAGAAGCTGCTTCACTTTACGCCCGGCGCACAGCAGACACTCTCATCTCTTCTTACCGCGTCACCGGAATCTATCTGAGAGATGCCGTCACGATGCTTTGCGAGATGGCCGCGCACGACGAACCGGACATCGCCCGCGCGGGCATCGAAGGTCTGTTCCCGCAGCTGGTCGAGCGGCTCAACGATTCATTCGAGCCGGATTATTGCGCGCTTTACGACCGCGTCTTCGCTCAGGTGATCGAATTCTGTCGCCGCCGGCCTGAGGCGCAGGCGCTGGACGCGGGTCTGCGGCGTTTTGGCCTGGGCAACGAAGCCGATATCCTCGCGCGCAAAGCTGGATTGCGAGCCGCTGCCGAAAGACGCCCCGACTGGCGAAAAGTCAGAAAAGTAATTGTGCTGTCGAGAGTAACTCTGGGCGCGGATGTCTCCATCACCAGTGTGATTCTGTCGGCGCTGAAACAAAAGCTGCCCGATGCCGAACTGGTCCTGCTCGGCTCAGGCAAGCTTCGCCAGCTCTTCGGCGATCCGCGCGTGCGAATCCGCGAAGTCGCTTACGAACGCGGCGGCAGTCTGATCTCGCGGCTGAATGCCTGGCTGGAAGCGGTCAGGGCGGTTGACGACGAACGGCGCGGGTATGAGGCTGATGAGACGCTGGTAATTGACCCTGATTCGCGGCTGACACAGCTTGGACTGTTGCCGGTGATTGAAGGCGACAGGGGGTATTTTTTCTTCGAGAGTCGGAGTTACAGAGCGCCTGAAATCAGACGCCTCAGCCAGTTGACCGAGCGCTGGGTGAAAAAGCTTCTCGGCATCAGCGCGCAGGTTTTTCCTGCTGCTGCTTTGCCGGACGAATACCTGACCTCAGGTCGGGAGCTGTGTCAGAAGTTGCGGAGGGGTGGGGCCGGGCATCTGGTCTCTGTCAGCTTCGGCGTCGGCGGCAATCCGCGCAAACGAATGCCCGATCCGTTTGAGGAAATGCTGACTGAGAATCTGCTCGCGGATTCGACGCTGATCATTGACAAGGGCGGCAGTGAAGATGAGCGCTGTCAGATCAATCATCTGGTTGAAATGCTGACGGCGCGGGGCCGGAGAATAGTCGAGCTAAATGAAAACAATATCAGCGTCGTGCTGATGGAAGATTCGATCCAGGCAGATGTCATAACCTGGGATGGAGTCATCGGGGCTTTTGCCGGACTGGTCGCCGCCGGCGATGAATACGTGGGCTACGATTCTGCCGGGCAGCATATCGCGGCGGCGCTCGGCGTCCCGACGCTCACGATCTTCATCAATTCCGGCTCCGATCTGTTTGCCGAACGCTGGCACCCGCACGGGCCGGGAAGCATTCAGGTGCTGAAGGTGGAACCGGGGAGTGGTGGAATCCCGGAGAATGAGGTGAAAAAAATTCTGGCCGAGGCACTGGCGACGCATCTTAAGCTGCGGAATCGCACCCCGTGAAACTCGGGCCGTGCGGTCAAAAACAGTGCTTGACGCGGGGTTCTTCCGCGTTGATACTTAACGAAATTTGCCAGCGGCAATTCCCTTTGCCGCCGCAGTATTCGTCGGATTCGGTTGACAGCCGCGGCTTCAGACCTGAATTCAGAGCCAGTAAGTTTTGTCCCCTGAGTTAATCGCAGTGAAAAAAGAAGTACCCGCCATCCTGCCCCTGACACTTCGTCAGATTCTGACGTTCTCGACGTGGATCCTGCTGCTTTCCGGCTGCCTGTTGCTGTTGATCAGTTGCAGCAACTCACGCCCCACACTGGTCACATTTGCCAGTTCGTCCGCGACAGATTTTGCCGTCAGCACGCCGCGCGCTAAAAACGATTCATCGAGCTTCTCGAAAAACTTCTTCTCCGCGTTCCCGCTCGTCCGGGTGCAAATTATCGGAAGTGATAGCGATCAGGCGGCAGGCGGTAAGTCCGGGAAGGAGGCTGACGGCGAGGTGCTGGAGTTTCTCTTTGACACCGGCAACGCCGGCCTGAGCGTGGTGGACATCAGCGTCGCCCAGCGTCTGGGATTGAAGCCGACGCCGTCGGGCAGCATCAGCTTTGCCGGGGTCACTCTGCCGACGCTGCGCGCCAAAGCGGATCGCGTGCAGCTTTTCAACCACGGCAGGGCCGAGCGGCGGTTGCAACTGCGCGACATCAACTTTCAGGTGGTTGACTTAACGCCTTTCGCCGAACTCGCGGGGCGGCGCGTGGACGGGATACTTGGCTACGACGTGATTCGCCGCTTCGTCACGACGGTGGATTACCAGCGCCAGACAGTGATCTTTGGGAAAGAGACGGTCATCAGGCCACCCGCCGCGACGGCTTCCCCGTCACCTGTCGCCGGTATCGCCACGTCAGACAAATCATCAACAGAAAGCAGCTCCGGGGTCAGCAAACAGGGCAACCGAATTGTGATGCCGTTTGAGCTGCGTAACGGCTGGATCGTAGTGAAGACGCAGATCAACGGCAGCCTTCAGGAAGAGATGATCCTCGATACGGGCGCTTCGATAACAACTTTCACTCAGGAAAAAGCGCGGCAACTCAGCTTCGACGTCAGCAGCGCGCGTCCGACGACGCTGATGCTGCCAATCGGCAGGCTGACTTATCTGCCTCACCGGTTGCGCGAAATCGAATTCGGCGGGGTGAAGCTGGACAATACGGCATCGGTGGTCGTTTCGACGCGCGACGGGCTGTTTACCGCCGGCACCGGGATGAGCCTGCTCGGCGCGAATGTGCTGCGGCGCTTCCTGCTGACGATTGATTACGGCCGCCGCCAGCTGACGCTTGAACGCTACGCCGGGTTTGAAAGCGATCCGCACGAATACACCTCCATCGGCGTACTGCCGATGCTGCGTGACGGGCACTTTTATGTTTCAGGCGTGGTTAACGGCTCGCCCGCTGATGATGAAGGGATCGAGATCGGGGACGAGATAGTTCAGCTTGACGGGCGGGCGATGGATGCGTATTCATTCAGCGAACTCGCAGACGCGCTGCGCGGCCCCGACGGCTCCCACCTCGACATCACCGTCCGTCGCGGTCTGCGCACGATTGAATTGCGGTTGAAACGAGTCAGGCTGCTGTGAAAACAATCAAGGGAAAGGGAGGTCTGAATTGATACTCCCTTTCCCCTTTTCCCTTGTCTCCTTATCTCCCTTTCCTCACTTGATCTCAATCGTCACGTTGTCCTGACTCTTGATGGTTCCCGGCCCAAGCACAGTCAGCTTGAGTGTTCCTTTGGCAAGGTCTTTGGGAAGGATCGCGTTGATCTGATCCAGACCTGCGAGCGCGAAGGTCGGCTGTGCCCCGACGTAATTTGTCGCGAGCGTCACCGGGGTGTCTGTATCTTTCTGAACCTGAACTGTGACCGCGCCCGTTGCTCCGTTTCGCCAGCCAGTGCCGTAAATGATCAGATAGCGATCCGGTGTGTCACCTGTGCTGACCTCACAAGGTGGCTGTGTGATCGGAGCTGTTACCATACCGTCTGGTGCCGTCAGGACAGCCAGACATTGTGCCGCCGCCCGGCCCGTTCCGGCGCTGGTGACGGTGTAAATCGCGGGCGCGATGTCCACGACCTTGACCTTGCCTTTCGACAGCACGCCGTTGTTGTTGACGGTAAAATCCACCGAATCCGCCGCCGCAACGCCGGGCGGGAACTGGAAGTTGATCTGTCCCGGCGAGACGAAAATCAGGCGCGCCCCGACGCCCGCCACCGTCACGCTGACGCCACTCAGATCGAATGGCAGGTTGGCGCTCGTGGCGAAGTCCGTGTTGTTGGAAAGATAGGTCCCGAAAATGGAGCCGGTCGCCCCGCGCGCGATCATCGTCAGAGCAGTGGCCGGCGAGGCCGGCTCAAAGCTCGCCGCATTGACTATCGTGGCCGGGTCCGCATTCACGCTGGTGATCGGCCGGATGAGCGTCTGGAAGATTTCAAAGGTGCGATCACTGTTCGTCCCGACCACGTCGGAGCTGGTGTGGAAGGTGATCAGATTGCCGGCATCATTGATCCACGAAACCGGCGTGTTCTGACGCTGATCAAGAAAGCGGCCTGACGGCTGGGTGAAAGTCATCTGACGGAACTTCAGGCTGGCAGGGTTGGTGATGTCCACGCGAAAGACTTCGCGGTTGCCGGCCTTGTTGTCGGTTTTCGGGTCGGTCGTCACCGGGGCCAGATCCAGCACCGACCCGAAGGTGATGAAAGTTCCGGCGTCGTTGATGCCGGGCAGAAAGTTGGCATCGAGCTTGTCGAAATCTTCAGTTGTTGGAGGGTCATGGGCCGGTTTCTGATCGGTGATCTGAGTGAAGGCTTTCGTAACCGTGTTGTAGAGGAAAACCTCACGAGTTTTATCTGCGTTTTTGCTCGCGTCAAAGTTGCCGCTCGATTCAAAGACCAGCAGCGAGCCGTTATTGTTCAGATGACGTGCGCTGAGCGTCAGAAGGTTGACCACAGGGTTATTCGCCAGCGCGTCTGAACTGGTGGTGTTGGTTACCTGTGTGACTGTATTAGCGGCGTCTCCGATTTTGTAGACGAAGATTTCGCCATTGAAATCCTTATTGTTGACTGTCGCACTCGCCAAGGCATAGTCAAACCCGGAGAGGAAGGCCAGCACCTTTCCATCACCGCTCAGGAACGGGGCCGCGTTGAAACCTTTTACCGTCACGCCGTCAACCGTCGCTTCAGAATCGAGCTTGCTGGTGACTTGGAAGACCGGATCAACAGCGCCGACGCGGTAAAGATATATTTCAGAATTGCCATCCGTGTTGTTGATTGTCGCGGATGAATTGCTGGCGGCAATATTTCTTGTCGAGACGAAGGCGATCACCTTTCCGTCGTTGCTGATGGTCGGCGTGTAGTTTTCAAAAATTTCCTTTGATGACTTTGAATCGTTCGAAGTGTTGGTGATACGCTGAAACGTCGCAGTTGTCGCACCGCGTTCAATGAAGGCAAGAAAGATTTCCTGATTACCGTCCGGGTTGGGGCCTGCAAGCGAGGGGCTGTTTGATGAGAAGGCAATGTACCTGCCGTCGCCACTGATCACCGGGGAATTGTTCGAGACTTTGAAAAACACTTTTGTGCTATCTGCCGGGTCAGGCTCATCCTTTGTTTCTGTTATTTGAATAAGCTGCTGTGATAGCACATCGTACATAAAGATTTCCTGATTGCCATCCTCGTTTCCGCGTCTGAAGGTGCCGTCAGGATTCCTGATCATTACGAGATCAGCCGTTGACTCGAAGACGAATCTCAATCCGTCGTTGCTCGCGCCGCGCAGGATCAGGTCATTGGCGTTGGTATCGGTGCGCTGAAATGATGAAAGCTGGTCGGTCTGGGCTGATGCGTACTTGAACTGGCCGGAAAGACAGAGAATGACCAAGGCGAATACGGGACAGAGGATTCGTTTCACGCGGAATAACTCCTTATCGAAATTTTCAGAAAGCGTTCTGAATCACGCCTGCGGATTGGATATGAAAGCAGACCACTGATTTGCCGATGGAAACAAGCGACGGATTATAGCTGAGGGGTTCGCCGGTTGTCGAATTATGCGGGCCCGGAAACAAATTCGGGGATGCGCGAACTGACGCATCCCCGAACATCGACCCGCCAGCGACGAAACATTCACTACGCCGCTCTGGGGCTCACATACTGATCGTAATGGCGCGCCGGTTCCCAGTCGCGAGTCTCTTCGCTGACCGGTTCCGGGAAGCGCTCTTCCAGATTCACAATCTCGACGGCTTCAAGGTAAACCCGATCCAGATTTTCAGGCGGGAACCCGTTCCGGTAACAGGCTGAGACGTGACGACGGACGACCTCCTCAACCTTGTCCCGCTTCTCGCGGGGCAGTTTGTGCATCATCTTCAGAGTATCAGTGGAAACCTTCATCTGCTCTTCTCCCTTCCTTCAGCAAATCGGTGGTTTTTTATGCCCTCATTCGGTCGCGGATTGGTACTGAATTTACGCTGAGACTGAATGTCAGGTTCCACTTCTTTAATCTGACTCCGTGTCTGTGGGAATGACCCGACAACATTCTGCCTTCAGAATAAATCCCGAGGATTTGTGAGAAAGCACAGCTTAGAACGGAGTTTGCCGCCCGCAGTTGCGCGTGAAAAAACTGAAAGCGTAATTATTTTTAGCTAATAAGTTCAAGCTCTATTCCTGCCCTAACTGCTTTGAGATCCCGTCCGGAGGCGGGGCTTGACGTACCGGAAATGGTTAAGGCAGACTGCCATCGGTCGTTTTCGGCGGCAGCTCCGGCTGGTTTTTTTGTTGCCCTCGAAACAGAATTGGAAATTCATGCCGAAGTTCGAATACCATATTTTCGTCTGCACCAACCAGCGTCCCCCGGAAAATCCGCGCGGCTGCTGTGATCCCGAAGGCCTCGGGGCATTGCAGCTTGCCTTCAAAAAGGAGCTGGCCGTGCGCAGATTGAAGGGAACAGTCCGCGCCAACAAAGCGGGTTGTCTGGATCAGTGTGATCGCGGCCCGACGGTCGTGATCTACCCGGAAGGCTGTTGGTACGGCGGGGTGAGAATTGAAGATGTCCCTGAGATCATTGAATCACACATCATCAATGGGGTGCCGGTGGAACGCCTGAAGATGAAGGATGAGTGAGTCAGGCCTTTGTCCCCCTGACCTGCCGTCTTCACCACCGGTCTGGTATTGGCTGTTCTATGGGCTATAATTACCGCGTCGAAATCCCCCGGTACAAGTTCCTTCTTTTCGTGCGTTGACGACCACGCTTCGTTCAGTCGTTATTTACTGGAGAAGCCCGCATGTCAGGTTCTGTAGCACAGGCTCTGGCCCGGGAACGCGAGCGGTTGCTGCTGAGGTTATCGGCACAGCTCAAGTCCGAGCAGGAGAAGAATCAGCGGCGGCGGATTGCGGTCAGCGACCTGCTGGGTGAGCTGCCGCGCCTGTTCGATCTCGTCTGGCAGGAGCTTGAGGCTGAGACGCCGGAAAAGGGCCGGCTCAAATCCTCAACCGTGGCGCAGCAGCACGGCGCGCGGCGCGTCGAGCAGGGCGTCGAAGTCGGCCTGCTGTTCCGCGAATTCAGCCTGATTCGCTCTCTCGTCGAAGAAGTGATCCGCCAGCACGCCCCCGCGCTCAGTAAGGAAGAGTTGCTTGAAACGCAGTCGCGCGTTGGCTCAATCATAGAGCGCCTGCTTTACCTTTCCGTCAGCACCTACACCCACAAACAGACGCAGGAACTGAGTGATCAGGCGCGGCGCGACCCGCTGACCAGACTGCTCAATCGCGCGACCTTCGACGTTGCGCTGAGCGATGAGGTGGATCGGGCACAACGCTACAACCGTGACCTGTCGGTGGTGCTGCTCGACGTGGACCGCTTCAAGCAGGTGAATGACCGCTTCGGCCACCAGGCCGGCGATGAGGTGCTGCTGAGCGTCGCGCGCATGGTGCAATCGTCGCTCCGGCACAGTGACACGGCGTTCCGTTACGGCGGCGACGAGTTCGCGGCGATCTGCCCGGAGACGCCCGGCGAGGTGATGCAGGGCGTGATGCACCGCGTCGAGGTGAGTGTCATCAGCTATCTGGCAGATTCTCCGGTTTCCGAAGAGTGCGGCATCAGCTGGGGTGTGGCTTCATACCCTGCCGACGCGACCAAAGTCGCCGAACTGATGCGCATTGCCGACGAGCGCCTCTATGAATGCAAGAAGCAGCACCATCAGCGGCTGGACGAGCAGAAAACTCTGGCGGGTGAGAATGCAGGATAAGCGCTCGTGAGGAGGAAATAACTGCTTCAGAATCGTCTTCAGCGAACAGCGGGTGGAAGCGGGAACCGTCCAATACCCGCCGCTCGCTTCACCACTCCTGAATCACACCGAAATGACCTGAATCTCAGGGTCGACGTCCTGCTGGAGCATTGATTCAATCGCCATCAGCGTCCCGGCCATCGAACTCGGGCAGCTGCCGCAGGCCCCCTGATAGCGAATCGTCAGCGTCTTGTCATTCAGGCTGATGATTTCCAGCCCGCCGCCGTCGCCGGCCAGCCCGGGCCGAATCCTTTCATCCAGCAGCGCATTGATCCGGTCGAGCAGCGGATTTTCTCCGGGCGCGGCCAGCGGGGCCGCGCTGGCCGCAGTCACCTCAGACGCCGCCGGCGCCGAGCGGATCGGTTCGGCCAGCCTGCGCAGCATTTCCTCCCAGCCCGCTTCGTCATCCTTGTTGACGGTGATGAAGCGATCCATGTAAAAGACCGAAGTCACATTGCCCACGGCGAACAGCGATGAAGCCAGCGGGTCGGACTGGGCTTCAAATTCATTGGTGTAAGAACGCGAGGCCCCGATGGTCACCGGTTCCCTCAGCACGAACTTCACCGCGTTCGGGTTGGGAGTGTATTCAATGTCAGCAATCTTCGGCATAATGTCTCCTTCAATTTTCTATAACTCATACTGTCTGCAAGTCGGCAGTAATAAAAACCAAGTATACAGGCGCACGGCGCCGTTGTGAAAGCGACGCCCGAAGAGCGGGAGGGTGCAATGAAATCTCACACGAAGTATCTGGTCTTCGAAACAAAGAAGCGGCGCGATTACATCAACATCACTGACGAAGTTACGCGCGCCGTTCACGAAAGTAATGTCAGGGAAGGCCTCGTGCTAGTCTCGGCGATGCATATCACGGCGTCGGTTTACGTCAACGATGCCGAGGACGGGCTGATCGCGGATATTGATGAGTGGCTGGAAAAGCTGGCCCCGACGCGCCCCGATTACCGCCACCACCAGACGGGCGAGGATAACGGTGACGCCCATTTGAAAAATCTGCTGCTGCACCATCAGGTGTTGCTGCCGATTACGAAGGGAGAGCTTGACCTCGGCACGTGGCAGCAGGTTTACTACGCGGAGTTTGACGGGCGGCGGCGCAAACGAGTGATCATCAAAATCATTGGCGAATAAAATACAGGCATCAATCAAAGCCCTGCATGAAAAATTTCTTCTGGCTGATCGTAACTGTACTGATTACTCTCCCCTGGATTTTTCTGGAGCTGACCGGGAGAGGGCATTCGATGAATCCCGCGCTCGTTTCCGTGATCTCGGGCGTGGCAATTGTGGGTGCCGCCTTCCTGCTGAGCTGGGGCGCCGAACTGTCAGAGCGCGACATCCCGCGCTCACTGGCGCTGATCGCACTGGCACTGATCAGCGTGTTGCCGGAATACGCCGTTGACCTGCACTTCGCCTGGCAGGCGGGAAAGGATCCCGAGTACAAGGCTTTCGCTGTCGCGAATATGACGGGCGCGAATCGTGTGCTGATCGGCCTCGGCTGGTCGCTGGTCGCAGTGGTTTATTACTTCAAATACGGCCGGAAAGAGATCCCGATTGACCGGTCGCAGGGTCTGGAACTGAGCCTGCTGCTGCTCGCGACGCTCTACTCACTGGTGATCCCGCTCAAGGGAACGCTTTCGTGGGTTGACATACTGGTCTTCTTCGCGATGTTTCTCTATTACGCGGGCCGCGCGGCGCGGGGAGAGACCCACGACGAAGACTTGGGGGGCATTGCGGGGGCGATTGACCGCAGGCTGGGCAACGGCGCGCGGCGGGCCGTTGTCCTGGTGATGTTTGCTTATGCCGGATACGCGATCTGGCTTTCAGCCGAACCCTTCGCCGAAGGGCTGGTCTCGACGGGCAGGAGTTACCACATAGATGAATTCCTGCTGGTCCAGTGGCTCGCGCCGTTCGCCTCGGAGTCGCCGGAAGCCATCATCGCGCTGCTTTTCGCACTCAAGGGTAAAGGTTCGACGGGATTGGGCGCGCTGATCTCATCGAAGATCAATCAATGGACGCTGCTGGTCGGCGCGATCCCGCTGGTCTACGCCGTCTCGAAGGGCGGGTTGGTCGCGATGGATCTGGACCACCGCCAGAAGGAAGAGCTGCTGCTGACTTCGGCGCAGTCGCTCTTTGCGGCGGTCATTATTTCTGATTTCAGTTTCGCCCTCTGGGAAGCGTTGCTGCTGCTCATCCTCTTCCTCGCCCAGCTGCTGCTGCCGGATGAGAATGTCCGCTTCTACTTCAGCCTGGGCTACCTGATCCTCGCGGTGGCGCTGCTGGCCGCCTCAAAGACGCGGCGGGCGATGTTGTGGCGGGCGCTCACACTGAAGGGGTGAGAGAAGCGGCACAGAGGGTGATCAGGCTCCGGTTGCCAGTCGCATAATTGCCTCTTCAGTCGCGCCGTCGCCCGGCAATTCGCCGGCGACTCTGCCTTCATGAAACACCACGATGCGGTCGCTCATGCCAAGGATTTCAGGCAGCTCTGATGAGATCATAATCACCGCGCCGCCTTCACGAGCGAATCGGCGCAGCAGGTGATGGATCTCCGACTTGGAGCCGACATCCACGCCGCGCGTCGGTTCATCAATGACGAGTACGCGCGGCTTCGTCGCCAGCCATTTCGCCAGCAGCACCTTCTGTTGATTCCCGCCGCTCAATGTGTCTACCTGCTTTTCGCCGCCGGGAGTCCTGATTGACAGGGCGCGGACGAATGAATCGCTCAGCTCGCGTTCCGCCACGTGATTCATCAGGCCGTTGCGGCTGACTGCCGTGAGGCTTGAAGCGACGATGTTGGCGCGGACGCTCTGCCGGAGGAACAGACCCTGCTCCTTCCGGTCTTCGGGCGAATAAACGATGCCCCGCGCGATCGCGTCACGCGGCGAGTTGATGCGCATCAGCCTGCCGTCGAGCAGGACTTCCCCGGCGTCCGGCGGCGCGTAACCGACCGCCGCCATCATCGTTTCAGTCCGCCCCGAGCCGATCAGCCCCGCGAGCCCAAGGATTTCGCCGCCCCGCACGCTCAGGTTCACGGCACGACATTTGCCGCGCGAAGTCAGCCCGCGCAGCTCAAACATCACGTTGCCGACCTTTGACGCCTTCGGCGGATAGAGGTGATCCAGTTCGCGGCCGACCATCATGCGCACCAGTTCGGCGGCGTCGGTTTCAGCGCGTTCGCGCGCGCCGATGAACCTGCCGTCGCGCAGCACCGTCACGCGGTCGGCGATGCGGAAGATTTCATCCAGCTTGTGCGAGATGTAAACGATGGCAAGGCCCCGCGACTTCAATCGTTCGATCACGCGGAAAAGCAACTCCACTTCGTGCGCCTCAAGCGACGACGTCGGCTCATCCAGAATGAGCAGCTTCGCGTTGATCGAAAGCGCCTTGGCGATCTCGACCACCTGACGCGAACCGAGGTTGAGATTCCTGACCGGCGTGTCGGGTGAAATGCCGAGTTCAAATTCGCTGAGCAACTGGCGGGCGCGCTGGTTGATTTCGCGCCAGTTGATCAGGCCGAACCGCCGCGGCTCGCGGCGCACGAAGATGTTTTCGGCAACGGTCAGATTCGGCGCGAGGCTCAGTTCCTGATGCACGATGCTGATGCCGAGCGCCTGCGCCTCGGCGGGCGACTGCGGATTGATCTCCCGACCGTCGAAGATGATCGTGCCTTCGTCTCCGCGCATCACGCCGGAGAGGATCTTCATCAGCGTGGATTTCCCCGCGCCGTTTTCACCGAGCAGCGCGTGAACTTCGCCCGCGCGCACGGCGAAATCAACCCCGGCCAGCGCGCGCACGCCGGGGAATGATTTGACGATGCCGCGCAGTTCAAGCAGTGGAGAGTTTGCGTCGCTCATGTCCCGTAAAGTACCGCGACCGTCGAGAGCGCGGCAATAGCGGAAGGTGATCAGACATCATCCTGCCCGGCGTGACCGGCGGCCGGTCATCAGGTACCTTATGGCTCCGTAACCTGATTTACAGATAATTGCGCGTGTGGGAATTAAGCTGCCCGGCGATGGGATTATATGAGACGGGAGAGGTGAAACAGATGAGACAGCGGAAAGTCTGGTTAATAGTCGCATTGCCTGTGGCAGTTATAGCTTTTTTCTTCGCGGCCTGTTCCTCGCATCCGCCGAATCCGGCCGCACCCACTGTGAGCGGCGCCGCTTCAGCCCCGACTGCGCGCGGAATGTTCGATCACAGCGCCCTCGACAAAATCCTTTCCATCTATGTCAACGACCGGTAGTGGGGCGATAGTGTGTTGCTGCTTTGTCTTGTAAAGTGGACATTACCACAAAGTGAATATTTGCGAAATTCTGGAATGCTTGCGCAGTTTGCGTTGTCAAAGTGAAGCCTGAGATATACAATTACGACAGTGTTTCACTTATGAAACAAGTCTGAAGGAGATAAGGATGCTGATTCGCCATAACAGAGAAAAACTGATCAATGCAATCATATTCTTCTCCAATGAAACCTCGCATTGCAATAAGATTAAACTCTTCAAACTCCTCTATCATTTTGACTTTGAGCATTTTTCGCTAACTGGCAGGCCTGTTACAGACTTGGAGTATTATGCCTGGCCCATGGGGCCAGTTCCCAAGGGGCTGGACGGCGAGATAGACAACCCTCCTGAAGACCTTAAGGGTAAGGTTAGGTTTGAAATGATCACTGGCAAGAAGGGCCGGAAATCACTACAAATCAGCCCTGAAGCTGAATTTGATCCGACTTGTTTCACGAAACGTGAACTGGCAATTCTCAAGGATGTTGCATACAGATACGCCATGGATAAGGCGGATGAGATGATCGAGTCCACCCATCTCCCAACTCAGCCTTGGCATCGGGTGTACAATGAGGAGCAGAAGAAAAATCAACTGATTCCTTATGAGTACGTACTTGACAAGAATCCACACAAGCAGGAACTTTTGGAGTCTTTCAAGGAATACAAGGAGATGCTTGCCAATTACGCATGACGACTGGCTCTATTTTGTTTGACCGGGAGTTCAGATTTCAGGATGGCGCGATAGGCGAAAAACTCTTTGTGCTGCTGAATGACGGGACTGTGGGGTATTACATCGTAGTTCCGACAACATCGCAGCAGCACAACAAGGGGAAAAGGCCGGGATGCCAGCCGGCAGACTTTCCATGTAATTTTTATATCCCTGAAGGTGAATGCGATCTTGGGAAAAATACCTGGGTCATCCTTCAAAAGTATTATGAGTACCCCTCAGATTTTGCAGAATTGTTCGCCAGGAGACAGTCTGGCCGGTTAAAGTTCATCTGCACCCTGCCAGAGACCCTCATCAAGCAGCTCCTCAATTGCGCTAAAAATTCACAGGACATTGAAATCAGATACGAAGCCATAGTTGACGATGAGCTTAATAAATACGTTCTGTGACTAATTCCTCAATAGTCCAGACGTGATCCGTGATGCCCGCTTCCATCGCCGGCGTTACTCTGAGACTCTGATGCACGCGGCAGAAGTTGTAATACGCGAAGTGCAGGGCCAGAGCGTAATTCAGATTTTCCCATTTTTTGCTGAAGGCGTTTGTCAGTCTGGTAAGCCTGCGCATCATCATACGCATTGTGAGATTCTGACGCTCAACATACGCTGTGTTGATCTTGTCTTCGTTCGGCTGTCCCATCACCGTGACCTTCTTAGACCCGATGAAATCACCCGGAGAGTAACGGCGCTCTGCGCTGCTGCCATCATCACTGCGGTATGATTTCACTAGTTGTGCGAAATCAATTTCTGTCCCGAAGACGGTTTCAACGGCCTCAAGATATGCCTTGAGTCCATCGGTCGTGAGTTGGAATCTGGCGCTCGCCGCGTCGTGGAGCTTCTGAATGAATCGCGTGGCTGTCGGGATGTCGCGCCTGCCGAGTTCGTAGCAGATCACCAGCTTGGATTTCGCTTCGATAGCAACGAACGTATAAGCGTCACCAACCCTGTCTCTGTCGGGATCATCTTCTTTGACGTGCCGATTTTTCCGCTGTACAAAACCCCAAATCTCGTCAGCTTCGACAAATTGCAGCGACACGTTTTTGATTTTGTCTCGCATCACGCGCTGGCATTTTTCACCAGCCGTCAGCAGCAGGGAAATGATGGCGGTTTTGCCGATGCCGGTGATTCGCTCAATCGTGCGGATTGAGCAACCCTCAACCAGCATCTGAAGGCAGAGCATCGCCTTCTCAATCGGGATGCGCATGTCACCGAGCGGCTTGTTTCTTGGTTCAGTGAAAGTCTTTCCGCACTGAAGGCAGCGAAACCGTTGGTTCTGTTTGCGGTCATAGCCAAAGCGTTTCGCAATGGCGCAGCAGTAGTGGCAGGTCATGGCGGCTTTCCCCTTGAAAGCCACACAGGGAAAGCCGATAATGAAGTTGCTAGGCTCGCACGGCTTCGGCTGTGTGGGTTGACACCCCGGTAGAAGTTAGCGCTTCTGTCGGGGTTATCATTCTGGTGACTGGGGCGGGACTCGAACCCGCATCTTAGCCTTAGAAGGCCAATCTCTCGCGGAGATGCCGATTTCCAGTCGGTTGCTTTGTCCGATTAAGCTACCCAGTCAAATACAAGAAGGCCCATGCGGAAACTGACATTTCCGCATGGGCCTTCTTCTTGCAAAAGTCCTTTCGCTATCAGGTTTTGCTGCTTGCTCGGCAACATAACGGCATTATAAAGGCAAGACATTGCCTAAGTCAAGCCCAATGTGAGTAAATTTTTTGCTTGACAGGCGGCTAAATTCAGACAATAATCCTTCCGCTCTCTAGTTTACGAGAGAGCGGAAGGATTAAATATTTCTTAATGAGAAGGAGGAAAAATCAAAAAAACTAAGGAGAGTTGTATGATGCCCACAATTCCATTCATTGATCCGAATGTTCAGCACGTCGGAATCAGCAAGCTCCGGGCGCTGAATGCCAGTTCCCTGAGTAACCTAGATAAAACGTGGGTGATCCAGGATGACGATACCCCGATTGCCGTACTGCTCACTTACGAGCAGTTCCTGTCAATGCAGAACCAGTTACAGCAGGTTCTAAATGCTATTGAATTGCTTCAGGACAAGGACGAAACGGCAGCGTTGATAGCCGGTCTGCATGACACCCTGTCAGGCAACACAAAAGACGCCTCCGAAGTCCGAAAGTCACTGAAGGAAAGAAGGCCACCACGAGAATAACCCGTAGATGAGCGGTAACTATAGAATTGAATTTTCCAGCGGCGCTGAGAGGGTGTACAACAAGCTGTTCGACGAGGCACAAGCCTGCCTGACTGTCGGTCGGGCCAAGGACAGAAAAGTCACCCTCTTCAGGGTCGCTGAGGAGTTGATATTTACAACGATTGCATCTAATCCATTCGATGCAGGCATTGCCCTGCCGGGATACCTCTCTCAGCTATTCAGGATAAATAAGTCGGGAATCTGTGTTGTCTATCTTGGCTTGCCGGAATTTTCACGGATTACGATTCAGTACATCTTGAGCAAGCAATCCAGGGACTGCCATACCAGCGATCCGTACTCGTCACTAATGCGGCTGGCTCGTAACGGCAAGATTGAAGAGTTTCTCAATATTATTGGCGTGCAGGCCCCAAATATCCTCATTCAGCCACGCAATCCATCGCATCATTGATCAGAGCCTTTCGCTACGGGCTGTCTCTGCTGTCAAGCGAATCCCTGCAATCCCGAATTTTCAGCAACACACTATCGCCCCACTACCCAACGACCGGGGCTGGGTGGATTATGCGGGACTCCAGAACAACCGGGCCGCGCTGGATGGTTACCTGAAAACACTCATGGCGGCATCACCGCATAGTTTCCCGAATGACGCCGAGCGGCTGGCTTTCTGGATGAACGCCTACAACGCCTTTACGCTGGCCGACACGCTCGACAGCGTTTATAAAAAGCGCCGGAGCGTGCAGGAAGTGAGCGGTTTTTTCGACCGGAAGAGGCATCGCGTGGCGGGCGAAGACCTGACGCTTAATGAGATCGAAAGGAAGGGCCGTGACCTGAAAGACCCGCGCATTCATTTCGGCGTCAACTGTGCCTCGACCAGTTGCCCGAGGCTGCAGCGCTTCGCTTACACCGCGCCGCAACTCGAAGAGCAGCTCAATCGCATCGCCCGCGAATTCCTGACCGACCCGGCGCGCGGGCTGCGGGTTGACAAGGATCGCAACGAGGTCTACATCTCTTCGATCTTCAAGTGGTACGCCGGCGACTTCACGATGTCGTCGTCGGTGCTGGCGCGCGTCAAGGCTGAAGTCTCGGGCGGCGAAGTGCTGGAGTACGTCAAAAAGTATGCGCCCGCTGACGCGGTGCAGTTCATCATCGAAAAAAATCCGGCGGTGAAGTATCTCGCTTACGACTGGTCGCTCAACGCGCAGGAAACGCATCAGTGAAAAACGGAAGTTGGAAGTCAGATGGCCGGGGGATTCTTCTGGTCGAGGAAGGAAGCGCTGACTTTCCCGCTTCCGATCTGAGACCGCAGCGTCCCCGGGTTACGGTCATCATTCCCGCCTTCAACGAGGAGAGATCAATTGCCCATGTGCTGCGCGACATCCCGCGTGACTGGGCTGATGAAGTGATTGTCGTTGACAACGGCAGCACGGACGCGACAGCGCGCATCGCCCGCGATCAGGGCGCGATTGTCGTGGCGCAACCCGAGAGGGGTTACGGCGCGGCGTGTCTGGCCGGGATCGCCTCGCTGCCAAAGGAGTCTGAAGTCATCGTTTTTCTCGATGCCGACTAGAGCGACTTTCCCGAAGAGATGGGTCGGCTGATTGCGCCGATTCTCGCGGCCAGGGCCGATCTGGTCATCAGCACTCGCACGCTGGATCGGGCGACGCGCGCGGCGCTGACGCTACAGCAGCGCCGGGGCAATTGGCTGGCGACGACATTGATCCGCTGGCGCTTCGGGTTTCGTTACACCGACCTCGGCCCCTTCCGCGCGATCCGCCGCGCCGCGCTTGAAAGGATCGGGATGACGGATCGCAACTTCGGCTGGACGGTCGAGATGCAGATCAAGGCTATTCGACATGGCCTGCGGATTGTTGAAGTGCCGGTCAGTTACCGCGTGCGGATCGGCCGCTCGAAAATCAGCGGCACGGTCAAAGGCACCGTGCTGGCCGGGGCGAAGATCCTCTACACGATTTTCAAACACGCCATCCGATGAAGAGGGACAAGGAGACAGGGAGATGGGGAGAAGGGGAGACCGCGAACAGGCCGCTGCGGCTGCTCATCATCGCTCTCATCGCTTCCGAAGCTCTTTACCTCGCAGTGCTGCGGTTCAATGCAACGAATGGTCTGCGCCCGGTCGTGACCTTCCTGGGAATACTGGCGGCACTGTTTGCGATATATGGGGCGTCCGCGCTGGTCGTGCAAAATACCCGCGAGCGGCGCGGCGTGCTTTTCATCATTGCAGCGGGGGCGGTGCTGTTCCGGCTGACACTGCTTCCGGCGGGATTGCCGCCTGATGCGGGATGGCGGGGGATGCCGGAAGGTTTACGCGCGGATGTGCGGGGTGAGGCAGTCGCTTACGAACGGTTCCAGCTTTACGACGATGACATCTGGCGCTACCTGTGGGATGGCCACATGCAGGCGAAGGGCATCAATCCTTACCTTTACGCGCCGGCGGACGGGAAGCTGGACGAATTAACGAACGGCAGCGAGAAGTGGGGCGCCATTCGTGACAACATCAATTACGCCGACACGCCGACGATCTATCCGCCGCTGGCGCAACTGGTCTTTCGCTTCGCGCACTATCTCGCGCCGGGCAGCGTGCTGGTGATGAAAAGCGTGGCGGTGTTCTTTGACCTGCTGGCCGCATTGCTGCTCGCGCTCGTGCTTCAGGCAACGGGGCGACGGGTGTCGCTCGTCGTTCTTTACGCCTGGAATCCGCTGGTCATCAAAGTCTTCGCGGCGAGCGGCCACGTTGATGCGGTGCTGGTCGCGGCTCTGGCGGCGACGAGTTACTTCATTATCCGGCGCGACCACAAATTGAGCGCGATAAGTTTCGGGCTGGCAATCCTGGCGAAACTGAGTCCGGTCGTGCTGCTGCCGTTTGTGATGAAGCGCGCGGGGTGGCGTTATGCATTACTGACGGGGGCACTGGTGATTGCGGGCTATCTCCCATTCATCGGCGCAGGCGGCGCAATGTTTGCTGGATTCCGGCAGTTCGCCCGCGAGTGGCAATTCAATGCCGGGCCGTACGCGCTGATCGAGTGGTGCGCCGGTTTCCTGAGCGGCGACCCGGCCGCTGCTGCGCGCGCAATGGGCGGGCTGATGATCATCGCTTTCATCGCCTGGCTGATCCGGCGCGACGACGGGAAATGCGAAACATTCGCGCATTACGCTGCGCTGGCGCTCGGGGCGCTGCTGTTGCTCGGCCCGGCGCTGATGCCGTGGTATGTGACATGGCTGCTGCCGCTGGCGGTTGTGGCGAATCAGCGGGTGTGGCTTTACTTTTCCGCGCTGGTCTGTCTCGCTTTTCTGGTGATGATTGACGAGACCGAACGCGCTCCCGTGCTGTGGCTGGAATACGGCGCGCTCGCTTTGCTGGGATTGAAATCCAGACCTGTGGCGCGGCGTCAGGCCGCAAAATTCGTCACGACTGAATCAACCGCGTAGTTCCTGCAAGCTGGAGGGGACGAAAAATGAAACGCACCTTTGGTCTGCTGACATTTGTCATGCTGCTCGCCCCTGCCGCCTGCGCGCAGGGCAGCGGGTCGAGCGCCGGCATCAGCACGGCGCGCGCCGAACGCCCCTTCGCCGTGACGAAAACGGTGACGGGCAAGGTCGCTGAAGTCAAAGCGTCCGAAATGACGATGATCGTCGAGGACGGCAAGGGCAAAAAGTACGAACTCAAGGTTGATAAGAAAACGAAGTTCAGTGCCGACGCCAAAGCGGAAATGGGCGGGAAGAAAATCTCGCTCGACGATTTTCAGGCCGGGCAGATGGTGAAGGTCGTTTTCCGCGAGGCCGACAAAACCGCCACGATGGTCCGGTTGCGCGCCGCCAAAAGCTGAGTCGGGGCAGTTCGCACTGAACCGGATGAGGTCAGCCATGCGTCATCTCAAAACAATCCTGATGGTCGTGGTTGTGATCGCGATTTCCTCGGGCTTCCTGTTCCTGCCGGTGCGCGAGTGGTTCGGGCAGCTGCAGGGCTGGATCGCGCAACTGGGCGCAGTCGGGCCGATAGTGCTGGCGGCGATTTATGTCGTCGCAACGGTGCTGCTGGCTCCGGGCAGCCTGCTGACGATTATGGCGGGGACGCTCTTCGGGCTGTGGACGGGAGTGCTGACCGTGCTGATGGGTGCGAATCTTGGCGCGCTCTGTTCGTTCCTGCTGGCGCGCACGATGCTGCGCCGGAAAGTGGCGCAGTGGGCCGCGGCCAGCACGAAATTTGCCGCGCTCGATAGAGCCATCGGTCAGGCCGGGTTCAAAATGGTCTTTCTGTCGCGGCTGAGCCCGGCGTTTCCGTTCGTGCTGCTCAATTACCTGCTGGGGCTGACGAAGGTGCGCACCGGCGCTTACGTGCTGGCCAACCTGCTCGGCATGCTGCCGGGAACCTTCCTCTACGTCTATATCGGCGCGGTCGCGGGCGAGGCTTTGAACGGGGCGCCAGCAGGCAGCGCCGGGCCATACAAACAGATCCTGACTTACGTCGGCCTGCTCGCCACGATTGGCGTCGTCGTGCTGGTCACGCGAGCGGCGCGCAAGGCTCTGGCTGAGGCGGAGACAGCGGACAGCAGGATGCCGGACGCCCGGAAAATTGCGGAGGTGCAATGATGGCCGCTGCGGTTGGAGAAAACGATCTCGTCCGTCAGAGAACGGATCAGATTTATCAGGATCAGATTCGCCACATGACGATCCCTGACGATCCGCACGACCGGGCGCTGGTTGAGAACGTTCATCCGCCGGACTGGGTCAACCCGACGCCGACGGGCAAATACAATCTGGTGGTCATCGGCGGCGGCACCGCGGGGCTGGTCAGTGCCGGGGGCGCGGGCGCCTTGGGCGCGCATGCCGCGCTGATCGAGCGCACGCTGATGGGCGGTGATTGCCTGAACGTCGGCTGCGTACCTTCAAAGGCCGTGATCCGCGCGGCGCGCGCCGTTTACGACGCGAAGCAGGGAAGGGAATTCGGCGTTCACCTGAGCGTCGAGCCGTCGGTGATTTTTGCCGAAGCGATGGAGCGCATGCGCAGGTTGCGCGCCGAAATCGCCCCGCACGATTCGGCCAGACGATTCAAGGAAGAATTCAACGTTGACGTTTATCTGGGCGGCGGAAAGTTCACAGGCCCGGCCACGATTGAAGTGAATGGCGTCGAACTGAAGTTCGATCGCGCCGTCATTGCCACGGGCGCACGCGCGGCGGAACCCGATATTCCCGGTCTGAAAGAGACCGGTTATTACACCAGCGAAAACATCTTCACGCTGGCCGAGCTGCCGCGCCGGCTGCTGGTCATCGGGGCCGGGCCGATTGGCTGCGAACTGGCACAATCGTTCCGGCGTTTTGGCAGCGCGGTCACCGTCATCACCGACGGCCCGCAAATTATGCCGAAGGAAGACGCCGATGCCGCCGCAATCGTGCATCGGCAGATGGAAGATGAAGGCGTGCGGTTTGTCTTTAGCGCCAGAGTGCTGCGCACCGAAAAACGCGGCGCAGAGAAGGCGCTGATTTTTTCACATCAGGGCAGGGAAGAAGAGATCAGCGGCGATGCGATTCTGATCGCCGTCGGGCGCGCGCCGAACGTCGAGGGCCTGGGACTCGAAGCTGCGGGCGTGAAATATTCACAGCAGGGCGTCGAAGTTGATGACCGCCTGCGGACGACGAGCCCGCGCATTTACGCGGCGGGCGATGTCTGCTCGAAATACAAATTCACGCACGCGGCGGATGCGATGGCGCGCAACGTCCTCGCCAACGCCTTCTTCTTCGGCCGCCGCAGGACCGGTTCGATAGTGCTGCCCTGGTGTACCTTCACCGACCCCGAAATCGCGCACGTCGGCCATTACGAAGCCGATGCGCGCCGGGCCGGTTACAATGTCGCGACGATCACGCAGAGCTTCGCCGACGTTGACCGTGCAATACTCGACGGCGAGACGGCGGGCTTCGCGCGCGTGCATTACGACCGCAGGACGGGAAAGATTCTCGGTGGTACGATAGTCGCGCGCCACGCCGGGGAGATGATCGGACAACTCACGCTCGCCGTCACGACGGGGCAGAAACTCGGCGCGCTCTCTTCCACCATTCAGCCTTACCCCGTGCAGGCGGACGCGCTCAAGCGGATCGGCGACGCTTATATGCGGACGAAGCTGACGCCGACGGTGAAGAGGCTTTTCAGGAAGTGGTTTGAGTGGAGACGACGGTAAGCCTGTGAGCGGGACCGGGCGGTCGCACTACATTATTTCGGAGACATTCATGCATTCAATTTATTATGTGATGACCTTCCTCTGTCACCGCACCTGTCATCACTGCTACGAGGACCGTTTTCATCCGTACTACGGCGACGACCTGAAGCGCGTGGTGAATGAGAGCATCAGCTGTCACCCGCGGATTATCGAAAACCTGCCCGACCGCATGACCTATCTCGATCTCAACGATTGTGATCCCGAAACCGGCAGGCCGAAAGAGAAACCCGGTCACATTATCCTGGGTGGCGGCGAAATTCTGCTCGAACCGATCCGCGAGAAGGTGCTGTATTCAGGCCTTGATCTGCTGCACCGGAAATACGGCGCGGAAAAGCGGATCATCATTCAGACGACCGGCGATCTGGTGACGGAAAGGATCGTTGACGAACTGCTCGAACGCCACGTCTGGAAGATTTCCGTCTCAGGCATTGACTCCCACCATCAGGGGATAGAGACGAAAGAGGCGCAGGACAAACTCATCAACAAACTGACGCGGATCTTTGAATCGCGCGGCATGAAGTTTGTGCCGCTCGCGCCCGGACAGAGCCTCAGGGAAACCAGCGACGGCAGGTACTTTCATTTCTTCGGCGCGACTGAAGACGCATGGATCGGGCCGCTCTGGCCGCGCGGGCGGGCGCAACAGAACGAACTGTCAACCGCGGGCCTGAAAGATAACTTCTGCAACCGCTGGTCGGGCGCGCTGAATTTTTTGCAGTACAAATACAATGGCTCGGAAGTTTCGATTGAGCCGAACGGCAACGTCTACCCGTGCTGCATCAAGACCAAAGCGCCGGTGGGCAATCTGCTGGAAGACAAACTGGAAGCGATTCTGGATCGGCTGGCGGGTAATTCGGTGTACGAGGCCCTTTCGATGGGCCACCCCGAACGAATGGGCATTGCGCACGGCTGGACGGTCGAAAAATTCATCGAGAAATCAACGATCAGACTGCCGTCGGGAAAGGTTTATCAGAACTTCTGCATGGGCTGCGATGCCTTTCACGAAGAGGTGCTAATGCCGATGGTGCAGATCAAACGGAAGGTTGAAGAAGCGCACTGAGTTGCCGTTCAAATGGCGCCCTCATTTCTGTTCTTCTCCGCCGTCCGAGCCTCATAATTCCGGCGGACTTCTTCCCTCCACTTTTCGCGCTCCTGCAGCCACTCATCGCGATCTTTGTTCCGCTCCATGGCGCTGCGCGTTTTGTCGTTCAGATAACGCTGACCTTTGATGTCAGAGTTTTGCAGCGAATCGGCCCATCCGCGCAGCTGGCGGGAAATGCTCTCAGCCAGAGATTTCAGATGTGAAATCTGAGATTTGAGATCAGAGAAGACAGGAAGCTTCTCAAAAAGACAGAGCATAGATCGGGTTTCGCCAGCTGAGCCGCGGGCGATATAGATGAAAGTCAGCAGTTCCTGCGTCGTACCCCGCTCGAACCCCTCCGCGATGTTGTTGGAGACGGAGACCGCGGAGCGCTCAATCTGGTCGCGCAGACTGCCATGGCCTTTGAAATACTCTGTTCCTGTCAATTCATAAATCCGTACGGCCAGTTCGATAGCAGACCTCCAGACAGGCAGATCCTCAAAGCGTTCGTATGTCATTGCTGTCTCCTTTCCCTTGGTTCGGGGCCTCAATAGTTGCTCCTGCAAAACGAATCTCAAATCTCAAATTTCAAATCCGAGATTTGAAATTATCCACCCAGCAAAGCCTTCACTTTTTCTGCCAGCCGGTTTGAGAACAGCGCCCCCATCGCGCGCAGCAATAACCTTTCAGTCTTTGCCGTGTATGGATACCAGAGGATTTCCTTCTTCATCCCGAAGCGGTCGGTGATGATGACCTGCTCGTGGCAGAAGCGCTGGATGCCGTGCGCGCCGTGCCGTTTGCCGATGCCACTCTCCTTAAGGCCGCCCGAAGGCGCGTCGGTTACGGCGAAGCCGACGATCACATCATTGACGCAGGTGATGCCCGCCTCGACCTGCGCGGCCAGGCGCTCGCCTTTGCTTTTGTCCTTCGTCCACACACTCGCATTCAGGCCGTAGATCGAATCGTTCGCGAGGCGCAGCGCTTCGCGTTCGTCCCTGACGCGCATGATCGGGAGTACGGGGCCGAAAGTCTCTTCGGTCATAACGCGCATCGAGTGATCCACGCCGGTCAGGACTGTCGGCTCGAAAAAGCGCCCGGGCAGGCTCGGATTCAGGTGGCCGCCGGTCATAATCTGCGCGCCGCGTGCAGCCGCATCGTTGATGTGGTCTTCGACGACGTCAACCTGTTTTGGAAAAGTCATCGCTCCTACGTCAACACGCTTGTCACTGCCCGCTTCCGTCGCGTCGCTGCCCTGTCGCAGCGCGCGGGTTTTCTCGACGACTCGTTTCGTGAATTCGTCGGCAATCGCCTCCTCGACGTAAACGCGCTCGACTGAGATGCAGACCTGACCGGAATTCGTGAACGCGCCCCAGACTGCGGCGTTCGCCGCGCGTTCGATGTCGGCATCGCGCAACACGATCATCGGATCCTTACCGCCGAGTTCCAGACTCACCGGGACCAATCGCCTGGCAGCACGTTCGGCAATTACTTTGCCGGTGCGCACGCTGCCCGTGAACCCGATCATGTCGGCCTCGTCCACGAGCGCGCCGCCCGTTTCGCCGAAGCCGTTGACGGCCTGCAGAATTTCAGCGGGCAATCCGGCGGCGGTGAACGCCCGCTGCAAAATCTCGCAGCCGAGCTTTGCAATCAGCGGCGTCCATTCCGAAGGTTTGATGACGACAGCATTGCCTGCTGCGAGCGCCGGAATCGCTTCGCCGACCGTCAGGATGAGCGGAAAGTTCCAGGGCGTGATGAGGCCGATGACGCCGCGCGGCTGGTAATGGACGGTGACTTTCTTGGTGCGCAGCAGGTGCGGCGTGATGCGGTGCGGCCTGAGGAAGCGGCGCGCCTGCTTCGCGTAAAAAGTGATGACGTCGCAGACGTAGGTGATTTCAACGACAGCTTCCAGTCGCGGCTTGCCGGTTTCGAGGCAGAGCAGTTCAATCAACTCTTCGCGGCGTGCAAGGATGAGGTCGCGTGCTGAGAGTAGAACCTTCCTGCGCGCACTGAGATCAAGTGCGCTCCAGGCTGGAAAAGCTCCACGTGCGCGTGCGACCGCCGCGCGGACTTCGGCGGGAGTATCAATCGCGACTTCGCCGATTTTGGCAAGCGTTGCCGGGCTGTGAACTTCGATGACTTCGCGCTGAGCCTTTTCCACTCGTTGTGCCATATACCGCCTCCGAGTTAACAGGGCAAAACCAGTTCGATCTGTCGAATCCAGAGCAGAGGGTCATCCTGATCTTCCGGGCTGCCGTAAGCAGCAATGACAATGTAGCTATCAGCTATCCCATATTTCCGCGCCTCTTCTTTGTGGTGCTCACTGTCATCAATCAGGTAATCAGCATTGATTCTGCGAATATCTTTCCAACTAACTGCCAGGTCATCCCACGAGTAAGTTTCCGCGAAATAAGCTGACAAGCCGTAAGACAGCGCCTTATCAAGATAGCTGCGATTACTGACGGTCCATAACAGAAGGCTGTGGCTTAGCCGAAGTCTGTTCAGCAAATCAGCCGCTCCATCCCTCAGACGGAACCCGGTAATTGAATCGCCGTCAATGACAGGGACGCCGAGAGTTTCATCCAGATCGAATGCGATTCGCTGCCTCATACGGCTTCACAGATACTGGTTATGCGGCCTTCGCCACTATCGCAAAATTCACTACCACCTCATTCTTCACCTTGATCGTGCCGCCCGCCGCAGAATAAGGGGTGATGCCGTAATCGGTCTGGCGGAGCGTGTACTTGCCACTGGCTTTGATCTGCTGCGGCGTGATCGTGGCCGTCACCGGCACGGCAATCCGTCTCGTCACGCCGTGCAGCGCCAGATCGCCGTTGAGCGTAAAACTGTAGCTGCCCGCGCCTGCTTCTTTCACATCCGTCACCGACGCGGAACGGAAAGTGATCTTCGGGTGCTTGGCCGATTCAAGCACGGCGGTGTGCATAGAGTTGTAAATTTCCGTGCGATCCTTGTCGCTCACTTCCTTGTCCAGCACCGCGAGCGATTTTGCATCAACGTCGAGTTCGAGCGTGGCGGCGCCCGCCCCGGCTTCGGGAATGACCACGCGGCCAGTGAAGAATTTCACGCCGATTTCATGATTGTGCGCCAGCCCGCTGAGCAGCCCCGTTTTGCCGACGAAAATCCAGAAACTGCTTTCTGATGCGACGACGGAATAAGTGCGTGTCGCGCTTTTCGCCGGGGCCGCGCTGCCTTTGTTTTTTGACTGCGGACTGACAGAGAAAGACAAGAGCAGTAGAGCGCCGAACAACACTATGGCAGGTCTGAGCATTCCGGTTTTCATCGCTTGCCCTCCCCCTGAATCAGACCGTGCGATCTGACGAACCGCGTTACTGGTTATGAAGCCGTGGCGACGATGCTGAAGCTGACTTTCACTTCGTCGCCGATTTTGATCGTGCCGAGGCCGCCGGTGTAAGGCTTCATCCCGAAATCGCTCTGCCTGAGCTTTGCTTCACCGGTCGCACGAAGCTGCCCCTCTTTGATGACGACGTTGACCGGGACGGCGACCCGCCTGGTGACGCCGTGCAAAGTCAAATCGGCGTTGAGCGTGAAGCTGTGCCCTTCGCCTGCCGGCTGGATGTTAGAGACTGAGGCCGAACGGAATTTGATATTCGGAAAGCGAGCGCTTTCCAGCACGCTGCCGTGGAGTATCTTTTGAAATTCACTGCGCTCGAAATCCTTCATGTCTTTATCAACGTTCATGAGCGATCCAGCTTCCGCTTCAACTTCGACCGAAGCCTTGCTCTCATCGCCGGGCGGGAGCTGCACGCGCCCGCTGAAAGTCCTGACGGCGACGTGATGGTTCGGGTGCAGTCTGCTGACCAGACCCTCCTGTCTGAGAAGGATTGTGATCTGACTCTGTGCGAGTGTGATCAAGTAGGTCTTCGCCGACGGCGCGGCAGGCTGCTTCGCCGGCTTGGGAGCTTTGCCCCGCTGCGGAGAAGACATACCGGTGGCGTAATTCATTGCCGGCAGCAGCAGCGCGGCGATGGCGATTTGTCTGTTCAGTCTGCCGATCATTTGTTGCCTTCGGCGGTCGCGGTCAGATCTTTCTTCTCTTCCGGCTGCTCGATGCCCAGCACGTATTTCGCGAACCACGCATATTCGCGCTTCATTTTGTCGAGCTGGTGGCGCGGCTCAGTCAGGCCATGCCCCTCGCGCGGGAAGAAAACGAGCTGCACCGGGACGTTGTTTTTCCTGAGGCCCATATACAGTTCCTGCGCCTGCCCGACGGGCACGCGCTGGTCGTTGCCGCCGTGCAGGATCAGCGTCGGCGTCTTCGCCTGCTTGATGAAAGTCATTGCCGAAGCGCGGGCGTAAGCCTGCAGGTCATCCCACGGCTGCGCGCCGAAATAGCCTTCCAGCACTGTCTGCAGGTCGTTGGTCGAATACATCGAAAACATATTCGTCAAACCTGCGCCGACCATCACGGCCTTGAAACGGTTCGTCTGCGTCAGCGTCCACGCGGTCATATAACCGCCGTAGCTCCAGCCCGCCTGACCGAGCTTGTCGGGGTCGGCGATGCCACGTCTGATCAGATCGTCAAGGCCCGACTGAATGTCCTGATAGTCGCCGCCGCCCCAGTCGCGCACGTTTGCGAGCAGAAATTTTTCGCCATAGCCCGAGCTGCCGCGCACGTTCGGCAGAAAGACCGCCCATCCTTTGCCGGCCCAGACGTGCGCGTAGTTGCCCCACGCGCCGGGGAAGGATTGCGTCCACACGCCCGACGGGCCGCCGTGAATGCCGGCGAGCAGCGGGTAACGTTTGCCCGCTTCATAATTGACGGGATAAATCAGAATGCCTTCGATCTCCAGCCCGTCTTTGCTCTTCCAGCGGATTACTTCACTGCGACCGAGTGCTGTCTCCTTCAACTGTGGGTTGTGATCGGTGAGTTTTGTCGGATTGAAATTCGGGAGCGATGAAACGTAAACATCAGCCGGGTGCTGAAGGTCGGTGCGGGTGAAAGCGATCATTCCGCTTCCGTTCGCGAAGCTGACGCCGCCGATAGTCGCTTCGCCCGATGAAATCTGCTTCACTTCGCCGCCCGCCGCGGGGACGCTGAAAAGCTGCGCGGTCGTGCGGTGGCCCGCCTGAAAATAGAGCATCGAACCGTCACGCGACCAGGTGACTGTGGGAACAGTGCCGTCGAAATTCGGGGCGACCGCGCGCGGCGTTCCGCCTTCGGCAGAAATGATGTAGAGCCGCTGAAACCCGAGCGTGCCGTTCTTTACGTCGCGGCTGCTGAAACTGATCCATTTGCCGTCGGGCGACCAGCGCGCGCCCGAATCAGGGCCGGCGTTGTCATAAAGCTTGCGCGGTTTGCCGCTGCCGTCAGCGCTGGCGATGTAAATGTCGCCCCGACCGCCGTCATCGGCTTTCGGCGTCGGGTGGGCTGTGTAAGAAATATGCCGTCCGTCCGGTGACCATTGCGGGTCGCTGATGACCACATTGTCTTTGACGATTTCGGTGGTCTTCTTCGATTCAACTTCGATTGACCACAGGCGGGTGAATCTGAAGTTTGCGTCAATCACCTGCGCGTCGTCTTTATCCTTCTGCTTCTTCTCTTCAGCTTCGGTGAGCGGGACCTGCGCGACGTAAGCGATGCGTTTGCCGTCGGGCGACCACGCGAATGAACTCACGCCGGTCTTTGAATCGGTCAGCTTTTCGGCCTCACCGCCGAACGGCGGGATCAGGTAAATCTGCGCCTTGGGACTTTCACCTGAACCGCCGGCAGGCGGAAGTGAGGCAGCGCTGCGGGTGGAGATGAAGGCGATCCACTGACCGTCGGGCGACCATTGCGGCGAGATGTCGTTTTTGCCGCTCGTGAAGCGACGCGGTTTGCCGCCGGTTGTCCGGACCAGCCAGATTTCAGTCAGCCGCTCGTTCTCTTTCATCTCGGCGTATGAAACCGTGTAAGCCACCGTCTTTCCGTCCGGCGAGATGGCCGTTCCTCCGACGGCCCTGAGCGCCATCACGTCATCGAAAGTCATCGGGCGCGGGGTCTGCGCGCCGGCTGACAACAGGAGGCACAGATAAACTGCGACCACAGGCATCAACTTTTTCATCGTTCATCTCCTCTTGAAAATGCAACGCGATCACGGATTGCGCCGGGCTGTTTCACTGTTATGAGCCGCGATAGCCGGCAGGCTCAATCGGCTCGACAATGACCGCCGTGCCGTAGGCCAGCACCTCGGTGACGCCGCTCATGATTTCAGTGGCGTCGTAGCGCGAGCCAACAATCGCGTTCGCGCCGATCTCCGAGGCGTGCTGAATCATGATGTCGAAGGCTTCGGCGCGCGTCTGCTCGCACAGGCGGGTGTAAATCGAAATGTTGCCGCCGACCAGCGTTTGCAGGCCCGCGCCGATCGTGCCGAAAATCGAGCGTGAGCGCACGGTGATGCCGCGCACGACGCCGAGGTGCCGCACGATGCGAAAGCCTTCAAGCTCGAATGCGGTGGTGACCATGTGATGCGCGACCGAATACTGCTTCGGCGCGACCGGATACGGGGTCTGTCGGTTGATCGAATTATCCATAAGCCTCTCTTCAGGTTGGAAAAGCGGGATGGGATACGGAATTGCTGCGTGATCACGACTTCGTTGAAGTCTCCGCCACGGCGAAAATTCTGAATAAAAGAAGGCCGCGGTACTGCGAGGGGAATACGTGTGCGCCTGATTACGTAAACAGACTGCCCTGGTTGTCGTCTTCGCGTCCGGATTCCGCTTCGAACTCCGGTGGTGTCCACTGGTACTTTGCAATATCACAGCGGCCTTTGTCGTTAAAGATGATGCCTTCGTCTTCGAGCAGGCGCTGCTGCAAATCAGGAGGGGTAGTTAATCCGGCGGTCGAACATCCGCCCTGCGAGTTGATGACGCGATGCCAGGGGATGCCGCGCCCGTCATCCGGCGTCGCATGCATCACGTTCCCGATCGCCCGCGCGTCGTAGCCCGCGCCCAGCGCGCGCGCGACCAGACCGTAACTCATCACCCGCCCGCGCGGGATTCGCAGCACGAGTTCGTAGACGCGCTCGCGGAAACCGGGCGGGTCTTCGGGGCGGCCTTTGATGACGCTTCCGCCGGGGTTTAGTTTGTTGCCGATGATGTTCTTTGCCATCGCCGTTTGAAGCGCACGCTGTGTTTCCGCCACCACGCGCGCCATTCCTCAATTGATTGTTCGCGTTCGCACTGCGGAGCCGCAGGCTGAAAGCTCAATCAGGTGCCGGTCGCGTCGCGCAGCGCCATTTCGGCCAGAAAGCGCACGCGCAGATTGTCGCTCGCCAGCAATTCCATCAGTTGTGGAATCGTCAGCTGAGCGTATTCTGCGCGTGCCCGTTTGAATTCTTCAGAGTTCACTGTACGGATTTAGCCAAAGAGCGGCGGCACTTCGACGCCGAGAATTCTCAGATAAGTGTATAGCTGGCCGCGGTGATGGATTTCGTGTTCGTGCATCGCGTGCAACAGGGCCTGACGCGACATCGCCTTGTCGGGGCCGAACGGCGCCACCGTTTCGCCGAGCTGCTCCGGAGTCAGCGCGGCTACTTTGGCGACACACTCTTCGTGTGCCTGGTCAAAAGTCGCGAGCAGTTCCGCGGTGGTCTTCTTTGCCGCAGGAAACTCTTTCGGGAAATTCCCGGTCAGCACGGCTTCAACCAGCCCGACTTCCGCCTGCCACAGGTGGTTCATCAGTTCACCGAGCGTCATCGCGGAATCGCAGGTCTTCCAGTCGTACTTGTCGTCCGGGGCAGTCGCCATCAGGGCAGTGGATTGTTTGTGAATGCGGTTCCAGTTCTTGATATAGCCTTCAAGATGTGGTGCAGGTGCAGCCATAGATTGTTCCTTTCGTGAAAAGTGAGGCGGCTCATCAGAGTAAATGAAGCCGCTGGTTATGAAAGTTCGCGCAGTACGACGCGAGCCGGGCCGCCGTCGCCGTCCCGGAGCTTGAGCGGCAGGCAGATCAGTTCGTAATCACCCGGAGCAACTGCGCTGAGATCGAGGCCTTCGACGATAATGACGTTGTTGCGGAGTAAGGCGTAATGCGTGGCGGGCACTTCGAAATCGAATTTCTCGACCGAAAGATAATCAATGCCGACGAGCCTGACGCCGCGTTCGACCAGCATCCCGGCGGCGTCGGTTTCGAGGTAAACAAAACTCTTCTGAAATTCCTTAGCCGAATGCCAGAGCCGTGAATTGCGCGTTTTGAAAAGCACGCGACTCACGCCGTCAAGGTTCGCGCGCGCGAGGACGGCTGCGTCAATGAAGGGCTCTTCGCCGACGTCAATCACGCGGGCCGGGCCGATCAGCACGTCGAGCGGCAACTGGTCGAGCGTCGCCCCGCCACGGACGAAGTGCGCAGGCGGATCAACGTGCGTGCCGATGTGCGTGCCGAAACTCAGTTGCGAAACGCAGCAGATGTCGCCCGCCGCCATCGAAAGAGTCGGCCTGATCTGAATCTCCGGGTCGCCGGGGTAGACCGGCAGATCACTGGAGATCGAGACAGTGATGTCGTGGATTTTCATCGCGCTTCCTTTTCGGTGTGGCGAGTATATGGAAGCGCCGAAAGACTTGTCAAAAGGAACGCCTGGTAATCACTGAACGCCTGAGCGTCTTTTCGTCAATACCACGCGGAACCCGCCGACCAGCTGAGTCAGCGTCACCTGATCCACGAGACTCGTCAATACCTGCAGCCGCCAGACGCCGCGCGGGTCATCTTTCAATTCGACCCCGCCCGGCTGGTCCAGGGCCGCCGCGCTGCTGGCGACGGTGATCGTCATCTTCTCCTGATCGGCGTGAAAGCGCTGGTAGATTCGCCCGTCCGGAGAAATGCCGATGGCGCTCAGGCTCAGGCAGGCCTCAATCAGGGCGGTCTTGAGCTGGTTGAGTTCTTCGGGCGGGAAGCCGGCAGTGCGGGCGATCTGCTCGGCGACGCGGGCGGCGATGATCTCCCGGTCTTCGCCAATCGGGATGGCCAGGTCGAAATCGCGCTGCGCGTCCGGCTTCTGGATTTCGACCGAGATCGGGATCGCGCGCTCTGACTTAGGCGCGGTCGGGAGGGTGTCGGCGAGGAGTTCGACCTGAAGATAATCGGAGGTGAGGAAGCCGCGCTCGCGTAGTGCGGACACGGCCTCGCGAGTGAACCCCATTTTGCTGATCGCCCAGCGGACGATCTTTGTCCCGGTCCTCCCTGACGAGAGCGGGTCGCGGAACGTGGCCAGATGACCGTCGAGCGCGGCGATGGTTTCTTCGGTGATGGCCGCCGGCGAAGTGTTCACGGCGATTACCCAGACGGCTTCGTGTTCGTTGTCATAGCACGCCTCGTCAAAACCGTAAGCGATGATGCAGCTCCAGGGCGGCAGACTCTGCTGATGGTAATGAGCGCCGTCGGCGGAGCTGAGCGGGGTTTCGGTCACGTAAATAACCTGCGGCAGTGTGACGCGCTCGGACTCCGCCCGCAGGCCGGAGATGATCTGATCGTACTTCGCGCTGCCGTAGCGGATCAGGAATTCATCCTGGACGAAGAGCGACCGGGCGACGCTCTGGCGGTCGAAGCGGTTGAGCAGTTCGGTGATTCGTGTGTGGAGCGTGCGCAGCTCGCTCGAAGCGAGCATCTGCGGCACGGCCTTGACGCGGCGGCTGAGCAGGTCGAGCGTGACCTCGCTGGCGGGGGTGCCGCTGAAACGCTGGTGCGTCGCCCTCAGCCAGTCGCAGAAAACCGGGTCGTCGGACGGCAGCACGTGATCGTCGAGAATGGTGATCAGTTCGTGCTGGTGCAATTCCGAGAGCAGCCGTTGCGCATGGAAATCCCTGTTCAGCCTGAATTCGATCAACTCGACCGGCGAGCGCAGGGCGATTGCCTCATGGCACAGGTCAACGATGCCGGTGGCGGCTCGTTCGCCGCGGGGATTGACGGCCGTGACGCGGCCGATGCGGCGCAGCAGGCTCGAGAAGTGCTGGGCGATCCGGCCGCGCAGCAGCTCGTCAACGTAAAGCCGCTCGAATTCGACCGGGTTGTCGAGATTGATTTTGCGCTCGCCGGCGGCCGTCACGAGCGAGCGCAAGTAGAGCAGATTGCCGCCGAGTTGCTGGATCGCGAGCCGCCCGATTTCGGCGTCCAGCGCCACGCCCAGGCGCGCGCACCACTGCTCGACCAGTGACTGCAACATCGGCAGGTCAAGCGGCTCAAGCCAGTCCAGCCACAAATCGCCGATCACTTCCTTGCTGACTGACAGGTGTTCCAGCAGCGTGCGCTGCAAGCCGGTGATGACGAGCGAGACGGCCGGCGGCTCCTGGAGCATCTGGTTGAGCAGCGGCATCGGGTGGTCACCGGCGACCACCTGATTGAGCATCTGCGCCTCGTCAATCATCAGCACCAGGCGGTGCGGCGTGCGCGCGGCGAGCCGGAGCGGGGCGCCGAACGCGTAATGCAGCAGCCTTTGCTCATTGCCGGCCGACGCCCGCGCCTCGTAACCTTCCAGCAATTCACTGATCTCGTCGTATTCGCCGGGGCCGGCCGCATGGCGCAGGTCGCGCGCGGTCAGGTCGGGGGCGGTCAGGAGTTGCGGCGTCTGATTGGTGAAGGCGAGGTACTGCCGGAGCAGCGTGAAGAGGAAATCGCGCGCCAGCTTCTCCGCCGACATCTGTTCGGGGCGGGGGTAGTAATAGATCGGCAGTGCGGGGCCGGAAGCGGTGAAGAGCAGGTCGAAGGCCGTTCTCAGCAGCTCCGTCTTGCCCACCTGAGGCTGCCCAAGGATGAGGACAGCCCGCGGGGCCGCGCCGCCGGCCGCGCGCATAAGCTTGTCGAGTTGCGGCTTGCGGTTGATGAACGCGCCGCCGAAAACGCGACTGAGGATGGGCTGCCCCCCCGGGGGAGGTGATGAGGACAACATGACTTGTGAGTTTCAGCGGGAGGCATCAGTCAGTCGCGTTGCCGGACACGACGACACAGTTCCTCCCCTGGTTTTTCGCCGCGTAGAGGGCCTGGTCTGCGGCTTTGGTGATCTGTTCGGTTGTGTGCAAATTATGACTGAGGCTGGCGACCCCGATGCTGATGGTGAGCGGTCGGCGCACCTGGGGATTGGCCGGGCCGAAATCGGCTTCGACCTGGGCGCGCAGCCGTTCGGCCAGCACCGCGGCGGCAGTCACGTCAGTCTCGGGCAGAATGATGCAGAACTCTTCGCCGCCGTAACGCGCCGCCACGTCGAAATTGCGCAGCGCCCCGCGGATGCACTGGGCCACCGCATGCAGCACCTCGTCGCCGGCCTGATGGCCGAAACTGTCGTTGTAGGATTTGAACCGGTCAATATCAATCATCAGCAGCGAGAGCGGGTAGTAATAACGCTGCGAGCGCTTCAACTCCTCGGAGAAGCGTTCTTCGAGGTAGCGGCGGTTGAGCAGTCCGGTCAGCGAGTCGGTGATGGACATCAGCTGGAAGCGCTCCGCCTGTTCGCGCAGGTGGATGCGGTCGAGCGCGGCTGCGGCGTGCGGGATGACGCCCCTGAGCCACCTCAGATCGCCGGGGCCGTAACCCGTGCCCGAGAGGTTGAGTACGCCGATCCGCCGCTGGCCGATCTGGATCGGGAAGCTGATGAACGAACGCGAGTGATTGCTGCGACTGTACCGGGCGCGAATGCGCTCGGCGATCCAGCGCTTGTCCTCAGCGACTTCCAGTTCGGTGATGTCGCGCACGAGCAATGGCTCGCCGCTTTCAAAGACGGCCCCGGCAATGCCCTCGCCGGGGCGGGGGCGTTCGGTCTGCAGGATCTCTTCGCTCAGCCCGAAGCTCCCTCTGAAAGTCAGTGACTGCGACTGCTCGTCGAAAGTCATCAGCGAGGCGCGCTCGGCGCCCAGCACCTCGATGGATTTGCGCAGAACCTCCGCATAAATCTCCGAGGGCTCGGAGAGCGTGGTAATCCGGCTGGCGAAATCGCGCAACTCCGCGCCGGCCTGCGCGTACTCACTGAGCTGGTTGCGCAGGCTCGCCATTTCGAGCGGGACGATGATGCTCTGACCGAACTCCAGAATCTGCCGCCGTGTTTCCGCATCGAGCCGGGCGTCAAGGGCGAGCAGCGCGCCGTGCAGTTCCGCGCCGATGAAGAGCGGGAACGCACTGCCGATTTCGGCCACCGGCAGGTCATCATCATCGAGCAGAAAGGCGATTTCGTAATCGCTGAGCGTGAGCGCTCCGGGCCTGCCGCTTTGCGCGCGCAGTCGCGCAAGCAGCGAGTCATCCGAATTGACCCTCGCGTTGATCAGGCGCTGACGCTGCGGCCCGCTCGCCGCGCAGGCCGCGAGGTCCTCACCCCGGCGCATCAGCAGTGCCATGGAACTGATTCCGTATCGCAGGCTGAGCGTGCGCAGGGCTTCGCGGCACCCCTGATCAAAAGGGCTGTTGAAGAACGCCGCCGGGGCCTTGATGACGGAAGATGACTGGCGCGACTCAAGCTTTGTAACTTTGGCCGAAGTGACCAGGTGCAGCGCTGCCGAGTCCTGATGACCCGGCATCTGCGCCTGACCAAGGATTTCGCGCGCCCGGCTGCTGATGAACCGCGCCGCACGCTTCAACTCTTCTTCGTCGGTGAACTTGAGGTTGCGGCTGATGGCCGGGTCGGGTTTCGTGCCGTTGTGCTGTTCACGCCCGATGAATTCGCGGTAATCGCGCGTCGAGACGAACGCCCGCCCGCCCAGGATGACCGGCGATTCACACAGGCCCTCAATATGGATGGGGGTCGCAAAACAGTGCAGCCCGGCGTGGCAGCGGTAGGTGATCGTTTCGCCCGCGGCCAGCGCTTTTTCACGCGCCCGCCCGCAGAATTCGGCGCACTGCCGGGATTTTTCAGGGTCGGCGAGCCAGGCCTCGCAGATGCTGGTGTCGTTGCTGGCCGCGCCGACGACTTCATTATTGCCGCTGATCGTGACGAGCGCGAGGTTCGTGCTGGCGGCAAGCGCACCTTGGGCTTTCAGCCACGCGGTGTATTGGTGGGATGGCTCCGCGGCCGGATTGCGATCCGATATTGTCGGGGCGTCGAGGGGCATCTGTTCAATAATAAGGAGCCGAATCATAGCATGAGGCTCAATCATCAACCATCAGGCCGGCCGTTTTACCCGGGAAGATTTTTCGGCGAGGCGCCCCCAGGGTCGGGACGCCGGGCCCGGATTGCGAGAGGAGGGTGTCGTCAGGGGACACCCTCCTCGCAGCGGGGCTTGCATCCAGGCCGGTCCTGCGACGGGGCGAACGCAGTGAAGGCCGGCCTCGCGCGCGCGACTGGGATGCAAGCCGCCAAGCTTTTGACCGCGATTTGACGGCGAAAGAAACTGCCCGGGGAGAAACTCCCCTCCTCTCAACCCTCATTTCGCCGTCAGCCGGTTCGCGATCAAAACCCAGGTCAATCCACAATGGGGCCACGGGGGGCCGCGGGTGTGTTGTTCGGCGATCCTTTCGTGTCTGGCAACACGATGTAAGACTGTTGGGCAACTGGCAGTGACGTTCCGCTGGCAAATCCGGCTCTCAGGGGGGCCGGACCCGAGCGCGTCATTGCTCACCGCCTCTCTCTTGTCCTCCCTTCTGAAACTGCCAAAGGTGCAGGATTTCCAGATGATAAAGCCCTGGCGAATGATCAATCGGGGTAACAGATTTTGTTTCAGCTGTCGCGGAGGCGGGAGTGTTCGGAGCTGAGTCTCTCCAGTTCAGCATAGACGGCTTCAACCTGCCGGCGCGTCTCGTCGAAGCCGCCCGAAGTGTTGATGGAATAATCCGCATACCTCAGTTTTTCGGCACTGGGCATCTGCGAAGAGATGCGAGCCTGGGCGGCTTCGCGGGAGAGGATGTTGCGAGCCATCAGGCGCCCGATCTGTAATTCAGGGTCGCAATAAACAACAATCACCTTATCGAATCGCTGGTAGGCGCCGGTTTCGATGAGCAGCGCCGCATCAATCACGATGACGGCCTCCGGGTCGCGCGCCGCGACCTCGGCAATCCAGCGCTCCTGCCCGGCAAAGACCCGCGGGTGGACGATCTCATTGAGGCGCTTGAGTCGCTCGGGCCGGTTGAAAACAAATGCCCCCAGTTTCGCCCGGTCAATCGCGCCGGTTTCGGCCACGAGGCCCGGCACGTCGGGGCCGAATTCACGGGTGATCTCTTCGTAAGCCGGCTGCCCCGACGCGATCACCTGATGGGCAATCGCGTCGGCATCGGCGACCGCGCAGCCTAGTTCGCGCAGCACCGAGGACACGAATGATTTGCCCGTGGCAATCCCGCCTGTCAGGCCGACCTTGATCATCCTCTCCTCGCTTCGGCCGCACGCACGGTGTTCTTCATCAGCATGGCGATGGTCAGCGGGCCGACGCCGCCCGGCACAGGCGTCAGCCACCCGGCGCGCTCAATCACCGTTCGCTGTTCGACGTCGCCGGTCAGAGTGTAACCGCGCCGCGCAATGGCATCGCGGCGTTTCGGCAGGTCTTCGCCAGTGAAGATGCGCTCGGCCTCTTCGACGCTCGTGACGTTGTTCATCCCGACGTCAACGACCACTGCGCCCTCTTTGACATGTTCGCCGGTTACGAGTGCCGTGCGCCCGATGGCAGCGATCAGGATGTCGGCGCGGCGAGTCACTTCGGCCAGATCACGTGTCCGCGAATGACAGATCGTCACCGTCGCGTGGCGGTGGAGCAGCAGCAGCGACATCGGCTTGCCGACGATGTCGCTGCGCCCGACGACGACGGCATTCGCGCCCGCAATCGGAATTTTGTAATGCTCAAGCATTTCGATGATGCCTGCGGGCGTGCAGGCCACCAGCGCCTCTTCGCCCCGCACCAGTCTGCCCACATTGACCGGGTGGAATCCGTCAACGTCCTTGCCGGGGTCAACTGCGTCGAGTATGAGTCTTGAATCAATCTGCCTGGGGAGCGGCATCTGCACCAGAATCCCATCAATTTCGTCGCGGCGATTGAGGTCATTGACGAGCGCGAGCAACTGCTCCGTCGTCGTCTCCTCCGGCAGTTCATGCTTTTCGGAATAAAGTCCGAGTGATTCGCAGGTCTTCACCTTGCTGTTGACGTAAACCTGTGACGCGGGGTTGTTGCCGACGATGACGGCTGCGAGTCCGGGTTTGATCCCGCGCGCGGCAAGCTCTTCAACGCGCGCGGCGATTCCTTGTCTGATCTGCTGTGCGACGGACGTGCCGTCGAGTGTCTGTGCTTTCATCCAGCCTCCGGTTATGTAATGAAGTATGTCGTGAACCCGAGAAGGTGCGACATCTTAGCACATCCGTTCCCGTCAGGCGGCCTGCCCGCTTCGATTACAGCTTTGCTGATCGCTTGCCTGATTTCCGAGTCAGCGGCTAAGATGGCTCACTAAGGCAAATCATTTCAATCCACTCCCCTCGGAAATTTGATTCGGGCGGCACGAGGAGCATTCCAGGATGGCAACAGAGCGCGCCAGAAAAATCTGGCACAACGGAAACCTGATTGAGTGGGATGAGGCGAAGATCCATGTGATGTCGCACGTGATCAATTACGCCTCGTCAATCTTCGAAGGCATTCGGTGTTACGCGACGCCGCAGGGGCCGGCAATCTTCCGCCTGCGTGAACACATCGAGCGGCTGCATGATTCCTGCCACATCTACCGGATGGACACGCCGTATTCGGTTGATGATCTGGTCGCGGCCTGCGAAGAGGTCGTGCGCGTCAATGAATTCAGGGAATGCTACCTCCGCCCGATAGTCTTTCGCGGTTACGGCAGCTTCGGCGTCAACCCACTGCCGCTGCCGATTGAGGTTTTCATTTCGAGCTGGGTGTGGGAGCGCTACCTCGGCGCCGATTCGGTCGAACAGGGCGTTGATGTCTGCGTGGCGAGCTGGGCGCGGATGCACCCGAACACGCTGCCGGCCACGGCGAAGGCGGGCGCGAATTATCTGAATTCGCAGCTCGTCAAAATGGAGGCGCTGACCAACGGCTTTTCCGAAGGCATCGCGCTCGACACGAGCGGCATGGTCAGCGAAGGCAGCAGCGAAAACATCTTCCTGGTAAGGGACGGGGCGCTTCATACGCCGCCGCTCGGCTCCGCGATCCTGCCCGGCATCACGCGCGATTCGATCATTCAGATCGCCCGCAGCCTTGGTTACGAAATCCGAGAGGGCCAGATTCCGCGCGCCGCGCTCTACATTGCCGAAGAAGTTTTCTTCACCGGCACGGCTGCCGAAGTCACCCCCGTTCGCAGCATTGACCGCATCAAAATCGGGAATGGCGAATGCGGCCCCGTCACCAGAGAGATTCAGAAGGCATACTTTGAGGTTGTGACGGGGCACAGAGAAGCGCCAGGCAACTGGCTGACGTTCGTGAAATGAGAGAGTGGCGGGCCATCAGGCCGCCAGAGCCGCGAGGCTGCTGCTCGGGTACTATTTTCATGCAGGAAGTTCAGACGCAAAACAGGGTCAGCCGCATTTCACCGCTCCTGCTGATCTTTCTGACAGTTTTTATTGACCTGATCGGCTTTGGCATCGTCATCCCGATCCTGCCGATTTACGCCGAGTCCACGACCTTTCACGCCAGCCCGGCGGCAATCGGCTGGCTGATGGGCAGCTTCTCGCTGGCGCAACTCATCTTCTCGCCGATCCTTGGCCGCCTGTCGGATCGCGTGGGGCGGAGGCCGGTACTCGTCTTCAGCGTACTCGGCAGTGCCCTCGCTTTCCTGATGATGGGGCTGGCGGGTTCGCTCTGGATGCTGTTTGCGGCGCGCATTTTTGACGGGGTGACCGGCGGGAATATTTCGACTGCTCAGGCTTACATCGCGGATGTGACGAGACCCGAAGAGCGGGCGCGCGGGATCGGGCTGATCGGCGCGGCCTTCGGCCTTGGGTTCATCGTGGGCCCTGGGATTGGCGGCGAACTGAGCCACTTCGGCCTCGGCGCGCCGTTCTATTTTGCCGCCGCGCTCGCGCTCTTCAATGCCGTCTCCATCTGGTTCCTGTTGCCGGAGTCACTCAGTAAGGAGCGACGCGCGCAGGCGCATGAGTCAGCGCAAACCGGCAGCCGCTGGCAGGAACTCACCGAAGCCCTGCGCCGGCCCGACCTGCGGATGCTCCTGCTGATCTATTTCTTTCTGACTCTGGCCTTCGCCACTTACCAGTCAACCTTCGCGCTGTTTGCCAAAATCCGTTACAACTATTCGCCGCAGCAGATCGGGCGGTTTTTCGTTTACGTCGGGGTGATCGGCGCCGTCGTGCAGGGCGTGCTGCTCGGGAAGCTGACCAAACGGTTCGGTGAACACAAATTGTTGCTCGTCGGTCTGCTGGTAATGACGGCCTCGTCCCTCTGTATGCCCTGGGCCGCCACGCCGGCCGGATTATTGCTGGTTCTCGGCGCGCTGTCGGTCGGCAGTTCGCTGACGAGCAGCCTGCTGCCCGCGCTGATCTCGAGGCGTTCATCCGCAGACAGGCAGGGCCGTACGCTTGGCATCACTCAATCCGCCGGGAGCCTCGCGCGTTTTATCGGCCCCGCCTGGGGTGGAATGATGTTTGGACTCTTCAGCCCGCTCGCGCCATTCGTGTTGTGTGCCGCCCTGACGGCCATCGCCATTGTCCTCACGCTGACCAGCCCCGATTAAATTCTGCCGCCGACCCGAGCCCCGCTGACAGCCTCCACCCTTTCAGTCCGGGTCAGGATTACCTTCCGAAACCGGGCAGTCTGATGAAAACCGGCGAAAAATCGTCACAGCGACAAATCTTCATCATCGGGATGGAATAGATAAACGACAGCATCTGGCTACTAATTGCCATGCGTCCCTGGCCCCTGCCTCGACAGTGTCACAAGTCGCGCCACGGGCGAACACGAAAATAACGGGGTATGAGCTATGTCGAGTGAATCCAGACCAGAATTACGTCGCTACCGTCGCTTGGACGGGTTGTTCCCAGTCAGCCTCTTTTGTGAGGGCGAGACCTATCGTGTCAAAGCCACGAATCTGAGTCCTGGCGGCATTTTCATTGCGACCCGGCTGCCGCTGAAGGTCGGCTCGCTGGTCCACATGCGGATCGGCGGCCTGCCCGGCAAAGTGTCAATTCAGGCGACCGGCAAGGTCCGCTTCACGCACCCGGGCGTCGGGGTCGGAATCAGGTTCTATGAGATTGCCGAGAGCGATGTAAATCAGATTGCGGAGGTCATTGAAAACAGCCACGCCGCAACCCGGGAACAGACTCTTGAACTCGAGCCGCGCGATACCCGCCTGCGACTCTCACTCAAGCTGACCGTTGACGGGAAAGATCAGGAGGGCCAGCCATTCGAGGATGAGGTTTATACGGAAGACGTCAGCCGGCGCGGGGTTTCTGTGCGATTGAATCACGAGGTGGGGGTGGGGGAGGTCGTCCGCCTCTCCGGCCTCGACGGCCAGTTTCAGGTCGAGGGCGTCGTCAAATACGCGCATGCCACGGACAAGCAGTGTCGGGTCGGCATTCAGTTCCTGACGACTCCCAAACGCTGGGTCGTCGTGGGGATGGCCGTCTCAGCACTCTCGCAGTGGGATGTTCGTCCCGTGAAGTAGCACGGGCCGCAGAAGCAACGTTACCCGCCTGACAAGGAACCGCAGCGGAGCTTCGCCAGTCAGCCGCTCTGAACCGATAAGAGCAAAGCGGCCGGCCGATGAAGCTCCGCTCTGATTTTTATGCGGCCACAGAGGAGGGTGAACGCAATCAGCCGGGCTGATCACTGCCATTCGGGAACAGTACCGTAATCGTTACGGCCTGTGTGTGCTGCTGAAGAGTGAGGAATCCTGGGAAAGATCAGAACGCGGAGGGGCAAACGGGGTGAGTCGCGCAAACGCCCGGTAATCGCCGGAGCCGTCGCAGGGGGCACGGGCTGCGAATCCGGCTCTCAGAACATTCCTCTGATCAACTCCGCGCGCAGTTCCTGCTCGCGCTGCAATGCGTTACGGAGCAGCGTGTCCCGGTGTTCCACCGCGCGCTCGGCTCTGGCCAATTCCTCGCGCAGTGTCCGGACTTCACTCTGAAGTTGTGTGACGTATTCGTATGTCCGACGAAGCCGAAGCTCCGGGGACTGGTCGAATGAAGCGAGGTTGTCGAGCTGTTTCTCGACGGCTTCATCCCTGGATGGCTGGTTGAGTAAGTGTAAAGCTGCACTCATATGGCTCTCTCCCTGTGTGTGATTGATCCAGACTTTAGTGACGTAATCCCACGAAATATTACCGGAATATTTTACGGCGCCTGCCTGACCCCGGGGGCTCCCGAACGGTCAGCATGCTGATCATCAAACTGATGGCTGTCACGATCACTTTAGAAGTCACGGATGACTCCTGAGAACAGCGTCATCGCCCGTGTGATGCCATCAGTATTACTGACCCTCTGTTAAGGATTCGTGGTGAGAAGTTGATAAAAGTCATTCACCACGCCCTGAGGGTAACCTGATGAAATGTCAATCGAACTGCCATTAGTGCAAAGTGCTTAGGAGGATATGAAGAGTATGAATCCGGGGCGGCGACTCAGACAACCGGTACGGGGGTGGAGGAGGTTATACACGACAACAAGGCGAATTAAATTCGGGGATAAACGATGACCTTTGCCTTTTGTCTGACAGCCGGGATCATAGCATAATCATTTCCTCGGTAAAAAGAATTTTCTCCAGCAGAGCTGATAAATTTCGCTCCGAAGCTGATGCGCTCGCTGGTTGATGAACAATTCACACGCCGGGCACTCTTTGCCGACCAGTCACCGGACAAGAAAATGAAAGGTTGCCGCCGTGATTCCACACCTGCGTGAAAAATTCAACGCGAGATACAGCGACGAACACTATCAGGGGGTCATCCGTTCACTCGAAGCGGCGACTGGCTCTCGAATCGAATTCCGTATATGCGAGACGCCGGTTTTTCTGCCCTCAGAGCTGCTGGCAGAAATGCAGCAGGCAGCCGGCGAACTGATCGGACAGCTTCGCGCCTCTGATTATCTGGCAGCTTCCGAAAGGGCCATCCCGCCCGCCTTCCGCACTCCCGGTGAGGGGGCGCACCCGACTTTCATTCAGGTGGATTTCGCCGTCACCCGCGACGCCCGCGGCAGACTGTCACCGAAGCTGATCGAGCTTCAGGCCTGGGCCTCACTTTACGCCTTCCAGCTGGTGATGAGCCGCGAGTATCAGCGGAGCTATGACCTGAGCGGCCTGTCATTCCTGCCCCCGGGCACGAGCGAAGATGAGTACCTCGCCCTGTTCCGCCGCGCCGTGGCGGGCGATCACGCGCCGGAGAATGTCGTCCTGATGGAGATCGAGCCGGAATTGCAGAAAACCAGACCGGACTTCATCCTCACTGAAAAGCTGATCGGCGTGCCGACCGTGAATATTTCCGACATCACCAAACGTGGTCGCCGGTTGTTCTATACGAAGAATGGGCGCGAAATCGAAATCAGGCGGATTTATAACCGGGCAATTATTGATGAATTCGTCAACAAGGGCATCCGCTGCGCCTTCGACTTCCGCGAAGAACTGGAAGTCGAATGGGCCGGGCACCCGAACTGGTTCTTCCGCTGGAGCAAGTTTTCACTGCCTTTCCTCAAACACCCGACTGTGCCGCGCGCCTGGTTCGTGGATCAACTTGAGTCATATCCTGATAACCTTGGAGACTTCGTCCTCAAGCCGCTGTTTTCGTTCGCCGGCAGCGGCGTCAAAGTCAGTGTCACTCGCGCCGATCTCGATACGCTCCCGGAGAACGAGCGCGGCAATTATCTCTTGCAGGAAAAAGTCAGTTACGAGCCAGTCATCGCCGTGCCGCCCGAGGTTAACGAGCTGAGTAAGGTTGAGATCAGGCTCATGTTTCTCTGGCCGGATGACGCCGCCGCGCCGACCGCGGTCAACACGCTCGCCCGACTGAGCAAGGGCGCGATGATGGGCGTGGACTTCAACAAGGGCCGGACCGGGGTCGGGTCATCGAGCTGTTTCCGGGAATGCTGAAAAAGCGGCGCGGTGCGCTATACTGCCCCCGTGATGCGGGCAATGGGAATTGATTATGGCTCACGCTCGATTGGCGTGGCAGTTTCGGATGAACTGGGAATCACCGTGCGGCCACTGACGACGATTCGCCGCGACCGACTCAGCCAAGAGCGGGTCATCGAGCGCATCCGCGCCCTCGCGACTGAACACGAAATCGGCACGCTGGTGGTCGGGCTGCCCCTCAGGGCGGACGGCACGCGCGGCGATGCGGCCGAGCGCGTCGAACAATTTATCCGCGACCTGCAATCACACCTGACCATCCCGGTCGCCTCATGTAACGAATATCTGAGTTCACGGGAGGCCGATGATCTGCTGCGCGCGGGCGGCGCGGATCAGAGAGAACGGCGCGCCCGTTCCGATGAATACGCGGCGGCAATCATCCTGCGGGATTACCTTGATGCCGTGGCTGAAACTCCGAAGGCTGCTGATGACGATAACTCCCCCGATCACTGATCGAAAGAATTTCGGGAAAGTATAATGCTCTCAGGTTCTCTGATTAAGAAAACGGCCATTGCCCTGGTTGCGATTCTGATCCTGCTCGGCGTGGGCGGCTGGTTCTGGCTCAAAAGCGCCGTCAATCGCCCGCGCGCGCACAATGCCGCGGAGAAACTCATTACGATTGAGCCGCGCACCAGCACCGGCGCGATCATTGCGAAGCTCCACCGGGAAGGCGTCCTCGCCGGTGAATGGCCGACGTGGCTGTGGATGAAACTGGCTGCGCACGGCCAGAATTTCAAAACCGGCACTTACCAGTTCGAGTCGCCGATCTCACCCCTCAAAGTCATCGGCAAACTCACGCGCGGCGAAGTCGCCACAGTAAACATCACCTTTCCTGAAGGCTTCAACCAATGGGACATCGCGGCGAAACTGGCGGCGCCGCTGCCCGGCATGAAACAGCCCCCGCCGGCAAGCCAGGACGAAATCCTCGATCTCTTCAAAAAGAAAGTCGGCCTGATCTCGGACCTTGACCCGCAGGCCAGAGACCTTGAGGGTTACCTTTTCCCCGACACCTACGAATACATGGTCAACACCACGCGCGAGCAGCTCGTCGAGGCGATGGTCAAACGCTTCCGCAGGGTTTACACCCCCGAATTGCAGGAGAAGGCGCGGGCGCTCGGGATGAACACGCGGCAGGCGATCACGATGGCATCGCTCGTCGAGAAAGAGGCCAGAATTGACGCGGAGCGCGAAACGATCTCGCAGGTCTATCACAAGCGCTGGAAGATGGGCGAAAAGCTGGCCTGCGACCCGACGGTGATTTACGCAGCGCATCTGGTCGGCAAGGGCTGGGACAGGGTGATCCACCGGAGCGACCTCGACCGCAATTCGCCTTACAACACCTACCTCCGCGCCGGACTGCCGCCCGGCCCGATTGCCTCGCCCGGCAAGCGCTCCATCGAGGCGGCGCTCAACCCGGCGGGGACGAATTACCTCTATTTCGTCAGGGACAGCGTCAAAAATGACGGCTCGCACGTCTTTTCCGAAAATTCGAGGGATCACGACCGTGCCGTGGCGCGCTACCGCGAGTGGGAGCGGCAGGAGAAGAACTCGCAGCCCGCCGCCACGCCCACGCCGCAGGCGCAGAAGTAGAAGCAGCTCGACAAAGAGGCGCGAATGTTTGAAAAGTACACAGAGAAAGCCCGCCGTGCGATCTTCTTCGCCCGCTACGAAGCCAGCCAGTTCGGCAGTGAGCGAATTGAAGCTGAACACATCCTGCTCGGCGTGCTGCGCGAAGACAGCATCCTTGCCAGCCGCTTCTTCAATTCCCGGTCAGCAGTTGAAGACGTTCGCAGGGAGATCGAAGGACGCACCGGGGTGCGCGAGGGCGTCCCGACCTCAGTTGATATGCCACTGTCGGTCGAGGCAAAGAATGTGCTGAAATTCGTGGCGGAGGAATCGGAGCGCCTCAAACATCGGCACATCGGCACGGAGCATCTGCTGCTCGGACTGCTGTGTCTCGAGGGTGCAGTGGCGGCTGAAATTCTGCAAAGTCGTGGGCTCAAGCTCGAAGAGGTGCGTGAAGCGTTGAAGCAGCCGATTGCCGCAGAGGAATCCGATAATGAACCGGCGCTGCTGGCGCACAAATTTGCGCGCTGGCGGCCAGCGGATCGTTATGAAAAGTGGTCGCGGGAAGTCGCCGAAGCCTGCGAGGAGTCCGTATTATTCACTCAGGCGGAGCTGATTGCTGAATTTCAGCGGGTCGCCGCGCTGCGACAGTTCAGCGCGGATGCGGAAGCTCGTGGCAAAGGGGTTGGCTGATCCCGAGTCACTGGTCGCGCTCGCCTTCGAATTGCGCAATGAAGAAAAGCGCCGGCAGTTCATCGCGAAGCTGCGCCGCGAGTGAGAAAGCCGGTCATCCTTATGCTTTCTCACTCGCCCGCCCTGTTTCCTGTACCTCGACTTCTCTCATCGAAGCCACAATCGCCTCGGTGTATTCCGTCGTACTCGCCGTGCCGCCCAGATCACGCGTCCGCATGTTCCTGACCGCGAGCGTGTGTTCCAAGGCCTTGTGAATCAGGTCGGCCGCCCTGCGCTCGCCGATGAACCTGAGCATCAGAACTGATGATTGCAGCAGCGCCGTCGGGTTGGCCATGTTCTTGCCGGCGATGTCGGGCGCGCTGCCGTGGACGGCTTCAAAGACCGCGCCGAGTTCGCCGATGTTCGCGCCCGGCACTATCCCCAGGCCACCCACCAGACCCGCCGTCAGGTCGGAGACGATGTCGCCATAGAGGTTTTCGAGCAGCATCACGTCAAATTGCTGCGGCCTGATCACCAGTTGCATGCAGGCGTTGTCCACGATCTTGTCATCGGCCTGAATCTCGGGGTATTCGGCCGCGATTTTGCGGAAGCAGTCGAGGAACAGCCCGTCTGACAACTTCATGATGTTGGCCTTGTGAATGGCCGTGACTTTTTTGCGTCCCTCGCTGCGTGCGAAGTCGAAGGCGAAACGCGCGATCCGCGTCGAGGCGCGCTCGGTGATGATCTTCAGGCTCTCGACGACGCCGGGCACGACGACGTGTTCCAGCCCCGAATACAAATCCTCGGTGTTTTCGCGCACCACGACCAGATCGAGTTCGCCGAACGGGGTCGTGACGCCGGGCAGCGTTTTGACGGGCCGCAGGTTGGCATAGAGGTCGAGCGTCTTCCGCAGCCGCACGTTGACGCTCGTAAATCCGGTCCCGACTGGAGTCGTGAGCGGCCCTTTGAGCGCGACGCGGTTGCGTTTGATGGATTCAAGCACGGATTCGGGGAGCGGGTCGCCGAAGCGTGACAGCGCTTCCGCGCCGGCGACGAAGCTTTCCCACTCGACTTCGACGCCCGTGGCCTCGATGATGCGGACGACGGCGCCAGTAACTTCCGGCCCGATGCCGTCGCCCGGAATAAGTGTGATCTTGTGAGCCATAAAAAATATTTCGGTCCGGGGACTATGGTTGATCTTCGGTGACTCTTTTGCGCGTGGAAGTTTGCTGTATCGCCCGAGTGCGCGTCAAGCCGCTCAACTTTGCGCGCCGCCGGGTGTTATACTTCGGGCGCACCGATTTTTTCGGAGACAGGATCAAATGCACGAAGTCATGATTCAGATGAGTTTTTCCTCGGCGCACCTGATCCGGGGGCACAAGGGGAAATGCGCCAACCTGCACGGCCATAACTACCGTGTCGAAGTTTACGCGCGCGGCCGGCAGCTCGACGGGATCGGCATGCTGATTGATTTCGCTCACCTGAGGGCCGCGACCCGGAAAGTCGTTGATTATCTCGACCACAAAAACATCAACGAACTGCCGCCCTTCGACCGCGAAATCAACCCGACGGCGGAAGAGATGGCCGCGTACTTCCTGCACGAAATCGGACGGCAGGTCAACGATGACTGTGTGCAGGTTTACAAGGTTCGTCTGTGGGAGACGGAAAACAGCGCCGCCACTTACGAGCCTGATTGAAGCCGTCGAAAAGGAGCCAAGCGATGTCAGATATTTTTGAGGCCGCAGAAAATTTCGTTGACCGCCTGATTGATTCCTTCTGGGCCGGTCTGCCCGAACAGACCGCAGACGATCTGGCGAAGTTCAAGAAGGATGTGCTGACGAGCATCAAAAGCAATGTCACTTCGCTGGTTGACCATGAAATCAACGAGACTGACCGTCATCTCGAAAACGCCCGCCGGATGCGCGAGGAGCGCCGGCAGCGTCAGCAGGCGCCGGAGACGCCGCCAGCCAGTCCGGCGTGATTGCACCTTCCGCATTACCAATGTCTCAATCCATCGAACAGGCTGATGTCGCGATTGTCGGCGGCGGCGTGATCGGCTGCGCGATTGCGTGGCGGCTCGCTCAGGCCGGCATGTGCGTCGTAGTGATCGAACGCGGCGAGCCGGGCCGCGAGGCTTCGCACGCCGCGGGCGGCATGCTCGTCCCGCTGGCCGAAGCTGATTTCGCCGATGATTTTTTCAACCTCGCGGTCGCGAGCCGCGCGATGTATGCCGACTTCGCCAGCGAGTTGCGCGAGGCGACGGGCATTGACGTTGAATACCGCACCGAAGGCACGCTTTACCTGGCGCTCTCCGGAACGGATGAGGAAGAGCTTGATCACCGCCTGAGCTGGCAGCGCGCCGCCGGGTTCAACGTGAAGCGTCTCGACGCGGGCTGCGTGCGAAAGCTCGAACCGCTGCTCAATGAAAAACTGCGCTGGGCGCTCAAATTCCCTGACGACCACCAGGTTGATAACCGCCGCCTGATGCTGGCAGTGATCACGGCCGCGCGGGATGCCGGCGCGCAGTTTCAGACAAACACCGAAGCCCGGCATCTGATCATCGAATCACAGGCCGGCGAGCGCCACGTTGCCGGAGTGGAAACGACGACGGGAGAAGTCCGTGCGCGCACAGTGGTGATTGCCGCCGGGAGCTGGTCGAGCCTGCTGACAGACCAGAGCGGAAAGCAGATTGCGGATTTTCAGATTGAGCCGGTGCGCGGGCAGATGGTCGCGATTGAAAACCCCGCGCCGTCCCTGCGCCACATCGTTTATTCGCGGCGCGGCTACGTGGTTCCACGACTCGGCGGGTTTGTCATTGCGGGTTCGACCAGTGAAAACGCGGGTTACGACAAGAGCGTGACGGCCGGCGGGCTGGCTTCGATCATCGAACGCGCGGTTGAGATCATGCCGATCCTCGAGCAGCAAAGGGTGATCGAAACCTGGGCGGGGCTGCGTCCGCACGCCCCGGATGATCTGCCAGTTCTCGGCGCCGACCCGGAACTGGCCGGGCTGGTTTACGCGACCGGCCATTACCGCAACGGCATCCTGCTCACGCCCGTCACCGCACAGGCGATCAGCGAGCTGATCAGAACGGGCGAAAGTAAAACCAATCTGTCGCCATTCAGCATCACGCGATTCGCCAGCCGCTCGGTCGCCGGGTGAGTACGTGAAAGAGCGCGATAGTTGTTTTCGCGTCGCGGATTTCGCCGCGCGTCATCATCCCTTCCAGCTCCGAAAAATCGAAGGCGCGAATTTCGTTGATGACTTCGCCGACATCGAGCGACTGTTCGCGCCGGATGAGGCTCTGCGCAAAAAAGAAGTGGAGCAGCCCATCGTTATTGCCCGGCGTGACGTAACATTCGGCGATCTTTTCGAGCCGCGTCGCCTCGTAGCCGGTCTCTTCCAGCAATTCACGCCGCGCGCATTCTTCCGGCGTCTCGGTCGGCACGACGCGGAAATTTTCCTCGCGCCCTTCCAGCAGCCCGGCCGGCACCTCCCACAACTCGCGATCAATGCTGTAGCGGTACTGCCGCATCAGCAGGATCTGATTGTCACTGAGAAAGGGGACGATGACGCAGGTTCCGGGGTGGCGGATGACGCCCCGGGTCACGGTCTCGCCGGTCGCGGTGTTGAGAACCGTTTCGCGGTTGACCATCCAGCGCAACTCCTCGCCGTGCGCCGAAACGCGCGCCTCGCGATACTCGGTTCTGACTTCAAGCCATTTGAATTGATTACTCATCGCTGATCCTTTATACCTGGTGTCGCAGTACAAACCTGATTTCCACCCATCAACAAAGTCAACGGGAGAGAAAATGAAAACTCATCGGCGTGTTGCCGTCTTCATTCTGCCGCTCGTACTTCTGGTGCTGTCGCTGAATAGCACAACCGCGCCGGCGCAGGAAGGCCGGATGAAGATCATTCTCGACACCGACATCGGCGACGACATTGACGACGCGTGGGCGCTGGCGTTCGTGATCCGGCGGCGGAGCTTTGAAACTCTGGGCGTGACCATCGCGCACGGGCCGACGGCGCTGCGGTCGCGGATCGCCTGCAAGATGCTCCACCTCGCCGGGCGCGGCGAAATCCCCGTCGCCGTCGGGCGCGAAACGAACGACCCGCGCTGGCATTACCAGTTTTCGTGGGCCGAGGACTTCGAGAAAAAGAAGCCGATTCAGAAGCCCGCGGCCGATTTCATCGTCGAGCAGGTCAGGAAGCATCCGGGGCAGGTAACCATCGTCGCCGTCGGCCCGCTCGAAAACCTGGCCGACGCGCTCCGCCGGGAACCGAACCTGCCGAAGCTCGTCAAACGCGTCGTGCTGATGAGCGGCTGCGTCTACGGCTCCGAATGGTCGCCGGACAAGCCGATGGCCGAATACAACGTCGCCGCTGCGGCCGCCGACGCGCAACTGGTGTACGGCGCGGGGCTGCCGCTCACGATCGTGCCGCTCGACGCGACGACGAAGGTGCAGCTCAAAGATGAAGAGCGCGAGGAGGTGCGCAAACACGACTCGCCGCTCACGAGGTCGGTCGAATGCCTTTACCGCCTCTGGATCGCGAACCGCACGCAGCGGATGACGCTGCACGACCAGCTCGCCATCGCCGAAACTGCCGACCCGGGGAGTTTCTTCGGCAAACTGGAGACGCTGCCGCTCGTCGTGGACGAGAAAGGATTCACGCGCATTGACCGCGAGAAAGGCCGGCCCGTCACCGTCTGTCTTGAGCCGAAGCGTGATGAGTTCATGCGCTATTACATCGCGCAGCTGACGGGGAAGCCCGTCAGCCTCAGGCTCCCGGATCGGAGAGAATCAAGCGGCGCTGCCAGAGCGTCACTGTCAAAAACCGACTTCGAGGTGATTGAAGGGAGGTTTCACGACGGTCTGGGCACATATGCCGAAATTATGCTGGCAAATGAACTGCTCGCGCTGACAAAGCTGGATCAATCGCCTTTCGATCCGCAACGCAGCCGCACGAGAATGCAGGAAGCCATCGCTTCGCTCCCCGCATCGCATCCGAGCCGCGCGATCTTTCAACAGGAGATCGCCAATATCGAAAAGGCCGTCCGGCAGGGCGCGGGCGAATTGCTTGCCAGGGCGGGAAGCGGCGCCCTGACGCGCGTGCGCCACACCCCGCGAGAGTTCGCCGACGCCAGAGCCGGTGATCTCATCCTCGAATTCGCGGACCATCAGGCAATGCCTGTTTCCGTCAAGACCGACAAGTCGGGCAGAGTTGCTGTCGCCGAAGGCCAGACGCCAGACATCGGGCCGAAGTGGGCGGAAAGGTATTTCAAAGTTTCCGATTCGGAGTTGAATGCGATGATTACCGAACTGGGTTTTGCCTCGCCCGCGGAACTGAAGGGGCATTACCTGAACGTCTCGCGGCTGGTGGCGCAGGTCATTATTCGCAAGCTGGAACTCACAGACTGTCAGCCGGGCGATTTCAGCCAGGCTCAGGTGGGCAACCTTGAGGCGGCAAAATATCTGTTTCTTCGGTTGCTGCATTACAAGCACGGTAACGACGACAGCCGCGTCATCATCTTTGACCGCAGGACTGGCAGAGTGCGGTGGGAATCGCTGCTGGAAGACGTGAACATCGAATCGCTGACCCGCGAGCGAATTTCGTTTACCCCCGCGCATCCGAAAGGCGGGGAGCCGGTCGGCACGACCTTCGGCATTCGCATTGATGGCCGAACGGTCGTGACTTTTCAGGTCAAGCACAAAAGGGGCCGGGCGCGCGGGACGGCCAGTCAGTACGAATTCGGCGACATCACGACGCGGCTGGAGGTCGCGCGACTCTGACGTAATGAACATATTCAACCGTCCGATCCCGCTTGTATTCCCGCCCGTTGTCGGCCTTGAAGCGGCTGTAGCCGGTCTCAAAAGTTCGCGGCTCCCCGCGCAGGCCGAGGATTTCGTGAATCTCCGCGAGACTCATCACGCCTTCATCGTTGTAACTCACCAGAATGTGTTTCGCCCGCGCATTTCTGACCAGATGCTCCATCGCCTCCGCGGCTGATCGCTGCCGGCAATAACGACTGCGCACGTAATCGCGCATCCCGGTGACACCCGTCAAAGCGGGGTTATCGTAAGCCGCAATCGTTTCCAGCACATGATAATTCGCTCCGTACTGTCGGTGGTTGTATGGCGGATCGAGGTAGAGTACGTCGCATTCGATCTCTTCGATCAGTTCATTAGCGTCACGCTGATGGACACTGCACCAGCCGACGTGATTTTTCAGCTCCAGCGGCCTCAGGCGTAGCGGCTTTCGGGCGCTGGCCTTGAATTTCTTGAGGTACGCCCCGTAAACGCTCGCCGTGTTGGCGACCTGATCAATGGCTTCGAGCAGGGAAGCCAGGATGTAGAAATATTCCGGCCCGGTGATCAGCCCTTCCGCCCGCCAGGTTTCCAGCGCCTGTCGGATTGCGTCGGCCTTCCCGGCATTTTCCTCGGTGTAATAAAGCCGATTGCCAGCAGGACTGTAGTGATGAGTGATGAAACCCGAAATGCCGGGAAGCTGATTGATGAAGGCCAGCACCGCTTCCGCCGAATCGCCTGAGCGCGCGCGACGGCTGGCAATGTCGGCCTTGTATCTTTTCCTGAGTCCGGCAAACCGCGGCGTTTCATTGATCTCGATGTAAGCCTTGTTCAGGGCGTAGGCGTAATACTGAAGATCATTGGCGATGATTTGCAGCCCCAAACCTTTGAAGTATCTGCCCACCGCCCCGGTCCCGGCGAAGATGTCGCAGAAAACCTTTTCGCTGCCGTCGGCGACCTGACGAAAAACCTGTTCGAGGAATGGGAGGAGCGTGTACTTGGAGCCGATGTAGTTCATGCTCAGTGGAAAGCCTGTGCGATCTGGTCAAGACTCTTCAGCACGGCGGTCTTCTTCGGGCCGGTCGTCTTCATCAGCACGGCGCGGAGCCGGGCGACATTTTTGCCGAACGTTGCGCGGTCCTCTCTGGCGACTTCGTAAAGTTTCTTCTGTTGTGTGTCCTCGGCGATTGTTTTGAGCAGGTCGTCAAGGTTGCTGAGGGCCTCTTCAGCGTGCGCGCCCTGCGGGTAAAGCTCCAGATACCTTCCCTCTCTCAGCATGATCACTTCGAAATTGCAGGGGAGGTCGGTTTCGCACTCGCCGGGCAGCAGGTTTTGCGAGGCCTCCCACGCGATGCGTTCGGCAATCGGCAGGGCGCGGTACTTCCTCTGCAGATTCCAGAACAGTTCCGAATTCACTATCCATTGTCCGCCCGGCTCGCTGTAAAGGAGCTGCCTTTCCTGCGCCCTGAGCCAGGCCTGCTGTGAAGGCTGTGCAGGCTTCATTGCCGGAATCTCGGAAACTGAACGGCGCAGCGCGACGAGGCGCGAGAGTTCAAGCTCAGCCGCAATCGCGGGCGTCGTGACCTCAGTAACCACGCGCGTCAGGAAGTTGACCAGGTCCACCTGCTCGGCAAAGCTCGATAGTTCGACTTTCAATCTTTCCGCGGCGATGCCCTGATAAATGGCTTCGCGATTGGCAGGGTCAAATGAGCCTGTCAGGCTGCCGAACACCCAGCCGCTTTTGCCGTCTGTTGTGGTGACGCGATACCAGAAATCCTCGTTCTGACCGACCTTCTCTTTGCCGGCTGACTGTTCAAGCACCTGCAGGATCGTGCCGAGCGGCAGCCGCGTCACTTCCTCCGCCGTGGTCTGTGGCGCGGCGCGGACGCGGACTCCCGAAGCCGTTGTGATTCTTTCTTTCGTTGAAGCCGTCTGCGAACCAATCCCCGCGCTCATTGCCTGTGAATCAGCAGGAATGAAGCAGAGGGCAATCAGCATCATTAGAATGGCCAACCGGTATTGAGCGGAATAAGACTTCATCAGCTCGCAGCGGAAAAGCATCGTGGCCTCCCGAAGAAAATGTTGCGCCCGGGCGATTGTAACTGCGAGTTTTGATTTGCGCCATGAAACCCAATATCATTACCCGGCCTCGCGGACCCCGCGCCGGGCCGTTAGTCATTCTGGCCGGAACCTTCCTTCCCCGGAAAGAATTTGGTTATGAAGTTTGTCAATCACTGGCGGGCGTTCGCCTCTTCCTTTCTGATCAGTCTCATCTTCGGCCTTGTCGCCATCTCCCAGACCGGCTCCTGGCGGTGGCAGAATCCGCGACCGCAGGGCAATCCGCTCTACGCCATCGGCTTCAGCGACGAACGGCACGGGATTGCCGTCGGTCGGGACGGGGCCATTCTGCGGACCGATAATGGCGGGAACGACTGGCAGCACCTGCGCGGCAGGATCGCCACGCCGCTTTACGGTCTGGCGATGCGCGGCAAACGCGCCTGGGCTGTCGGCGCGCGCGGTCTGGTCATCATTTCAAGAAATGGCGGCGAAACCTGGAAGGAGCAAACCAATCCGACGAAGAAGCATCTATATGCCGTCAGTTTCGCGACCGACAGGGACGGCTGGGCGGTCGGCGTTGAAGGCACAATCATCGTAACCCATGACGGCGGCGCGACCTGGGTCGCGCAGGAAAGTGGGATCACCAGACACCTTTACGCGGTCGCGTTCAGTGATGAAAAACATGGCGTGGTGACCGGGGCCGAAGGGACTCTGCTGGTCACGGATGACGGCGGGGCTTCATGGAAAATTAAACCGCAGAACGCCGCGCGCAACCTGCTCGGCATCGGCGCCGTCGCGCCGGACAAATTCTGGGTGGTCGGGTGGCAGGGGACGATCCTGTACAGCGGTGATGCGGGCGCGACGTGGGTCGCGCAGCAGAGCAATTCATCAACCAACATCTACGCGGTCTCTTTCATTGATGACAAGCGCGGCTGGGCCGCAGGTGCCGACGGCGTGATTCTGCATACGGGCGACGGCGGCGCAACCTGGAGCGCGCAGCTTTCCAACAGCGCGCAATTATTCAGTGCGGTCTGCCTCGTTGACGACAAACACGCCTGGGCCGCGGGCGAAGGCGGGGCGATTTACGCGACGACCGATGGCGGCGAGAAATGGAACGCCCAGTTGCGAGGTTTACAGGAATCTCTCTCAGCGGTTGATTTCGCGGACGGCAGGCGCGGCTGGGCGGTCGGCGCAAACGGCACGATCCTGGCAACTGAGGACGGCGGGAAGACGTGGAAGGCACAGACCTCGAACACGACGGCCAGCCTCAGCGCGGTTGATTTCATTGACGCGAAGCAGGGCTGGGTGGTCGGCGAACGCGGCGTGATCCTGCGCACTGCGGACGGCGGCGGGCAGTGGGAAGTCAAAGCGGGCGGCACCGATTTCAGCTTCCACGGGGTCACCTTTATCAGTCAGCAGGAAGGATGGATCGCAGGCGAAGGCGGCACGATCCTGCACACTGCCGATGGCGGCGAAAACTGGAAGCAACAGACATCGAATACGCGCTCGTGGCTTGAAACGATTATTTTCACCGACGACAAGCAGGGCTGGGCCGCGGGCGAAGCGGGGACGATCCTGCACACCGCTGACGGCGGCGAAACGTGGGCGAGGCAGGAAAGCGGCACGCGGCGTTCGCTCTATTCGATTTCATTCGCCCCCGCCGATAAATCGGCGAAAGCGCGTGAAGGCTGGGCGGTCGGTGATGAAGGTTTGATCCTGCATACGAAAGACGGCGGTGAAAACTGGGTGGTGCAGATCAGCGGCGTGCCGAGCAACCTGCTTGGCATTCACGCCCTCAGCGCGCGCCAGGCGTGGGCCGCCGGGTTGAATGGAATCATTATTCGCACCAGTGACGGCGGCGCAACGTGGCAGCGTGATTCGAGCGGCACGACGACCCCGCTCCGGGCAATTATCTTTCGCGGCGAAGGCGACGGCTGGGCGGTTGGACGCGACGGCGCGATTCTGCGTTATGCCGGGACCGGAACCGGCGAACTGAAAACGATCCTCGACTGAAACAACAGTTACTTCTCGGTTAAGCAGTAAAGCAATATGACATCCCCAAAACGTTCTCTGAAATTTATGGCCGGCCTGTCACTGGTGGCAGTAGTGCTGTGTCTCGTGGCTCTGGCTTTCACGGGCAGGCTTTCGCGCACTACTCATTTATCATCCGCGCGGAATGCGCAACCACAGGCGAGTGACCCCGCCTTCTCGAACAACACCAGACAAAATTCAAATCAGCTGCCGGAGAAGGTAATAAATCAGAACACGCCTGCGTCGGCCAGCGCTTCAATTCCCGCTTCATCCATTGCCAGATCAGCCAGGCATCCCGAAAACAATCCGCAATCCGCCGAGGATTCAGAAGGCGAGAGAGCCAAAGCGCCCGGTTCGGTTGAAGAGGAAAGAGAGGGGCGCGGCGACTGGTTTTACGAGCAGCGCGCTTACCCGCTTGATGAAATTCCGCGCGGCGCCCGGTTGCGCGCGCTGGAACAGCTCGGGCGCGAAGAAAGACGGCATCGGCTGGAAGCCAGCGTGCAGGCAGACGCTGATCTGGCAGGGGAGCAGGTCTGGGCTGCGATTGGCCCCGCCCCAATTTCCAACGGCTTCAGCTTTGGCTTTCCGCAAGGCTCAGTCTCAGGCCGAGTCACTGCGATAGCGCTCGACCCCGGCTACAACGGCACAAGCAATCAGACGGTTTATGTCGGCGGCGCGCAGGGCGGCGTCTGGCGTTCGACTGACAACGGGGTCAACTGGGCGCCGATCCTTGATAACGAGGCTTCGCTCGCGGTCGGTTCGCTCGCTGTTGACCCGACCAATCCGAATGTCATCTACGTGGGCACGGGCGAACCGAATCGCGCGGGTGACACTTATTACGGCGCGGGACTGCTCAAATCAGCCGACGGCGGCGCGACGTGGACGCGCATCACTGGCCCGACTTCAACCCGTGATCCCCAGCAGCCTGCTTTCATCAACGCGGCCATCGGGCAGATCGCGATTGACCCGGTCACGCCTTCGACGCTCTTTCTGGCGACGACTTTCGGCAGCACAGCCAGCGCCACGGGCAGCGCGGGCCGTCCGGCGCTCGGGCAGGTTGGCATCTGGAAATCGTCCGACGGCGGGGCGACGTGGAAGAACGTTGATCCCGACGGCAGCAGCGGCGCTCAGAGCGGTCACGACATCCTGATTGACCCGCAGAACCATCAGGTCGTTTACGCCGCCGTGCGCTCCAGAGGCATTTACCGCTCGGTCTCGGGCGGCGAGCCGGGAACCTGGACAGTGCTGAAAGGCGGGTTGCCGGAAGTGACCAACACGCAGGACCCTCCTTTCTTCCGCCCGGTGATCGCCGCCGGGCCGCCGATTGCTCCTTCGACCAGTGCGACGCTCTACGCCGCCTTCGCTTCAAAGGACGACACACTGCTCGGCATCTGGCGCTCGACCGACGGGGGCAACGTCTGGACGCAACTGGCCACGCCCTCGACCAGCGGGCAGGAGAATTACAACATCGCGCTCGCCGTTGATCCGGCGGACGCGAACGTCGTCTATTACGGCACTTCGGCCAACAGCAATTACAACGGCGGCACGCTCGTGCGCAGCAGGGACGGCGGGCAGACGTGGACTGACATTTCCAGAGGCAACGGCACGACCAGCGGCCTGCACCCGGACACACATGCTGTCGTGGTCAGTCGCGCCAATCGCAACATTCTGTTCACCGGCAATGACGGCGGCATCTGGCGGACGGATGGTGCGACGAATGATTTCGTCAGCTGGACGACGCTCAATCAGAATCTGAGCTTCTCCCAGTTTCAGTCCGTCGCCTTGCACCCGACCGACCTCGCGCTGCTGCTCGGCGGCACGCAGGACAACGGCACTTTGCTCTATAACGGGGGCATCTCCTGGTCGCTGTCTGACGGCGGCGACGGCGGCTTCGCGCTGATTGACCAGTCGAACCCGCAGGTGATGTACCACACGCGCTTCAATCAGAATAACTCCGGCGGGGAGACCGCCCAGATCGGGCCGAGGTTTTCATCCAACGGCGGGCAGACGTGGTCATCATCCCGCGGCTGCTTCGGCTGCACGGCGCAGCAGGGCAGATTCAACCCGGCGGACCGCGTCTCGTTCTATCCGCCGATGGCGCAGCACATCGGTTTCACCGGCGGCGGCGGCAATGTGATCTATTTCGGCACGCACCGGCTTTATCGCACCGCAGATCAGGGCCTCACGTGGACGGGGCTCGGCGCGAGCGCGGACAGCTTCGGCGCCGATCTGACAAAGGGCAGCGGGAGCTTATCTGCCATCGCCGCACACCCCAGCCTGAATAACAGCACCACTCCCCCCGGCGAGATCGTCTGGACCGGCAGCAGCGACGGTCTCATCGAGGTCACGACCAACGCGGGCGCGCTCGCCGGCGCGACGTTCACCAACGTGACCAAAGCGCCACTGCCCAACCGGTTCATCACCGACATCGGGCTTGATTCGAATAACACGCAGCGCGCGGTCGTGGTTTATTCGGGATTCAATACCAGCACTCCCACAGCTCCCGGCCACGTTTTCCAGACGACGAATCAGGGAACGTCTTGGGCTGACATCAGCGGCAACCTGCCGGACGTGCCTGTCACTTCGGTCGCGCTCGACCCGAACAACACGAGCCACATCTGGATCGGCACCGACATCGGAGTCTTTGAAACCACCGACAGCGGCGCGAACTGGGCGCGCCTCGGCAACGGCATGCCGAAAGTCGCCGTCTTTATGGTGCGCTACCACACGGCCAGCGGCACTCTGGTCGCGGCCACACACGGGCGCGGCATCTACCGCCTGACGACCGCTCGCGCGTCCACGACCGTTTCCGCGGCCAATTACAGCGCCCTGGCAATTGCCGGCGAATCCATCGTCGCCGCCTTTGGAACCGGGCTGGCGACCGGCACCACCGTTGCGACTACGATCCCGCTGCCGACTGTACTCGGAGGCACGCGCGTCGTCGTCAGAGACGGCGCCGGGGTCGAACGCCTCGCGCCACTCTTCTTCGTCTCGCCCAACCAGGTCAACTATCAGATCCCGGCGGGCACCGCTGCCGGCACTGCGACCGTGACGATCACGAGCAGCGACGGCATAGTTTCAGCCGGGGCCGCGCAGGTCGCCACATCCGCCCCCAGCCTTTTCACCGCCGACGCGTCGGGGCAGGGCATCGCCGCCGCCTTCGCCGTGCGCGTCCGCAATGGCTCACAGACTGTCGAGCAGGTCTACAGATTCGACAGTGCGCAAGGTAAAAATGTCGGCGTCCCGCTCGACCTGGGGCCGGCCGGGGACACCGTCGTGCTGGTGCTGTACGGCACTGGGTTACGCAACCGCACTTCACAGAACGCAGTCACCGCGAGCATCGGCGGCGCGAATTCGGAAGTGCTGTACGCGTCGGTCGCCCCGGGCTTCATCGGGCTCGATCAGCTCAACGTCGTCGTGCCGCGCAGTCTGGCCGGGAGAAATAGTGAAGTTGATGTGGTCGTGACTGTGGATGGGAAGACTGCCAACACTGTGAGAGTCAGCATCAAGTGAGAACGGCGGCGCGATCTGCCAGATCGCGCCACGTTCTTTCGGAATTCAGGTCGCTTTCGCGACCAGATCATAATCGTGAGCTTCGGTGATTTCGAGATGGATGAAATCGCCCGGCCTGGCAGCGAAGCCTTCGGGCACGTCATTGATCAGCACATGCCCGTCAACTTCCGGGGCCTGCGATTCCAGCCGCGCCTGCAGGAGTAGTTCGCTTTCTTCGGACACCCCTTCGAGCAAAGCCCTGAACCGCTTCCCGACGAGCGCGCGGTTGCGACGCTTTGAAATTGCTTTCTGCTCGCGCATCAGCCTGGCGCGCCGCGACCGCATCGTTTTTACCGGCACCTTGCCGTCAAGGTTGTAACCGTGCGTGCCTTCCTCGTCCGAGTAAGTGAACACGCCCACGCGATCGAATTCGACGTCGCGTACAAACTGCACGAGTTCACCGAAGTCTTCTTCAGTCTCGCCCGGAAAGCCCACAATGAAGGTCGTGCGCAGGGCAATGTCAGGTACGAACTGCCGCGCGCGCGCGAGCAGCTTTTCGAGCAGCTGCCGGTTGCCGCCGCGCCGCATTCGTTTCAGCACGCCCGCGCTCGCGTGTTGCAGCGGCATATCCAGATAGCTGCAAATCTTCTCCTCTTCGGCCATCACGGCCAGCGTCGCGTCGCTGAGTGAATTCGGGTACGTGTACATCACGCGAATCCATTCGATGCCGTCCACGCGCGCGAGCGACCGCAGCAGATCGGCCAGCCCGTCCCTGATCCCCAGATCCAGCCCGTACTGCGTCGAATCCTGCGAAATCAGCACCAGCTCCTTCACGCCCTGACCGGCGAGTTGCTCGGCCTCGCGCAGGATCGAACCGGCCCGCCGCGAACGATAAAGCCCGCGCATCTGCGGGATCGCGCAGAAGGCGCAGGTGTGATCGCACCCCTCAGCAATCTTGACATAGGCGAAATGCTTCGGCGTCGCCAGAATCCGCGGCGCGTTTTCGTCGTACAGGTAAGTCGGCAGCCCGCGCGTCATCCAGCTGTTTGAAGCCACGAACGCCGCGTCCTGCGCCGCGACGGCAGTCGGATCAACCGCCGCCACGATCTTCTCGATTTCGCTCGTGCCGAGTACCGCGTCCACTTCCGGCAGCTGGTTGAGCAGGTTCTGACGGTAGCGTTCGACGAGACACCCGGCGACGACCAGCCGCTTGAGATTGCCGTGATCCTTCAGTTCGGCCATCTCCAGAATCGTGTCAATTGATTCCTGCTTGGCCGAGTCAATAAAGCCGCACGTGTTGACGACGATCACGTCCGCCGCCTCGCGGTCAGTCGTCAGTTGATAGCCATGTTTTGCCAGCTGCCCCATCATCACTTCGCTGTCCACCAGATTTTTCGGACAGCCAAGGCTGACAAAACCGATCTTTGAGATTTCAGATTTCATTTGGGACTTCTTCCAAACCATCTTTCGCTGCCGCCAGCATACCAATCAGCACCCACAGGTGGCGAGTGTCTTCAAATGAACCGGCCAGACTCTGATAAAGAAACGCGCCGATGAAAGCAATCGCGAGCCCCGCTCTGATGACCGCTTGCGTTGAGCCGGTTGCACGAAGCGGCCTGAGACCTTTCATCAAAAAGAAGATGATACTGGAAAAGGCCAGCAGCCCCGTCACGCCTTCCTGCCCGGCGATGCTCAGCCAGACATTATGAGCGTCCGTAAAGTAATGCCGGGTGCCCGAGGGAGAAGTATACGCTACTCCGGCCACCCCGAGTCCAACGCCGCGCCCAAGGAGGGGGTGTTCTTTGAAGGTTTCAAGCGCCGTCTGCCAGATGCGCACGCGCAGTGAAGGCTCAATTCTGATGTGCGTGCCGGGCAGAGTGAAAAAAGCCCGCTGTCCCGCTGGTGTCGGCGAAATGATCGTCGCCAGAATAAACACGAGCGCCATTGCGAAGCCGCCCGCCAGCGCCATCTGCCCCTGATGACGGCGCTCAGTGTTTCTGAGCCGCGCCCATATCCAGAGTCCGCTGCTCAATAACATCCCCCCGAGCCCCAGAGAGAACGTGAAAACTGCGCTCACCCAGAGCAGCACGATGAACAGCCGGAACCAGAATTCTTTCAGCCGGCCGAGTGATCGCATCACGAGAGCGATCATCAGGCTGACGCTCAGAAAATTGCACAGCACGTTCGGATTATCGAACAGCCCCTGGACTCTGGTGTAATTCCCCGGCGGCAGGCTGCCATAACCCGTTATCGCAAAGTTGACATCAGGATTCCTGACGCCTGCGTAAAACGCGATGACCCCGATGACACTTACTAAAACTGTTATCACTGTTCCGGCCAGCCACGCCTTCATCGTCCGGCGCATGAGAGTTTCTGACCTGATCAAATTGAAAGACAGCACCGCCAGCCCGATGAGGTACGCTTCGCCAGCCAGCTTAACGACGCTCAGTCGCAAGTTTTCTGAAGCCACAGTCGAGACGGCCATTGCGGCGAGGTACAGCCCCAGCGGCAGGTAGAACCAGCTGAACCGGATCACGCCTTGTCGCCCGAGCAAAGCAATGAGCCAGACCAGCGATGCCGCGACAAAAATAAAGTCGGTCAGAGGGAGGGAAAAACCGAAGAAGGAAGCTTGGAACGGTGTGACCAGCGGGAGTGAAAAGATCAGGGCGAGATAAATCCATTCGGTGAAACGCAGAAACCTGTCACTCGTCTCTTCGTGTTGTGCTTTGCCAGCGGTGTTCAGGGAGATTTCAACTCTCCTTCCTCCGGCTCATCGGGAACGGGAATCTCTTCCGGTGGGATGATGACCACTTTGCCATCGCGCCAAGCGGCGACTGACTGACCGAGTCGCTTATGTTTCCACAGGGCATTCCTCACGGCCTGACGGAAAATCTCTTCTATTTCCTCGGCGTGATCCATCAGAAGGTTATCTGGAATCCTTGCCTCGCCTTTCATTTCGCTGCCTCAATAAATTGCGTCCAGCGATCAGCCTGAAGGATGATCTGCTGAGTTTTCAGCTTACCCTTTGCGATCAGAACAGGCTCACCAGCTTCAGAGTTATCATAAACACCCCAAGTTTCAGCAATCAGTTGGTAAAGAGTAAAAAAGTTGCGGATACCTTTCTTATAACGACGCCGGATAATTTCTTTCGGGATGTCATGCCCGCCTGAGGCAACGCGCTCTTTGACTCGTTCGACAGCAAGCTCAGGGCTGCTCAGCCATACAAACATCAGGTTGATGAGATAACCATCTTGGACAAGCTGACTCAGCCAAGGCACATAAGACTTCGTTGCCAGCGTGGTTTCAAAGGCGAAATTCTCACGCCGAGCAGCCAGTTCACGCAAGCGTTTGAGCATTACCCGACCAGCTTCAATCGCTGCCCGTTCGGGTTGAAAGGCTGACAAGCCGCTCGCAATCGTGTCTGCGTTGACGAACTCCAGTGAGCCAAAGTGATCACGCAGCAGGAATGGTGCGAGTGTGGATTTGCCTGCACCATTCGGGCCGGCGAGGATGATGATTTGTGGAGATGGTTTGGTCAAAACCGCACCCCTGTTATCTCCCCCTCCTGCTCAAACAACCTTTCAGAGCCTCGCTCAATCCATCAAGATTTTCCTTCTTATAGAAGGCTGGTCTTCCCATTCGGCCCTTTTCCGGCAGCAGTCGCACACGTTCTTGTCCCGAAAAAGCCAGATCAATCGCCTTTCTATATGCTGGTTGCGTTGAGTAGGCTATTACCTTCACATAGTGATCGCCAAAACGCTTGATGAAGCCTGACAGACGCCGGGAAATTTCAGAAATACCAACGGCATCTTTCTTATGTAGCAGGAAGTCATATGTTGAGACAGCTTCCTCATGAACATGTATTTCAGGCACAGGCCCGTACAAACCTGAAAGGAAAATCAGATCAATTCGACCAAGTTTCCTTGTCCCCAATGTCTCTTTAAGATAAGTATGAACAGCCCTGAATGACTTCGATTCGGTGTATGGTTTTTCCTGCGAACAAGGGAGAATCAAAGCGATTTTGGATTTATCGCTGGGCTTCCATCTCCGGCGGCGCAAATCGTAATCATCCCGGGTGTGAGAACGAATAGTCTGCTTCCGTGCTGATGTCTGCACTCGCAGTCTGTCTGGTTTCGGGAGATGAAGCTTGGGAAAACGGAGCGGCAGTGATTGAAGATATTCTTCCAAACCTTCGGCAGTCTTTGCCTCTGCCGCTTCCCGAACAATCTCAAAGTCCAGTTCGAGATTATGCAACGCAATGGCAGCGTAAACTTCACTTTTCTGCCGCCCTTCAAGTTTCCCTGCCATAATCCTGCGATCTTCATCCATATCCCGGTAGCAACATACAGGACAATCACAGGGGTAAGCCGCCAAGTGTTTCCATGACAGCGCATTTCTCGCTCTTGGATTCAGGTAGCTGAGCGCACGGGCTTCCTGCACGTACCGACTGGAGTCGCAGGAGTCCACTCCTGCAGACATCAGGTAGGGAACCATAATGCCTGTAATTCCGAAAACGTGCAGGTGCATTTCAGGAGGCATTGATTTCCGCGCCGATTTGGCAAACTCAAGTACCTCATCAAAGCGTCCCCCTTTTCGCCTTGGAACCATTGACCCCAGCGCAAGTCCATACACTTGCTCTGTGAGGCCCTCAGCCTGCAATCGCTTGGTCAGGTTTTTGACGAACTCAGCAAGATGTTCCGGGGTAGAGCCGTGAATGGGCACATAGAGCTTTGTTAGTGTGTTGGTTTGGGCGATCAGTCTGGCGCTTTGGAGCGCGGAATCAAGCGTCAGTCTCTGCCTGCGATCTGCTTCCTGTTCATCAAGATTTGGCGGGATCGGGTAATCCAGAGAGGCTGCAAATGTTGCCCCGAGTTGTATCTGTAGTTTGAGAATCCCTTCGGGCAGTTGATCCTGTTGCATTCCGAAATCCGACAAATCCAAGTCAGGATCAAACATCAGCGTGTAACCGCCAGAGTCCAGAAAAATGTCGCTGGTGTAATTGACCTTGTACTGAGTATGCAGATTCCCATTGTAATGTTGGCGCAATGGTTTTTCCCGCCAGCGTTCGAGAGATTGAGGAGAAATTGAAAAGTCCAGAAAGTGAAGCACCTGTGAGAGTACCGGCAGATTGCGTCTCAATAAACCGTGCTCACTCGCATGCAAAATGTATTTCCAGATACCCCCGCCATTAGGGGTTGTTCCAGTTATGAAAGAAACTACAGGGTAAAGAATCGGGGGCATATTTATCTTCCCTGTGCCGGAGAATTGACAAACACACAGTTGGAAATGAGGTCAGCACACTTTCAGAAAATCACAGAGATTCGACACTGTTGCTCAGATGCGGAGATTTTGCCGAATCTGATCAACTGAATTCAGTTCATCTCTGATGGGGGTCGGTTCCTGAATGCCATCAGCACTACAGCGGCGGTCAATCCGCAGAAGCACTGGAGATTTGATGGCTACCCCAGCAACGATTGCCCTGCCAGTTCCTAACTCTTTGATCATGTCGAGTTCCTCCTGCGACATACTTTCAGTCACTGACCGCACATAGCTCTGATCATCAGGGCTTTTAAGTTGATGCAGAATGAAGGTGTTAGATTGAGAAACTACTTCCGGGTCAATAGTGGATGGCTTCTGCGAGATGATGCTGAACCCGAGGCTGAATTTGCGGCCTTCATACGCAAGTTCGCGCATTGCGCGACGAGCCAGCCCCCCAGAAATATCCATATCTTCAACCCCAGACGACTTTGGTATCAGTGAGCGAGCCTCTTCAAGGACGAACAAGACTGGGTATGCATTTGCAGGATGGTTGCGTCTAAGTCTTGCGTGATACCCTCCGAACTTGAAGGAACGGAAGAAGTAGGTAACAACTCCATAGACCAGCGCTTTGCGCAAATTGCTGGGCAAATCGGGCATTGAAAGACGATGTATAGTTTCAGGGAGGCCACCTTGCCGAGGAGCGACATCAGTGAAGAACTGCTCAAAATCCAGCGGGGCTACTCCAGATCTAATTGCATCATTGTATTTTGCCTGTAAACCATTGATTTTTTGCTGAATCACATCCCTAGTCTCAGGGGTCGTTATAGTGTTTTGCGCTGCTCGATACAAATTCCGGAGATACTGAATTCCTGTTCCCGGCTGGTTTATGATTTGTCCCAACCATCGCCACTGTGCAGCAGAGAATATTTCTCCCTGAAATGCTTCGAGCAGGTTAATTGAGAAGTCTGTTCCAATTGAACCGTAGAATCGGATTTCCGGGAAGACACTATAGTGGGCTACTTGAGGATTGCTTATAAGGCGTCGCCAAACTGAGGATGGCGAAAGGCCAGCAATTTGATCGATTAATTCGGACGTGATTTGTACTGCCGGTAAGCGATTGACATCTTTCGTCAGAAATCGGCGCATCGGTTCGTTCTTGTAGATTACCGATGCGGTTCGGATCAACCGTTCGCGCACCTGCGCTTCCAGCGGACGGGGGTCATTATTTGACGGCAAGGGATTGAAGCTAGAAATGGCATAACTAACTACCGAATCATATGGTGCTGGGAAATAAAGAGGGCTGCTGTCACGATCTCGTGTCAAATTCACGAACTGCTCAAGGTTGACATAATCATCGTGCGAGTCAAAGATGACCATACGGTGACCGCGTGCCATCAATTCCTCAATCACCTTTGCTGAAGAGTTTGTTTTTCCTGACCCTGTCATTCCGAAGATGCAAAAATGCTTTGTCACCATCTGATCTGCATCCATAGTGACAGGCACCGCAGAAGACGAACCGAACGTTTCAATTGTGCCAACTGGGATAGACGATGGGCCCGGGTCAAAAAACACCTGACGTAAAGTGTCTTCGGATGGCGTATGGACTTCAGCGTTCGGGGTGATGCCACGACGATTCATATCAAGCCTGCTGCCATTCAGGCTTGCAACAACAGAGCACTTTGCCCAGCCATACGTGAATCGCCTTGAAAAATCGAATCCAAGCTGGTCAAGCCCCAACGTTGCTGATACCCCTGCTTGGTCACGGCTGAGCAGAGGGTTTTCTTTGTAGACACCAGTAATTCGCCCGATAATTCGTTCACGCTTTAAGTCGGGGGTTTTTCCATCAGGTGACAACTCTATGTAACTGAAAAGAAGCTGCTCACCGTCGAATTGCTGATCAAGCATCACTACGAATTCAGTTGTTGAGGTCTCACCGAAAACAGTGCCTATCTTCATCGCAGCCCTTCCCTCTGAAAATATCCTCTCGAAAGCTTCCCAAGGATTTGCATAATAGAAACCGGATCAGTGAATTTGTTTTGAAGAACTAAATCCAGATACTCGCGTTCGATTATGGTTCTGACAAGTTGCATCGGGGTGTGAGCAAGCTTGTCAGCATAGTACAGAATAATCGGGATTCCGTATTCCTGATACGGCACACTGAGCAGATAGGCAGGGCCGAGAATTTCTGCCGAGTCAGTGATGTGAGGCATATCAAAAAACTCAAAACGAACAGGCTCACGGAGCGGGCTTGTTCGCACATATGACATCAACACTTTATATTCTGGCCGAGATGGCCCGGAGGAAAATGGAAAGAGCGTTTCAAGCATCGGCTCAAACTCTTTATCAATACCCAAATCCTGACGCAGTAAATTTTGAACCAGTCTCTTGGGGCGGTATCTGTATATCTCTACTGGGGAAGTGTATTGCCCTTCGCCCAAGGTAAAAGAGAAAATGTTCGAATCAGTGAGGCTCAGCCTGTCAATCGAGTTCTGTACCTCTTTATATAAATCGCGCCTCTGGTGAGGTTGATCGGGGTAATGGATGTCAGCTTTTTTCAGAGCGGCTTTTAGAGAAGAGTTGACCACTTTATGAAGTGCTTTTGGATGGGCAATCAGTGATGGAAGTGTCAGACGCGTAAATTCTGTGGAAGCCGATATATTTTCAACCGCACTGATCAAGTTGAATTTCCCAAGTCTCTGCAGGTCAAAGAGCGACCGAAGTAACCAGAAATAAAGACAGAATCCGGGATATCGCCGCTTCTTCATCATGGCCTCCGAGACTTTCTGGGCTTTCGGAGGAACCGATTCGTCGGGAAAAACTCCGTCACACTTTCTGCCACAGGTAAACAAACAGAACTCATTAAATTTCTTGATATTTTCCTCGCCTCTGATTGCTTTGGCTATAGAAAGTGGAAGATTGTTTTCGGTTTGAGAATCGCCAGATATTGCCTCTTTGCTGGCTCCTTGTGGAAGATCAAACTCACCAGACTCGCCGACAATCACATTCAATAAGCTCTTGGTGGTTTCGTAATCGAATGAAAGCTGACTGAAGCCCCCTATCGCGCGTACCAAAGGGCCGTGCAAAACAACGAAAGGTTTTCGTCCAGCAGTAATCGCTGTCAGAGATGAGATGTAGGCGATATAAGTATTGCGAAGGTAACCCAGAAGCTGATTCTCAAGCTCAAACCCCTCGCTATCACGTAGCCGAAGCCGCAGTTCACTCAGAAGCGGCCCCACAGCCTCATCCTGCTCACCGTTTGGAGTTCGGTACATGCGGAAAGCGATAGACCTGAGAAAGGCCATTGAACTATACGGAAGTGGCGCGTCAACTTTCGATTCATCAATTCCAATCAGCTCAACACCCTGCAACGCCGAAGCGAGCTTTTGAACATCAATGTTCTGCAATAGTTCTGTCGTCGAAGAAAATACAGCAGGCCGTGTGGATGAGTTGCGAGAAAAATCGTTGATCTGAAATGGCAACCGACTCAGCGAAGAAGGATTCAAGTGGTCAGCAGATGTAAGAGCGAACGGGGAAAACCCCTTCAGCAGGTCTGGTAATCCCTGAGTTGTAAATTCAACGATTCCCTGAACCACATCAGCTTGGCGACGCAGTTCATCTGAGACTGAAGCAAGAAGGTTTCTTACTGCGTTCAGTCGGCCACGATCTCTGGGATTGAAAAAAGGCAATCCGGGCTGAGTCATGTGCGTGAGCCTCGCTGATATTCAATGGGGCAGGTTCTTGTGAAAAGCTTGGAGTTTTATAGCTTATAGCAAGCAACTACACAAAGGCTCGCCTCAGAAATCAATGCTGATCTCATCAACCAGCAGCTGCATAATACGATCCTGATGCCTGATAAACGGGGTGATTATCACCGATTCGTTACAACTTCTCCAGCCCCGCATACTTCGCAATCATCTTCTTCGTCCCGTAACCCGGGAAGTTGATCGTCAGCTTGGCCTCCTCGCCCTCGCCCTCGACTCTGATGATCAGGCCCTGACCGTACTTCGCGTGCCTGACGCGCATGTTCGCCCGGAAGCCGGAACTGCCGCCCTTGCCGGTGCCTGATTTCGCGGTGCCGCTCTCAGGGATGATGTCATCAACCTTCTTCCCCTGCTTTGCGAAAAACTCGCGCACGCTGTCGGCGTTGCTGTAATTTTTCCCCCCGTAGTTGCTCGTGCGCTTCGGCTGGTACGGCGGCACGTAAGCGGAATCGGACGAATCGTCATCGCGCTTTGAAGACGAGCCGTACTTCGATCCGTAAGACGATCCGTGACGCGATCCGCCGGCGCCGTAATCTTTCCTGTTTGCCGGGCGGTATTCGTCGTCGTATTCGATTTCGTAATCGGACTCGCCTTTGAGCGCACGCAGGGCGCGCTGGTTTTCCTGCGTCGCGGCCTTGTTCGCGAAACGCAGCCAGCTCGGGCCGGGGGAGATGTCTTCGATCAGCTCAATCGGAAATTCGTTGAGGAAGCGCGACGGCTCGGCGGGCATCTCCTCGCCGTAGACGCGGCGCTTGAGCGCGTGCGTGATGTAAAGATATTTTTCGGCGCGGGTGATGGCGACGTAAAGCAGGCGGCGCTCTTCTTCGAGGTCGCTCTGACTTTCGCGGGCGCGGGAGTGCGGGAACAGGTTCTCTTCGAGGCCGGCGATGAAGACGAGCGGGAATTCCAAGCCCTTGGCCGCGTGCATCGTCATCAGCGTGACCTGCGCGGCGGCGTCAATCTGGTCGGTGTCGGAAGCGAGCGCCGCGTGGTCAATGAAGTCGCGCAGCGATTCGCCGTTCTCTTCGGCTTCGGCGGCGGCGTTGACCAGTTCTTCGAGGTTGAGCAGGCGGGCCTCGGCTTCCTCAGTATTCTCGGCTTTCAAAGCCCTCTCGTAACCCGTGTCAATCACCGCGGCCTTGACGATTTCAGAAAGCTTCTCGCCCTCGATGGCGGCCTTTTCGCTCAGGCGCGTGATGATGTCGCGGAAGGATTTCAGCGCGTTGACCGTGCGCGCGGGCAGCAGGTTCTGCTCGATGATGAGCGAGATCGTTTCCCACCAGGAAACGCCAAAATCCTTCGCGCGGCGTTCGATGTCATCGAGCGTGGATTTGCCGATGCCGCGAGTCGGGGTGTTGATGACGCGCATGAGGGCGATGTTGTCGTGCGTGTTGAGCGCAAGCTTCAGGTAAGCAATCACGTCCTTGACTTCGGAGCGCTCGTAAAAGCTGAAGCCCCCGACCAGGTTGTAGCGCAACCCGGCGCGGCGGCAGGCCTCTTCAAACTGGCGCGATTGCGCGTTGGTGCGGTAAAGCACGGCGGCGCGCAGATCGGGCTCGCGGCGCAGGTGTTCTTCGATCTTCTGCACCACGAAGCGGGCCTCGGCGTCACCGTCGAAAACCTGCGCGTAGCGAACCTTGTCACCATCCCTGCTGCTGGAGAAGAGAGTTTTGTCTATGCGGTCGGTGTTGTTGGCGATGACCTTATTTGCCGTTTCCAGAATGCGTTTCGTTGAGCGGTAATTCTCTTCGAGCTTGATCACTTTCGCGTCGGCGTAATCACTCTGAAAGCCGAGAATGATTTTGAAATCAGAGCCTCTGAACGAGTAAATACTCTGTTGGTCATCGCCCACCACACACAGGCTGCGGTTCTGCCAGAAGCCTTCGGGCAGCTGCTCGCCGCGCGTCGTGGCCCTCCCGGCGGCGCTCCCCTCGACGATCAGGCGCACGAGCGCATATTGAATCCCGTTCGTGTCCTGAAACTCATCCACCATCACGTGGCGAAAGCGGTTGTGGTAATAGTCGCGCGTCTCGACCGAATGCCTGAGCAGTTGCACTGTGCGGATCAGCAGGTCGTCGAAATCGAGCGCGTTCGACGATTGCAGACGCTGCTCGTAGACCTTGAAAACCTGCGCGATGATTTCGCGGCGCTCGTTGACGTAGTCGGCCTGCGAGGCGTAAATCTGCGGGTCTTCGCCGCGATTCTTCGCCGCGCTGATCGCGGACTGCACGGCGCGCGGCGAGACCTGTTTGTCGTCGCCGTAACCCATCTCCTTGAGGATGCCGCGGATCAGTTTCTGCTGGTCGTCCGTGTCGTAAATCGTGAATGACCGGTTGTAGCCGCGATTCAGCTTCTCGATGTCGCGCCGCAGGATGCGCACGCAGAGCGAATGAAAGGTCGAAAGCAGCGGCGCTCCGGTGCGGCCCGCGCTGGCGTAATACTTCGCGAGCAGCGCGTCAATGCGGCCCTTCATCTCGCCCGCGGCCTTGTTGGTGAAAGTGACGGCGAGGATGTTTTCCGGTCGCACGCCGACGGTCTCGATCAGGTGCGCGACGCGGTAAGTGATGACGCGCGTCTTGCCGCTGCCCGCGCCGGCAAGGATCAGCACGGGGCCCTCGACAATCGCGGCGGCTTCGCGCTGCTGAGGGTTGAGGGCGGCGAGGTGGTCTGTCACAGGATTCGGGATCATTCAGCCCTGGTCTTTCAAAGTAGAACCACAGGCGCAGAGGATGCGGGACTTTTACCGACTTTGTTTTTCCCGTGTCCCCTCGCCTTCCCGTGGTTGATCATTTCGGCTTACTCACTCAGCAGCATTTTGGCAATCGTCTGCTTCTGCATATTCGACGTGCCCTCGTAAATCTGGCCAATCTTGCAATCACGGAAGAATTTCTCGACCGGGTAATCCTTCACGTAGCCGTAGCCGCCGTAAAGGTTCACCGCTTCGGACGCCACCCTTTCGGCCACCACCGAGGCGTAGAGCTTCGCCATCGCGGCCTGTTTGATGAAGGGCTGGCGAGCGTCCTTCAGGCGCGCCGCGTTGTAGACCATCAGCCGCGCGGCCTCGACCTGCGTCGCCATTTCGGCCAGTTCAAACTGCACGCCCTGGAACTCGGAGATCATCTGGCCGAACTGTTTGCGCTCCTTCGTGTAAGCCAGCGCGCATTCGAACGCCCCTTGCGCCAGCCCGACCATCTGCGCGCCGATGCCGATGCGGCCTTCGTTCAGTGTCTCGATGGCGATCTTGTAGCCCTTGCCGACTTCGCCAAGGATGTTCTCTTTCGGCACGCGGCAGCCGTCGAAGAGCAGTTCGCAGGTGGACGAGGCGCGGATGCCGAGCTTGTCTTCTTTCCTGCCTACCGTAAAACCGGGGAAGTCTTTTTCGACGACGAACGCCGTGATGCCCTTGTAGCCTTTGCCCGGGTCAATGTTGGCGAAGACGATGAAGATGCCCGCCTCGTTGCCGTTCGTGATCCAGAGCTTGCGGCCGTTGAGCAGGTAATGATCGCCCTTGTCTTCCGCCCTGGTTTGCAGCGCGAAGGCGTCGGAACCCGACCCGGCCTCGCTCAGGCAGTAAGCGCCGACGGTGTCGGTCGTCAGGCGGGACAAATATTTCTTCCTGACCTCTTCCGTGCCGTAATTCAGAAAGGCGTTGATGACGAGCGTGTTATTTACGTCAACCATCACGCTGATCGAAGGGTCAACGCGCGCCAGCTCTTCAATCGCGAGGCAGGCCATAAAAAACGACCCGCCCGAGCCGCCGTATTCATCGCCGGGTTCGATGCCCATCAACCCGAGTTCAAAACACTTGTTGATGATTTCGGGCCGAATCTTCTGCTTCTCGTCCATCTCGCGGACGAAAGGTTTGATTTCGGCCTCGGCGAACTGGCGCACGCTCGCGGCGAAGAGTTTCTCTTCTTCGGAGAGCATGGTCAGTGCCGGGGCGACGGGGATGAGGGCTTCTTGTCTCTGCACCATAATGATTCGGGTTCCTTTCGCAAAAAATGCGGCCCGGAGGCAGGCGCTCACGGGGTGATGAAGTTGACAGAATCTGATCGCCTGAGGCGATGGTCACAGCAGATGTATTATCACTGGTTCGTCATCTTACCAACCACGGTCACGCTTTGCCAACCTGAGGATGGAGAGCCTATAATCCGGCTGCTTTCCGAGTATTTCTACCCTCGATTTCCTGATCCGGATACTGCTATGAACAGACGAAACTTTGTGAAAATGACAGCCGCTTCAACGGTGGCTTCATTGCTGCCGAAAGAGAATCCGGCAGCTTCCGTCATGAATACTTCACGGGGCGGCGGTGCGCTCAAAAAAGCCGTGCTGATCAGCATGCTGCCGAAGGAGATGAGCTACCCCGAGCGCTTCAAACTGGCGCTCGATGTCGGCTTTGAGGCGGTCGAGATGCAGACGATCACCGACCCTAAGGAGGCCGATCAGATCAAGGAGGCGGCCGACAAGGCGAAGATTCGGATTCATTCGGTCATGAATATGGATCACTGGCGCTACCCGCTCTCGAGCGGCAATCCCGAAGACGTGGCGAAGAGCCTGAAGGGCATGGAAACCTCGCTGCGCAACGCGAAGCTGTGGGGCGCGGATTCGGTGCTGCTCGTCCCGGCGGTAGTCAATCCCGAGACGAATTACACGCAGGCGTGGACGCGCTCGCAGGAGCAGATTCGCAAACTCATCCCGCTTGCGAAGGAGCTCGGCGTCGTCATCGCGGTCGAAGAGGTCTGGAACAAGTTCCTGCTCAGCGCGCCGGAGTTCGTCAGATATGTGGATGAATTCAAGAGTCCCTGGATCAGGGCTTACTTCGATGTCGGCAACGTGGTGATGTACGGCTTCCCGCAGGAGTGGATTCGCACGCTCGGCAAGCGCATCATCAAATTTCACCTCAAGGACTTCAAGTTTGAAACCAGACAGTGGAAGCCACTGCTCGAAGGCAGCATTGACTGGAAGGAAGTGCGCAAAGCCATCGGCGAAATCGGCTTCAGCGGCTATCTGACGACTGAACTCTCGCCCAACGAAGAGGAAAAGAAGGCAGGCCACGAGGCATGGCTGCGCGAAGTGAGCCGGCGTGTGGACCGGATTCTGGCGGGCGAATTGGGGTAAGGAATGATCGAAGGAAAACTGGAAGAGTCTCGGGCGAAGCGCGGGAGGGTGGTCAACGTGCGCGGGCCGGCCGACTGGCTGGCAGTGATCATCGCCACTGGCTTCGGCTTCGGCTTCGCGCCGGTCGCGCCGGGGACTTTCGGCTCGCTGCTGGGCGGCGCGTTATTTTACTTTCTGAGCATTCAGCCCGTACTCGCCTTCCAGCCCCAGCTTTTGCAGAACTACCTGCTCGCCGCCGCCGTCCTCATCGCCTTTGCCGGCACATGGGCGGCGACGCGGGCCGAGAGGATCTTTGACCGGAAGGATGCAGGGCAGATCGTGATTGATGAAGTCTGCGGGCAGATCATTACGTTCGCCTTCGTCCCCGTCCACCTCAGAAAAGAGGTGCTGATCGTCGCCATTGCCGGCTTCCTGCTCTTCCGCTTCTTCGATATTTTCAAGCCGTATCCGATCCGCCGGATGGAAGAGCTGGGCGGCGGCCTGGGCGTGATGGCCGACGACATCCTGGCGGGCCTTTACGCGGCGCTGGTGCTATCATTTTCCCTGCCGTATCTGTCTCTCCTGACCCGCTGAACATTCAAACGAGCTTTGGAAACTTATGCTGAACGCTGAAATCCTCGCCATCGGTTCGGAAATGCTCACGCCTTTTCGCACCGACACCAATTCACTCTGGCTGACCGAGCGGCTGAACTCAGTCGGCATCGAAGTCAGACTCAAGATCATCGTCGGCGACGACGAGGCGCGGCTTGAAGAGACGATCCGCGACGCGATGAAGCGTTCTGAAGTCATCATCTCAACGGGTGGCCTCGGGCCGACGGCGGATGACATCACGAAGAAAATCTTTGCGCGGGTGCTGGGGCGCAGGCTGGCGCTCAACGAGGAGGTTCTGGAAACGATCCGCGCCCGCTTCGCCCGGCGCAATATGAAGATGCCCGAAATCAATTCGCGCCAGGCGCTGATCCCCGAAGGCGCGGAAGTGCTGCCGAATCCCAGAGGCACTGCGCCCGGCATTCTGATGAATGAAGGCAATTGCACCATCGTGATGCTGCCGGGGCCGCCGAGTGAAATGACGGCGATGTTCGATGGTTCAGTGATGCCGGTGCTGCGCCGGCGCGTGGGCGACATGGTGATCGTGCGGCGCAGCCTGAGCATTTTCGGGATGAGCGAATCGGGCGTGGATGAAATCGCCGAGCCGATTTACGGCCGGTACACGAACCCTTCGACCACGATTCTGGCTAATAACGGCCAGATCGAATTACACCTGACCGCGCAGGCGCGCAGCGCAGAAGCCGCGAACAGGCTGCTCGATGAGGTGGCCGGGCCGCTCGAAGAAGTATTGGGCGAATACGTCTTTTCGCTGCGCGGCGAGTCGCTCGAAGAAGTCGTCGGGCAACTGCTGAAGATCAGGGGTTACACGCTGGCGACGGCGGAAAGCTGCACCGGGGGATTGCTCGCGGGGCGCATTACGAGCGTCCCGGGCAGTTCCGATTATTTTCTGGAAGGCGTGGTGTCTTACGCCAACGAGGCGAAAGTTGACCTGCTCGGCGTGCCGCACAAGCTGATCGAAGAACATGGCGCAGTCAGCGCGGAGGTGGCTGAAGCGATGGCCTTGGGCATCCGTCACCGCGCGCATTCGACCATCGGCGTCGGCATCACCGGCATCGCGGGCCCGGGCGGCGGCACCGAAGAGAAACCCGTCGGGCTCGTATTCATTGGTATCGCCGATGAGGTGCAAAGTTCGGCGCGGAAGTTTCTGATGCCCGGCGACCGGCATCTGATTCGCGAACTGTCGGTGAAAGCTGCGTTGGATATGATTCGCAGAAGAATCAGCGGAATGACCATAGACAACGCATGGCAGATTCTGATGCGGAAAAGTTAACGTGCGAAGGGCATCGCCTGAAGGGGAGAGTGCCAATGACACTACCTGAAACAGCCTCACTCATTCTTGCTTACCTGCTAGGTTCGATCCCGGTTGGTTATCTGATCGTCAAATTCAAAGCGGGCGGCGACATTCGCTCTGCCGGGAGCGGCGGGACGGGCGCGACGAACGTCATGCGCAACGTCGGCAAGGCCGCCGGGCTCGCGACTTTTGCGCTCGACATTGCCAAAGGCTTCCTGGCCGTGATGGTCGCGCGGCTGCTGACCGGAACGGCGTGGAATGAGACGACCTGGGTGGTCGGCGCGGCGGCGGTCGTGGCAGTGATCGGGCATATCTTTCCGGTGTGGCTCGGGTTCAAGGCGGGCAAGGGCGTGGCGACGGGCGTCGGCGTGTTTCTGGCGATCACTCCGCTCGCAGTCATCTGCACTTTCCTGGTGTTCGTGCTGATCGTCAAAAAGACCCGTTACGTCTCGCTGGGTTCGATCATTGCTTCGGCGCTGACGCCGCTCTGGGCGCTATTCTGGAACGGGCTGATTTTCCCGAGTCCGTTCCTGGCGCAGATGGTCATCCCGATCTGCGGCGCCGTGGCATTGATTGTTTTCAAACACACTGACAATATTCGCCGGCTGCTGAACGGCACGGAGAATAAGTTCGGCGCGGCACACTGAGGGATTGCGGACTGCGGATTGCGGATTGCGGATTGAAGAGATTGACTCTGATTCCCACGAATCCGCAGTCCGCAATCTGTAATCTGCAATCCTATGCAGATTGCGGTTATCGGGGCAGGAAGCTGGGGGACGGCGCTGGCGCTGGTCGCGGCGCGGGCCGGCAATGATGTGCGGTTATGGGCGCACGACCCGCAGGTGGCGGCGCTGCTCAGGAACGAACGGCAGAACAGCATCTATTTGCCAGGTGTGATGCTGCCCGAAAAGATCGAACCGACGGGCGACCTGGCCAGGGTGCTGGAGGGCGTTGAAATAGTGTTGACGGTTGTGCCCTCGCACGTCTGCCGCGAAGTTTACGGGCAGATGCTGCCGCGCCTGACGCAGCAGATGATTCTGGTCAGCGCGACCAAGGGCATTGAAATCGCCACGCAGATGCGGATCGAGGAGGTCGTGCGTGATGTCATCGGCCGACAGTTTGAGCCGCGTTACGTGGCGCTCTCCGGGCCTTCCTTCGCGCATGAGGTCGGGAAGGATGAGCCCTGCGCGGTGGTGGCCGCGGCACGTTATGAAGAGTGGGCGAAGGAAGTTCAGGCGGCGCTCTCGTCGCGGCGGTTCCGCATTTATACGAACACCGATGTCGTCGGCGTTGAAGTCAGCGGCGCGGTCAAGAACGTGATGGCGATTGCGACGGGGGCGGTCAATGGTCTGGGCTTCGGCTACAATAGCGCGGCGGCGCTCGTCACGCGCGGGCTGGCGGAGATGACCCGGCTGGCGGCCGGGCTCGGCGGCAGACTCGAGACGATGGCCGGGCTGGCGGGCGTAGGTGACCTGATGCTGACCTGCCTCGGCAGCCTGTCGCGCAATCGCCACGTCGGTTACGAACTCGGTCGCGGTCGCAGGCTGCAGGAGATCATCGGCGAGATGCGCGAGGTGGCTGAAGGCGTGAAGACGGCGAAGGCGACGCATGAGCTGGCCGGGCGGGTCGGCGTCGAGATGCCGATCACGACGGGCGTTTACCGGATGCTTTACGAAGACAAGAGCCCGCGGGAGCTGGCAGCCGAACTCATGGAGCGCCCGCTCAAGGGGGAGGGCATTTCGGGATGACGGAAGTGAATTGCCGCGTTCGCCGCGCGACGGTCGTAGACGCTGGCGTGATCGCCCGGTATCGGGCCGCGATGATGCGCGATGCGGGAATGGCTGATGAAGAGGAAGCCGCGGCCATCGAAGCAGCATCCCTGCCGATTCTCAGCGAAATGCTAGCGCGCGGTGAATTCCTTGGCTGGCTGGCTGAATGTGACGGCCAAGTCGTTGCCTGCGGCGGCCTGATGATGCGCCGGCTGCTGCCGCGCCCCGGCGCCTTGCAAGGCGGCGAGGAAGCGTACATCCTTAACGTTTACACCGAGCCGGAATATCGCCGCCGGGGGCTGGCAGGGAAGTTGATGGAGAAGATGATTGCCTGGAGCCGCGAGCGCGGCTGCGCCCGCGTGACTCTGCACACGTCAGAGGACGGGCGGTCATTATATGAAAGCCTTGGCTTCGTCAGAACAGATGAGATGCGGCTGAAGTAACCATGAAAGCAGCGACCGATACAGCGATCAAAGTCATCAGCGACAACCGCGCCGCTTATCACAATTACCATATCATCGAGACTTACGAAGCGGGGATTCAGTTGACCGGCACCGAGGTCAAGTCGGCGCGGGAGGGCAGGGTTAACCTCAAAGACGCTTACGCGACGATCAGCGACGGCGAGGCGTGGTTGCTCAACGCCCACATCAGCCAGTACACTCAGGGCAATCGCCAGAATCATGAGCCAACGCGCCCGAGACGACTGCTCCTGCACAAGCGGGAGATCGAGCGGTTGCGCTCGCGCGCTGAAGAAAAGGGGCTGACGCTCGTGCCGACGAAGTTTTATTTCAGGAACGGATTCATCAAATGCGAACTCGCAGTCGCACGCGGCAAGAAGCTCTACGACAAACGCGAAACCGAGGCGCGCAAGACGCAGGAGCGCGAAGCGCGCGCGGCGATGAAGAACAGGATGAGAGACGAATGAGCGGGCCGACAGCTGTCGGCTTGGGACTCACTCGATTTTGACAAAGCACCAAATACGGCGGCAGACGGGGAAGTCTGCCGGACATTCCCTGTTACGGAGACACCTGATGGAAGTCAAGGCAGACGCAAGGAAATTCCACGAGATCGAATGTGACGCGCTGGTCGTGACCGTTTACGAGGGCGAAAAACCAGACGCCGGGGCGCTGGCCGATCTGGACAAGCGGTCGGGCGGGGTCATCACTTCGCTGATCGAGACCGGAGAGATGACAGGCAAGGCGGGCGAGACCGCCTACATTCACAACCCCGGCGACATCAGGGCGCGCCGGCTGCTGCTCGTCGGCGTGGGCAAGCTGGACGATTACAAGCCGGACGGCGTCCGGCGAATGGCCGGCACCGCCGCGCGAATGCTGCGCGCGAGGAACGTGCGGAAGGTCGCGTTCCTGCGCCGGTCGCAAATCCCGCTCGGCGAGAGCGTGCAGGCGGCGGTCGAAGGCGCGATGCTCGCGCTCTACGACACCGATAAATACAAGACGAGTGACAAGGAAGAGCGCCTGATCGAAGAGATCATCCTCGCCACGACCGAAGGCGATACCGATGAATTGCGGCGCGGCGTCGAGCGCGGAAGGGTTCTGGCCGAAGCCACCAACTTCGCGCGCGACCTGATCAATGAGCCCGCCAATGTGATGACGCCGACCGAGCTGGCGCGCCGCGCCGAGGAGGTCGCGCAGACTTTCGGCCTCGAAATTGACGTGCTGGACGAGGCGCGGATGAAGGAACTCGGTATGGGGTCGCTGCTCGGCGTGTCGCAGGGCAGCGCCGAACCGGCAAAGCTGATCGTGCTGAATTACACGCCGCAGGCCGAATCCAAAGAGACCATCGCGATTGTCGGCAAGGGGCTGACTTTTGACACCGGCGGCATCTCCATCAAACCGGCTGACGGCATGGAGAAGATGAAATACGACATGGCAGGCGGCGCGACGACGATTGCCGCGATGCGCGCCATCGCCCAGCTCAGGCCCGCGATCAACGTGATCGGCATCGTCGCCGCCGTCGAAAACATGCCCGGCGGCCGCGCCCAGCGCCCGGGCGACGTCGTGCGCTCAATGGCGGGCAAAACGATTGAAGTCATCAACACCGACGCCGAAGGCCGGCTGGTGCTGGCCGACGCGCTCGCTTACGCGCGCAAGCTCGGCGCGACGAAGCTCGTTGACTTGGCGACGCTCACCGGCGCGGTTTCGATTGCGCTCGGTGATGTCTACGTGGCCGCCCTCGGGAATAACCAGGGATGGCTTGACGCGGTGATCGCGGCGGGAAAACAGTCGGGCGAAAAGATCTGGCAGCTGCCGCTCGACAGGGATTATCGCGAACAGATCAAGAGTGAAATCGCGGATATCAAAAACGTCGGCGGGCGCAAGGCCGGGACGATCACGGCAGCTTATTTCCTGAAAGAGTTCGTTGATGACACGCCGTGGGTGCATCTGGACATTGCGGGCACGGCTTGGAATGACAGCAACAAACCATACCTGTCTTCGGGGCCGACCGGCGTCTGCGTGAGGACGCTGGCGAATCTGGTCCAGGAAGCTGCGGCGAAGTAATCGGGCCATAATCAGTCGGGCGGGGCAGACATCAGGCGGCGTGTTTTTCTCTCCCGTCTGTTTTTTCAGGAGGCTTTCGGCAATGCAGGATTTTGTGCGGGAGTTCAGAGCGGTCGTCGAGGCGGCTTCCTCATCACTGGCGGTCATCAGCGAGACAGAAAGTGAGGCCCGCGTCATCGAGGGGAAATGGTCGAAGAAGGAAATCCTCGGCCACCTGATTGATTCAGCCTCCAACAATCATCAGCGTTTCGTGCGGGTACAACTGACCGACGCCCTGTCGTTGCCCGGCTATGAGCAGAATGCCTGGGTGGAGACTCAGGCGTATCAGACTGAGAAGTGGGAGAGCTTGGTGGCGTTGTGGAGGGTTTACAACCTGCACCTCGCGCATCTGGTTTCGCACATTCCGGAGGGCCGGTTGAGTAACCGCGTGGCCGTCGGTGGTGGCGATCCCGTAACGCTGGAATTCCTGATCCGCGATTACCTCAGTCATCTGAAGCACCACCTCGGGCAGATATTCAACTGACGAATTTCAATTCGCGCGGGTTCTCAATCAGCTCGCACTCGTGCGCCAAGCGGAAGTAAAGGCGCATCCCCGCCAGATTCTCTTCGTCCAGGTCGTAATTGACGTTGTCGTGCAGGTAACTGAGCAGCCTGGGCAGCGGCTGGTTCAGTTGCCGCGAATATTCGCGGGCGATGTCATCCAGATGTTCCAGCCCTTCGCGCCTGGCCGCGCTGAAATCCACCGCCGTAATCCGGTCATCCTTACAAACTTCCTCGCGCGCCGCCCAGACGGCAAAGACGAACGGCAGGCTCGTCATCGCGCGCCATTCCTCGGCCAAGTCGTAAATCCGCACGCCCATCCGTTCGGCCCGCTCGTGCAGCCGGAAAGTCGGGTCGCCGATCACCAGCGCGGCGTCGCTGGCTTCCAGCATGTTTTCGCAATCAAAGCTCACGTCCGGCGTGCGCTCGATGAATCGAGGCTCCTTGTGGTAACGCCGTGCGAAGAGAATCCGCACGAGCGCCTGCGAGGTTCGCGACGAGGTGTCGAGCGTGACCGTGCGGGCTTCTTCCAGCGGGCAGCGCGCCGCCAGCACGACGCTACGCACGCGATGCTTTGACGCGACGGCGGCGTCAGGGACGATGCGCAGGTTCGGGATGCGCTGATATTCGACTACCGGAATCAGCGCGACATCGCACTGCCCGGCGGCCAGCATCTGCGCGCAGCGTGACGGCGCCGTGTCTCCGATAAATTTCACTTTCTGACGCAGAGACCCAGCGGCAAAGCCGTAAACCAGCGGCGCAGAATTGAGATAGGTCGAGGCGGCAATTCTCATAAGTCCTCACATTTGTTGTCACCCGAATCATCCGGCCAGACATTGTCGCCCGCTTCACGAAATATTGGAAATCTGAGGGCGGAAATTCCTTTGCCCCGCCTGCCCGGGCAGGAGTCCTATGCCATCGCAATGGAACGGAAACAGAAGTGCAATGGAACTGTTAAGTCCGTAGCGAGAATGCGGGAGTGTCAGAGGTGGAGAGAGTCAGCAGTTCGGCTGGCGATCCGGAGGGCGGAAACACTCTTCGGGCTTCGGGCAGGCTTTTGAGCAGGGATTTAATCGGGCAATCAGCGATCTTCTTAAGCCAGTCAGCCGGATTCATTCGAATTCTCCCGTTTCTGACCCCGACAGGCGCGAGCCCCCGGACCGCACAAAAAGCGCCGATCAGACTCACAACCCGCGATTCGACTAAAGAAACGATTACACCAACTACTACCGGGGCAAAGCACAGCATGAAGAATTTCAGTTGGACGAAGGCGCTGCTGGATGAAGAGGTCAATAAAATCTGGAATCAGCTCTACCGGCTGGTCTACCTCCATCCGCTGGTGCAGTCTTCGCGCAATGCCGGGATGATGGGGGCCGGGCAGTACAGCGGGGAGACTTACAACGACCTCACCCAGGAACTCTTCCTGATGCTCTTCCAGAAAGGGCGCTTCCACCACTACATCGAGACGGAAATGACCGACAGCGAGATCGAACACGAGATCGCGCAGATCGAACTGACCAACATGCTCGTGGCCCATTTGCGCCGCCAGTACCCGGAATCCTACCGCATGGCGCGGCGCATCAGCACGCTCATCCAGAACAACCCGCGCTTCCGCCGCTTCGACACGCTGATGATGCGTGAGACCAAAAATCCGAGACGACGGCGCGGGCTGACCGAGCAGGTCTACGGGCTGGCCGAGTGGCCGGATAACAAGGAACTCAAGGAACGGGCGCTACTCGAAGAGCTGGTGCAGCAAGTCCCGATGCGCAAGCGCAACACGCGCGAGGCCGGCTGCACGGCTGATTCACAGATCATCATCTCGAATGCCGACATGCTCGACCTCATCGTTGAGGTCCTCGAGGCCGTGGATTCACTCGTGGACGTCAAAACCATTCGCACGCTGGTGATGTCGCGATTGCCGGTCATCAACATCGTGATGGTCCCGATCAGCCGGCCCGATGACGACAACGCGAACAACACACCTTTTCTGCTCGAAGTCCCTGACGGGCGCGAAAACCCCGAAGAGAATCTGCTGAATCACGAATTTTCACGCAGCGCTATTCAACTGGCCGAAGATTTCCTGGATAAACTGGCGCTCTCGGTCCGCCGCAAGCCGAAGCAGTCCGAACGCATGATCCACGTCCTCTGGCACTGCTACCTCGACCCGGGAAAAATGTCGAATATCCAGCTGGCAAAGATCCTGGGCGTTTCCGACTCGCTCATCAGCGATTATTGCAATCGCGTCAACCGCCAGCTCAATACGCTCAACCTGACCATCGAACAGGCCCGCGTGTTTGAGGCCGCCCTCAAGCGCCGCACCGCCAGCCTGCTCGGTTCGGCGCAGAAGCAGGTTGCCTGAATCAGTTCTGAGGTGCCGGGCAGAAAGCAGGCAGTCCGCTCTCTACCCGGCGATTCCCGCCTTCTACTTCACACTGAGGACGACCTTATTGGCCTTCCTGCCCGCGACTGTCAGGACCAACTCGACCCGCCCGCGCCCGCGCAACTCATCCGGGAGTCTGATGTTCACCTGATCGAGGCCGGCATAAACGCCCTGCGCTCCGGCGTAAAGCACTGCTGCGCTGGCGCCGCCGATCACGGCCTGCACGCTCTCCGCGACGCCATTGCCGTAGTTGCCGTCCGTGTCGGGCGCGTGACGCAGGCCTGTACAGGCGAGGATCAGATAAGCGCCTGCGTCCATTGAAAGAGGCGTTCCGTCACTCCCGGCGACGGCGTAATAGCGCAATCCGTCCGGCGTCCAGGTTGCGGCTGGCGCGCCGGTGCCGGACTGACTGGCTGTAAAAATACCCGGCTGAGCCGAAGCGATGTTTATGGTCCCGGTTGAAATCGTTCCGTCGCCCGCCACGATGACAACTTCCGCCGGGCCGCTTGGAAGGTTTGAAGGGACAAGATAATTGATTTGACCGGGGGTGACGGCAAAGAGGGACGCGTACACGCCGCCAACCCTGACGGTCGAGCCGGCAAGGCTCGTCGGCAGTGGGAGCCTCGCGGCGAATTCAACCCCCGTTGCCAGCTTTGTGCCGAAGGCTGCGACGATGGAATCGGGAGCTGCCGTGGTCGAAATAAAATCAGCCGCTGAAACTGACGTGACGGTGCCGGCGCCTGCGAGTAGCGGCGTGGCGGCGAGCGCCCGCGCCGCGTGAATTGCCCCGCCCGTGATGATTTTGCTTCGCAATGCCGCAACCTCACGAACCGAGCTGACCAGAATATCCTTCACTCTCGTCCCGGCGAGCGTCGGATTCTTCGCCAGAACCAGTGCCGCAACGCCGGAAGCAAATGCAGCAGCAACGCTCGTCCCTCCGGAATATCCATAATTTCCACCCGGCCAGGTGGTGTAAATGAAATTACCGGGCGCGGCCAGATCCACGCTCCGCGCGCCGAAATCCGATTGAGTGGCCAGCCGGTCAGCTTCGTCAAAAGCGGCCACCGAAAGCACCGCCGGCAGTGCGTTCGCGCCCGAACTGAAAGCAGCGGGGTAGACCGGAAAGCTGTCGTTATCTGAAGCCGAGTTGCCGGCGGCGGCTGTCACCAGACACCCGGCTGTGACCGCACGCCGGACGGCGTTGTAAAGCTCCGGTGTAAACTCCCTGTCTCCCCAACTGATATTGATGATCTGTGCGCCGTTGCGCACTGCATAATCAATTGCCGCGACCACGCCGGCTGTAGTCCCCTGGGCATTCGCGTCAAAGCATTTGAGCGGCATGATGCGGACATCTGCCGGGCCGGCCACCCCGGCAATGCCGATTCCATTACCGGCCCCGGCCGCGATCACGCCGGCCACGAGTGTCCCGTGATAATGATCATCCCGCGGATCATTGCTGTTACCCGCAAAATTCCATCCCACCACGTCGTCGGCATAACCATTGCCGTCGTCATCAATCCCGTTGCCGGGAATTTCCCTCGTGTTTCTCCAGATTCGGGTGGCAAGATCGGGGTGCGTGTAATCAACCCCCGTATCAATGACGGCAACCACAATCTGACGGGATTGTGTGCGGGGCAGGGCGTCCCAGGCGGCGGGCGCGCCAATGTCAACGCCTCTGCTGCTGCCAACAAACTGCCCGGTATTTTGGAGCGCCCACTGGTTGCCGAAAAAAGGGTCGCTGGGGGTGAACGCCGTTAAGGACTGGTCTGCCGAGTGTCCCGATCTGATGAGTGAGAAGTTTCGGGATGGAGTCGCCGGGCTCGGAAATTGCTGTCGGGCGGAGGCCGTGAGCAGGCGCTGGGCAGGCACAATCAGCGTCAGACAAAGCGGCAGGAAGGGGAAGAAGAATCCGACTTTCACGTCAAACTCCTTGGGCTCGAATCCGGTGTCGCTCCCGCCCTTGAAGATAACCTCGCCTGTCAGAGAGCAATGCCCGCAACTATCCGGGGGCGGCGGAAAGTGCGGTCGGATCAGAATGCCCGGTAATACCCGGAAGATAAAGTCAGCAATGCCCGCCCGGGATTGTGAGGCCCCGGCGGCCGGGACGACCTGTCAGGTAGATCATTTGTAACCGGGGAGGGAAAACGGCTCTGTTCCCCGGATTGTTGAAGCGGCTTTCTTACTAATGAAGCACCCTGATTATAGGGCAGCGGGGAAACTAATCAAGCGCAAAGTCTCGTCAGTGGCGGGAAACCCGGAGACGATCAAAACCCCGGTGACAGAAATTGTCAAAATGGCGGCAATTGAGGCCAATAAATCAGTTTTTCGCCGATTAGAGGGGAAAAATAGTAGTAGACGCCGGAAAAAATTATGTTACACTCCGAGCCGTTCCCGCCTCACGGTGTAGTATTCAAAAAGTAATATTAACCATTAGTCTATTTGTCGAAAGGACTGGTCATGAAACTTTCTGCACATGCATTACGCTCACTTCAGGAGCTGGACGAGGCCGGCCGCAAAGCGGTCGAGCAGATCGTCCAGTCACACATCCGCGCCTGCCGCCTGAATGGCTTCCAGCCCGAGAACCTCGAACGGGTTTATCAGGAAGCGATTGAAATCATCAGGCTCGAAGGGCCGCCGAAGAATGAATCGCTGGGTCACAACAAGTATGAGCCGACCCGCCGCTACGAGCAGTATCGCAGCCCGCGCGCTCTCTGAAGCACCGCACTTCCCGGAATCAGAACAGCAGCTACTGAAAGGTCAAAGTAGCTGCTGTTTTTATTTTCAGGACTGTGCCCGGACAACTCCGGGCGGAGCTATTGCCGGATGCCATGGCGTGCTACAATCCCCGCGTCCGGGATTCACACCGATCCTTCAGTAAACAACCTATTGGAAAGGGTACGTAGATGAAAAGAACACTTTTGTCTTCTCTCGCTATCTTTGCTTTGCTGCTCGGTCTGGCCGTCATGGCCTCAGCCGATGGCAAGACGACCACGCTGACCGGTTACATCATTGACAAGAAATGCTCGGCCCGGGGTGCGGAACATTCACGCGAATGCACCCTGAAGTGTAAGGGCAGTGGTCTCGGCCTCTACGTTGACGGCAAATTTTACGAATTCGACGCGAAGGGGGTCGAGGAGGCCGTCAAGCTGATGGAAGCCAGCAAGAGTGAGAAGGTCATCAAGGCCACGGTCGAAGGCGAGCTTGAGGATACGAAGCTGACCGTCAAGACGATCAAGCTGGCTGAGTAACAAACGCGCACTTTCGCCGCCACAACCCGACGAAAAACGACAAGGGCGAGGGGTGGTTCATTGAACTGCCATTCGCCCTTTCAGTTTTACAGCAGAAGGGGAGTCGGTCAGGGCTTCAGCCATAGCTCGTCACGTTGCGTGACTTCTCGCGATGTCTTTCCAGCGCGAGTTCGATCAGCCGGTTAATCAGCTGCGAATAAGGAATCCCACTCGCCTCCCACAGCTTCGGGTACATACTGATCGAAGTGAAGCCGGGCATCGTGTTGATTTCGTTGACGAGAACGCGGCCCGTTTCGTGTTCGAGAAAAAAATCAACCCGCGCCAGCCCCGACCCGTCAACCGCCTGAAAAGCGCGCACTGCCAGCTGCTGAGTTTTCGCGCTCGTCCGCTCATCGAGCGGGGCTGGGATCAGCAGCCGCGCGCCGTTCGGGTCAATGTATTTGGCTTTGTAATCGTAAAACTCCGCCGTCGCCGGGGCGATTTCACCCGGCACGCTCGCCGCCGGCTCGTCGTTGCCGAGTACGCTGACTTCGATTTCCCGCGCCGTGACGCCACGCTCGACGATCACCTTGCGATCATACTTCGCCGCGAGCGCAATCGCGGCCTTCAACTCCGCCGCGTCATCGGCTTTTGAAATCCCCACCGACGATCCCAAATTCGCGGGTTTCACAAAGCAGGGGAAACCGATTTCGGCGGTGATGCGGTCTTCGATCTGCTGTGGTTCGGACTCCCACTGGTTTCTCAGGAACCACAGGTAATCAACTATCGGCAACCCGGCTTCGTGAAAGAGCCGCTTCATAATCACCTTGTCCATCCCCGTGGCCGAAGCCAGCACGCCGCAACCGACATAGGGCACATCGGCCATTTCGAGCAGCCCCTGAATCGTCCCGTCTTCGCCGTAAGTCCCGTGCAGCACGGGGATGATGACGTCGAGCCGTTCGCGTTTGCCGCCGGCTTCGCCCTCGCGCCCGAACCGAGCCAGCCCGCGTTCGGTCGGGTCGCCGAAAATGGCCACGCTCTGATCGGCTGTTTCAATCACGCTGCTCGGCAGCAGGTTCGTTGCTTCGCTCGAAGCCAGCCATTTACCCTGCCTCGTGATGGCGATGGGAACGACTTCGTATTTGTTGCGATCCAGCGCGTTGATGACCGATTCGGCCGACCTGAGTGAGACCTCGTGTTCACCGGATCGCCCCCCGAAAATGACTCCGACTCTTAATTTACCAGACATAAAAATACAGTACCTCAACTGGGAAAGGGGGCAGCTTTATCTGTTCAATAACGGCCTTCAATACACTCCCGCTCCCTCGCGGCACGTGCAGCGTCACATAATCTTTTTCCCGAAGGCCGACATAATCAGCTGCACGCCGAGTTCGGCGGTCCTGTTGGCAACGTCGAACACCGGGTTTACTTCGGTCAGCTCGAAGGAGAGCATTTTCCCCGAGTCCGCGACCTTTTCCATCGCCAGATGGCTCTCGCGGTATGTCGGGCCGCCCGGGACCGGGGTGCCGACTCCGGGCGCGTAATCCGGGTCAACGAAATCCATATCCATCGTCACGTGGAACCCGGCGGTGTTGCGCGCGGCCCGTTCGATTGCCTCATCAACGACGGCGCTCATCCCGCGCTCGTCAATCTCGCGCATCGTGACGATGCGGACGCCCGAAGCCCTCATAATTTCGGCCTCCTTGCGATCCACGTCACGCGCGCCGACGAGGACGCAGTCTTCAGGCAGCACTTTGGGCGCGAAGCCGCTGACGTGCGTCAGCGCTTCCGGCCCTTTGCCAAGAATCGCGGCAAAGGGCATGCCGTGGACATTTCCTGAGAGCGAAGTTTCCGGTGTGTTCATATCACCATGCGCGTCGAACCAGATCACGCCGACGCGCTCGCCACGTTTGCGGTAAAAAGCCGAAAGCCCCGAAACGCTGCCGACGGCAATCGAATGGTCTCCGCCGAGAATCACCGGGATTGATCTCGTTCCCAGAATGCCTTCGACCCTGTCGGCCAGTGCCTGGCAGGCTTCCGAAATTTCGGGCAGGTACTTGGCGTGGCCATGCTCCATCTCCAGCATCTCCGGGTTGCGCACGTTGATGTTGCCCGCATCCGACACGTCGTAACCGAGATCAGAGAGGCGCTGATTCAACCCGGCCACGCGAACTGCCGAAGGCCCCATATCCACGCCCCGGCGATCCGCGCCCAGATCCATCAGCACTCCGATGATCGTCGCTTTCCTCTCTGTTTGCTGGGGTGCTGTCGCCATACTGCTCCCTCACTTCACTGCTTTGATCAGTGAGAAGATCATCGCGCGTCTGCTCTTCGGTTGCAGCACGCGGATCACGGTCTGCCGGAACCCGGCGGCGTTGATCATCTCCCCGATCTCGTCCGAAGAATAATAATGCGCATCCGCTTCATCAGGGTTGCGCGCGACGAACTGATAATAACTCCGTTTGAGTTTCAATCGCAGTGCCCCGACGCTGGTCTGCGGGGTCAGCTCGGTCGCGATCACCAGACGCCCGCCGGGTTTGAGGACACGATACGCTTCCTTGAGAAACTTCTGCACCTTTAATCTGTAGAGCGCCATCGTGCAGGTGACAATGTCAAATTCTCCGACGTTGAATGGCAGCCTTTCGGCCGCCGCGACCTGCCATTCGAGGTAACGACTCAGTCCGGCGGATTGCGCGGCGAGTCTGGCCTTATCAACCATCTCCTGTGTCGCGTCAACGCCGATGATCCGGCCTTTGGCGCCGATGTGACTGATCAGCTGCCGCGCGATCACGCCGGTCCCCGTCGCCACGTCCAGAACCTGCATCCCGAGCTGCGGCTCAGCCGCGGCGATGGCTTCGGCAATAGTCGCTTTGTAATCCAGCCCGGTGCGGCGCTGAAACTCGCTCGCCGCCTTCTGCTCGAATTCGTCCAGCCAGTTGCTGATCAGGGGCTTCTTCATTTTCGCCTCATCCTGAGAGGCCATGGTCGCCGGGGCTTCCATTGAAGGCATAAATTGCTTCCTCCTCCGGTTATGGCATCAGCTACGGCGAGTTTGGGGTGGGCCAGTGTTACCACAGATGCGAATTGCTTTTTCGAGGACGGGCAAAGGGGGTAGTGATCAGTTAATCTCTGTCAGGGGGCCTGATGGCCGGTTGCCTCTTCAGGGTTTCAGCCGGTACAACATTCGCGGGAACGGGATCGTTTCGCGCACATGTTCGAGGCCGCAGATCCACGCCACGGCGCGTTCGATGCCCATGCCGAAGCCGGCGTGCGGCACGCTGCCATACTTCCGCAAATCCAGATACCAGTCGAATGCCTCCGGCGGCAGGCCATGCTCGTGAATCCGCTCAAGCAGTAGTTCGAGCGACGAAGCGCGCTCGCCGCCGCCGATGATTTCACCGTAACCCTCCGGCGCCAGCACGTCCACACACAGCGCCAGTTCAGGCCGCTGCGGGTCGGGCTCCATATAAAAAGCCTTCACCGCGGCCGGGTAACGATGCACCATCACAGGCTTGTCAAACTGTTCGGCCAGGTAAGTCTCATCCGGCGCGCCGAAATCGCCCCCCCACTCAAAACGGTTCTCCAGTTTGCCCGCCGCGTGCCCTTCCTGAAGGATGTTCACGGCGTCATCATATTGCAGGCGGTGGAATGGCGGCATGACTTTTTCAAGCTGTGAAGTCTCACGCTCGATGTGTTTGAGTTCTTCCTTCCGATTTTCAAGCACGCGCCCGACGATGTAGCTGACGAAGTTTTCGGCCAGCGTCATGATGTCATCGAGCTTCGCGTAGGCGACTTCCGGCTCGACCATCCAGAATTCAGTCAGGTGGCGACGGGTCTTTGATTTCTCGGCGCGGAAGGTCGGCCCAAAGCAGTAGACCTTGCCGAAGGCCGCCGCCGTCGCCTCGTTGTAAAGCTGCCCCGACTGCGTCAGGTAAGCTTTCTCGTCAAAGTAGCCGGTCTCAAACAGCGTCGTCGTCCCTTCGCAGGCCGCCGGGGTAAAGATCGGCGTGTCGCACAGAGTGAAGCCGTTATCATCAAAGAAGTCCCGCACCGAACGAATGATCTCGTGCCTGACGCGCAGGATCGCATGCTGGCGGCGCGACCGCAGCCACAGGTGCCGGTGATCCATCAGGAATTCGACGCCGTGTTCCTTCGGCGTAATCGGATATTCGTGCGCCAGCTGCACGATCTGAACATCCATGATGTCGAGTTCATAAACGCCCGGCTTCTTCGGATGTTCGCGCGGGGTGCCGGTGATGATGATCGAGGATTCCTGCGTGACCTTCTCGCAGTTGTCCCAGGTCGCGTCGCTCACGTCCTTCTTCGAAGCGACGCCCTGAATGATGCCCGAGCCGTCGCGGATTTCGAGGAACGCGAGCTTGCCGCTCGAACGTTTGTTATAGAGCCAGCCCTTGATCGTGATCTGCTCGCCGAGGTGTCCGGAGATTTGGGAAATGTAGGTTTGGGTCATAACCAGTCTTATTCGGTGGACTCTGGTACTGCCATTGATGAGATCACTGAAGCTGGGGCGACCTGCTCTTGAGCCTTTCGTAAAATCCAGTTACATCTGCATTGTCGGGCAGCCCGGCCACCTGAGCGTCACCCAGCTCAACGATCATCCATTCGCCATCCCTGCGCCTGGCGACATCCATTGTAAAGAAGCGACTCTCGACCCTGCGCGCCACTTCGCCAAAAAGGTCTGAAGGCGGGCTGCTCCCACTGTAATCGCCTTCCTCCCAGTATTCCAGTGCATACAAAAGCTCGCCGTCAAGGAAGAACAGCCGGAACTCCTTTGTCAAAGGCATCCCGCTTCTGGAATGCGTCGTCAGCGGCTCGAACTCGACGAACTCGCGGAAGACCAGACCTTCGTTAATCTGATCGCCCTGAAGCTCGATGAAACGATTCACCACTCTTTCAACCGCGGCCTGATCAGAGGCCGAAGGGATGAAGCAGGCTTCGTCCCACTCGTGCTTCCGTGATTTCACGTAATCCTTCAGCACCACCAGCCTGTCGCCGAAAGGCTCGAGCAGTTCCATCACCGCCGCCAGGCTGAAGCTTTCACCCAATTTCAATGACAACGTTCGAGGGGTGTATTCCCTGATAACCGGATACGATTCGGGCAGGTAGTGACAGTGCCGGTATGACTCCGGCGTATTTATCAAATGCAGCCCGCGCTGTCCGAGCGCAGCATACAACAGTGAATACTGTTCCGGGCGCAGCATCCAGCCGCGATAAACAGCCAGTTCCGGGGCGTCTGCTATTGCCACCCTTCGCACTGCACGATCAGGATCGTTGTCATCCGCAAGGGCCTCGAAGTTGATCAGCCCCGATTCCAGGCCGACTCTCTGCGCCGCCAGTAATTCACTCTCGTAAGCGGGATCAGGCCTTGCGGGCGCAAAAGGTTCAGAGCAGAAAATCACTCTCATAGCTTCATTGCGCCGACCGAATCCGGACGGCCGTACAGCCTATAAGCTTCGTACGGCTTGAGATGCCTCACCCGCAGCGAGCCGTCGCCGAGCTTTTCGCCGCCTGCGGGATCAAGATAAAACTGTCTGCCCGTGAAGCTCACCGCCGGATCAATCCCGTAAACGCCGATGTTGAAAGTGAACGCCGCGTCACTGACGGCCCTGAACCAGTGAATGTTGTCCTTGTCGTCGGAAGTGGTCGAAACCTCACCGGGAGCAAGCTGCTTGTCGAGCGTCGGTCTGATGATCAGATGTTCGGGTTCATCAGCCAGACGGTCAAAGTGCCAGCCGTGCATCTGACCTCCGATGACCATGTGCATCGAAGTCATGTTCCTGTGGCAGTGCGGCACAATCGCGCGGCCCTTTCTGAGGCCGTAAATAAATGTCGAAAAGCTCAATTCGGCCGGCAGCCCTTCGGGGCGCGGCGGGTCGGTTTCGATGACTGCTTCATGGTCATCGGGGAATTTCATCTTTTTGCTCAGCCGGTCAAAATCAATCGCACTGAGCAGGTCTTTCATCTCGACCCGCGCGAACAGTTCTTCGATTTTCTGCTGCCACTCGGTCTGCTTCACCTTCCGGCTTTTCATCGTCCGGCTGACCTCTTCGACTTCGGCGAGCCAGCGGGCGGCGACCGGTTTGACTGTGCCGGCCAGCAGTTCGCCCCGGCACAGAGTCTCGACCAGGGAGAAGGTGAACAGTGAGCCCAGCAGACCGGCGTTGAAGTTTCGACGTGTGATCTGTTCCATCGGGAACCTCCAGGCTGATTCCGGCGAAATTACAGCTTCTCAAGTGTGGCCCTCAGTGCCGGGTATTTCTTCATCCCCGGCGCGTTCATCGCCCTCAGCACGGTCGCAATCGCGGGGCCGATATATTTCTCGTAAACCTCGCCGCGCCCCGTGACGCCCGTCTGATATGAAAACGTCCCGGTCGCCTTCAACTGCCGCTGCACAGTCATCAGGTTGAATTCGTAGCGGAAATCATCTGCCTCGATCTGCGGCAGCCCCAGGGTGGCGCGCGCCTGCAGGAAATAATCCTGCTGCGCCTCGACCCATTTTTCATCCGCGGGAACCAGCCTCCGCTCGACCAGAATCGGCACGAGGTCGTAAGTCACCGGCCCCATCCGCGCGTCCTGATGGTCAATGATGCGCAGCGCGCCTTTGCGATCCACCATCAGGTTCATGGCATGGTAATCACGGTGCGTCAGCACTCGCGGTCTGGCGGAGAGTTCAGCGGCGATGGCCTGTAAGTCCTGCTTGATCGCCTGCTCTTCGGCCTCGGCAAATTTCTGCCGCCGGTAGCTGCCGAAAAAGTGGTCGAAGAAGTAATTCAGCTCCCACGTCAGCTTGTCTTCGTCGAAAGCCAGTTTCCCGGCACAGGAGTCGGACGAAACTGCCAGATCGGATGCGGCCTGAATTCTCGGGATCAGTTCAATCGCGGATTGCAGCATCTTTCCTGCGCCCGCGGTGTCGCCCCTTTGACCGGCTTCGGCGAGCCACTGGTTGAGGCTGCAGTCGGTCAGGTCTTCCTGCAGGATAATGCCTTCTGTCCCGGCCGCGTCAATCACGTGCGGCACGGGCAGCCCGGCCTCTTCAAACAGGTGAGTGACGTCCAGAAAGGAGTTGCTCTGCGGATTGAAGGGCGTCGCGTAAAGGCTGACGATGTATGTTTCGTCGGGCTCGTGCCGGGTCGCGACGCGGTAATATTTGCGCGTCGAAGCGTCGGGGGTCAGCGCCGTCAGCACGACCTCTTCGGGCCCGACGCCGAAGTGTCGGGCCGCATAACTCGACACACGTTTCTCGCTCAGATCACCGGTCGGGCTGACCGGAGCGGATTTCTCTGAAGTTTGACCACTCATAGTTCACAGTTGTTCGCCGGCCGCGGCCGGCGGACGTTATCAGGATTGCGAATTCATTGCCTGGCGGGAAGCGATGATCAGAAGGGGGCAGGGTGCTAAGGATGAGGGCGGTAAATCCCACGCTCTTGTCGGCCCTCACCTCTTGTCCCTCGTCGAACTGCAGGCGAATCGTACCATCACGCAAAGGAAGCGACAAGATTATTGTCAATGACCTCTGCGGGGACGGCTTTTTCCGGGCGCTCGCCCAGAGGCGCAGTTTCGGCCCGGACAATCGCGCACCGCCTGAACTCCGCGCCGTCGGGGACGACCACGTCGTCCCCGACGACGCATTCGATCACTCTGGCCCCCGCGCCGATGCGCACGCGCTTCCATAAGACTGACCCTTCGATGTGCGCGCCCGGTTCGATCACGCAGCCCTCGTCGGCGGTGTAATTCCTGCCTTCGCGGGCGGAAAACTCGCGGTGGATTTCGACGTAACGCCCGAGCGTGCTGAGTTCGTACCAGCTGCCTTCGGCCACATGCGCGGCAATCGTCTGTCCCGCCTGGGTCGCCTTCGGATAAACATCGCGCACCGAATCAGAGAAGACGCCGCGGGGAATGTAATCGAAAACGCCCGGTTCGAGAACGTGGATGCCCGTGAACATCAGCGGTGCTGCCCCCGCCGTGTCATCCGCGCGGGGGAATCCGCCAAAGCCGCGATAGTTCCCCCGTTCGTCAACGATTATCTGACTGAATTTTTCGCGCGCCGGGTTCGGGCGCATCACCAGCGTGGCGAGGGCATTTTTTCTCCGGTGCGTGGCGAGCGCCGCGGTGAGGTCAATGTCCGTAATGATCTTGCCGTTGATGACGAGGAAGGTTTCGCCCTGCAGCAGTTCGCGCACGTTATCGAGAGCGCCAGCCGTGCCAAGGATGTCAGGCTCCTCGAGCGAATAAGTGATCGTCATGCCGTACTGCGAGCCGTCGCCGATCTGATCGCGCACCGAAGCCGGTTCGTGATGCAGGTTGATGATCAGGTCGGCCACGCCGTACTGCTTCAGGTAGTCAATCGTGTAGGCGATCAGCGGGCGGTTGAGGAAGGGGATGGCAGGCTTCGTGCGGCCGGCCGTCAGCGGCCACAGCCGCGTCCCGAAACCCGCAGCCAGAATCATTGCTTTCATCGTTTTCCTGATTCAACTGTCGGCCCGCTCAAACACCATGTCTTCGAGCGGGCGCCCCAGCCACTGGCAGCGCTGGGCCTGAAGCGCGACGTAACTCTGCAGGATGTAATCATCCGGGCCGATGCCCAGCCTCCGGACGACCTCGGAAATCGCCCCCTCTTCGCCTTCAAGTTCGACGAAATTACCGAGCGGGGTTTCATCGAACATCACCAGCAGGTGGTCTCCGCCGGAGAGCAGTGCCCGGTAAATCGTGCGGAATTTCTGGTAGCGAAAAATTTTCCGGTAACCGAGCCGCTCCAGAATCACGATGGCCTGCTCAGGTTCGTCAAGCATCGTTTCAGTTTCCAGCCGCACTTTGAATTGCGAAGCCGGGGCGTCGGCCGGGGCCTGTTCCTTAAGTGTCAGCAAACCCCGCGTCCCTTCAGTCCCGCTCGTTGAACGCACGCGCAGCACCGCCCCGCGCTCATAAAGCTGGCGGTCTGCCGTATCGAGCAGCCAGTTGTCTTCAAAATGCCGCGCGGTTTCGAGTTCGAGCCTGACGCCGGCCGCGGCGAGCGGCTCGACATTATCAAGGCGCAGCTTCACTTCGATTTCGTGTCCGGCCATAGGATTGCAGATTGTAGATTGCGAGTTGCGGGTTGTTCAACCGGGGCGGGCAGATTACTCACGGCGAAATTACAGAAGCGGCCGGCGGATTTTTCAATCCGCAATCTGAAATCCGCATTCCGCAATCAAGCGACTTGTCCGGCCAGGAATTCCGGGGAGAGTTCGAAAGTGCCGGGCGCAACCTTGCGGAAGCGCTTGCTGCGGGTGAGCGAAACGGCCAGCGTGATCAACTGATGCTGGCCACGGAATTCAAAGCCGCCTTCGGCCATGCGCCGGTAGATTTCGTTGACGTGCAGCGGGCCGCTGGCCTCGCGCAGCACGATGGTCGCGGCCTGCGGAATGCGGAAATCATTGAAGCGCACGTTGCTCGATTGCTCGCTGCGGCGGGCCTTGGCGACCTGCTCTTCGATCTGCGCCATCTGGTACTGCGAAGCCTGATCCTGAGCCACCTGATACTGCGGCTGCTGATGGCCGGACTGGTAATTGGGCTGCGCGTAACGCTCCTCCCGCGGCTGCTGGTACTGGGGCTGCTGCGAAGTCTGGATGTGACGCTGAGGCGGCGCGGAAATTTCCAGATCGGCCGGCGGTCGGCCCGGCTGATAATTTTCCGCCTGATACCTTTCGACCGGGGCGTCGGAGGGGAAGAGCGCGCGCCGCAGGGCCGATTCGGTCTGCTCGATGACGCTGGCGATGGAAATCTGCTGGGCGTGAAGCGCCTTCAGTTCAGCCTCGATTTCGGCAATCCGGGCTTCAATCTTGCGTCTGGCGTCGCGGGATTGATTGAGTGCGCTTTGCAGCGCGGAAATAGCCGTGCCTTCAGTCATTGGAATATCGCATTCAGAATGCGGCCTGTGGGATAAAAGACGGACAGAATGAGGTGAGGGCATCATTCCGCATTTTACGTCCCGGTTTCCGCATCTGTTTTTATTTGTCCCGTTCGACGACGTATTGCGCGATGTCCATGAGCGCACGTCGGTACTGATTATCGGGGAGCGGGGCGAGCGCGTCCTGCGCGCGGGCGACATAAGCATAAGCGTCACTGCGCGCATTGTCCAGTTGTCCGTAATCCTGCAGGAGGGCGAGGACTTCTCTGGCTTTTTTATTTTCGCCCGGCTCCTCTTCCATCGCCTCGCGCAGGAGCGGCTCGAACTCCGGCTTTCTGGCGAGCAGATGGATCAGTGGCAGCGTCACTTTGCCGTCGCGCAGGTCGCTCAGGACGGGCTTGCCGAGCGTCTCCGCCTCGGCCGTGAAATCCAGCAGGTCGTCGGTCAGCTGGAAGGCGACGCCGAGGTTCAGGCCGTATTCGGCCAGCGCAATCTTTTCTGTTTCGTTAGCCCCGCGCAGGATGCCGCCGATGCGACAGCAGGAGCTGAACAGATAACCGGTCTTGCGGCGCACGATGTCGAGGTGCTGCTCTTCGGTGATCCGCAGGTTGCCGACGAGCGTGAGCTGGATCAGCTCGCCCTCGGTCATCCGGCGCGTCGTTTCGGTAAGCGTGTCGAGGATTTCCAGATTGCGCTGCCCGAGCGAAGTCTCAAACGCCGACATATACAGCCAGTCGCCCATCAGCACCGCCACGTCCGCGCCCCAGCGGGCCGAGACCGCCTGATGCCCGCGCCGCATCTCGGCCCCGTCAATGATGTCGTCATGCACGAGCGTCGCCGTGTGCAGGAATTCCATCACCGTCGCCATCTGAATGATGTTATGGCCGACCTCCTCGTCAAAAACCTTCGCCGCCAGAATCACGAGCGCTGGCCGGACGCGCTTGCCGCCGGTTTCGCCAAGGTATTGACCGATGTGCGAAATGATCTGAATGTTCGAGCGCGCCTGCCGCTCAAACTCCTTTTCAACTTCGGCGAGTTCACGTTTGACCAGACCAAAAATCTGCCGCGCGCTCATCTGCATTTCGCGTGTGACCGGCACTGGAACGATGTTTTGCATTGGTTTACCCGCCCGCGGTTGAATTCTCAATTCGATCTGTAATTGGTGAACTGCATGTCAATGCCGAAGTCGTGGGCGCGCAGGGCGGCGATGACTTCCTGCAGGGTGTCCCTGTCCTTGCCCGCGACGCGCAGCAGGTCGCCCTGAATCGAGACCTGCACTTTGAGTTTCGTGTCCTTGATGAATTTGACAATCTCTTTGGCCTTGTCCTGCGGAATGCCCTGCTGCAGCGTGACGCGCTGGCGCACCGTCCCGCCCAGGGCCTGCTCGACCTTGCCATAAGTCAGCCCTTTGAGCGGCACGCCGCGCCTGACGAACTTCGATTGCAGAATGTCGTTCAGGGCCTTCAGCTTGTAATCGTCGTCCGAAGTCAGGGTGATCGCCTCTGCGCCTTCGACCTCGATGTTGCTTTTGCTGCCCTTGAAATCGAAGCGGGTGTGGACTTCCTTCATCGCCTGATTGATCGCGTTGGCGACTTCGGCGTGATCAATGCTGGAAGTGATATCGAATGTGTTCTGCTGCGCCATGTTTCACAAACCTCACGACAGGGACACGCCGCAATTCGCTTTCGGATGAGCTGAGAAGTGCGGATGTCCCGAAGACAAAGTAAAGCGCACAAATATTGCCCGCCGTTGGATTATTCACCAGGAAATTGTCACGACATCTGATGATGGATCGCAGATCGCAAATGGGGAGGTGAAGCGAATTGCAAAGTGCCAGTCCCGATCCTGAAATCCGAAAGCCGACAGCGAATGGAGACGGCGCTGTGGCTTTGACATCAAGCCGGGAGTTTTATCTGACGCTACCCGGATTGTCAAATCACGCAACTCGCTCTCCGGGCAATTTGAAAAGCCGCCGGAAGTTGCCGCTCGTCGCGCGGGCGACTTCCTCAATACTGGTCTGATGGAGTTCGGCAATCAGTCTTGCCGTCTCGACCACAAAGGCGGGCTCATTGCGCCTGCCGCGATAAGGCACGGGCGCAAGGTACGGGCAGTCGGTTTCGACGAGCAGCTTTTCGAGCGGCAGGGATTTCGCCACCGCGCGCAGGTCGTCAGAATTCTTAAACGTCACGACGCCGGAAAATGAGATCAGGAAGCCCATCTCCAACGCGGCATCGGCGAGCCGCTGCGTGCTGGTAAAACAGTGAATGATCCCGCCGACTTCATCTCCACCTTTGTCAGCCCACTCGTCGCGCAGAATCGCAATCGTGTCGTCTTCAGCCTCGCGGGTGTGAATGATCACAGGCAGCCGCACTGACCGGGCCATTTCAAGCTGCCGCGCGAAGATGCGCCGCTGCACGTCACGCGGGCTGTTGTCGTAGTGGTAATCCAGCCCGATCTCGCCCCACCCGATCACCTTCTCGTGTCTCGTCGCCTCAAGCAACTGCCGCTCAAGCGCGTCATCGTAGAGACTCGCTTCGTGCGGATGCAGGCCCACCGCGGCGTAAACGAACGGGTATTCTTCGGCCAGCCTGAGCCCCGCGGGCAGCGAGCCTTTGCCAATATCGCTGCCCGCGATTTCGAGCATCGTGTCAACGCCGGCTGCCCGCGCGCGCGCGACCACTTCGGCGCGGTCGGCGTCGTAAGCGGGCGTGTCGAGGTGGGCATGCGAGTCTGTAAACATTCAGGATTTCTGTCAGCCGTTGCGGGTATTTTTCATTCAGCGGATCTGTCAATGATCCAGTCTCTGTCGTCCATCATGATTTCATCGGCCCTGATACAGGCCCTTTCGATGACCCGCAATACCTTCACAGGGTCGCATCCGTATATGCCTGATCCCCATGGCGGGTTTGCTTCAACGACAGCCCAGCCACGGCCGGCAATCAGGCCAACATCAACCACGACCGAAGACGGGAGCCTGACTGCCGGATCGCTGACCAGGCTGACCATAAACTTCATCGCCTCTTCCGCCTCATCTGTCGTTGCCCGGTAACTGCCGTCTTCCTCTTCCGCCAGCTTTCCGCCTCTCGAATAAATTGAAAACGTGGCGACTTCGCGACTGAGGACGAAGCATCTGAATTCTCTCTCCCAGATTACCGGCTCGGAAATCAGGACAGGCGTTGAATCCGGGAGAATGTAAGAAGTCGGTATCTCACCGCCGGAGTCATAGACCCGGGCTGGAAAACACTTGTCATCCGCAGGCTTGATGAACGCTCGCCCGGTTCTCTTCTTCGCCTCCCCAAGCGTGGTGCAAACAATCTCACGCCTGCGATAGCAGTAAGGCAGTTCGGGCAACCAGCTGAAGTGAGGTTCAAGCAGACTCAGCCCCAGTTTACTGGCCACCACGGCGGCAAAGAGAGGCTCCCCGTAAAGCACAACGTCCTGGCCCTTGAGGTGTCGCGGCGCGCGCCAGCCATGAAGTCTCTCGACCTCCCACCCCGATTCAATCGCGGCCCTCCACAGGCTGATCGAGTCAGCTGAATATCTGGGCGGGAGTACGAGAGTCGTCATAGAAGTTTACTACTTCAGCTTCGCCCCGTTCGGCACGTCCTCCAGGAAACCGGCCAGCACCGGGCGGCCTTCCTCGCCGATTGAGGCCGCCAGCACCATACCCTGCGATTCGAAGCCGCGCAGCTTTCGCGGCGCGAGGTTTGCCACGATGATCACCTTGCGCCCGATCAGTTTCTCCGGCTCGTAATACTGCGCGATGCCGGCGAGGATCTGGCGCGGCTGCGGTTCGCCCAGGTCAACCGTGAAGCGGAGCAGCTTGTCGGCCTTCGGCACGCGCTCGGCGGTTCTGATCTCGCCGGCGCGGAGTTCGACTTTGGCGAAATCTTCGATGCCGATGTAAGCGACGCCTTCGGGGCCGGGCGCGGCCTCGGTGGCTGCCGGAGCTTTGGCTTCGGTCAGACTGTGGAGGGGCGGGAGCATATTGGTCGCCGCCGGGTCGGCGGTGGCGGCACCGGCTGCGGCTTCGGTTGTCGGCTGTGCGCTCTCCTGCGCGCGGGCGGCCTTGCTGGCTTCTTCGTCTTTTTTGATATCTTCCATAATTTTCTTTTTGTCCAGGTTGGGAAATACGGGTTTGACTTCGCCGATCCTGCTGCCCGCGCTGCTGCCCCACGCGAGGCCGGCGGGAGTGATTTCGGACACGCTGCCTGACTGGCCGAGCTGCTGCCAGATTTGCTGCGTTGATTCGGGCAGCACAGGCGCGAGCAGGACGGTCAGGCAGCGCAGGGCTTCGACCGCGGTGTGCAGCACCGTCTCGAGCGCCGGCCGTTGCGCCGGATCTTTGGCCAGATTCCAGGGCTTCGTGTCGGACAGAAAGCCGTCAACGCGGGTGATCGCCACCCACACCGCTTCGAGCGCCCGGCTGAAATTGTACTGATCGAATTCGCGGTCGAAATCGGCAACAGCCTGGCGGACGGCTTCGCGCACCTCGTCCGCTTTGGCATTCAGTTCTGCGCCGACGCCGGCGGGCAGTGCGGGGATGACGCCGCCGCAACTGGTTCGCACGAGCGTCAGGATGCGGCTCGACAGGTTGCCGAGCCCCTTGGCCAGATCGGCGTTCACGCGGGTGATCAGCGCCTCGTAAGTGAAATCGCCGTCCTGCCCGAAGACCATCTCGCGCAGGCAGAAATAACGCACCGCGTCGGTCTGGAAATACTTCTGCAGCACGGCCAGATCAATCACATTGCCGAGTACTTTGGACATCTTGCGCCCGCCCGACAGCCACATGCCGTGAGAGTAAACCGTCCGCGGCGGCTCGATGCCCGCGGCCAGCAGGAACGCGGGCCAGTAGACGGTGTGAAAACGCAGGATGTCCTTGCCGACCAGTTGCAGATTTGCAGGCCAGTATTTTTTGAAGTGCGCTTCGCCGCCGAACTGATCGTTACCGTAGCCAATCGCCGTGATGTAATTCAACAGCGCGTCGAACCAGACGTACATCGTGTGGTCGGGGTCGTCGGGAACAGGAATGCCCCATTTGACCGAGACGCGGCTGACTGACTGGTCTTTCAGTCCGCCTTTGACAAAGCTGATGACTTCGTTGCGGCGGGTTTCGGGGCGGATGAAGTGAGGATTCTTTTCGTATAGCTCGAGCAGTCTGTCCTGAAACGCCGAGAGTTTGAAGAAGTAACTCTCTTCCGAGACGCGATCCAGCGGGCGCTCGTGAGTCGGACAGATCAGCTCTTCATTCGGGCCGGTTTTGGCTTCGCTTTCGAGATAAAACTCGTTGCAGTTGGCGCAATACCAGCCTTCGTATTTGCCCCTGTATATCCAGCCCTGCTCCCGGAGGCGCCGCCAGAGTTCGGCGACGCCGCGCTTGTGGTAATCGTCGGTCGTGCGCACCCAGTGGTTGTTGGTGAATTTGTAGGGCGCGAATGCTTTTTTGAACTCATTGACGAAGTTATCAACGTGCTGTTTGACGGGCAGCCCGGCCGCTTCGGCGGCGCGTTCGATGTTCACCCCGTGTTCGTCGGTGCCGGTCAGGAAAAACACGTCGAAGCCGCGCTGCCGCTTGTAGCGCGCAACCGTGTCCGCGACGAGCGTCGTGTACAGGTGGCCGAGGTGCGGGTACGAGTTGACGTAATAAATCGGTGTCGTGACGTAAAAGGTCTTGTCCATGCTTTCACTCTGCTTTCAGTTGGTGCGCGAAATAAAGCGCAATTCTTCCACGCAGGCGGACAAAGCTCAAGTTGCGGATCATCCGGCGAACTGATAGTTTGCCGCCGGTCTCGTCACGAATGCCTCATCGGCAAAAGACGAAAACACACGCGCCGGCCTGACCTGCCACTCACCGAAGAGAGCGCGCAGGAAGCGCGATGAACTCTGTCCGAGCCTTGAGCTGCTGATTGGCCGAGTTTTGCGAAGCGGGGACGCTTCAGCCAGTACGATCTGACAGGCGGCTTTGTTCTCCGCAGGTGGAATTTGATGCGCAGAAGGATCAGGCGTAGAAGATAAATCCTTAATGAACTCAGTCACTCACGAACGCCGCCGGGCAGTCATCCTGCTCATCATCGCCGCATTGCTGTGGAGTACGGGTGGGCTGCTCATCAAACTCGTCTCCTGGCACCCGTTCGCGATTGCGGGGATGCGCAGCGCGATTGCGGCTGTGGTGCTGCTCGCCGCCGTCCGCCGCCCGCGCATCACGTGGTCGGCCACGCAGCTCGGCTGCGCGCTCGCTTACGCCGGGACGGTCGTGATGTTCGCGGTCGCCAACAAGCACACGACCGCGGCGAACGCGATCCTGCTCCAGTACACCGCGCCGGTTTACATTGCGCTCTTTGGCGCGTGGTTTCTGGGCGAGCGGACCACGCGGCTCGACTGGATCACGATCTTTCTGGTGCTGGTCGGGATGACGCTGTTTCTGTTCGACGGGTTGCGGACGGGGAACTGGCTGGGCAACGGGCTGGCGCTCGCGAGCGCGGCGAGCTTCGCCAGTCTGGTCGTGCTGCTGCGCAAACAGAAAGACTCCTCGCCGATTGAATCAGTGATCCTCGGCAATGTCATCGCGGCGCTCGTCGGCCTGCCGTTTATGTTCGGCGAGATGCCCGACGCGAAGAGCTGGGTGGGGCTCGTCCTGCTGGGCGTGTTTCAGCTCGGGCTTTCGTACCTGATTTACGTCAGGGCGGTCAAAAGCCTCACGGCGCTTGAAGCCATCCTGATCCCGGTGATCGAGCCGCTGCTCAATCCGCTCTGGGTGATGTTGCAGTTCGGAGAGAAACCGACGGGGCTGGCTTTGATTGGCGGAATAATCGTGCTGGGTTCAGTGACCGCGCGTGGAGTGATCAGCAATTTGCTGAGGAAACCATCAACTTCTTTTTAGCAGTCGTTTCATCAGCCCGGAAAGACCCGGAGATGGATGGTGGCTTTCTTCATCCGCACTATGCAGTACTATCTCTGCAATTTCCTGAACCCGCTCCCACGTGATCCCTTCCCGCTGTTCGACGGCGAGCGGGTGGTCAGTCGGTTCGAGTTCAATGAATGGCCGCCGCCCGACTTCGCGCGCGTGGACGTTCGTCTTCAGGCTCAAAGTCTCGGGGTAGCCGGGGATACTGGTGCTGAGCCACCCGAAGTACGGCGGTTCTGATTCACGTCCTTCCGTGTTCCAGAGATTGCACGCCCGCTTGAAGTTCTTCTCGCTCAGAGAAACCCAGACATCCCACGAAAAGATTTCGTCAGACCCGATGATCAGCAACTCCAGATTACCGACGATGAAGTAATGCTGGTCATCAATGATGCACGCATCAGATGACAGCTCGCAGCGGTTGCGACGTTCTTTTTCCGGGATGCCAAAATAATAAGCCGGGGCTTCAGCGCCGTAGCTCAGAGGGAGTCCATCGTGATACTTACCGCAGCAACGGCAGGTGTACCCCGGCATACTTTGCCCTATCTCCCGCTGCTCAGCGACTGCAACCGCGCCCGCTCGAATTCATCGCCCGGGTTCCACTTCGGCGTCTCGTCCGCGTTCGCGACTCGCAGGCCGATCCAGAAGGCCAGCCGCACCTGCTGCACCATGCCGCTGAAATCCCAGTTCGGGCTGTATTCGTCCGAAGGCTGGTGGTAGCGGTTGCTGTTGTAATCGTCGAACTGCTGCCTGCCCCACTCCGGCGAGTGGCCGACGAAATTCGACCCGGGCTCGAAGTTGACTGACGGGACGCCGGCCTTCGCAAACGGGAAGTGATCGGAGCGGTAGAACAGTCCCTGTTCGGGGTGCGAATCGGGCGAGATCGTGACCTGGTTTTCCTTCGCGACTTCGGCGATGAAGCGCCCGAGCGTCGAACGATCACTGCCGAGCGGCGTGATGTCGGTCGTCAGACCCAGCACGTTGAGCGAGTCGAGGTTGATATTCGCCACAGTCCGTGCCAGCGGAACGAGCGGGTGGCGGGCGTAATACTCGGCGCCGAGCAGCCCCTGCTCTTCTGCCGTGGTCGCGATGAAAAGGATCGAGCGCTTCGGCTTTTCTTCGAGCGCGGCAAAGGCTTTGGCGGCGGCGATAATGCCGGAAACGCCGGTCGCGTTGTCCACCGCGCCGTTATAGATGTTGTCTCCTGACTGGTCAGGGCGGATGCCGAAATGATCCCAGTGGGCCGAGTAGACCACGTATTCATTTTTGAGTTTGTCGTCGCTCCCGCGGAAGATGCCGACGACGTTCGGCGAAGTGACGCGGCGCGTGGTGACTTTGAAGGCGGTCTCGACGCGAATATTCAGGGTTACAGGTCTGAAATCGCGCGTCAGTGCCGACTGCCGCAGGGCGTCGAGGTTCTGGCCCGTCAGCTGAAGGATCTTCCGCGCCGCGTCTTCGGTCACCCAGGATTTGAAGGAGAGCGGCAGCACGCTGCCGTCGGGCACCAGACCGAAGCGTTCGCCGCTCCACGAACTCTTCACGACGTTCCAGCCGTAGCCGGCCGATTCGGTCGTATGAATCAGGATGACGCCCGCCGCGCCGCGCCGCGCCGCTTCCTCGTACTTGTACGTCCAGCGGCCGTAATAGGTCAGCGCCTTGCCGCCGAACAGCTTCGGCTCACTCGCCGTCGCGGGCGGATCGTTGACCATCATCATCAGCACCTTGCCGCGCACGTCGAGCCCCTTGTAATCGTCCCAGTTGTTTTCCGGCGATTGAATACCGTAACCGACAAAGACTATGTCGGCGTTCAAGGGGACTTCACCCGTTTCCAGTTCGGTGGTGGCGACGAAATCATCGCCGAATCTGAACTCCGCGCTCTTGTCGCCGCTCTTGACCACGAGCTTGTTTGCCGGGTCGGCCTTCGTGCCGACCATGGCAACCTGCTGGAACCAGGTGCGGTCGGTGGAGGCGGGTTCCAGTCCGATGGACTCAAACCTCGCCGCGATGTATTTCGCCGCGAGCATCCCGCCGCGAGCGCCGGGGCCGCGGCCTTCGAGCAGGTCATCGGCCAGATACCTGATGTGGGAGCGCAACTCGCCGTCGTTGATCTTCGAGCCGGCCTGCTCGGCGTCATTGACCGGGTTGTCATCAAGGCCGGCCGGCGGCAGGTCGTAAGACACGACGCGCTGCGCGACGCGGCGACCGTGGCGACCGCGGCGATAGACCACGCGCACGTGGCGACGGCCTCTGCCGCGCCGCCCGCGAACGCCCCGACCGCGCGCGTGGCGGCCTCTGGCGCGCGCCGCCCTGCCATGACCGGCGGCGCGGCCCCGATGGCGTCTGGGTGCGGCTTCAATGACTTCCCAGGAAACGGACAGGCAAAGGATCAGGACGATCAGGCGGACGAGCAGGGAAAATTTTTTCATGAAGTTCTCCGAATATATACCGAACAAAATGCTGACAAATCAGCCGGGGGCTTTTCTCTTTGCTCTTAAAATTTTATGGCTGAGTAATCACGCTGCGGGGCCGACCGTGCCCTTGCGACTCAAAATGCATTGCGTTCTTTACCTGAGTGCGCCGGTAAAAGCAAGTGGACAATGGTCAGTGAAAGGTCAGAGTGATAAGCTTCCGCCGCTGACAATAATTCACTTTGACTGATTCGTTATGGCCGAATTTTCGTGGCGGACGCGACTTGAAGCGCTCTCGCAGCTGGCGCAAGAGGTTTTTGACGTGCTGGTTATCGGCGGCGGGATCACCGGCGCGGGGCTGGCGCTGGACGCCGCAGTACGCGGCTTGCATGTGGCGCTCGCGGAAAAGCGGGATTTTTCTGCCGGGACTTCCAGCCGTTCGACCAAACTGATTCACGGCGGGCTGCGTTATCTGGAACACTTCGATGTCTCGCTCGTGCGCGAGGGTCTGGGCGAACGCGCGCTGCTGATGAAGCTGGCGCCGCATCTGGCCGAACCCTTTCCTTTCCTCATCCCGATCTACAAACAATCCCGACGCAACTACGATCACCCGCTCAAAATGCGCGCGGGCCTCGTGCTTTACGATCTGCTGTCGGCGGGTTTCGGCAGAGGCGGCGGCATTGGGCGTCACCAGCGCATCAGTCGCGAAGAGGCGTTGACACTGGCCCCGCAACTTGACCGGCAGGGATTGAAGGGCGCGTTCCTTTATTACGACGGGCGCACCGATGACGCGCGTCTGGTCGTTGAGGTCATCAAATCGGCGCACGAACGCGGGGCGGTGATCGCCAACTACGCCCGCGTCGTCGGCTTCGTCAGGGATGCCGGGGGGAGAGTTGCCGGGGCGCGGTTGAGTGACGAACTGACAGGCAATGAGTTTGAAGTAAAGGCGCGACAGGTCATCAATGCCACCGGCGTCTGGATGGAAGAAACGCTTGATCTCAGCAACTCGGGGACAGAGAAACGGCCGGCGAAAAGCGTGCGACCGTCAAAAGGCATTCACCTGACCGTGCCGGCTGATCGTTTGAAGGTCTCGACCGCGTGGCTGATTCCGTCGCTCGCCGGTCACCGCTTTTACTTCGTCGTCCCTTGGGAAGGCCGCGTGAATGTCGGCACGACTGACACAGATTACAGCGGCGACAAGGATTCGCCGCGCGCCGAAGCGGATGAAGTCAGGGAGATTCTCGGCGCGATCAATTCATACTTCCCCGAAGCCCGGCTCGACCCGTCGGACGTGATTTCAAGCTGGGCCGGGTTGCGCCCGCTCGTCAGCGACCCGATGATCAAGTCAACGGCGGCGATTTCGCGCCGCGAAGAGTTGCTTGAATCCGGTGACGGGATAATTTCGCTGGCCGGCGGCAAGCTGACGACCTACCGGCTGATGGCCGAACGCGGGATGGATCTGGCGGCGCGGCGGTTGTCTGAGCGCTTCGGCATCAATGCGGCGAACGGCGCGCGCACATCTGATGTGATCATCGGCGGCGGCACGATCAGTCGTGATGAGATGGAATCGGTCGCACAGCAACTCGCACAGGACGATAGATTCACGATTGAGACGGCACGCCATCTGGTGGCGGCTTACGGAACCGGAGCGCAGCATGTGGCTGAAATCAGCCGTGAAGACGAACGACTGCGGGCGACATTGATCGAGGGCCTGCCTCATCTCGCTGCCGAGGTGGTGTATGCGGCGCGATACGAGTTGGCCGTCACCATAGCCGATTTCCTCGCGCGGCGTACCCGACTCGCAATTCTGGCGGGGCAGGATTCTGTGCGGTGTGCGCCGGTTGTGGCCGGGCTGATGGCGCAGGAACTGGGTTGGGACGAAGGGCAGGTCAAAGAGCAGCTGGCTCACTTCGCGGATGAATTCGAGCGCGAGTATGCCGTCCCGGAATCAGATGCGCGCTAAACTACGGCATCGGCTCGGGCCGGTAAAGAATATAAAGCGGTTTTGTGCTGACCCAGGCGGCTTTCAGCCAGGGCGGCGCGGCCTTCGGATCACCGAGCGGTTTAAGTTCCTTCCGCTCCTTCAGTTCTCTGGCGCTGATGGCCAGGTAATCAACGTGATTGCTCGCGAGCCAGGCGCGCAGTTCGTCGAGCGATTTGAACTGCGGAATGAAAACCCAGTCCTGGTGGGTGAAGTAAGCCAGGTGAGGTTTGCGCGAGACGATCCTGAGGCTGTGCGGGGGCGGGTTGGTGCTGAGGATGTAATCGCGCGCGCCAATCACTTCCGTCGGGTGGCTGGCCAGAAAACTCTGCACCTCACGACGCGATTGGGCGAAAGACATCCCGGCCAGCGCGAGTACCAGTGCCGCCGGCGCCAGGGCGAACGCGCGGTGCATGAGCCATCCGCGTGACCGCGCCAGTTCAAACAGGCCCGAGACCGCATAAACTGCCAGCCCCGCGTAGAGCGCCATCACGAAAAAGTAATATCGCGCCTCCCAGTGGCTGAGCGCCATCAGCAGCAGATAGAGTCCGCCCGCAATCAGCACGACCGTCACCGGCTTCGTCCTGCGCCGGGCGAGAGCGAGGACAAGCCCGAGCAGTGCAAGCCAGCCGACCCATTGACTGAGCAGGTCGGATGTGACGCTCAGTTTCAGGCTCTCCCAGAGGTTGAGCGGGTAACCGGTGAACATCCGTTTGGGGTCGTATCTGACCACGTCGCCGAATGAGTGAAACCTCTTTTCCAGCGCCCGCGTGCCGTCCTGAAAGACGTTGCCCCCGGCCAGCTCGGGATAAAACTCCGTCGCGATGTTCAGGTAGTTGGCGTTGTAAAGCGGCGAGCCGCGGTGCTTCCAGTTGGCATAAAACCAGGGCGAGGCCGTCAGGATGAAAACGGCGACGAAGAGTGACGCGAGCTTCCAGCGCTCGCGCCGGCTCTGGTCGAACAGATTGATGAATACAATTCCGACGAGGCAGGCGGCGACCAGAAAAAGGCCGTTGTAGCGAGTCAGGTAAGCGAGGCCGGTCAGTAAAGCCGCCAGCGCCATGCGCCACCGCAACGGGATTCGCTCGCCGAGGAAAACGACCAGCACCGCACAGCAGAGCAGCAGGAAGAAGGCGTCCGTCGTCGCGTTGATCGCGAACACAGGGAACTGGCCACTCGCCATCGTGATCAGTTGCGCTCCCGCGCCGGCCCAGTAACCGAACAGCCGCGAAAAAAGCAGGAAGACCAGATAAACGGCGAGCGTCGCGCTGATGACCGAAATCCACTTGCCCGCGATAAAAACGTCCCCGGTCAGCTTCGCGACGAGCGCCAGCAGGACAGGATAGCCCGGCCCCTGGAAAGGGTTTTCGGAAAACTGTCCCGCCGCAATCCGCGCCGCGTCCGGCGCGTAGTATTGATAGAAATCCGTTTCAGTCGCGTAGGTCCCGAAAGGGTGAGCGCGGGAGAGGAAGGCGAGAATCAGGAAGTAAATAAGACAAAGCAGAATGGGAAGAATCCATTGCGGATTGCGGATTGCGGATTGCGGATTGGGCCGTGATTCTTCCGGCTCTGTCGTCTTAAATCTGAATGCTGAAGCCTTCAATCGAGTATTCCGCAATCGTCACAGATCGCCTTTTTTCATTCCTTCCAGCAGATACTCCGACGCGCGCCACGAGAGGGCCATAATCGTGAGCGTCGGATTCTTGTGCGTGCCGGAAGCGAACGCGGCGGCGTCGGTGACAAACAGATTCTTCACGTCCCACGACTGGTTGAACTGGTTGAGGACTGAAGTTTTCGGGTCGCTGCCCATATGAACCGTGCCCATCTCGTGGATTGAATGGCCGGCCACGTCGGGCTGCTTCGGCAATCTGACTTCGACCGCCTTCGCCGCCTGGAAGATCTCCTCGTAAGTCCGCCTGATGTACTTATACATGTTCAGGTCGTTCTCTTCGAGCTTGTAATGGATCTTCAGCACCGGCGAGCCCCACTTGTCCTTCATTTCAGGGTCAAGCTCGACAAACTTGTTCGGGCTCGCGAGCATTTCGCCGTGACAGGCCAGCGACACGCGCGTACCCTGCCAGCGGCGCACCTCGCGCTTGTAGTCGGCGCCGAAGCCGGGAGTGTTCTTCGGGTTCTTTTCCGGGCGCATACGGGTGCGGGCCGAAGGTTCGATCTGGAAGCCGCGCAGGAAATCGCGCTTCTCGTCGGGGCGGAAGTAGCCGAACCAGGGGATGACGATGTGCGACCCGCCAATGCCGTCGCCCGCTTCGCGCGTCTTGAAACTCAGTTCGGGCAGGTAGGCCGTCGCGCTGGCGTCGAGGTGTTCGATGAAGTTTTTGCCGATCATCCCGCTCGAATTGGCAATCCCGGAGAGCAGGAGCAGGCGCGTCGTTTCGAGCGTCCCGCACCCCAGGACGACGGCGCGCGCCTTGATTTCGCGCTCCCGCCCCGTGGCTTTATCAACGTAACTGACGCCGCTCGCCAGCCCCTTGCTGTTAAGGTTGACCTTGTGTGCCATCGCGTTAGTGACGAGCGTAAATGTCTTCGGGTATTTCCGGAGCAGCGGCTCGACCTGGCGGAACGCCGAGTTGTAAAACGACCAAGTCTCGCACCCGTCATCGCAACCGGCGCAGAAATGACACTGGGCGAAGCCGTCGTAGGCTTTGGTGAGCATCGCGCGGCGCACGCGGATGGTGCGAATGCCGATCTTTGCCGCGGCCTTTGTCAGCAGATGGTCGGGGCACTTGAACGCGACCGGCGGCAGGAAATTATCGCCGTCCGGCAGGTCGGGGTGATTTTCCCTGGCTCCGCAGACGCCCATGAAAATTTCGGCCTTGTCGTAATAAGGCGCGAGGTCCTTGTACTCAACCGGCCAGTCGAGCCCGTGCCCGTCGCGCGAGCGCATTTTGAAATCGGCCTCGTTGAAGCGGTTGGCGAAGCGCCCCCAGAACATCGTCCGACCGCCGACGTTGCGCGCGCGCAGCCATTCGTAAGGCAATTCCTGCGGCGTCGTGTAGGGTTCGTCCGGGTTCTTCCACGGCGCGTACGGGTTCGGCCCGAAGACGTACCGCTTTCTCAGTTCATCGTTTTTCGACTCGCCGCTCTTGAAGCCGTGGTAAGGGTCTTCGTAAGGGAACGGGTCGTGATAGCCGAAGTCAGTTTCGGCGCTCCGCCGCGCGCCCGCTTCGAGCATCGCGACCTTCAACCCGGCTTCAACTAAAACCTTGGCGGCAGTCCCGCCCGCCGCGCCGGAGCCGACGATCACGACATCATAAACAGGTTCGCTTCTTCTTCCTCTGGCCTGAGTCAACATACAAATCCCCCGCAGCCTGATCTTTCGGTGCGCCGTCGTTAATGGGTGGATAGAATTATCCGGATGGGTGGAGCGGTTATTGTAGGTGCGCGCGCGTGGACTTGTCCAGCGACCGCTACCGGCGCTGCCAGACCGAATCGTCGGCGTATTCGATCCGCTTGATCGTGACGGTCTCCTGCTTCAATTTGGAAGGGTCGAGGAAGCCCGGCCCGCAGACGGCTTCAGACGTTTTCGCTTTTTCATCCCTGCCGGCGTCAGCACTCACGATGATCGCCTGGCATCGCGTCGCGCCCGGCGGGAGTTGTTGTTTGAGCGTCTTCTTCCCACCGGCCTTGATCTCGACTTTGCTGGTGACGTCATAGCGGAGCGCCAGCCGGCCCTCCTCATAGCGGGGGAAGGCGAAATCCCACTCGACGGCTTTAATGGCTTTCGTGCCCGTGTTTTTAATCACGACGTTGACCCACTGCGCGTCGCTGATGACTTTGATCTGAGACCGCAGTTTGCCGCGCGACCTGATGTCTTCGTTCCGGGCGCTTCTTGGGCGCTTGGACATGCCCTCGCTTTCGGGCCGGGGAAAGTCGGGATTGTCTGCAGTCATAGTCGAAGGTTTCTGATCAAGCATCGGGTAATAATCAGTGCCGATTTTGAAACTGAGAATTTCGACGGGCGGTTTGTCCTCGCGGGCGGCAGGCTGAGTCGGCGGAGCAGGTTCGGTCGCCTGCGCCTGTGCGGTGATGCAGATTGCCAGGGCCGCCAGCGCCGACCGGAATACGAGACTTAATAAACACGTCATAGATTCGGTCTCCTTTCCCCCAGGGTGGCAGGTGTGAGCGCCGCAATTCTACTGCTGATCAGGCAAAAAGGTTAGCGCCGGGTAGCGGGTTATGGTTTGCGGAGGAGTGTGGCGATCATCGCCGGTGGAATGGTTATCCAAATGGTTTGACCGAGTGCCGGGGCGCAGGTATTCTTGTCGCGCTCCCGCGGGTTAGAAGCAGGCGATCATTGAGGCTTTGATTTTCAATCTCCTGACCTGGTGAGAGCCCGTAGCATAACAATCATTCAATCGCCCTTTCAGGCTCCTTTCCTATCAACCGGATTTCGGCAATCGAGCAGTATCGGAGGATCAGATAATGTCCAGCAGGAAGAATAAAGCTGATAAATCACGCAGGGATTTTCTCAAACAGGCGGGCGCCGGCGCGGCGGCAGTCGCCGGCGGCGCGTTACTCGCCGAAAACGCTTCGACTGCGGCCCTTGCACAGAGCAAGGGCAAGCAGGTGTTTGCGACCGGGCGCGTCCTCGGCGCGAATGACCGGATCAACATCGGTTGCATCGGCGTCGGCGGGCGCGGCAGCTCCGTGATGCGCTGGGCGATGGAGGTCGGGGCCAGCACCCGCCCTGCCCAGATCGTCGCCGTCTGCGACGTTTACCGCAAGCGCCTGAACAAGGCCAAAGAGGAGAGCAAGGCCGAGTTCGCCACCCTCGATTACCGCGAAGTGATCGCGCGCAAGGACATTGACGTCGTGATCATCGCGACCCCCGACCACTGGCATGCGCCGATTGCGATTGAGGCGATGAAGGCGGGCAAGGATGTCTACTGCGAAAAGCCGATGACCAAAACGGTCGAGGAGGCGAAGCGTTTTTACGAGACCGCCAAAGCTACCAACCGTGTCGTCCAGATCGGCTCGCAGACGACTTCGAGCGATCAGTGGTGGAAGGCCCGCAAGGCGATCGAGGACGGCATGATCGGACAGCTGCTGATGAGCCAGGGGTCGTACCACCGCAATTCGGTCGAGGGCGAATGGAACTGGCCGATTGATCAGAACGCCGGCCCGCAGGGGAAGGGCGACGATTACATTGACTGGAACATGTGGCTCGGTTCGGCGCCGAAGCGCCCGTACAACGCAGACCGTTTCTTCCGCTTCCGCAAGTACTGGGACTACTCGGGCGGCATTGCGACCGACCTGTTCTATCACGTCGTCGCGCCGCTCAACATCTGCTGGGGCGAGCCGCAATTCCCGCACAAGGTCATGGCCTCGGGCGGCATCTACGTCTTCAAGGACGAGCGCGAGGTGCCGGACACCTTCCACCTGATCGCCGAATTCCCGAAGGGCCACTCGCTCGTGCTGAGTTCCTCGATGGCGAACGGCCAGCACATCCCGGGCCTGATCCGCGGCCACGAGGGCACGATTATGATGGTGCCGGGCGGGCAGTTCGAGGGCAAAGTGGATCACATCACCGTCACGCCCGAGAGGATCGCGAAGAAGAAGTTCGAGGAGAAGTTCAGCTCCGCCGAAGTGGTACTCGCGACCGAGCAGCGCGAAAATCACATGGAAAACTTCCTGCGCTGTGTGAAGTCGCGCGAAAAGACCGTCCTCGATCCGCTGACGGCCTACAAGGCGATGACGACGATTGCAATGTCAGTGCAGTCCTACCGCGAAGGCAAGGCGCTCTATTTCGACGAGCGCACCGAGCGCGTCACCGACCGCCCGGTTCAGGTGGCGAACGGGTGATGACCCGCGGCCCCGGGGGCGGGCCCGGTCATCGGTGAGCGTATGAATCGCCTGTTGACCGGGGCCTGACCGCCCGCGCGACATCAGGATCGCGCCGGGTGGGGCGGCTTCAATTACTGCTCTTTGAGAATCAGGAGACTGGCGGAGGAGGGGATGCGAGGCCCCGACGGGCGGAGTCATCCCCCGGGTGTGAGAATCACGTGGATTTGAAAGGAGAGACTTTATGAAATTCGATGACCGAATCAATGATCTCTTCCACGAAAGACACGGGAGGCCGAGTTATGCCTTCGACCTCATCCGCATCTTCCTGGGAATCACCCTTTTCCTGAAGGGTATCTCTTTCCTGAGCCACACGGATTACCTGGTGGGACTGATCGGCGGGACCGGCAGCAGCTGGGTTATGCCGGCGCTCATCGCCCATTACGTAATCCTGGCTCATCTGGCCGGCGGCATCGGGATGATTCTGGGGCTCGTGACCAGAATCAGCGTCATCTGTCAGATTCCCATCCTGCTGGGGGCGATTTTTTACGTTCACCTGCCAAGGGTCATGCCGAGAACAATGTACATGGGCGAGGTCCAGAATCTGGAGTATGCCGTTCTGGTCCTCTTCCTGATGATTCTCGTGGCGCTTCGCGGCGCGGGTAACTGGTCGCTCGACCATCTGGTCTTTGACGAGAAAAAAAAGGAGGGGCAGTGGCCTGAACCGCCCAACCTTCCGGTACACGGCTGATCAGCCGCTCCCGGGGATCAGGTAATTTCAGTCCGCGCTTTCAAACCGCTGGCGCGCCGCTCGGCCTGATGGTCAGGGTGTGCTTACCCCCGCAGGGTTGTTGATCATTCATATTGGTTACCTCGGCACCTCTGGCGCCGACTCATGACATAACCGGAGACGCATCATGCCTCGTAAACTCATCGCGTTGCTCATCGCCGTGGTTTTCGCCACCGTCATCTGCATGGCACAGTCAGCAAAAAAGGAGGCCCCGCCCAACACGCTGACAAAAGAGGAAAAGGCCGCCGGCTGGCGCCTGCTCTTTGACGGCAAGACGCTCGCCGGCTGGCGCGGGTTTCACCGCGACAAGGTGCCGGAAGAGCGCTGGGTCGTCGAAGACGGCTCGATCAAAAAACTTCCCGCCGAGGGCGAACTCGGGCAGGCGGGCGGCGACCTGATCACCGTTGACCAGTTTGAGAACTTTGAGTTCCAGCTCGAATGGAAGATCACAAAAGGCGGCAACAGCGGCATCAAGTATCTGGTCACCGAAGACCTGCCGAAGACCGGGCATTCCGCCGTCAGCTTCGAGATGCAGATACTCGATGACGACAACCACCCCGACGCAAAGATGGGGAGGAACGGCAACCGCACGGCCAGCTCGCTCTATGATTTGATCCCACCGGCGAAAAACAAAATCCTCAGGCCCGTCGGCGAATTCAATCAGATCAGGCTCGTCAAAAAAGGCAACCACGTCGAACACTGGCTCAACGGGGTGAAAGTGGTCGAGTTCGAACTCGGCAGCCCGGAACTCAAGGCCCTGATCGCGGAGAGCAAATACAAAAACATCGCCGGGTTCGGCGAGGCCCGCAAGGGCCACATCCTGCTTCAGGATCACGGCGACTCCGTCTGGTTCCGCAACATCAAGATCCGCGAGTTGAAGTAACCGGGGAGGGAAAATACATGTCAGTTGCCAGAGTCACTGAAATCACCGCCGCATCCACCAGGAGCTTTGATGACGCGGTCGCCATCGGCATCGCGCGCGCCAACAAGACGCTTGAGAATGTGAAGAGCGCGTGGATCAAGGAGCAGAAGGTGACGGTCAAAGACGGCCAGATTGAAGAGTATCGCGTGACGATGAAAGTAACTTTTGTCCTCAAAGACTAATGGAACACGGGTCACACCGATGGAACAGATCGGCGCTGACCTGTTTCATCACGTGAGATCCATGTTCCATTCTCTTTCCGATTCAGTACTCCCTCAATGGAACCAATCGTTCAAGTCTCTCTCGACCTCACTGACATCCACGAAGCCATCGAGACCGCCCGCATCGCAGTCGAAGCGGGCGTTGACTGGCTCGAAGCCGGGACGCCGCTGATCCTGGCCGAAGGGCTGCACGGCGTGCGCGCCCTGCGCAGGGAATTCCCTGATCACCCGATCGTGGCCGACCTGAAGACGATGGACGGCGGCTACCTCGAAGCCGAGATGATGGCGAAAGCGGGCGCCACGCATGTGGTCGTGATGGCGCGCGCCCACGCGGAAACCATCAAATGCGTCGTCAAGGCCGGGCGCGATTTCGGCATCAAAGTGATGGGCGACAACATGGTCTGCGAAGACAAGGCCGCCGCGAGCCGCTGGATGGAAGACCTTGGCGTTGATTACATCGTGCATCACACGGGCTTTGACGAGCGCAACGGCATTGCCGCGGCGGGCGGCCCGCGGCTGAGCCCGCTCGATGACCTCGACGCCGTCGTCAAAGCCGTCAGCATCCCGGTGCAGGCGGTCGGCGGGCTGTCAATCGAAGAGGCGATTGGAATGCCCAGGCGCGGGGCGCCGCTCGTCGTCATCGGCGCCCCGCTCGCGATTGACGCGCACTCGTTCAGCGTGGCGAGCAATGATCTGAAATCAATTCTGAGTGAAATTACGCGGAGGATTCGTCAATGAGTAATGCGATGGCTGCCGTCGTGCAATACGACCTGAAGCCCGGCTCGGTCGAGGTGCGTGAGATGCCGGTTCCCGAAATCGGCGAGGATGAAGTGCTGCTGCACGTCGGCGGAGTCAGCGTCTGCGGCAGCGACGTGCATCAGTATCACGGCTCGCAGAGCTGGCCCGTGCGCACGCCGGTCATCCTCGGCCACGAATTCGGCGGCACCGTGGCCGCGACCGGCAAACGTGTCGGCGGGTTCAGGGAAGGCGACCGGGTGGTTTCGGAAACGGCGGCTTACGTCTGCGGCAGATGCATGATGTGCCGCACCGGCGCCTACAACCTTTGCCCCGAACGCAAGGGCTTCGGTTACGGCATCAACGGCGCGATGGCCGAGTACGTGCGGGTGCCGGAGCGCTGTCTCCACCGCATTCCAGACAGCCTGCCATTTGAAAGGGCGGCGCTGACCGAGCCGTGCTGCGTCGGTTATAACGCCGTTGTCGAGAAGAGCAAAGTCAAACCGGGTGACACCGTGGTCGTGCTTGGCCCCGGGCCGATTGGATTGCTGTGCGCCGAGATGGCGCGGCTGGCCGGCGCCGGAACGCTCGTCGTCACCGGCATGACGCAGGACGCTTCGCGACTTGAAGCCGCCAGCGCACTCGGCGCGACACACACAGTCAACGTTCAGGAGACGAATCTGACTGATTTCATCCGCGGCGTCGGTGACGGTTTGGGAGCGCATCTGGTGGTTGACGCCGCCGGGGCTTCAGCCGCGCTCAAGGCCGCGCTCGAAATCGTGCGGCCCGGCGGCCAGATCACGAAGGTCGGCTGGGGGCCGCAACCGCTTAACTTCTCGCTCGACCCGCTCGTCCAGAAGGCAGTGACTTTGCAGGGCAGCTTCAGCCACACCTTCCAGAACTGGGAGCAGGTCGTCTCAATGCTGGCCTCGGGCCAGATCAACCTCGACCCGGTCGTCAGCCGGATTGCAGGACTGGCAAGCTGGCAGGATTGCTTTGACGGAATGCACACGGGCAAATATGTGAAGGCAGTGCTGACACCCAATAACTGAGACTTCAAAAATGACTGGATTAATTCCCCGCTCGCTTTGTTTATTGCTCACGGCTTTTCTGCTTTTTGCGCCGGCACTCGCCCAGACCCCGGCCACCGCACCGGCTCAGGCCGATGAGCCCGTTCGTGCCATCACGCCTCCGGCAAAGCCACTGCCGCCGGAAGAAGCCTCGGCTGGCGTGACGAAATTTTCGTTTATCGTTTACGGCGACACGCGCGGGCGGCGCGACGGCTTCGAGCTTCAGTACGAGCATTCACTGATCGTCACTTCGGCCCTCGCGAGAATCAAGGCGCTCGAGAAGACCCAGTACCCGGTGCGCTTCGTCCTGCAGAGCGGCGACGCCGTCGTGAACGGCCGCATCGCGCGGCAGCTGAACGTGAGCTTCGTGGATCTGATCAACCGCCTGACGACCGAAGGCGGCGTCCCCTGGTTCCTCGCGCCGGGCAATCACGACGTTTCCAGCTCCAGCAGACTTGATGACCCCGAGCGGGTGCAAGGTGTGAAGAATTTTCTGGCGATGAACGAAAAGCTGATTCCGCCCGATGGCTCTCCGCGCCGGCTCGCAGGTTACCCGGTCTACGCCTTCGGCTACGGCAATGCTTTCGTGATCGCGATGGATTCACAGATTGCGAATGACGACAAGCAGTTCGAGTGGGTCAAGGGGCAGCTCGAAGGGCTGGACCGGCAGCGATATCAGCACGTCTTCGTCTTCTGCCATCACCCGGCCTTCTCTTCCGGCCCGCACGGCGCGAGGCCGGAACCACAGACGGCGGAGCTGCGCGCCCGCTGGATGCCGCTCTTCAGAAAGCACCACGTCAGGGCGCTGTTCACCGGTCACGAGCATTTCTTCGAACACTGGGTCGAGCGTTATCAGGATGCCGGCGGGAAAAAATATCGCCTCGATCATATTCTCACCGGCGGCGGCGGCGCGCCGCTCTACGATTACAGAGGCGACCCTGACACCGTCAGCTACACCAAGGCCAGCGCCGCCGAGAAGATCACGCTCGAACGCCTCTCCAAACCCGCCGCCGAGCCGGGCGGCAATGCCTATCACTACCTGGTGGTGAAAGTGGACGGCGACCGCATCAGTCTGGAAGTCGTCGGCGTGGACTGGGGCCGCGATTACCAGCCCTATCGCAGCAACAAGGCGAAACTGGCTGACGATGAGGACCCGAGGCCGTAAGGAGAGCCAATGCGTATCAGGCCGATTCACCGCTTTCTCGTGATCTCGCTCAACCTCCTGCTGGTCGCGTTGCTCAGCGTGCCGCCCATCGGCATTCCAGCCCGGGCCATGCAACAGAAGCAGCGGGTGCAGAAGAGCAGGGTCCGGCTGGTCGTGGGTATAGTGATTGACCAGTTCCGCTACGATTACCTGACGCGCTTCGAGGATCAGTTCGGGGAGGGCGGGTTCAGGCGACTGCTCCACGACGGCGCGGTGTTTGCGAATGCGAATTACACTTACACGCCGACGGTCACGGCCTGCGGGCACGCCGCATTTATGAGCGGCACGACGCCCGGCGGCAACGGGATCATCGCCAACGAATGGTACGACCGCGAAACCGGGAAGCGCGTCACGAGCGTCTCCGACCCCGGCGTCAGGCTGCTCGGGGGCAAGCCGAATGCGACGGGCGCTTCACCTGTCAAACTGATCGGCTCAACTCTCGGCGATCAGTTGAAGCTGCACACCGCGGGGCAGGCGAAGGTCATCGGCATCGCGGTCAAGGACCGTTCGGCGATCCTGCCCGCGGGCAAACACCCGAACGGCGCATACTGGTTTGACGAGAACACGGGCGCCTTTGTGTCGAGTTCGTATTACTTCAACGACCTTCCCGAGTGGGTGAAGAAATTCAATCGCGAACAGGGCGCGGATAAATATTTCGGCAAGATCTGGGAGAGGTTGTTGCCCGCGTCGGCTTACGCGCGCTCGCTGCCTGACGATTCGCCTTACGAGAAACCCGGCGAGAAATGGCCCTCCGGCACGAAATTCCCTTACACGATCAACGGCGGCGAGAAACAGCCGGGGCCGAAGTTTTACGGCCAGCTCACATACACCCCCTTCGCCAATGAGTACACTGCGGCTCTGGCCAAAGCCGCAATCGAAAACGAAGCCCTGGGCAGGGATGACGTGCCCGACCTGCTGACGGTCAGCTTTTCGGCCAACGACCTTGTCGGCCATTACTTCGGCCCTTACAGCCAGGAAGTTCAGGACATCACGCTGCGCACGGATCGCGTCCTCGCCGACTTCCTCAATTACATTGACCAGAAGGTCGGGTTGCAGAACACCATCGTTGTGCTGACGGCGGATCACGGGGTCGGGCCGGTGCCCGAACACGCGCGCGCGATGGGGCTCGGGGGCCGCAGCGAGGCGAAGACGGTCACCGAAGCCATCCAGGCGGCGCTCGCCCGCCGCTTCGGCGATGACAAATGGGTGCTTGATTTCAGGTACGGGAACGTCTGGCTGAATTATGAAGCGATGGAGCGCCGTCACGCGTCGCACGAAGACGCCGAACGCACCGCCAGCGAGGCCGCACTGAAACTGCCCGGCGTCGCCGAATGCTTTACGCGCACGCAGGTGATGACAGGACAACTCCAGCAGACGACGATTGCGCACAGCGTGTCACTCGGGTTTTACGCGCCGCGCAACGGCGATCTGGTGGTCGTGCCCAAACCCTTCTGGCTGATTGATTCAGAAGAATCAGCCAGCCACGGCACGCCATACAGCTATGATACGCACGTCCCGGTGATCTTTTACGGCGCGGGCGTCAGTGCCGGCACTTACCTGAATCCGGGCAGCCCGATTGACATTGCCCCGACTCTGGCGGCACTGCTCAATGTTAATCCCCCGAGCAACTCGACCGGTCAGATTCTGACCGACGCAATCAAGCTTAACCAGAAACCGTAGAGTGGTGACCGCTATCAATCGTCATCATTGACAACCTGATTCCTATGCCAAGACTCAGTGCTTTCCCGAAATGTTACATGGATGAGTTATGCGTCACGCGGACGATGACGCTGTTTGAATGGATTGACCTCGCGGCCTCGCTCGGAGTTGAGGGGGTCGAAATGTACCCGGGCTTCTTCGAGAGCTTCGAGCCGGATTATCTTGAGCGGGTAAAAACGCACCTCGCGGATCGCGGCCTCGAAGCCCCGATGATGTGCGCCTCGCCGGATTTCACGATCTCCGACGCCGAAGCGAGGCAGAAAGAGATCGAGAAAGAAAAGCACATTATTGACGTGACCGCACGACTCGGCGGGCGCTTCTGCCGCGTGCTGTCGGGCCAGCGCAGGGAAGACGTTTCGCGCGTGGATGGTGTGAAGTGGGTGGTCGAGTGCATCACCTCGCTCTTCGATTACGCCGCCGAACGCAACGTCGTGCTGACGATGGAGAATCATTACAAGGACGGCTACTGGCGCTACCCCGAATTTGCGCAGTATCTGGACGTCTTCCTCGAAATCATCAACCAGATTGATTCGCCCTGGTTCGGCGTCAACTACGACCCGTCGAACGCCATCGTCGCGGGCGAAGACCCGCTCGTCGTCCTCGATGCCGTCAAGCACCGCGTCGTCTCGATGCACGCCTCTGACCGCCACCTGATCAGTGGCACGATTGAGGATCTGAAGCAGCAGGACGGCTCGCTCGGTTACGCGAAAAATCTGAAGCACGGCGTCATCGGCCAGGGGCTGAACGATTACGACGCGATCTTCTCGACGCTGCGCAAGGAGGGATTCGACGGCTGGATTTCGATTGAAGACGGCGAGAACGGGATGGATGAACTGCGCGAGTCGGTCAGGTTTTTGCGCGAGAAGATGGCGCAGCATTTCGGGGATTGAAAATTATGGGCCGAATGCACGACAAAGTCGCCGTCATCACTGCTTCCGCCGCCGGGATCGGTGAAGGCATCGCGCGCCTGTTTGCCGGCGAAGGAGCGAAGGTCGTCGTCTCGGACATCAACGACGACGCTGGGCAGTCTGTTACCGCGAGCATCGTGAGCGAAGGCGGGCAGGCGGTCTATCAGCACGCCGACGTTTCAATCGAAGCCGAGTGCCGCGCCCTGATTGATCGTGCCGTGGCCGAGTGGGGCCGCATTGACGTACTCGCGAACGTCGCCGGCCTCAGCACGCGCAGCACCATCGAAGACACGACCGTCGAGTTATGGGATCGGCTCTTCGCCGTCAACGCGCGCGGCGCTTTCCTGTGCATGCAGCAGGCCGTGAAATACATGAAAGAACAGCACGGCGGTTCGATCATCAACATCGGCTCGGTCAACGCCTACGTCGGCGAGCCGAAGCTGATGGCCTACTCGGCTTCCAAGGGCGCGCTCATGACGCTGACGAAAAACACGGCGAGCTATCTGGGCCGCTACCGCATCCGCGTCAACCAGCTCAACATCGGCTGGACGCAGACGCCGACCGAACACCAGGTGAAGCTCAGGGAAGGCAAGGGCGAAAACTGGCTCGCAGACGCCGTCAAAACGCGCGCGTTCGGCAGGCTGCTCATGCCGAAGGATATTGCGCTCGCGGCGATCTACTTTGCGAGCGATGAGAGCGAGTGCGTGAGCGGGACGGTGATGGATCTGGAACAGCATCCGGTGGGCGCGCCGCCGAACTGGTAGTCCGGACTTCTGCTGATGAAAGAAAAACGGAGAATCACGATCCCTCTGCAACGACTCAAAATTGAGTCGTTGTGCTGGCAGGGGGATGAACTTGTTGATTGGGTTGCGGGTGGAATTCGATACCAGCTTGACGGGGCATTCAGGGATCGCTGCGTTTTATTTGGGTATCGCTTTGATAAAGCCATTGTCACACCGGATGGAAAATATACCGTCATTTATGAAACGCTGGGGACAAAAGGGCTGATTCTCAAAGGGGGACGGATTGTCAGGGAAATCAACAGAAGCTATTACTGTGCTGATGCCTATGAATATCCAGTAACATTGTTCACACTGGCAGACGGGCGCAATCTGATTGCTCACTGTCCTGACGAATACAACATCATTGAGATTGAAGAAGTCGAAACAGGCAGAAGGCTGACCACCAGAGAAGGTGAAAGACATGATTTCTTTCATTCACGGTTGCAGGTCAGCCCTGATAGTCGTTTTCTGCTCAGCGCAGGGTGGATCTGGCACCCGATAGACGCTGTGATGACTTTCGAGGTTGATCTGGCTTTGCGGGAGCCGAAGAGTCTTGATCAGGGTTCAATCAGTGATTTGCTGGCCAAAGCGGGTGAAATTCACAATGCGACATTTGCTTCTGCCGACACATTGTTGTTAAGCGGAAAACCTTTCGATGATGAGGCTGGAAAGCCATTCATTGGCAAATACAGTCTGACGGAAAGTCGTTTTCTGGTGAGTGCTGAAATCGAGGAGGAAACAGGGACGATGATGCCGCTGGGGGAATTCGCTGTCGGTTTTTATGAACATCCGAAGCTGATTGAAATAGCAACCGGCAAAATCATCCATCGCTGGTCAGATGTTGGCAGTGGCAAGCAGGACAGCAGCATCATCTCACACCTCTCAAAGCTTCCTTCAATTGCCCTTGATCCTGGAAACAAAAGATTCGCTGTCGCTGGTGATGACTCAATAACGGTTATCGAACTTGAATGATTGTCAGATGCGAGTTCAGGTTTATTGGGTCGGAACAAATCTTTCTGGTCGTCTCGGCACGATGCCACGCCCTCGCGGCGGCGACTGGCTTGAAGATGAAATCCGTTCCCTGTTGTTGCAGGGTGTTGATGTCGTCGTTTCGCTTCTTGAGCCGGAAGAAATCGCCGAGCTTGAGCTTGAGAATGAGCGAGCCTGCTGTGAAGTGAGCGGCATCACCTTCCTTTCATTCCCCATCCCGGATCGAAAAATCCCTTCGTCAAATCAACAGGCGAAAGCCTTCATTCGCGAACTGACGGAACTGCTGGCCGGCGGGAAGAGTATCGTGATTCATTGCCGGCAGGGCATCGGTCGCGCTTCGATGATTGCTGCCGCCGTGATGGGTTCAGGCGGCATTCCGGTTGATGAAGCGTTCGAGCGAATTGCTATTGCCAGAGGTTGCCCGGTGCCGGATACTCTGGAGCAACGGGAATGGGTTGTGGGACTTTTCAGGAGTTGAAAGAGGTCATAATAATGCAGGCAACAGAACATTTGTACGTCGTCGCCGATCAGCAGATTCTGAGCGGTGAGCCGATCATCAAAGACACACGCACGCCGGTGCGGGCGATTGTCGAGTTATGGCGGCAGGGCATCGCGCCGGAAACAATTCCTGTTCACCTGCCACACCTGACTCTGGCGCAGGTCTTTGATGCGCTGAGTTATTACAGTGATCATCAGGAAGAAATCAATCAGTGGATTGAACGGAACAGGATACCTGATGATCTGATTGATCCGCTGGTGAAGGCGTCGTGAACAAACTGTTCATTGAGCTTTACCTTGATGAAGATGTCAGCGTGCTGGTGGCTGACCTGCTTCGCGCGCGAGGGTTTTCAGCTACCACAACCCGCGATGCGGATCAGCTTCATCGGGATGATGAGGAACAACTCGCTTACGCTGTCAGTCAGGAGAGGGCTTTCCTGACTCACAATCGGGCCGATTTCGAGGCGCTCGCACTGAAATACTTTGAGGCAGGGCTGATACATTACGGGATCATCATTGCAGTGCGTCATCCACCTCAGGAACTGGTCAGACGCCTGCTGCTCATTCTCAATCATGTCACGGCGGACGAAATGCAGAATCAGGTGCGTTACATCTGATTTGGCTGCATCGCGTCGGTTTTACTTTTCAGCAAGGAGGCAGCTATGGGTTTGATGGACTTTATCAAGGGCCAGTTGATTGAAATCATCCAGTGGAACGACGACTCGCGCGACACGCTGTCGTGGCGCTTCCCCGACGAGGACAAGGAGATCAAGAACGGCGCGCAGCTCGTCGTGCGCGAATCGCAGGTCGCGCAGTTCGTTTACCTCGGACAGTTCGGCGACACGTTCACGCCGGGGACTTACACGCTCTCGACCGACAACATCCCTATCCTGACGACGCTCAAGGGGTGGAAGTACGGCTTCGAGTCGCCCTTCAAGGCCGACGTCTATTACGTCTGCACGCGCCTCTTCACCGGCAACAAGTGGGGCACGTCGAACCCGATTATGATGCGCGATCAGGATTTCGGCATCGTGCGGCTCAGGGCGTTCGGCATCTTCGATTTCCGCATCGTTGACCCGAAGCTCTTCCTCGTCGAAGTCGCGGGCACCGACGATCATTTCCGGCTCGAAGAGTTTGCCGACACGATGCGGTCGCGGATCGTCAGCATCTTCAGCGACGCGCTGGCCTCGTCGAAGATCCCGGCGCTCGACGTGGCGGCCCGCTACACCGAAGTCGGCGAGGCGCTGCTGCCGCTGATCAACCCGACATTCAAGGCCAGATACGGTCTGGAGATGACCAGCTTCGTTCTGGAAAACGTCTCCGTGCCGCCCGAAGTCGAGCAGGCGATTGACAAGCGTTCGAGCATGGCGGCGGTCGGGAATCTGAACGATTACGTCAAATACCAGATGGCCCAAGGGATGGAAAAAGGCGGCGGCGGTGCCGGCGGGTTCGCTTCAGAGATGGCCGTCGGCTGGGCGATGGCGCAGCAGATGATGAATCAGCAGGGCGGCGTGCTGGGGCAGTCAACCCCGCCCGCGGCGCCGCCTCAACAGGCAGCGGCAGCTCCTCCGGCGGGCGCCGGAATGCCTGATCTGCTCGGCCCGGCTGAGGCGGCAAAGGTTCTTGGCGTGAGCGAGGAAGACGTCATGGCCGTCCTCAATTCGGGGGAACTGAAGGGCAAAAAGATCGGCAGCACTTGGCGCATCACCCGCGCTGCGCTCGATGAATTCCTGAAGAGCTGAAAACCAATAACCGCAAAAAGCACAAAAGGCGCAAAAAGAAAATCAATCTCTGCTTTGCGCTTTTTGTGCTTTTTGCGGTTGACCACTACTTATGGCTGAAGCGGTAGCACAACAAAAATACGCCTGCCCGGCCTGCGGCGCGGAAGCGCACTGGAACCCGGCGAAGCAGGCGCTCGTCTGCCCTTACTGCGGCACGACTTCGCCCGCGAAGCTGGTGCAGGATGAGTCGGGTGGTGAAAGGGTCGTCGAACACGACCTCGCGGCGGCGTTGCGTGACATCCCCGACAGCAGCCGCGGGTGGCAGGCGGAAAAGATTTCGGTCAAATGCCAGAGCTGCCAGGCGATCTCCGTCTTTGACCCCGGGCGCGTGGCGCAGCGGTGCGACTTCTGCGGCTCGGCGGCGCTCGTGCCTTATGAAGAGATCAAGGAGGCGTTCCGCCCGGAAAGCCTGCTGCCGGTCAAAGTCAGCGAGACTCAGGTGCGCGAGATGATTCGCCGCTGGTACGGCAACCGCTGGTTTGCGCCCAGCGCGCTCAACAGCCGCGCGCTCACGGATCAGGTGCATGGGATTTACCTGCCCTACTGGACTTTCGATGCGCAGGTCCACGCGGAATGGACGGCGGAGTCGGGCTATTACTACTACGAGACGGAAGAATACACGGACTCGAGCGGCAACCGGCAGACGCGGCAGGTCCAGCACACGCGCTGGGAATACAGTTCCGGCTCGCTGGATCATTTCTTCGACGACGAACTGGTCCCGGCCTCGGTGGGCGTTGATGCTGATAAGCTGCGCGCGGTCGAGCCGTTCCCGACGAACGAACTGGCGCCTTACAACGCGGGCTATCTGGCGGGCTGGGTGGTCGAGCGATATCAGATTGACCTGGTCGCGGCGGCGCAGCATTCGCGCGAAATCATGGACGCGAAGCTCGAGCAGATGTGCGCGGCGCAGGTGCCGGGTGACACGCACCGCAATCTTCAGGTGGATCCTGATTACTCAGGGCAGACGTTCAAGCACATTCTGCTGCCGGTCTGGCTGCTGAGTTACAGTTATGGCGCGCGGAAGTTTCAGGTGGTGATCAACGGCTACACGGGCGCGATTGCCGGCGATTATCCGAAGAGCTGGATCAAGATCACGCTGGCGATCCTCGCGGTGTTGTTCGTCGTGCTGGTACTCGCGCTGATCTTTGGAAACAGGTGAAATGAACGTGGGGTCTCGGGATGAGTCAGGAGCAGCGCTTCAAAAGTTTTGAGGAGTTCTGGCCGTTTTATGTGAGCGAACACCGCCGGCCTGCCAATCGCCTGCTGCATTTCTCGGGCAGCAGCGCCGGGCTGATCTGTCTGGTCGCGGCACTCATCATGGGAAAGCTCTGGCTGATCGTGCCGGCGCTGGTGATCGGTTACGCCTGCGCGTGGACAGGTCATTTCTTCGTCGAACACAACCGGCCCGCGACGTTCAAATACCCGCTCTGGTCATTCGCAGCCGACTGGAAGATGTGGGCGCTGACGCTTGCCGGGCGGATGAACGATGAGGTGCGAAGGGCGGAGAAGACGGCGTAGTGAGGGTTGCTCAAGCCAAGGGCCGGGAGGGTATTTCAGGTCTTTCTGGACGGATGGATCAATTGCACCAGTAATGCCGCCCAGACGAGGCTGATCAGATAAGCGCCCAGCACGTCGCTCGGCCAGTGGGCGCCCAGCACGACGCGCGCGGCGCCGCCGATGAGCAGGATCAGACCGCAAACGAGCAGCAGACCGGATCGCAGTTTTCCTGCCCTGCGATAAAAAGCCAGCACCGCCAGATACCCCACCGTCGAACCATAAGTCAGCGCGAAGGTGGAGGGGTAGGAATAACCCGACGACGCCCCGACAACGCGCACGAGCGAAGCCGCGGGCCGGGGTCGCCTGACCACCTCCTTGAGCCAGTCGCCCAGCAGCCACATCCCGCCAAAGCTGATCGCCGCCGCGAGCACACCGCGCCATCCGGCCAGCCACCACGACACTACGACAGACACGGCCAGCACCAGAAAATTCCACGGAGATCTGGCACTCGTCGTAGCGGCCTGCGCCCACCCCACATGTTTACCCGCGAGTGATTGCACAAAACGTGTGACGGACACGTCGCCGGGGAGATAAGCAAACCGCGCGGCGGCCAGAGTCAGCGCAACGGCGAGGGTCAGCAGAATGCCCAAAGTTACCCATTGAGGCTTCATGCCAGGGTGCCCTTCCACATATAAAACGTGAAGCAGCGGAGTGTGGGGACTCACGCTGCTTCACGCGGTGATGAGCTGGAATGAGTAGCGCGGCGGCCTTTGCGTTATTTGCTGAAATCCACTTTCGGGGCCTGCCTCGCGCCTTCGTCGGCTTTGAAGTAGGGCTTTTCGGGGAAGCCGAGCATCCCCGCGATCAGGACGGTCGGAAAGCGGCTGCGTGTGGTGTTGTAATCCTGAACAGCCTGATTGTAGTCGCGGCGGGCAACAGCCAAGCGATTTTCAGTGCCGGACAGATCGTCCTGCAGCCTCATAAAGCTCTCATTCGATTTCAGCTGCGGGTAATTTTCGGTGACGGACAGGAAACGACCGCCCGTGCCAAGAATGCCGCCACTGCCGGAGGGCACGAGGTTGCCCTCACGTAATGCCTGACTCAGCTTATTGTCCGCGGAAATTTTATCTTCCGTCGTGGCGTTGGGGTTCTGGAACGTGGAGAGCATTTGCGAACGGGCCTCCGCGATTTTAGTGAACACTCTCTCTTCCAGCCCGGCGATGCCCTTGACCGCCGCGACGAGGTTGGGAATCAGGTCGGCGCGGCGCTGCATGTTGTTTTCCACCTGCGACCATTGCTGATCAACATTCTGTTTTTTGCTGACCAGAGTGTTATAGCTGCCGGCGATGCTCCCTCCGATGATCAGGACTAACAACAGAACGATTCCGACGACGACTAAAGCTGCTTTCCCCATATGCTCCTCCTTTGCCCTGATTCAGGGCCGGTTCCGGCTGACTGTCACTTTCAGCCTCTGCCCTCTTATTTGATCCTGTCCACTGCCGCAATCACACGAGAGAGGCAGTTAAGGTAGTCGGCAAAAAGATCCTCCACCTCCGGCTCCATCAGTCGCACCGGCTCCTGACGCAAGCGCAGCACGCGTTCGAGCGGAGCCGGGTTGAAATTCAGGCGCTCGCCTGTACGCCTCAAAACCTCAAAACGATCCTGCGGCGGCTCCTCGCCCAGCAGCTCGAGTGTCGGGCGGAAGAGTTGAATGAAGCTCACGACACTGTCGGTCATCAGTATCATCAGGCTTCCGGCCGACTCGCTCGCCGGCAGGTAGAGCCCGCGCAGCCTGAGCAGCTTGCCGCGCAGTTCGTGTTCGATCTGCCAGCGTAAACTGGCCGGCGAAATCTCAGCGCCCGCCAGCAGGTCACGGCCATACAGCACCCTGTAAGCCCGCTTCATCTGCCGGAATTCAATCGGGAAGACATCGAGCGAATCATTGAATTCCGATTCAGTGAAATAGACCGGCGGCTGGGAGCCCGCCCACCATCTGACAACAGGCTGTGACTGGCGCAGCACGTCAGCCGAAAGCGTCTTCGTCACGACCATCAGCCGATAGTCCGCCGGCAGGGCCGCCTGTCCCGTCACCAGTGCTGAGCCGTGAATAATGACGGAGACCATCTCTTCGCCGTGAGCTTTGATCAGACGGCTGACTAATTCATCAAACTTTTCATTCATCATCTGTTCAGGCGGCAGCGGACCCGACTGATCTGTTGCCGCCTGCCTTACCAGCTGTCGCTCGCGCCGCCGCCACCACTGCTGCCACCCCCGAAGCCGCCCCAGCCGCCGCCGCCGCCCCGGCCACCACTACTGCCCCAGTCCCCGCCGCCAAAGCCGCCGCCGCCACGATTAAAGATCAACGGGGCTGCCCACCAGCCACCTCCACCTCCCCTGCCGGAGCCGCCGCGGCTGAGGCGGCCAACAATAAGCAGGAAGATAATCACGAAAATGACAAAAATGATAACTACGCTGGGACTCGTTTCGATGTTATCAGTCTGCCCGTTCCATGCAAACTGCCCGTCAATGCCGTCAAGTGAGATGTTCCACTTCTCGGCGAGCGTGGCCAGAATAGTCTGGACTCCGATATAAAGCCCCTGCGAATAACGCTGGTCCCTGAAGTCGGGACGCATGCGGCGCAACAGTTCGCCGGCCAGCCCGTCGGGCAGGTCGCCTTCCAGACCGTATCCGACTTCGAGCCGGGAGCGGCGGTCATTGACTGCCAGAAGCAGCAATGCGCCCTTGTCTTTGTTCGGCCCGCTGCTGGCGCCGATGCCCCAGGCTCGAAAGAGCCCGTTGGCATATTCCTCGAGTGGGACCCCTTCAGTTGAAGGGATGGTAGCAACGGCAATCTGCGTCCCGGTTTTCTGTTCGAAGCCGTAAAGCAGGTTCTGCATCTGCCGTTCGGTCTGGTCGTCAATGACGCCGGCGAAGTCGTTGACGAAGCTTGTGTAGGGGGGGAACTTTGGTGACTGCGCCAGCGTTTGCAGGCAGGCGCAGAGAACGACTGTGAGGAGAATGGGGGCGAACTCGAGCGGCAATTTCATCAGGCGTACCTGCATTCTGGAACTTTAGGGCCGGCAACGATGCCCGAGTTGGTGCTTCAACCCGGTATTCTGGTCGGAACCGTGGCCCCGGCCCGGAGATTATAAGGTTTGACTTGGGGGTATGTAAAAGTTACAATGCCGCGCGTTGTTCGCGTTTCCAAATGCGACACATACTGTTCATCTGAAGTTTTTACCCCCTCGTGATCGCTGGTCAAAAATCTGGCACATAGTTGCAATCATCAAGTTCATTGGAGGAAGTCACAACCAATGCTGAAGCTGAGATTAGTATCGCCTGCTCCAGGTAGTTTCATTTCCCTGACAGCTTTCTGCTTTTTTGTTTTCACTGTTACGCTCTCACTGACCACATCCGCCGCTTACGCTCAGGGCCGGGTGTCTGCGCCCGGCCAGACTGAAATCCCCGCCGAAGTCCAGCAGCGCAACGAAGAGATCCAGAAAATCATGGATCGCGCCGACGAGCGTTTCCAGGCCGGGGAAGAGAGTCTCAGGAAGAGCGATTTCCAGCAGGCCCGCCGCGCCTATGATCGGGCCATTGACATCATCCTTGAATCGGGCATTGACGTCCGCAGCGACGTGCGGCTGCAGAAGTATTACCAGAAGCTGGTCGAACAAATCTTCCAGCGCCAGCTGGCCCTGATCAGGGTGGCGCCGGCAAATGCCGCTCAGGTCGCGGAAGCCGGCTCGGTTTCTCAGGTGGTTCAGACTGCCGACGCGAAGCAGACGCCGCAGACCGAGAAGCGCGGCTTTGGCGAGCAGACTTACACCGCTTCGCCGCTCGATGAGCTGACGAAGCTCAAACTGACGGATGAAGAACTCAACGGCGCAACCGACACCGCAGCCCGGACGGCCGCGAGTTCAGCACAGCTTGATTTCGGGTTCAAGCCGAACGCGCTCGTGCAGAGCTATATCAACTACTATCTTGGCCGTGGTCACGCCACGATGGAAAACGGGCTGCGCCGTTCGGGCCGTTACATGGTGCTGGCGCGGCGCATCTTCAAGGAAGAAGGCGTGCCGCAGGATCTGGCCTGGCTCGCGCAGGTCGAAAGCGCCTGGTCGCCCTATGCGCGTTCGTGGGCCGCGGCGGTCGGGTTGTGGCAGTTCATTCCCGGGACCGGCAGCCGGTTCGGATTGCAGCAGGATTACTGGGTTGACGAGCGCATGAGCTTTGAGAAGGCGACCCGCGCCTCGGCCAAGTACCTGAAGTTCCTGGCCAACCGGTATGCGGGCAACTGGGAACTGGCGATGGCGGCTTACAACTCCGGCGAAGGCAACGTTGATAAAGCGATTGCCAGATCCGGGTACGCTGACTTCTGGGAAATTTACCAGCGCGGTCTGCTCCCGAATGAAACCCGCAACTACGTCCCGAACATCCTCGCCACCATTATCATCGCCAAAAACCCGGCGGCCTACGGCTTCAGCGCCAAACCTGATCCGGCGCTCGCTTATGACACGGTGGTCGTGAACAATTCAGTTGATATGAAACTGGTCGCCGACGCCTGCGACACCCAGTACGAATTCGTGATGGCGCTCAACCCCGAACTCAAGCGCGGGGTGACGCCGCCGGGCGTCCCGCATCCGGTGCGCGTCCCGGTCAAATGCGGCAAGCAGCTGCAGGCCACGCTCAAGCTCATCCCGCCCGACAAGCGCACGCTCTGGCGGTTGCAGACGGCTCAGGCCGATGACAACTTCGGCACCATCGCCCGTCGCACGGGCGTTTCCGAATCCATGCTCTCGGCCATCAACGGTGGGCAGTTGAAGTCGGGGCAGAAAGTGATCGTCCCGGTCGGCAGCAGCGGTCTGCGCAACGCCTCGGCCGTGTCTCCGCGGGCCGCAACTCCGGGAACGACGGCGGCGAGCGGTCCCGTAAAATTGATCGCTTACACGGTCAGACAGGGCGAAACCCTGACCGACATCGCGGCCCGCTACAGCGTTTCGGCGCGTGATATTGCCGCGCTCAACCGCCTCAGCCCGACCGTGAGGCTGCGCGCCGGTCAGGTCATCAAGGTGCAGGCGCGGGCGAAGTAAGCACCAGTCGTCATCGAATCGTGTGGTGCCCGGGCACTTTTACGATTCACGCATTGCCAGACTTAAGTTCACCGTTTTATATTCGGGCAGCGAAGCTTTTTCAGCAGTTTCGCTGCCTTTTCTCTTTTCGGCTTTTCATCACTGACTCTGGCGACTTCACATTCTTTCCGCCGAAGTCTTCGCCCCGGAGGACTGTTTTGCTCTTCAAAACTCACAGCGCCGCCGTTTATGGCATTGACGCCGAACTGGTCGAAGTCGAGATTGACCTGACGCCCCGCGCCGGTGATTCGCAGCACGAAACCATCGTGACGGTCGTCGGCCTGCCCGACCTCGCCGTGCGCGAAAGCCGCGAACGCATTCGCGCCGCCATTAACAACAGCGGGTTTTTCTTCCCCGTTTACAAGACCACGATCAACCTCGCGCCCGCCGACGTGAAAAAGGAAGGCTCGGCGTTCGATCTGCCGATCGCGGTCGGCATTCTTGGCGCGAACGGCGACCTGCAGCGCGAGAATCTGGATGACACGATGCTGGTCGGCGAGCTGGCGCTGGACGGACGCGTCCGCGCGATTCGCGGCGCGCTGCCAATCGCCGTCGCCGCAAAACTCAACAACTTCAAGCGCCTGCTGCTGCCCGCCGAAAACGCCCGCGAGGCTGCCGTGGTCAGCGACTTGGATGTTTATCCGGTCAGCGACCTGCGCGACGTGATGACGCTGCTCAACTCGGGCGAGATGCCGGAGCCGTTGCGCGTGGACATCAATGCCATGCTCAGCGACGCCGATCACTACCCGGTTGATTTTCGCGAAGTGCGCGGGCAGATGCATGCCAAGCGGGCGGTCGAGATAGCGACTGCCGGCGGGCATAATATTCTTATGATAGGGCCGCCGGGTTCGGGTAAGACGATGCTCGCCAAGCGCATCCCGACGATCCTGCCGCCGATCACTTTTGCCGAAGCGCTGGAGACGACCAAAATTCACAGCGTCGCCGGGCTGACCAGTGCCGGCGGACTGCTGACCACCCGGCCATTCCGCTCGCCACACCACACGATTTCCGACGCCGGATTGATCGGCGGCGGCGCGATCCCGAGGCCCGGGGAAGTCAGTCTCGCCCACCACGGCGTGTTGTTTCTCGACGAACTCCCCGAATTCGAGCGCAACGTCCTCGAAGTCCTGCGCCAGCCGCTCGAAGACCACAAGGTCACGATCAGCCGCGCCGCGATGTCACTGACCTTCCCGTCGAGCTTCATGCTCGTGGCCGCGATGAACCCCTGTAGTTGTGTCGCGCTTCTGCCATGAATTCAGGGGAAGAGGGAAGGTGGCAGAGGTTGATCGTCACGTCAGCAGTACCGATGATGATGCTTTCGGTAATCGTTTCAACAACCTGGCGTTTTTCGTCCTGATCAAGCTCGGGCCAGCGGCTGTAGAAGTCTTGGGCCTCGGCGATGATCTGATCGCTCGACAGGTTCTGAATTTTCAGGAAATCAACCTCACCCTGCAGCTGGGGGATCTGGTCATCAATCTGCCGGAGCCTCGTCTCCATCGGCTGATACTTCTTCCCGAAACCCTCCCTGCTGATCTCACCGGCCAGATACAGGTCCGTCATCTTCCCCATGTCGGCTTCAAGTTTCTGTCGCTCCTGCTCAAGGGTCGCGAGCAGTTCCCCCTTCCCGGCGATTGCCTGATCAGCGTCTTCCAGATAGCGGGCGACTTCGTCGGGGGAGAAGACAAAGCCCCTGAGTTGCTGGTGAAAGACCGCCTCAAGGTCGTCGGTGGGAATCTTGTTGCGGCACCTGGGGCAGACGTACTTCGGCGTGTTCGAGGGCTTGTACATCCTGTCCCCGCAGTGACAGAGCGTCACCCCGGCGAATAATTGGACGGCTTTCCGGGCCGGTTTTTTGCCGTTCCGCATCGCGCCGAGAATCCGGTTGCATTCCTCCCACAATTCCTCCGAAACGACGGGCTCAACCTCGGTGAAGACCCACTCTTCTTCCGGTTTGAGCCTCCAGTGTTTTTTGTTGCCCAGACTCTTCGTGTAATTGGCGCGGCGCAGCCCCTTGGCCATCGGGTCGGAAATGAGTCGGTGAACCGAATTGTCACTGAACCTGGCCCCGCCCCGCGTGCGGTGGCCCGCTTCATTCAGGAGCCGTGCGACTGTCCGCTTCCGCCTGTGTTCCCGGAACAATTCGAACATCAGCTTCCTGACCGGGGCCTCATTCGGATCGGGGGCGAGTTTGCGATCCTTCCACTGGTAGCCGAAGGGGGCCTGCCCGCCGATCTGTTTGCCGAGTCTGGCGCGGACGGGGACGGATGCCGCAACACGAGCGGAAATCTCTTCCCGCTCCCACTGGGCCATCGCCGCGATGATCGTGTAAAAGAGCCGTCCGGCCGGCGTTGAAGTGTCAATGGATTCTCCGAGCGAGATCAGGTCGGCATTATGCTGGCGGAAAAGGTCGGCGAATTCGAGCAGTTCGCGGGTGTTGCGTGCAAGGCGGGCGAGCCTGGAAAAGATCAGACCCGTGATCTGGCCGCTCGCAATGTCCCTGAGCATCCGCTTTGCCTCAGGGTGATCCATGACCGCTTTGCCGCTGACCGCTTCAAGGTGATAAATCTCCCGGACCTGCCAGCCCTTTGCTTCAGCATAGTATCGCGCCCGTTTTTCGTGATGTTCAGGACTCTCTCCCCTGGCCTGATCTTCAGTGGAGACCCTGATCCAGATGCCCACAGGTTTGGTTTGTGTTTCCAGCATAATAACCCTCGCTTGTTATATAAAAAGCTGTTACACAATGGTTTACGGACAGAATGCTTGGAATGTGCGTGGGACTGTCACAATCCAGCCGAGTCCAGCTATGTTGCAATAATTCACTCCTCTGTCCTGCCTGAGGCCATTAACAGTGACCCCCGATTTCGTCCCGTGATGCTCCTGATGACCAAGTACACGTGGCTTTCATACGGGACACGACTGCGGTCAGGTCTTATCCTTTAACCGCTTCATCGCCTGAAGCACGGTTCTGGCAATCGCCTCCCGGCGTGACTGCTGTTCTTCAGGCGACAGCGCCTTGTACCTGACCTTCACCTTATAACCCTTGATGACTTCCTCTCTGCCCTGGTTCTGTGCGGCCGCCTGTTCGAGGAAGAGAAAGAAGTCTTCCGGCAGGAAAAACTGCACCCTCGCGATATCGGATTCACTCAGTTCCGTGACGGCCGCTTCTCTGATTCTGGCGAGAGTTTTCTTTTCAGCCGTAATCACCACCACCTGCTCAAAGCCTGCCGACAGGCATTTTCTGATGTTGCCCACCTCATGCTCGACCGTTGTCGTGACGCGGATCTCGCAGGCGATCCGCTGACTGTTGCTTTCAAGGGCGACGTCAACGCTGCCGCCCGCGACCTGCTTTTCGACGGTGGCCCTGAATCCCCGCTCCTCGCCCCAGTGCCTGATGAGCTGCTGAAGGTACTTGTGCTGCTGCCCGCCCCGCCCCGGCTGTGGCGGTTCAGTGACGGGCTTCCTCGCCTTTTCTCTGGCAGGAGTTCTTACTTCCGGCGGCCCCTCCGGTTTCCTGCCCGGCGGATCAGATAAAACAGGCACAACCGGAATGACAGGCCCGGATTCAGATGGCGGTGCGGGCGGCTCTTCCGCAGCTTTCGGAGGTGCCTGTCTGCGCGGCGGGGGTGGTGGGGGAATCACCAGCCGCGCCTGCCCCGCCGACATTTCCGCCTCGACTTCGGCGCGCGGGCGTCCGTATTTCTGCCGCGAGCTTTCCCTGACCCTCTGCCTGTACTCGTCTGCCAGTTCCTCGTCAACTTCAGTCATTGGTTGCGTGTGCAGGTTGAAATCGAAATCCGCCCGCTCAACCCGGCAGACCGCTTCGCCGGTGCTTAAGTTCTGCAGGTCACCGGCGTCAAAGAAGGCAAAGCCTTCGGCGAGCTTTCGCGCGTCATCGTCCCCGACGCGGAAGCAGATGCGGGTGTACGGGTTGGTGAGGACGGCGCTGGTCACTTCGGCATCCCTGGCCGCCAGCTGACGCAGTTCCTGATGCGCGAGGACGAGCCCCAGCCGGTATTTGCGTGCGCCCGAGAGGATCGCCGCCATCGACGGCGTGACGAAGTTCTGGAATTCGTCGATGTAGAGGTCAAAGCCGCGGCGTTCGGCCTGCGCCAGTTCCTGACGGCTGAGGGCGGCCTGATGGAATTTCGAGACCAGCAGCGAGCCGAGCAGCCAGGAGTTCTCCTCGCCGATCGCCCCCTGACTGAGCTTCGCCAGCAGGATCTTCCCCTCATTCATGACCGCCGCAAAATCAACCCGGTTCTCTTTCTGTCCCACCATGTACCGGACTGGTCTCGGTCTGAGGAACGTATCAAGCCGGGTCAGGAGCGGGGCCTGCGGCCGGCCCGTGAGCAGCGGGAATTCCTTCAGCCAGTAATAGACGACGTCGTGGTCGCGGACGGTCTTCAGGAACTCATGGCGGAATTCGGTTTCAACGAGAAACCTGCGCAGGTCGGCGAGCGTGCCGCCCCTGTCACTTTCAAGGAAGGCGAGGATGGCGTTCCCCAGCACCGAGTTCATCTGGTCGCCCCACGAGGTGGACAGCCTTCTGAAGACTGCCACGAGATCCGATTCGAGCAGCGTCCGTTCGAGCGCCGAGTGCGCGGAGAGGATATTGAAGCCGATGGGGTAATCTTCGTCTGACGGGTCGAACAGCACCACGTCATCTGTACGACTGTCAGGGATGAACTCCAGCACGCGGTCAATCAGGTCGCCGTGCGGGTCGAGGACAGCGAGGCCCCTGCCCTGCAGGACGTCCTGCCGGATGAGGTTCAGGAGCAGTGTTGATTTCCCCGTGCCCGAGGCGCCGATCACGTAGATGTGTTTCGTGCGCTGTTCGGCGCTGAGTGAGACCTCACGGATCAACCCGCCATGACGGTTCTCACCGAGGGCGAGGCTGTGGCCCGTCGCAACCTGTGGCGCGGCTTTGGTCTTTTTTGCCTGCCTGATCAGTTTCGGCGAGCGGACCGAGGACGAGGGCAGGTGGGCGACGGTCGCCAGTTCCTCGGCGTTGAGGATCAGGCCGCAGCGGTGCGTCTGCCTGCCGAGCAGGTCGAGTTCGTGGTCGGCGTCCTCGTAGCCGTCGTTCGAGAGCGCGATCAGCTCGTTGCCGTCGGGACTCGCGAACTGGGCGAGTGCGCCGCCGAGTGCCCTGATGATCTGCAGCGACCGCTGCCGGTGCCTGCTCCTCGCCGAGGCGCGGATCACGCAGGCGAATAAGGGGCGGGCGATCTTGTGGCGCGCCAGCCTGGCGAGTTCCGGCGCGTCGGCAAAAAACGGCTGACCGTCAGGGCCGGTGACCGAGCGCAGGATGTTTTCCGCCCAAGGCTTTCGCACGGGCTCGAACAGGACCTGCATGACTCCGACCTCGCCGGGCGTGAGGCTGGAGAGCGCGCCTGTCACCGCGATGAGCGGGTCGGGGGCGAATCCTTTCACCGCCCGGAGCGGCAGCATGAATTCACGCGACAGCCCGAACTCGACGATGAGCTGATCGTCGCCCGACGCGTCCCACAGGCCCTGTAAAATCCCTTCTTCGGCCGAGACCAGCGCGTCGGGGAAGTACGCGGCCAGCTGCTGGAAGACGCTCCCGGCGTCGCGCTCGTGGCAGGCCATCTGGACGGTGACGGCGTCCGCCCGTCCGATTATTTCCAATCCCACCGGCCGGGCGCAGGACGAGAGGCTGAGGATGAACTGTTCCGCCGCCTCACGGCCCACGTCCGCCTCGGGCGGCATGGCAACCTGCAGTTCGATGATGCGCCCGTCAGCGCGGGCGGGGGCGGGATACTCCTCAGTGACTTCGTCGTCATCGCCGGAGTCCATCCATGGATCCCGGTAAGAAATATTCTGCTTCCCGCCTATGAAGCGGTCGACGAGCGAACTGAGGAGCGTCGGCTTCCGGCCGTCATCAAAGGAGGATGGCGGCGGGAGGCGGCTGAAGAAGAAGGGTCTGAACGGCGGTTCGAGCGCGACCGGGTATGGCCAGATGGCCCAGCCCCGGCCGCGCGCCTCCCAGAAGTAAAAGGCCCGCGTCAGCCGCTCCTGAACCGTCAGCGGCCGCCCCGGTTCCTCCCGCCACAGAATGAGATCCTCACCGCCCGTCATGGCGTTGCGTCTACCTCCGGTAGAATTCCATCATGATGGGTTTGCGCTGGGACTCGGACAGCGCGCGGACGCCCCTCGCCTTCGTGATCTCATCAACCACCTGCATGACCGCCGCGTGTACCGCCTCCTGAAACATGAGCGCCGTGTCGATCCGGTAAAACGTCGGCGGCTTGAACAGCCGTTCGTAGATCGGGCCGACGACGGGGATCTCGATGATCGTGTCCTCGAGGCCGACGGGGTTGGCCCGGATGACAAAGCTGATGAACACCAGCACGAGCGGCAGGCTGAGCAGCCCCAGCATTCCGCCCACGGCGGTACCGAAGAGGGCAGACATCTCCGCGAATATAACCGCCACCGCGAACAGGCCGATCAGGAAAAGGGCAAGGACGGCGGCGATCATTTTGAAAAGATTCGCGCGCCTGAGTTCGCCGAGCCACCACGAGACGAAGAAGCCGGTGCCGAAGGGCGCGGCGCAGATGTCGAAGACGTACCGATCCCGCTGCACGCGCAGGTACGTGCGCTTGGACGAAAAAAGGCCGCCCTCCTTCCAGTCGACGTGGGAGTTGGCGGCCTCGGGGATCTGCCGCTGTTCGAGGGCGGCGCCTACCGCGGTGTAATAGTCATGCACCGAGTAGTTGAAGTTTTCGATCAGGTTGTACCAGTGGGAGATGATGAGCGACGGGGCTGGCTGAAACATACGGGGTCCTCCTGTGGGAACAGACGGTTGATAATGTGAGGCGGCAACGGCTCAGACGGCTGAGTGCGTGAGGATACTGCACCGCCCCCGGGAACGGGTTGAAGAAATGCTGCGATGACAGTTCGCCTGCGCCGGCACCGGCGAAACCGCCCCGGGCCGGGTGCTGCCCTGATTCACCCGGCCCGACTGCTGCTGCGGAAAGAAAAAGGTCTCTGAATAAATCTAGGAAGACTGACGGGCAATGGAAATACATGCCCGGCTCCCCCGGGTTGGGGTTTTTCAGCCCGCCGGTTCATCATTCGCCGGGCCCGAGCGTCCGCGCGCTGAAGGGCCTTGAAATCTCACCGTCAATCACCAGCCGCAGGCAGACGTGGTAGTTGGGCCGGCTGACGAGGTCGGCGGCGGTGAATTCCGGCCGGAATTCCTTTTCGAGGACTTCCGCATCATTCACCCCCACCCGGAAGGCGATGACGGTCCCGACGTTGCCCAGCACGGCGTCGCGGATGCGCGGGTCGAGCTGCGAGAGATACTGGTGCGCGAGGACGAGCGACAGCCGGTACTTTCTGGCCTCCGAAAGAATGTTGCTCAGGCTGAGCGTGACGAAGTGTTCGAACTCGTCGACGTAGAGGAAGAAATCGCGCCGCTCCTCCTCCGGCAGGCCGGCCCGGCTGAGCGCGGCCAGCCCGAGGCGCGAAACAATCAGCGAGCCGAGCAGCGACGAGGCGTCCTCCCCGAGCCGCCCCTTCGCGAGGTTGACGAGCAGTATCTTCCCCTCGTCCATCACCTGCCTGAGCCTGAAGGCGCTCTCGCGCCGCGTGAGAATCCGATACAGCACCGGGTCGGCCAGAAAGGCGCCGACCTTGTTCTGGATCGGGGCGATGGCTTCGATCCGGAAGCGGGCCGGATACTGCTCGTACTCACGCAGCCAGAATTCACGCACCTGCGGATTGAGAGTCTCGCCGGCCGCCCGTCTGCGGAACTCCCGGTCGTCGAACAGCCGCAGCACGTCGGCGAGCGTGGCCTGCGGCTGATCGAGCAGCACGAGCAGCGCGTTCCTCAGGATGTGTTCGAGCCGCGGCCCCCAGAAATCCGGCCACAGCTTTCTGAAGACCTCGAGCAGGCCCGCCGCCGCGAGCGTCCGGTTTGAGGGATGCACGGCCGCGAGCGGGTTGAACCCCAGTGACTGCCCGGCGTCGGGCACGTTGAAATGGATCAGGTCGGACTGCCGCGCCGCCGGGACGTGGCGGAGGACCTTTTCGATGAGGTCGCCATGCGGGTCGAGCAGCGCCAGCCCGCGCCCGGCCCCGAGGTCCTGCCGGATGAGGTTTTCGAGCAGCGTCGACTTGCCCGTCCCGGTGGCCCCGATCACGTAGGTGTGCAGGCGGCGGTCCGCCTGCCTGATGCCGAACCTGACGCGCTCTTCACGGAAGTCAGTTTCGCCGATGAATGAGATGTCGTGTGGAGAAGTGGGATCCATTGAAGCATTCGATACTTCTCTCCACGATGACACGTCCGCGCTTTTCGAAAAAGCGGGGAAAAACGGCGGCCTGAGTCCGTTTTTCACTGCTTCCGCCCGGCGGCATGCACAGGCGGGAGTACGCCGGTCGTACTCCCTCTCTTCAGCTGTTGGGTGACGTGAGGTACTGCGGCCCGTCCCCTGACTTTCGTCAGTGTTCCATCTTCATGTGAGAATAATCGAAAAAGGTTTCGTGCCCCTTTCCCGAAGCCGCATTTTCGCCGGCCGGAATCGCTCACCGGGCTGCGAGACTTCTCCAGGCCCGGGTCCGGCGAGAGATTCTTTCCGAACCGGCCGTGCCGTTATGAAACAGGGAGTCCGCCTGCCAGTGTCGAACCATCCTTCCCGGCTAGGGTGACAGTGTCCCGGCGGAGAGCGGACTGTCATCTGATGCTTCCTGTCTGTCAGTCCCGAAAATGTCCGCTTGATTACCCGCACTCCCGCTGTGACTATCCACAGGCCCTGGAAGACAGAAGGCATTTTTTGCCCGGGGCGGCCATTTTTCCCTCCTTGTCCATCCATCACCGCCTGTTAAGGTGAAAACAGTGATCGCTTCAAACCGCCTGCGCGGGTCGAAGCGGTCTGAAAACTGAAGGGAGGAACAGAACCCGTCTACCGGGATCCGGCAGACGCCTCACACGTCCTGTCCGGCCTCTCCAGCTGATCGCCACCCACTTTTTCTTCAACCGGAAAATTTCAGAAAAGGAGTTTCGTATGACTTTGATTGCTCACTGCGGCAGCACGAAGATGACAAGGGCGGAATTGATAGATATTCCGACGCCCGAAGGAACAAGGACCCACCAGCCCGTCCCCCACTACCGGATGGTCGAGGCACTGCTTGAATCGCTCTCCTTCCGCCGCTTGGCGGTCGTGAAGGACGAGTACGCCGTCACGCCCGACGGGATGCGGATGTTCGGCGCGCTGGATCTGGAGACCGGGGAAGCAGAATTCCGTTTCTCGATCGGCATCAGGAACTCGAATGACAAATCCATGCGGCTGGCAATGACGGTAGGCTATAAGGTTTGTGTCTGCGACAACATGGCATTCCGCGGCGACTTCACCCCGGTCCTCCATAAGCACACGCGCAGACTCGATCTGGCTGAGGTGATCTCGCTCGGCGTGGACCGCATCCAGCGCGGCTTCGAGCCGCTGCGGCGGCAGATCGCCTGCTGGAAGAACTATGAAGTTGACAGTCGGACGGCGAAGGAGATCATCTACGACGCCTTCCTCGAAGGCCGGCTCGCCCCGCGCCATCTGATGCCGGCGGTCCACTGGCACTACTTCAAGCCGGAGTACCGGGAGTTTGAGGCCCGCACCTTCTGGTCGCTCTCGAACGCCTTCACTTCGGCCTTCAAAGCACTGAAGCCGGTGCAGCAGTTCCAGGCGACTGCGCGGCTCGGCGACTTCCTCCGGTCCTACGCCGAAACAGACGAACCACCACGCAGCCCGGCACTGGCGCAGGCACCGCAACAGGATCATCAGGAAGATGAAGTCCTGGCGCTGGCCGGCTGAAGCGGGCTGCCGCAAGTCAGGGATCACCGTGACAGTGATCCCACCGACCCCGGAGGGGCCCGCGGAGTATGGGGGCAGGCACTTTGACTGCCTGCCGACAGGCTCTGCCTGTCAAGCTTCATGCGAAGGGGCTCTTCCGGGGACTTTTCCCGAAGGAGAAATATGTACATAGGACATGCAAAGCTCGAACAGCTCGTCGGCAAACTCCGGCCCGACCAGACGCTCTGCTTCGCCCTGCTGGAGGAGCGGATTCCGGGCAACGACGGCATTGACCTGTTCCGCATGGAATTGTGGGTGCAGGCCGGCGTCCGGGACGGCCCGGAACAAGATGTCTTCTACTGGAAGCTCTGTATCGGGCAGATCATCGCGCCGGGCGGCGAACCGTGGCCAGAGGAACTGGCCCGGATTCGCTCGACCGGCGACTCGGCCCTTGAAGCTGTCAGGCAGTATCTCAGGGGTCGGCAGAACGTCGGGACGGTGGAGGAGAGCGTGGTTATCGCCATGCCCGGGGACCTCAGGCTGCTCGACGGCACGGCCCGCTGTCTGACCTTTGACCAGATCTCGCAGAAGTTCTCTCTGACAGAGTCAGAGAAGCCCGACGCACCGGCCTTTCAATAAACCTCTCAGACAATCCGCCGGCGAGGCCCGACTGATCAGTCACCCGGACTCTCCAGATGGGCAGTCCGGGTTTTTCTTCCCGCCCGCTCACTCTCAGCATTCACCCCGTCGCCATCAACCACACACGCTGACGGCAGTTCGCCGCCAGCCCACGAACACTACTTTTCCGTAAGGAGGATTTCCATATGCAGAAGCAACCTGCGAAGAAAGCCGCCGACCCCGGCGGTGTCAACGGCTTCAGAATGATCCCGCTCGACCAGATCGAGCCCCCAACCCGCAATACGCGGCAGCACATCAACCGGGCGAAGCTCAAAGAGCTTGTTGCTGACGTCCGCAAGCGCGGCGTACTCCAGTCCATCATCGTCCGCGAAATCGAACGTGCGAGCAAAGGCGGCGCGAAGTACCAGGTCGTCGCCGGCGAGCGAAGGTTCCGCGCCGCAAAGGAAGCAGGACTCAGGGAGATCCCGGCCGTCATCAGGTTACTCGACGAGACGGAGGCCTTAAGCGTCCAGCTGGTCGAGAACCTCCAGCGCGAGGAGCTGCACCCGCTCGACGAGGCGGACGGCTTCCTGCGAATGAAGGAGGAGATGAAGCTCGACCTCCGCGCGATCGCGCAGCGCGTCGCCAAAGACGTGCGTTACGTAGCAAGAAGGCTTGCGCTGACGAACCTGATCGCGGAGGCGCGGGAGGACTACCGGAAGGAGCTGATTACACTCGCGCATGCCCTCGAACTCTGCCGGCTCGCCCCGGAGATTCAGCAGGAGGCGCTCGCTGCCTGCTACGAATCGATGTCAGTCCTCAACGAGGAGACGAGTGAGTATGACCGTGTGCCCGACAAGGGGCGCCCGGCATGGCACGTCCGTTACCTGCAGGAGTGGATCGCGCATCATGTCCACCTCAACCTGCGGCAGTCCCCGTTCGATCTCGACGATACGCGGCTGCGCGAGGACGGCCTCGCCTGCACTGACTGCCCGCAGCGCAGCGGCTTCAATAAAACACTGTTCGCCGACATCAAAGACGGCGACACCTGCCTCAACCCGCCCTGCTTCCAGAACAAGCTGCGGACCTTCGTGCAGCTCACGAAGACGGAGCTGGAGAAGAAGCACCACAAGCCCGTGGTCTTCATCTCGACTCACTACCACACCGGCCCTTCTGACGAAGTGGTGATCGCGAGAGACCAGTACCAGCTCCTCGACAGAAAGGCCGACCGCTGCGGGTTCGCCGAGCAGGCGATTCAGGCGGACGGCACGGACATCGGGCGGGTGAAATGGATCTGCCGCGAGGAGGCCTGCAAGGACCACTTGGGCAGAGTCTCTGATCATCGCCACTCATCCATCAGCGGATCACATTCCGCCGCGCCCGGAGATCGCAACCAGCGGAAGCAGGAGTTGTTCGATCTGAAGGTCGATGAGGTCGTGCGCAAGCGCGTCATGCGGGAGGCAGTCAGGGCCTTCGCGTGGCCGCTCGAACGCCGGCACCTCGATGAAGCGATCAAGGAATTCTTCCGCCGCATCCCGACCGACGACCAGCGGACCATCTGTGAGGTCTTCGGCTGGGACGACGACAAGGCCGACCGGCTGCACCTTGATGACGAAGCCGTCCGCAAGCGGCTCTCAGAACTCGATGACCAGCGGCTCGCGCAGTTCCTGATGCTCTGCTCGTTCGCCCACTACGGGGCGAACCCGCAGCGGCACCGGCAGGTGAATCAGACGGCGGTGGTGCAGCTCAGTGAAGACCGTGGGGTCAACCACGCGCTGATTGACGCCGAAGTGCGCTTTGAACTCTGCCCGAAGAAGTACAAGGCGGCGCATCAGGCATACCTCACCGCAATAAAGAATGGCCGGATGGCTGAAAAGCCGCTCGTCTGCGAACGACAGCCGAAACCGGCGCAGCTCGCGGCCGGTGATAAAACCGGGATGAAGGCTGCATGAAATAAAGGAGGAGGAATAATCGGCCTTATGATTGGAGGCCTGCTCAATCATCCGGAATGTCTGTCATGACATTCCGGGTTTTTCTTTTATCTCCTGAAGGCAGTACTGACGGACCCGCGATTCCTGAAACACGGCCCGGGGTACCGGCGGATCAGTTCTTCACCGGAACGAGCCTGAACGGCAGTTGCCTTCTCCCATCAGCACTCGCCCAGGTTCCCTCCAGGGTCTTTTCGTTGTCCTTCGCAGACTCCCGACAGACAAGCGTTCCACTCTGCCGGCCGTCGGGGGCATATTCAGTCAGCGTGTAAGCCCCGTCAGCCGCCCTTGAGCCTTCGAGCCTGAGACTCTCGGTTTTTCCTTTGTACCGATACTTCCCGGTCACTCTGCCCCTGTCCGTTCTGACGCTGAAGAAGATCGCGTACCTCCCGATCGTGCCGGGGATGTCCTCGTAAACAGACTCGGCGTTACCCTGAAGCTGCTGCGTGGTTGCAGCCCGAGGGCTGCCTTCCGTCTGCTGATTACCGACGCCACCCGCGCCAGCCCCTCCGACCTCAAACAGGAAGACGGGTCCGGTTACCGGCGCGGACCTGCCGAATGAGCGGCGGCGGACGCCGAACCCGGCGGCGTTGTCCGGCAGCAGGTCTCCGGCAGTCACGAAGGCATATCGTCCGGGCTGGAGCGTCACTTCACGGATGGTGATCCCCGGGGCCACCTGGCTCAGACCCTCTGACACAAACCGTGCCTGATCCCGCAGCCCGGTCGGGATGAAATACTCGCGGCGAATCACGACTCCATCGTCCGCGACCCGGAAGAGCCGCCGGCGGTTCTGCGAATCTGAGTCCACGAACCGCACTTTCCCGGCGGGGACGCGGGTGAATACTCCTGAGACTTGATAAATGTCCTCGCTGTGCGCGCCCTCCACCATTTTGATTTCAAACTGCGGGTCGTCGAAGGGCACTGTGATATTGCGCGATGACGCGGTGAGCGAGCCCTGTCCGAGCGGCTGGTAGTCTGATGCTCCGAACAAAAAGACGCCGTCGGCAGGCGGCGCCTTGTAGAGCACGACTTTCTCCGCCGGGTACGTCGTCGCGGTGGCGATCTCCGTGGAGACGCGGTGCGGGCTGTAGCCGGCCTTGCTGAACTCGAGTGCGACCCGGCCGGGGGCGTAGCCGACCGAGTACCTGCCGGCGCCGTCGGTCACGGCCCTGAACGTCGTGCCGTCGACCGAGACGCTCGCGCCCTCAAGCGGCCGTCCGAAGCCGTCGATAACCTCACCGGTCACCTGCTCCTTCCTGCCGCAGGCCCCTGAAAAAAGAGCTGCTGCCAGCAGCAACATAATGAACCCCGGACCGCCTGACTTCCGGGAGTGTCTGCGGGTCTGGCTGATCATTTCATCCTCCTGATTCCGCGGGCGACTGCATTGCCACCTTATTTATCCCGGCCCTGTAAACGGGCTGTGCCTGATCTGGTGTTCAGGCGTCTGACCACTACAATCGCCACCACAATGGCGCAGGCGGCGACGGACAGGCCGAGGGCGATCCCGGCCCAGGGGATGGGCGGATCAGACTCACTCTTTCCTGTGGCTGTGACTGCCGCATCCTGAGCAAAGGTATTCGCCTTGAACAGCGTCGTCAGGAGCGCCGCGCGGGTCATATTTTTCAGATCCATATTTCAAACCTCCGACGGGATGTTCACGGCTTCAGACCCGGCGGCTGGATTCGCCGGTCGCAAACGACCGTGACGCCCTTGCCTGCTTCGCCGCGGAAATAATCTCCGGCAGCCTGCGTCCGGCCCTCCGGGGCAGATCGCTTTTATCAGGGATCATCTCCTGACGGAATACCTGAACGCGGCGACGTCGAGCCGGACCTCGCGGATCGCCAGCAGCCGGGGCCGCTGCGCTTCATCGCAACGCGGGTTGTCATACGGGTTGCAGTATTCCTTCATGGTCAGGGCCAGCACGTCCTGCCCCTCCAGCCAGTGAGGTTCGCCGCTGAGATGCCAGATCCTGTCCCTGGCCACGGGGAAGTCACCACGCAGCACTTTCCGGGCGTGCAGATCCACGCCGACGAATGCCTCCCCTTCGTAGGCGCAGTGAAAAACGACGTACCGCCCGGAAGGGCTCCACCAGGCTTTCTGCGCCGCCTCCTTCGGCAGGCCGATGACCGAATAATTCCTGAGGTCCAGCACGTACCCGGAGGACTGGCCGTCGGTGTCCACCGCAATCGCGGCGGCCAGCCCGCGCGCTTCAAGCAGGGAGATCCTGAACCTGGGCGTGGTCTGCGGGTCGGGTTCAGCCGCGAGCCGGAAGGCTCTCCCCTGATAACTGAGCCGCCGGTTTGCGTAGGCGAACCCTCTGACCGTGCGGCCGGGCGGGACCTCGAATTCAATCGCTTCATTCACGGCCACCGGGGCGGGTACGGCTGCATCCATGCTGTCCGGGGGAGTGTTCGCGAAGGCCGGCGTGCCGGCGCCTGACTGTGCAGGGGGCGGCAGGCTCTCAACTCTGGCTTTCAGCTCGGCCAGCCCCTGCCTCACCGTCTGGCGGTACTTTTTATCGTCGTTGGCGCTCCTGACCCGCTGCTCAACCCCGGCCTCATCGGTGATTGCGACGTCGGTGTCCACGACCACCAGCACTTCGCCGTTCAGCCCCGACAGGGTGATGGTCGAAAGGACGTACGGCTTCCGGCCACTGTAGTAGAGCTGCCCCAGAAAGCCGGTCATCCCTTTCGGCGTCTGCCTGAACACGAGCTGCGACGGGCTCTCCCTGACGAGCGTGGCGCCGTCCTCAGTGATGACTCCCTTGAGCAGCATGGCCCTGACGGTGGCGACGTCGCCGCGAATCGTGATCCGCGGCGACCGGCGCAACCCTTCCTTGGTCTCCTGACTCAAGGGAGCTGCAGTGACGACAGAAGCAGCGCCGCCTGACGTCTGCTTGGGTGATTGCGGCGCGGGCGGCGTGCCGGGGCCGAGCATCTCTTTGATGATGCGGTCGCTGACGCGTGCGGCCCTCAGCTTCTTCAGGCCTTCGACGCTCGTATCGAAATGGCGCTCCGACTGGCGGATTTTTTCGATGATGACGTCATCACCGAAGCCGAGGCCAGCCAGTTCAATGACCTTCTCATTGGTCAGCACCTCCCGCCGGCTCTCCTGACCGCCCTGAGGCGGGCTGGGGCGGGCCGGATATACGCCTGAAATGAGCAGGCAGCAGGCAATCAGTGCGAGAGCTGATTTTTTCATTTCATCTCCTGATGGTCTTGCAGCCGTTGTTTATCTCCTCCCGCGTGTCCGCCGCGGGCTGTCCTCGCTCACGCGATAATGCTTTCCATCAAAGACCGCCTTATACGGCATCGGCTCATCGCCCGCCCACAGGATGAACCCGAGATCCCGGTAACCATTCGTAGTGGTTTTCCGGGGAATGATTTCCTCCGCCATCTCAGGGCCGAAGAGACGACGATACCCTGTCCCGATCTTTTCATAGATCCATACTGAACACCGCTTCCCGCCGCCGCAGGCGCAGCCCTTCCCCGTCAGGATGAGTTCCGGCTCGCCGTCGCCGTTCAGGTCAGTGGCTTTTAGATCAAACAAGCCGGACAGGTTGCCGCGCGCCTCCCGTAGGCACTGCCCGTTAATCTCCTTTTCCTGAATCATCAGGCTGACGAGTTCGCGGGTGAGCATGGCTCTGCCGTTCTGCCGCGCCGGGGACGGTGCGGTGCGGTGGCGGCTCTGTGCCAAGGAGGCAGAGCAGGAGATGGAGTAAATACTGCAGAGGATGAGACAGCCTGTGATGATGAGTCTGACAAGGCGTTTCATCGCTCCCTCCTTGAGGCTCCCTGATTCGGAGCCGGTTCAATGAGTGGGAAACAGTCAAGGCGTGGCGCTGAGGTGACGATCCCGTCGGGCATCTGGTATTCTGCCCGTTCAGCTGTTTTGACAATTTATCTGTTACTCATGCGCAGCATTTCCCGACACCTCCCGTGATGCCTGTCGCCGCGGAGTCCAGAAAGATGCACTCTCCGGCGAAGCCGATTGAGGTCGGGAGATTAGCATCAATTGATGCTAGCCGCAAGCCGGGAGCAGTGCTTTTCCACCCGTCAGGAGGGCAGGCCTGATGGGTAGCGGGAGACGGAGAACACCAGAGCGGCTGGCAGAAAAGCTGCGTCACATCCGTGAGGCGCTCGGCTTTTCGCAGAACGGCATGCTCGTCAGGCTGGGGCTTGGTGAGGAAATGGGGCGGAACAGCATTTCCAACTTCGAGCGCGGCTTCCGTGAGCCTGATCTGGTTGTGCTACTCGAATACGCGCGGGCCGCCAACGTCCACGTTGAAGTTCTGATCGATGATGACCTTGATCTTCCGGACCGGCTGCCCTGTCCCATCACACACGTCGGCATCAGACGACCCTCCCCAGCCCAGAGGAAATCCCGGCGCTGAAACGGCTGTCGGTTCTGTCCCGATAACACTGAAACGCTGCGGCAACGAACCGATCAGGATGTGCTATACTGGGGGTATCATTAAATCCCGCCTCCATGGCTCTTACTCAGGAATACTTTGATACAAAATTCAATGAGATGACGGAGTTTCTAATTGAACGCTCTGTCCACCGGGAACATTTCGATCTGACGATCGGTGAACTGCGGAAGGAAATGGACAGCCGGTTCAATGAGCAGGTCATTACTCTGAACTTCATTCAGGCTGACATCGAGACTGTGAAGACCGACCTCCAGAAGCTGGCAAGGCGCACCAGAGAGGACGATGCAGCTTTCACCAAGGAACTCATCAAACTGCGGGAGCGCGTCGCCGTCCTCGAAAAGCAGTTGAAGAAACTGAAGGCACAACCTGCGGCGTAATTCGCCATTAGCCCTGCATTGTGTGCATTGCGATAAACCTATTGATATACCCAAAGAGAAAGACGAGGGTGGCGAACCCGTCTGGCGTTGCCCTTGGTTCCCAGCCAATCGCACTGATACGGCAACTGGATTGTTCACTCACTACCGCACACACTACGGCATAAAGCAACCGTGCCGGCGCTGATCATCGCTTTTGACTGAAAATCTGTTCTGCGCACTCCCCAGATGGCGGCTGCTTCGGTATACTGCGACCAACTGGCGGCGGTTATCTTTTGGCTGAGGACGCCGCTGAAAACAGGGAGCCGAAAGGCTCCCTTTAATTTATCTCCTGACCTTCCATTCCCCGGTAATCACCACAACAGACAAGCAAAGGAGGTACGTATGGAACTGCTGCCGGCAGACCTGCGCGCGCAGATCCCTGCCCTCTACTCCCAAGAGGGGGACAGGAATCCGATTGTCCACATCAAGTTCTTCACGCCGGATTCAAACTGGACGTGGTATGCCACAGAAGGTTCGCCGGAAGAAGATGACTTTATTTTCTTCGGCTACGTGATCGGACAGAATGAGGAGTGGGGTTACTTCTCACTGAACGACCTGATCTCAGCTCGTGGCCCGATGGGACTGCCCATTGAGCGGGACCTGCACTTCACTCCGGCACCCTGGAGCGAAGTCAGCGCAAAACACGTCGCCACGCACGGTGACCAGAAATAAGCTGGCGTAACGTGATCACGGCACTGAAAGCACTTCGCTTCAGTGCTGCTTTTATTGATCGCATCTGGTTAGTCCCGACAGGTGGATGCTGACAATGTCGTGAAGTCGGTGAGGCTGGCATCGGTATCATCGCAAAGAACAGGCGTCAGCTCCTATCTCTGACGGGTATCCCTTCTCAGAATCGCCGCACAAATACGCCCCTCTGCGCTGATACGCAGGGCGGTTTTATTTTGTGGTCAGTCAACATAAATCTTCCATCTCCGATTCTGATAAACCGAAGGGGTTTCACTATTCGCCGGGCAGTGGTGATTTCCGCACTGACTGCGACAGATTCCTGCCAGCCATCAGACTGCGGCCTCAGGGCCGCATCGCACCCTGAACGCAGCAGTTCATCAAAGTGGTGCCATTTGACTGCCGGATCGTTGTGGGTGTCCGGGCTGGCGAGGCAAATCAGCTGCATGGCGGGAATCAACTTACTGCTCAGTGATGGAGTCAGCGGGAGTTTTTTTCACCCATCGGCCGCCACTTCTCAATCCTGAACTGCACGACCCTGCCTGACTTGATGGTCGTGACGTACCCGTGCCGGCGCAGCACGGACAGCCAGTACCGCACGGTTCGGGGCCTGATCCCCATGTCTCTGGCAATGGTCGGCATCAGGCGATACAGCCTGCCGGTTTTTCGGTCGGCATGGACAATCAGGTAGAGGTACAGCCAGATGCTCGAACGCATCGCTTGGTAATGCCTGCCCGTCGGTTCAACCGGCAGGCCACGCCAGACCGGTCCCCACCAGCGGAGACTGCTGGCTGGCATTCTGCCTGTTGCTTCTGGCCGTCGTGAGAATTGCATGTGGTGAGTGATTAAGTCTTCAGAGGCAGAGTAGCATCAGAGATCAGCGCGCAGCAGAGCGGAGATTTCGCCGGGGTGGCGATTTTCGCCCGGGTTATCCACACCATCCCTGCTCTCACACTTTCTCTTTTTATCTTCTCTTTTTAGCGATCGGACTCATCATCATTTTCCCGCAGCAGCAAGCGCGAATCTGCAGGCCCCGCTGCCGGCCGGTGACAATGGCCTGCCGGAGGTGTGACAGCCGGTTGTCACATCGCGGACAGCGTCAGGTCAGAAATGATGCCGACATCCACAGTTCATCCACAGGCCGCAACAGGCAGGTTCCCGTTCCGTCCATTTTTCCCCGCTTACCTGAGCAGCTGATCCGGTCTATGCTAAAAACCATCAGACAAGTAATCACCCCCGCCTCATATGCACTTTCCCCTCAGCCGGTTCATCAACCGCATTCTGTGCGGTGATGCCCATAAAATCCTCAGGCAGATGCCCGATAAGTGCGTTGACTACGGCGTGACCGTCCGCTATTCAGATTTGTGAATACCTTCCTAGCGATGGATGGCGGTGCCATTGACTCCAATTCTGTTCAACTCCCGAATCTCGTGACAGATCCTCTCGCGCCATGCGATGAGTTGCGGAGGGCGGGACAATTTCCTGCCTTCTGTCTGTATGGATTTCACGTATTCAACCAGCAGGCACGGGATTGTAAATTGCCAAGCGTAAAGCGGCCTCCCGTTTTTCCCACAGGCGGGCTTTTGAAGCTTCAGATGGCCCCCGAAGGTCTGATGAAGAAGTTCCGGGATTTGTGGTGTTACCTGCTTGAGCATGACTCGCTCGATAAAAACGGCGTTCCGAGCATCCCCGCGCACGCGCTGATGATAAGTACTTCGTTTGATCCCGATTGAGCCGTCACTGTCAATTGCCCCGGCGAGGTAAGCGCATATTTGTTTCATAATCCGGTCTCCTGTGGGCGGACGAAGGAGTTATACGATGATTTTACAAGACGGGCATTATAAGGAATTGAAAGGCTGTGACCGAATCAGAAGGATCATAAAAGAGCCGCGGACTCACCGTGCCAGGGAATCATCCGGCACGGAGATTAGCTGGCGTCGAAAGATGAGGTATGCAGCAGGAGGGAGAAAGAAAGTCTGGTGCAGATCCCTTCACGGTTCGCGCTCGAAATGACCAGACGCGGCTGGCTGCTGCGCAATGAAATCATCTGGTGGAAGCCCAACTGCCTGCCCGAAAGCGTGAAGGACCGCTTTACGGTCGATTACGAAGAGTTCTTCTTCTTCGTCAAAAGCCGGCACTACTGGTCCGAGCAGCAGTTCGAGCCGCTCTCGAAATAAATCTGTTGATACTCTCTGCAGAGTTTGATCAATTAGTCTGCGCATTTACTACGAAACAGTTCATTACAAACTCACTCAGCGACATGCCCGTAGCTTTATCAAAGTACTCACCAAGCAGCGAAAGCTGCCTGACAAGTGGATTTCCCTCGCCTAGCTGCGGAGATTTCATAAGCAACCCCATCAGGATTCGATAAAACTTACCTGCAGTTTCCTGCTGCCCTTTGTTCGAAAGGTCAATCAGGCTGGCAACAAGTCGGGTCACAACCTCAACGATCTCTGATGTGTCATCTTCAGCCTGATCTGACCGTTGCACGGCGATCAATAACGCAAATAAGAGGGCTTTCTCGAACATTTCAGCCGCTGACTCAAGATCACCTTCACTGAGATTGATCTCGCCTGCGACAATCAGGAATTTGACAAAGCTGCCATAATGCCCCAAGCGCTGGGCACGCTCAGCGACAGCTTGAAAGTCGTACTGAATCTCCTCCACAACGCCAAGCTTGCGACAGATAAAGACGAGCGACAGCATCGCTTTCTCTTCCATCTCCGAATCTTCAGCGATTCGCGCCACAGCCAGAGACTGCTCATAATAACAACGGGCGATCACAGGCTCATCTCGATAGTAAAAGTTGCCCATGTTGATGAGCGTATTGGATTCCTCGCGGCGCAACTTGTGCTGGCGGCACAATGCCAAAGCCTTATCAAAATGGCTCTTGGCTTCGTCAAGGCACCCTGATTCTTCGTAAGCCAGACCAATATTATTGAGCGCCAGCGCTTGCCCTTCCGTATCATCCAACTCTCGCGCCAGCGTGTGACTTTCGTTCAATTGGCAAATGGCTTCTGCCAGCTTCCCCGCTCGACGGAGTGCCTCTCCAAGGTTGTGTTCTATCATCTGGCGCAAGCTACGATTACCCACTTCAACTGCAACGGGGAGCGCCTGCTGGTATTGATACTCAGCCGATTCAAAGTCTTCCGCCTCCATGTAACAATTGGCCAGATTGTAGGTGAGACCGGCCAATGACTCACGCGATCCGATGCTTGCAGCCAGTTCGACCGCCTGTTGGTTGATCCGAATGGCTTTAGTGAGTGAACCATGTTTCTGACACGCGTACCCCATATTCATCAGGGCATCTAATTGATCCTGTTTCCGCCCAAGCGCCTTGAGCAGATCTATTTCGCGGGCGAGATAACCGAATGTGAGTTTGTCATAGTACCTGTTCAGTAAACGAATCCTGCCCAATGCCCCACAAATCCTCGCCAAAGGATAAGAAAGGCCCGTGCCTTGCAATCGCCGACGTTGATGTTTGAGCACTATGCGCAGTCGTTGCGCCATTCCTGCTTCCTCTGTATCGTGGCAAAACGAAATAATATTGGCCAGAAAAGTGTCAATGCCGTTATTGTCGGTCGTATGGGCAAAAAGCGCGATGCCCTTGCAGTAATAATGAAATCCTTGGGTTGAATCCCCATTGCGCAGATATGAAGCTCCGAGATCGCAATAGGTCACAGCCAGTTTCCGACGATCATCGAATAATTCCTGAATGCGCGCTACTCTATGGAGATAGACAATGGTTTGGTCATTATCACCCAGGTCGTGGCAAAGTCTTGCAAGCGCAGAATAAACCAGCTCTTCTAAATCCTTCAGCTCATATTCGGCAACAATGGCCAGTATCCGATTAAATCGTTCGCGCGCAGCCTCAATTTTACCCGAGGCTAAGTCGTGCCGTCCGAGATTGAAGGTTGCGCGGGCAATTTCATATGGCGACCCGCATTCCCGCGCGATCCGCAATGCGGTCTCGCTGTAATGATAGGCCTGTGCCCACCTTTCCTGCCGCGCCGCGAGAATGCCCAAGTTGCTGTGGATCGAAAGGCACTGCCATTCTGGCGAATTGAGCTGCGAGTGAATTGTCAGTCCTTTCTCAAGCATGGCCTGTGCGCGGTCAGGCTCACCGCGGTGTTCGTAAAGCAGGCCAAGATTGTTATAAATCTCGGCTTGGCCTTGCAGATCATTCAATTCTTCTTTCAAGGCCAGACTCCGCAAATAAAATTGCTCTCCAGTCTGATCATCGCTGTCATAGGCGAGAATTCCCAATCGCTGGTAAGCAATCGCCTGTGCAGGTTTGTTGCCTTCTGCCTGAGCCAGCCGCAGCATCTCCCGGTAACAGGCTTCCGCCCGTTCATATTCACGGAGGAAGCTGGCAATGATTCCCCGCTCTCCCACCAGCCACAGCCATCGTTCAGGGCTGACCTGTTCCTGACTGAAGGAATCAATGATGTCACGCGCCATCAAAGGAGAATATGGCATCAGCCCACTGTCAATCAGGGAAACTGCCACTTCTGCGGCCTCGTCGAAAGCCTGCGACTGGCGATACATTTGCAGCGCATTGAGTTGCGGCAGGATTTCCTCAGGTTCGATCTCGACGAGACAGGCAGCAGTCTTGTAACGTCGATCTTTGAGCTCACCCTCGGCGCGATTGATTGCCAATGTGCCGACCAGTTCCTGCAATTCATAAAGTTCGTCAGCAAAATTGCCGATGAGAGCGCGGCGGCGGAGATTTGCAAAAGCCTGATGTCCGTTGCGCCCTGTGATCCGCCTGTACGCTTCAATCAGATGTTCCCGGTTGAACGGAAGGCTGAACAATGCGGCGATGGTGAGCAGTTCCCGTTCGTCAGCCTGCAAAACTGAGAAGACCTGATCGGAGAGATAATCCAGAGTTTGCTCTCTGGCTTTCTCCGCATGATTGAGCAGGTCTCTCTCTGTGCAACCCGGCCCGGCCAGAGCGGAGAGAAGTTCCAGTGCCATCGGCAATCCGCCCAGATCATCGGTAATCTTCTCTGCGGCCTCCTCACCAATGAATATGCCTTTCGCTCGCAACAGATCTCGCACTTCCTCAGCCCGCAAATCTTCGAGTTGAATGACGCGCACCCGCTGTGTCGCTTCATCCACCGGTGTCAGAAAATCGGGCTTCGTACAAGAGGCGAGAAAGACCGCTCCACTGTGGAGGCGATCTTTCAGCAGGGCGAAAAAACCGGCGAACGCTGGCTCAATCGCAAGGTGGTCTGCGCCGTCAAAGAACAGCCAGTATTCGCCACGATTTAACGCCTCGATGATTTCTTCCGACCACTTTTGCAAAGTATAGTCGCGATTGATTGGTGTATGCTTCCCACCGAAAAGAAACCGTGATAAGCGCGTCAGCAGGTCGGCAAACGAGTGCAGGCCGGGATAGCATTTATAGCCAAATCTGGTTGGGGCATCTTTTCGTGCAGCTAATTGTCCCAACAGGGCAGTCTTTCCGCTGCCCGTAATGCCAGTTATGACAACCATACCGCCCTGCTTAGCCACCTCAGCCATCTCTTCAAGCAAATTCTCTCGCCCGACAAAATCAGGGATGGCCGATGGAATAAGATTCTCTGGCAAAGGAAATGATGCTTCCCCGGTGTTATCAGAGGCATCGTCAACTATCATTGAATAATTTGCGCCCGTTTCGCACGCGTGAATGTGTGTTGGCGCATGGACAGATCGCAGAAGCTCGCGGTTAACCTCATCAATTCGCTGCTCGATCCGGGAAAATCTCACATCAAGCTTTGCTTCCAGATCAGGAAAAACAAGCTTGGGGAACTGTGGGCGGACCTCAGGGTTCCTCAACAACAATTCCAGCAGATGGGGTTCGGATTGATTAACACCGGTGGCGAAACCAGCTTGACGGGCTTTTTCCTCAATGTAGCGGTGAAGTTCTTCTTCCAGTGGCGCAGGCGTCAGGAAAATCCAGCGTCGGATGTCATATCCCAGCTGATCTCGCAGTCTGACAGCCTTCTTCAAATCAGACCCTATTTTCTCCTGATAACGTGCTTTCGGCCTTGGCACCACCTCCGGACAATACATTGCGTAAAGCGTCTGTGTTGAAGGGACATAGGCATCCATCCCACCATCGCCGCTGCTGTCGTTGACGATTCGCGTATCAGGATATTCTGCGCATAGAAGCAGCTGGCTCAGGCGCTGGAACTCATCCGGGTCTCTGATCTCACGAATACTCACAGTGAACGCTTGCCTCCGCCATCATTTTTGATTTCCGCCGATGCTGCGATTGCGGAGCAGTTCTTCAATTCGCCCTGTCACCCGGCTAGGCTGTAACAACATTTCAGCCCTTCGATCAACACAGACGCCGACCCGCGCCATTCGATCCACACTCTGCCAAGTGAGTTGCGTAATATCAATGAAGATCACCCCGACATCATCATGAACCTTGTCGCGGTAATTGAACTCATAGATTTGTTTCAACGACCCGGAAGTAATTCCTCTGAAGATGACTTCGCTCGAGCTTCTTCTGGCCACAAAGCTCTGGATGATGATTGCCAGATAGTTCTGATGAAAACCATACCGCTGCTTCTGTTTGTTCGCCTGCAAGACGACGTCCTTGATGTCGCCGAGCTTGCGGATCTGATCGCAGTTGTCTGCCTCGACCTCAACCGTCACTCTTTTACATTGAAGCGCCGCTGACAAATCAGGCCGCCTTGGCGGACAGATGAGCAGGTCGAGGTCGCCCGGTTTCATCTGAGAATCGTCAATCACCGGCTCTCTGACAGCCGTTGCAGTGTGGGAATCAAGGGGAAGGCAAAGTGATTCGAGCAGAAGATTTCTTGCCTGCGACCGAAGTAACCATTCGATAATGGCAATTTCATTTTCTTTGATAACAGCCGTTCCGATAGTCGCATCATGGTCAGTGAAGAATCTGATCTCTGTCCCGGCAGGAACCGGTTGCCCTACCTTGAAATCGGCGGTATCAATCCATGTGGTCCTGAAATACAAAGTTGTACGCACAATTACGCCTCGGTTTTTTCATTGGCCCAGATGTCTCTTCCCGCCATGCACATCGACACTAGCGATAAAGCCACTGCCGGCTTGTTTCCACGATCTTATTTCTGCCTCTTAAATTACCCTGAAGATTCACATGTCCTGCTTGGCTTCCAGCCTCTGCTGGAGAACATTACCCACAGGGATACCCGCGATCACGAGACAATCCACGAGCTTGGTATATGCAGTCAGCGATTCAGCATCGCCCTTGATCTGATCTCCGCCAGCCGCCCAGAGGCTGGCGAGTATTTTGCCGGTTCTGTTACCGTTGTCATTCTGTCGCCAGAAATCATCATTTGCCGCCTGCGTCATTCGCGAAAGCCACCTGAGCGTTTGCTTCACGCCGAAGTTCTCAGCTTGGACATTGAGCAATATCAGCAACCCGCTGTATCTGTCCGCACTTGTTACGGCAGCCTCAACCCACTGATCCATGCTGGCGATAAACAGGCTCGCGTGCCGCCACTGCTTTGTCAGAAGAGTCCTGCCTTGGCGAGTGAAAATCAGCAGAGCCAGAAGCTCACCGAGATAGTAAGGGCCATAGATCGTGCGGCTGCGAAGCTTTTTTCTGCTTCTCTCAAGTACTGCAGCATGGATTTCGCTCCAGAGCGCTAGCGCATCGGCTGTCGGCGGGGTCTCATAAGCGAAGTGAGTGAATATGAACTGCGCCAGAAAGTCGGCCAGCAGGCCGGGGGCAGTTTCGAGGCATTCCAGCAAAGGCGTTACGAGGTGCTGTTTGATTTCGTCGATCGTGAGAAATCTTGTCAGCGCTACTGACCATTTTTGGAAAAAGAGATTCCAATCGAGTCCTGTGTGGTTATACGAAACGTGCCCGTACTCATCGGCGGGGTCAGGAGAGTTCTCGTGAATCGTCCAAGCAATCAGATTGTCCGTCAGCTTGAGGATCCGGCCTTTGTGTACCTCGTCCTTCACGAATAAATCCCATGGCAGCCAGCCAAGAGCTTGCGGAGCAATATCCCACAGAAAGTATACGGGCGCGGAAAGGGGAATTTCGGGGAGTTCAGGGACAATTCCTGCCTCAAGATTATTCAGGTGTTCTTGAAGGAGAGTTTCAATTCGGTGGCGCACCTTCAGCTCGTACCGTGCTTGAAGGACGTCCCACGATTCATCTGACCGGTAGTCAGGCTGTTCCCGATCAGGCTTTAGGCAGACTGCAAGCAGGAGACTGAGAGCATTCCAGCATAAAACAGGATCAGTTTTCCAGCCGGGGTGTAATCCGCCAAATAGTCCTTTCGTGACTGCGGTGTCAGTGACCAGCCGCAATGTGAACTTTCTGAACTCTGCTTCAACTCCTTGACGAACAGCCAGTGCGGCAACACCCCGCGCAGCGAATGATTTGATCTCCCATCGCGCATCAAACGAATGGCTTGCAAAGTAATGCTCGACGGTCTGAATCTGCGAAGCAGCCAGCAAAACTTTGAGACACCAGTCGCGAATCTCGTCAGAGGCCGAATCGGCGGAGATGACAACGATTGTCGCCGCTGTTTTGATCATTGTGCGAAGTCGTAACAGGTCTGATTCGGCAAAGTCCTCAGGCGGAGTTGATAGCTGCTCAATTTCCTCAATCCGCCCCATTCCCATTGCCAGCCTGAACGCTTCTTCAATGGTCAGCCCTTCAGTAACCTGACCATTCTTGAGAGATTGTTCTGTCCACCTCTCCAGTTGGAGTTGCTGCAGGGCAGGACGTGCCTTGGCCATTCTGGCTTCCTGTTCGGCCCTGATGTGAGCGGGGAGTTCAAGCTGTGCCAGAATTTGTCCATCATCCAACCGGTAAAGTCTGAAATTATCGCGCACTCCCCAGGCCTGAAACTCCTCAACCTCCCCAGTCAGCTCTTTCACCAGATCAGCATCATTCTTGTCCTCTTCAAACAGGAAAGGCAGATTCTCGTGAAAATTGCCAAGCGAATTTTGAAACGATTCCCTCATCGAGGTGTCACGACCGAAAAGATAAATCCCTGCGAGATATCGGATGTTTCTTGACCGCTGCGGGCGCTTGTTCCGCTCATCCTGAATTAGTGAAAGAAATTCGCGCCTGCCAGACAAGTCAGGGATCCTGTTATCCAGCTGGTCGTGAGCAAACCGGGCCGTATCCATCTTCCAGACAGCGGGGGACACAATCAGTGGAAAAGCAGCCCGTAAGCATTGCTCCGGATAAGCCAGAGCAACACTCAGACACACTCCGATTAAAGCCACACATTTCCCTGAGGACAAAACTTTCTCGAAGAGTTCTTCAGGGGATCGTCCGCTCTCAATCTGCTGTTCCATCCACCATTCGAGCGACATCAGGGCGGAAGCGACCACATTATTCGCACTGCTGACCGGACGGAACCACAGATACACCTGTTCGTCACCCCAAGACTCGCGTTCGCCACTACCGAGCTGTATTCGCACCGGGAGTGGATGTAACGCAGGTTGATCCAAGACTGGATGCTGGTAGCTGGCAACCCACCAAGTTACAGATTGATCAGCCAGCGTATGGATCAGCCTCAATCCCTCAACTTCGTTGGTATTGAGCAGAGGGATGAAAGGTGGGTTGATCGGGGACGGGGGAAAGAATCTCAGATCGTCCCTGATACCAAGCCGGTATAGCATCCAAGAATTACGATCATACCGATCACGACTCGAAGGAAGTAAATGCGAGAGAAGTGAGTCAACATAGTCGGTCGCCAGATGCCCGATGAGCGGGCGACTCTCACTGAGCAGAATCTCAAGCCCGTCTTCAGAACGATCGCGCACTGCCTGTTGAATATAGGCCTTCACCTGAGCGGGCAAGACGCCGGCTGAATGTTGGATGATGGTTCTCAGGTTGTCGAGATACTCATTCCGACTCATACGGGTCCCACCTCTTAGTCGCTTCCTCAAACCACTTGAAAGCCAGTTCGCCAACCTCTTTGCGGTGAGGTGAACCGGGATGCGATTCTTTCTGCCAGATCATCATCAGTTGAACAACGAGTGGACGCAGCCTTCTTGGTAACTTGTCGGAGTGCCTGACAATCCACCCGATCATCGGTACCCAAGTGCGGGACCTCGGGTGCGGTTGACTGTAAACCATCGACAGAAAATCCGCTGGGTCTCTGCTCAACCCCATCGCTCCCTCCAGCAGGGCGGGATTTGGGTTTACTTCGATGGCCTGGAGCGCAAGCAGAATCTTTTCCAGCAACTCCCCGTCATTTTCGAGCAGGTTTTCGGCGAGTCGTCCAAGCAATTCCTCCACTTTGGTTGAAAGCAAAGGTGCGATCTGCAGCGCATGCTTCCAGCGCGGCTCGATACCGGCGTCCTGCCCAACGGCCTGAAGCAGATCCAGCCACTCATTCAGGTTGTCATTCAGTTCAAGAAGTGAACAACCAAGCAGCTGAACTGCGCGCAAAATGCCCAGCGGCTGCTGAATCTCCTTAAGATAGCCCGGCAGATCACTTCTCTGCTGATCAAGCACCCTGCATAAAACCCAGTCCTCCAGCAGATCATGACCGAACCGGTAGACATCCCGATTCGGCTCACGCCTGACAATTCGATCCATCTCCAGAGTGAAGAGCGGACCGGCGAGACTGACATCAGCGACGAGGTGCCACCCGGGCTTTCTGATCACCTGTTTACCGAGTTGTAGCAACGCCAGCTGCCTTGCCCTCCCGGAAGCACCATTCGCGCCGATCACTCTCTCCCACCACAAATTGCACAGCTCGCTTTCAGTCGCCACCATCTCAGGATCCGTTTCTGCTGTCAGCATTCGCTCGTCAACCAAGATATTCAGCAGGAAGGGATTGCGGATAATCGGCTGGAGATGGGGCATTCCCAAGAAGGGCTGAAGGTATCCGTTTCGTGCAGCGATTAGATTGACTTCTTTGGCTTCCAGTTCGGTGACGTTGAAAGCCGCGGGTGCGCCCAAGTTGCGCCAGTCGAACCAAGAGTGGAGCGAATCCAGATTCTCCTCCCTCACCGTGAGTATCACGGACCATCGTTCTTTCCCCCCGGGGACAGTCTTCAGATCGGTCAGAAGGTCCCTGATGATTTTCTGTGCGCCTCGTTCACTGATTTTGTCCGCCCCGTCAATGAAGATGCACGGGCGCGGTGAACTGCTCAGCGCGGAAAGTATTTCAGGCAACCTGCGCGCCAGCTGTAGCCCGCTGGAAAATCCGCTCCAACCTACTCCTTCAAGTCTCTCTCCGGAGAGAACCAGAATCCCGCCCTGCCCCTGTAAATTCTCAACCAGTGCCTTCAACAGGGCGGACTTCCCACTCCCGGGCGGCCCCGTAATCTCCAAGAGCCTGTGCTGAGCCAAGGCGGCCTGCGCTTCCGCGACCAGCGAACTACGGTTGAGGCTTACACCGCCAATGTCATTTCTGATTTCCGCCAAGATAAATCCGGCATGATCATTGAGCCTCTGAAGGTCGTCGAGACAGTTCGGGGCCGGGGACAATGAGATCCCTTCGGCCAGAAGCCTGTTTCTGAGCTGCCCGGCACTGAAACTGCCGGCAGTCGGAATTGCCTCTCCCGCATACTTGTCGAGCCTGCCGAGAACACCCTCTGCCCTGAACTTCTGATCTGCCGGGAGAATCGTCCTGAGCATTTCGACGGTGTGGTGATAATCCGCCGAGCCTGTGACATGAAAATCAAACCGCAGGATGACGAGAGACCGGAGGAACCCCCAAACATCGTCATCACTCACTCTTCCGCATGAAAAGGCGTCCAGCTTGCCTCTGATCAGCTTGAGAAACCAGCGCTGGTGGCCACTGGAAAGCCTCTCCACAGAGATCCGTTCAAGAAAGTTTTCGGCGCTCGTACTATTCCGCGCCCAAGAAAGAACGCGCTGGTAGTGTTCATCAACGGTCTTGCTGTAGAGCGCCAAGCCGATTCCCATTCGATCCCTGCCGATTTTGAAGTCGGATGATCTGAAGGTGTCCCAGCAGGCCCTTAAAACCTCATCAAATATTTTATCCCCTTCCCCAAATGCCAAGTCACGCTTGTACTGGATCGCCAGTTTCGCGTCACCGTCAGGCAGCTCTGCCGTCGCCACGATATCGTCGAGAGGCTCACCGGCGTACAACTGCTGAAAACGCACCTCTTTGATCACACCGCCGTCCAGTCCACGCGGAACGGCATTGAGCAACAGCAGCGCGAGGTAGAATGCACCAACCTCATGTTCAAGTCTTGTCCCTTCCCCACCCGTCGAGACTGGGCTGCTCAGCTTTTGGGAAAAATAGATTCCACTACCTTCTTCACTCACTCCAAAACTCCGGTTCAATTGGTTGCCGTCACCGGGATTTCTCCAAGTTCTTTCAGACGGCAATAATTCCTGCGAGTCGAATATTCGTTATAGTCAGTACGTGAGGACTTAACAGGCATGTCATCGTGCTTTCCCGAAAAGTGCCACCGCCAAGAGCAGGACAGCCGCATAGGGGGCGACGTCCTTAACTGTTTCACCAAGGATCTCCAGAAAGGTCGGATCGGGGGCAGCATGAATCTGGCGGAACTGCTCGCGGGCTTTGTTAATATCCGGCCGCCGGTTCGGTTCTCTATCAACCATGGCAAGAAGCAGGGTTTTAAGTTCCGCAGGCACTGCCATCAGCTTAAGGCTATGCCTGCTCCTCATTCCCGTCAGCAGCTCAGTCATTGTGACCCCCAAGGAAAAGACGTCAGAGGCTGGAGAGCAACTCGCCCCGTTGAATAGTTCGGGCGCCATATACTCAGGAGTCCCGCATGGTGTCCTAGTTAATCGAGGGTCTGAGGGGGTAGGGACTTGTGCGAGACCAAAATCGCTGAGTTTGATAATCTCGTGATTATTGCCATCACGGGTAATGAGCAGATTGTCCGGCTTGATGTCGCGGTGAACCCCGCCGCGTGCGTGAACTTCACCAAGCGCTGCAGCCACGTGTGTCATTGCTGCCACCACATCCCGCCAGCTCCGGCGGTTGACGACCCATTGGCGCAGACTGCCGCCGGAGCAGAATTCGAGAACGATGAATGGCTGACCGCCGATCAGGTTATAATCAAGCAGGTTTACAACATACACATTACTGAGCAGCCGGTACAGTTTCACGGCTTCGGCTTCGAAACGTTGCAGAGCTTCCTGATCGTATCGGCTCTTGAGAAACTTGACTGCCACGTGCATTCCGTCTCTCTGACGAACTGCCCTGAAAACATATCCAAAGGCCCCTTCGCCGAGTTGTTGCTCAAGGATGTACGTGTGAAACTGTGTACGAACGAACTGGTTCATATCGCCTACCTTACCTTCGGCCGTTTTAAGGCCTCAAATATGAAAATAACCGGAAGAGAAACATCGGCGCGTTTCTCTTCCGGTTCACTTTGTGCTCAAGCAACCACTACAAGCAATCGCGGCACGCTTCTGCACGGGGCCGATCCCTTCGGGTCAGGCCCTGCATGTTATGTAACAGCGGTCTTAATCTTCAGATATAGCCGTACTACATTAACATCAGTGGCCTTCATCGAAAGGCCCGTAATTCGGGGGAGGTTGCGTCATCAGTATAATGCTGTAACACATCCTATCCTCTTGTCGGTTTAACCTAGCCCACCAGATAAAGCCCTGTCAATCAGAAAATGATCTATATCTTGTGCTTTCTGTCACAAAGCTGCCATGACTCTGCTCATGGATCATGAAAAAAATCCAGAATAGATGGGATTCCTGCGGAGGGTATACGTATACTCTTCAAATGCGCCGAACTTTTCTGCAACTAGTCTCTGGCCATGGGACGATTCCGAAAATTCTTCACCGCAAATTGTTCCGAGAGTGTTTGTGTCTCAGCTTCGACTGCGAATGCATTTCTGAAACTGTGACGGGAGAAGTTATCCATCAATTGTCGGATGATTGCGCCCAGTGTTCGATCTCTGCCCGATATAGGCTGCCACCCGCGATGAACTCGAACTGAAGGGGTGCCCGAAAGACAGGGTGAGGCAGGATATATTGGAAGGGGCGGGTGACCCCGGCGACATCATAAAAGCGCGCTCTCGATGGGGCGCCTTTTCTTCAACCTGATTACAACACTGGTTCATGCGGCTATAGTGATTGAACGTCTTACCTTGTGAGACAGGCCCATCCGGATCAGCGCCCGTGATATGCTGGTGATGCTCACCGCAACGCTGCGCTCCTGCCTGAGCCTGTCACACATTTCCTTGAGCGTCAGGCGGGGATGGTCCTTTGCCAGCCGGCGGATGAACCGGAGGTCATCGTCAGTGAAGAGAGGCCCCGTTCCCGGCAGCGGCGTGCGGAGTTCGAAGCATACATACCCTGCCGGATTGCGGCCACAATAATCGCGTATTGTGTCCTCAATTCGGCGCAGACGTGCGGGATTGCGACCATGATGATAGGGTGTCATGTCCGCAATCCGGCTCTGAGGACTCATGACCGGAGACATATCTGATGTCGGCTCCTGCTCCGCAGAATCACCCTGACGGAATGTCTCGCGGATTTCTGCCTGATCGAGTTCCCCGTCCGGAATGAGCGGAATGATTCCGCGGATCCTGATCCTGTCCCCCTCGAAGATAATCTCCTCAACCAGCAGCCGCAGCAGCCGCTGCTTCTCGCCCGTGTCCATCTCGTCCAGCCGTCGCGACACCAACCGGCAGTACTGCTCGACGGATTTCTGCACTTCGGCCGGAGCAGGCCCGGCGTCATCCCGGCCCAGCTCCGCCTTCCGGGCCTCGAGGGTACTCGTTCGTGACCTGAGCCTGCTGAGTTCCTGACTGAGCTGTGACGGCGTGATGATCGCCTGACGATACGCCTCCAGCACCCGCTCCTCCTCCCGCCTGACCTGCTCCAGTGCGGCCTCCAGCTCACTGATCTGAAAGTGTCGTTTACCCGCCTCGGCGGCCTTCTCCTCCGCCTGCCGCCTGACCTGATCGATAATGATCGAAGGGTTGAGCAGCGCCTCCCTGAGCGCCTGCCAGACTGGCGTGTTCAGCTTCTCTTCGGTGATATTCGGCATCTTCCGGCAGCGGCCCGTGCAGCGGTAGGAAAAGCGCCCGTGACCGGGATCGCCGACGTACGCCCTCCCGCAGCTGCCGCATTTGAGGAGCCCGCGCAGCAGGTACTCGTGCCGTGAGTTCCGGGGCGAAAATACGCGGTTCCGTGCCAGCCGCCCCTGCACCCGCTGAAACTGCGGCCATTCGATGATTCGCAGCCCGTCGGGCAGCTTCACCGGGATCCATTCCCGGCGCTCACGCAGCCGCAGGCTGGTTTTGGGGGTGCGGTGGTACTTCCAGGTGCGGGACCTTTTTTCCGGTTCGCAGTGTTCGTACTTGCCGTAGTGCCAGATGCCGGCGTACATCTCGTTGTGCAGGATGCGCAGGACGGATGATTTGCCCCAGCCCCCTCCCCGCTTCTTTGGTGGAATTCTCAGTTCATTGAGCCGCCTGAGTACCGCCTGCCCCGACAGGCTCTCGTGGTCCACCCAGTCAAACATCTGCCGGACGACCGCGACCTCCTCGGGGATGATCTCCAGACGGCCCTCGCGGCCAGTTGCCCTGTCAATCGGGACGTACCGGTAGCCGTAGGCGGTGAGTGCGCTGCCCATATACTGCTGGCGGACCTCGACCTTGTGTCGGCGCCCCCGCCGCGTGCGGTCGACGATCATCTCGCGCTCGAATTCGGCGAAGCTGCCAAGGATGTTGACCATCAGGTTGTAGGTCGGGCTCTTCTCGGCGGGCAGCTTGCGGAATCTGACCTGCACTCCGTGCCGCTCAAGGTCGCGTTTGATCACACCGAGATGGGAAACGTCGCGGGCGAGGCGGTCCACGTCGTTGAGCAGGACGACCTCGAAGAGTTTTCTCGAAGCGTCATCGCGGAGGCAGTCGAGCGCCGGGCGGGCCAGCACCGCGCCGCTCCAGCCCTCATCCTTGTAAATGCCGGCAACGGGCCAGCCCTGCGACCCGGCGAATCGCTCAAGTTCGGCGATCTGCGAATCAATGGTCTGGCCCTCGCGCTGTTCTTCGGATGAGACGCGGGCATAGATTGCCGCCCGTGCCGTCTGCGGCTGGGGAGTGGTCATCGGAGAGGGGTAACAATTTAATTATTTCAGCGGGAAAAAACCGGTCGCGGCAAGATCAAAAGACGCTCGAATGATCCGGCTGGTTTCGAGGTGAGGCTGATTCCGGGCTCAGTGCTGATTCAGGCTGTCAGGAAGAAGGATTACGGCTTATCTGTCTGGTCATGGGGCATGGTGCCCTGGTGATAATTTTCTGTCAAATTTTGCGGCTGTGGACAAGACCCGGTCAGAGTCCTGCTGAAAATCAATTCAAAAGCCGTCCGCACCCTTTCCTCGGCGTCCGGCGCGGGCTCATATTCCCAGGCTGCTTCAATGTCGCTGGCAGGGCGTGTCATGGGTTTTCAATCCCGGATTCAGGTAAAGGCGGCTGCAACGCAGGTTCGCCAAGACACCTCACGCCGACGGCCAGCGCGTCAAACATCCTGACCCAGTACAGCTCTTCCCACTTCGTCTGATTATTCAGCAGCCGCGCCAGTTCCGGGAACCGGCCGGCCAGGACCTGCACGACCTTGTGTTTGGTCGCCCTGCCGTCCTCGCACAACACCCGGCGCGCTTCAGCTGGAGCGTACTCGTACACCGGAAGCCCCTCGGCCTGAGCAGTGCATTTGATCTCGGCAGCCGCCACGTTCAGGAGCGTGGCGTTCTTCTGGACGAGGGACGTCTGCTCGATGGCTAAAGCAGCCGGACGGTGTTCGCCGATGAGGCTGCGGATGCAGTGGGCGATCTCTGCCAGCCGCTCGTGCGGCGGCTGGGGGCGTCTGAAGGTCTTGATTCCGAAATACAGGAGTTGTGAGGTCGACAGCACGACCACGCCGAGGTGTCTGGTGCCGGGGTCAATTGCGAGGACTTTCGGGGAGTTCATGGGCGTATTGCTTAACGAAATAAAAAAAGATGGCGGCGCGTGATTTTCTGATCCGGTGCGCGGGAAACGACTGGGCCTTTCTGAAGGCCTGGTGAATCACGCTGTACGGATATTTCCGGCAGCAGACGAGGTACTTGTCCGTGTTCTCCTCGTCGGCCAGCTCACGCGCAAGATAGTACGCAGTGGCGTCCTGCGCCTGAAGTGGTTGACTGGTCTGGTTTGTCATGGCAAAGGAAAATAAAAAGGTGAGGGGGTGTTACAGGAGTTCGTTGATCCGGCGCATCAGCGCCAGCACGTGGTCTCTGGCCTGAATCCGCTCTTCGGGCGTGGGATTCAGCTCGCTGAGCAGTCCGGCAAAGTGACACTGATGACCCGTCGTGTCTGCTTCGGCAGGTGGGAGCGCGAGCGTGCCGTTCACGCCTTTGATCTTGTGCGAGCGCTGTTCGATCTCCGACCGCAGTTCCTCGAAGAAGTCCGGGTAGAGCAGCCGCGCCGAAAGGCCGTAGACGATTTCGAGCTGCAGCAGGAGTCTGAGGCCGGGAATCCGGTGCCCCTTCTCGCAGCGCGAAATCTGATGAGTGGTCCTGTGGTTGAGCAGATACGCGACATGCTTCTGCTGCAGACCCCGCCGCTTGCGGGTGATCCACAGGTGGTTTGGGAGTTTGTTTTTGTTTCCCTGCATTGATGTGAATTTTACTGGTGACTATTCCATCGTAGTAAAGAAATGACAGTGCAGGTAAGAGTGGAAAATTTGCCCGGCGTGTTGAATATCAGAGCATGAGGCTGGTGACCAGTGGATAACCTGATCACGCCCATGACGAAAAACGGGGAATCGAAGGACTCTCCGTTTCGATAGTGTCCTCAGCCGCGGATATGAAGGTGCCGGCCGGATCCGATTATTCAGAAAATCTCCAGAACATAATGACAGTTGAACTAAACCGCTTCGCGGTAGACTCGAAATAAGCACTGACCGTAATTTTTCTCTCCTTCCACCCTGATTCTTTCAGCCAGGCCTCGCCTGCGCACGGACCTGTCAATCCACTAACCAGCCTGACATTCTCTCCTTTCGTCTCTCCACTGCCACTCAACCTTTACCTTTCATGAAAGGAGCCGTTTATTGATGAAAAGGTCAACTGAAGATCTGCTTTGATCACCAGAGTTTTGTCCCTCCCTGTCGAACCCCTGACACACCATTCCTGATTCCGCCCCATGGGGCGGCCAGGTTCAGACGGCGAAATGCTGCTTCGTTTCTCTCAGTCGCTGGTCGTCACTTTCGCCGGCCGCGGCAGGCTGTCAGCATAACGCTCGGCGATCTTCTCCAGCACCCGCTGCCAGTCGGCTGACACCGGGCGCGTCGGATCAAAGCCGGCCTCCTGCGTGACGGCTTCGGCATCCTGGCCAGCCTCGCGGCGTGCGACGATGGCCTGATAAATCGCTTCGGACTGTTCCGCCGCCTGGCGTGCGACTTCAGCCTTCACCTTCCGGCCCGACAGGCCACTGCCATAGAGTGCCGGTCGTCCGGCCAGCGGCGGTTCAGCCGCTCCCACTCCCCGACCGGTCCGGCGTTTCGCCAGCAGGCGAACACGGGAACGTTTCTCCTGTGTCAGGCGTGGGACCTGATAGAGGAAGTCTTCTTCCTTCGTCAGCAGATGCCGGACCAGTTCGGCCAGTTTGCGGGCCACCGCCACCAGCGCGACGTTGTGTCCGCGTTTGGCCGAGACCCGCTGGTAGAGGGCGCGCAGCGGCCCGGGCGACTTGCGCAGGTGTTCGGCAGCCTCCACCGCCAGCCACCGCGCATCACTGCGGCCGGTCTTCGTGATCCGGCCGTGTCGTGCTTTCGTGTCGCCGGACTGATACGTTGAGGGAACAAGCCCGAAGTACGCTGCCAGTTGCTTCGGTCGGCTGAACCGCGTGATGTCGCCAATCGCCGCCAGCAGCCCGGCCCCGACGACGAGGGAAACGCCCGTGATCGAGAGCAGGCGATCGAGTTGCTGGCGCAGCTTCGGGCGCTCGACGACGAAAGCGGCGATCACTCCTTCCAGACCCATGGCAACGAAGTTGACGGAAGGGGCCATCCTGAAGTCAGGACGACGTCTCAGCTGAAGTGAGATGAAGCACTTTTATCCTTCGGGGCGGTTGACCAGTGCAAAAGATCGAGCCTTCGTCACTTGGTTTGAAAAGATCATTGGCCAGGCAATGTAACCAGCTGCCCCCGCCGACGAGGCTGATCTTTCAAAACGTCCACGCCATGACACAGGTGTTGCATCGCCTGCTGCGAGACGGAGTCGCCGTCAGAGAGGAAACGCTGCGCCATCTGAGTCCATATCTGACGGAACACATCAATCGCTTCGGCGTGTATGAATGGAATCCGCAGCGTGCCGTCGCTCAATTACGGGCTGGAGATTCTGCTGCCTGATTCCGGTCAGATGGGAGATAAAGAGGAAATTGCAAGCCGGTAAGTGTCAAATGGCCCGTTCCGTCAACTTCGTTGCCATGGGTCAACATGGAACACAATGCCGTCAATTTCCTCAGCTACACAGAGGATGACAAACAACCTGCTGATTGATCCGTAAAAACAACCCGGCATGCCGATGGAGGCGTCCCCGTACCCGGAACCGGGCAGGGTTGCGTGACCGATGAGCCGGCCCGCATTGACTGACAGGGGCGCCGGTAATTCAATATGGGTGATCAGGGGGCGTTGCTCGAAAAATGATTCAGGACATGACCGAACTGACAAATCACACGGGCCAGGTCTGCGGGCTGTCCTGGTCGCCCGATGGCAGCCGTTTGTGTTCGGCCTCCATGGACGGAGAGGTGCGGCTGTGGTCCGTTGACGACCTGTCGTATGCGGTCCTCAACCCGCGCGCCGGCTTTGACTCCATCGGGAGTCATGACCAGACGAAACATATGGCTTTTTCGGCCGCCTGGTCATCACACGATGACTTGATCGCTGTCAGCTTCGGGGGGCATTTCAGGGTCTGGAAAGCCGGCACGGGAGAACTGATTGAAGAAACCGAGTCACCTCCCCGCCTGCACCTCTCCTGGTCGCCGGCCGCATCAATTCTGGCAATGACCCGGATTGACAGTCTGGCAGGCGGAAACCCGCAGTATAAGGTTGAAGTGGGCAGGGTTCAGCCTCTGGAAATTCTCGCCGGGCTGACGGAAACTTTTCCCGAGATAGATGATGTCGCCTGGTCGCCGGACGGCGAGATGATCGCGACAGCCACCGGGTCCGGGGTTGCCTTGTCGCGGAAATCCTCATCAGAGCCGACAGGGTCTATCAGCGTTCAGCCCAGGGCGAACTCGGTCGTCTGGCTTTCTGACCGGACCGTCGCCGCCGGTTGTATCGACGCAAATATACGCATCTACTCCTGGCGATACGAAGATCGCTGGCCGCAGGGAATTATGGCCGAGCGGGTCCGCGTCCTGGAGGGGCATGAAAGTTACATCCACCAGCTGTCATATTCGCCGGAACAGTCTTTACTGGCATCACTTGATGATTCGGGGGAAATACACCTCTGGAGAGGTGACTCGTTAAGTCATGTCACCGCGCTGGCCGGCCTGATTGAGCGGGAGGGGGTAGTCAGATCATTGCGGCTGGCCCTTCACCCGCGCCAGCCGATCGTCGCAATCTCATGCGCCGGGCGCATCCGGCTCGCGAGAGTGAGACTTCCGGATAGCGGCAACGGACCGTCCGCGCCCGACGGAGCCGGCCGGCCGGAGTCAGAACCCCTGCCCAGGGTGCTGGCGATGGCCGGGCTGTTGCCGGAACAGAAGCCGGATTCTGACCAGATCGCCGAGCGCTGGGGGCCGGAGGCGCAGACAGATTCGCGGTTTGAATCCGCCCCCCGCCCTTACGCCTCTGAGGTGCTTGCCAGAACTCTGGCTCTCAGAAGGGTCGCTCAACTGGTTTCTGAATTTGATTCTCTGGCGGGGGAAGGGATGCAGCTCGCCTGGAGATCCCCTGAACCCTCTGAAGAGATCGAAATCGAGAAGCTGGAACTGGCCGCTTATCAGGACGACGGGGAGGCACGCGCCTCTTCACGGAGGGGGTTGTCGAGGCTTCTGTTACGCACAGCGGCTGACGGCGTGACTGAACAGAAAAGACTGCCCGCACTGGTTGCTTACGTCGCCATGGCGCATGGCAGCCGTGAAGAGGTCAGGGAAGCTTTCGGCGAGGCGAGCGAATTCTGGCGGCAGGCGGACCGCCTGGATAAGGCGCTGCGGCGGCTGGCCAGACGGATTCAGGCCCTTTACCCGGCAGGCGGGTATGAGAAGCTGGCGGAAAATATGGCCGCCGTCCTGGCCGAATTGCAGGGCGCCATGGTGCGTGCGAAACAGTTGCAGAATGATCTGAAACAAATGCGGGAGGAGACAGGTGCTATGTCTGCTGCGACGACACGTCCGGTCGAAATTTTCTACTCATACTCTCACCTGGATGAAAAATTCAGGGAAGAGTTAGTGAAACACCTGCGCCTGCTCGAGCGTCAGGGCGTCATTACAGGATGGCACGACCGCAACATCAGTGCGGGGATTGAGTGGAAGGATTCAATCGACGAACACCTTGAATCGGCCGGGATCATCCTGCTCCTCGTCAGCGCCAACTTCCTTGCCTCGGATTACTGTTATGACGTCGAGATGAAGCGGGCAATAAAGCGACACGATGAAGGAAGCGCCCGTGTCATTCCCATCATCCTGAGCAGTTGCCGCTGGCACAGTGCCCCTTTCGGAAAATTGCAGGCCCTGCCCAGGGACTCCAGGCCGATCGAAAATTGGGATCGCCCTGCCGAAGCGTACACGAATGTCGTGGAAGGAATCGAGAAAGCAATTGTGGAAATATCCAAAGTCCCTTAGATGGCCTGCCGCTGATGAGCTTGTCAGCTGCAGGTCCGATGGTCCTGCTTCTGTCACCCTTCTCCTGCAGCCTGACCGTGTACTCGTCGCCGTCGCGGTGGAAGTCCGTCACTTTCAGCCGGCAGCCGGTCGCGATCCGCGCCCCGCTATATGACAGGAAGCCGGAATCGCCCGGTCGCGGTAACTGAAATTGAAGCGTGTGGAGGGTAATCGCGTGCGTATGCCGGAGAAGTTCGTGACCACTTCAACCGACCTCGGGAACATGGGTTTCTGGGCCGAACACCGTTACTGCGGCCGGCTGGGAGGCCGCTGGTTTGCGATCGTGGGGACCGCCACCCGGGACTTCCGCGTCTTCACCCTGATCCTACAGCGGCAGGAGGGCGCGCCGGGCGTGCCACACATTGACGAGCTGGCCCTTGATCTGTCCCAGTATGATCTGTGCCCCTGCATCAGCACCTGGCATCCCGAACGGCACACGTCAAAACGTCGTAAGGCGCTGTCAGCCCGCCGGCAGAAGAAGGGGCGCGCCTGCCACTGAATTCACCCTTGAAGTCATGAGGCTGGTGGAGAGCGGAGAACCGGCCAGTCGGTTCAGAAGAAAATAGTCGTCCGGCACCGCCGGTGGCCCTCAGGAGGATTTCTCTTCACGATCGTCAGGGCCGGCACTGTTGAGCAGTTCTTCCAGCTCCTCCTTACTAAACCACTTGTAGAGCGCGCCTCTGCTCAGCCCAAGTCCCTCCTCGGCAATCCTCGTCAGGTTCGGCCCGTATTTTTTTCTGGCCTGCCTGATGAGCCATTTCTGCAACTCCTTGTGCGCCGCCTTATACCCCCCTTCGGGAATCCCCCTCAGGGGGAAAAGCTCATCAACCCCGGTCATTTCGCTCTCGGTCCTGGCCCGGAGGGTCTCGACCCACTTGTGTTCGACCGTGCTGAATTTTCTGACTTCATCGTAATGACCCTGCGCGACGCTGGGGTGGTCGGTCCTGATTGAGATCCGGCACAGATAAAGTAATGACACGACGTGCAGGTGCTGGTCGGAAATCACCGGAATGCCCCGCTGCGCCTCCTCCTGGTTGAGGTCCCTGGCGTCCAGAAATGCCTTCCGCGCCTCGGAATACCTCCCCAGCTCAAACAACGCTTCGCCCTGCAGGATCAGCGCCTCCAGCCGGCTGCGTTTGAAGCCGAGCCTGCGCGCCCTGACTTCCGCCTGCTCCGCCAGGCTCAGTGATATCTGTTCCGCGTGCGCCCCGCCCTGGTGACGCCTCGCCAGGGACTCAAGCAGGTCGGCCGTGATCAGCCACCGGCTGCTGTCCGCCGTCCTGACGGCGCGCTGCCTGCCCTCAGTATCCCTTCCCTCAGCCAGTCTCCTGATCTCCCGGATGTAGTTGAATGCCTCGGCGAAATACCCGAGGTAAACGCAGGCCAGCACCAGCTCATTGGCCGCGAGCAGCATGTACCTGAAATGGCCGACCCCCTCAAGGGCCTTGTAGGCCCCTAGGAGTTCCTCGCGGGCCTCGATCAGGCCGGCCTGCTCATGACCGGATTGCGCGCGGAGGATCCCCGCGCTGAGCGTCCGGAGATACATGTTGTAAACCAGATTCCTGCTGGGCAGCAGCATCATCTGAGCGGACCTGATCCCCAGCGTGGCGCGTGTCAGCAGCCCCCTGCTGAGGTTGATAAACCCGCTGCCGCCCGCAATGATCATGGCGGTGCGCTTCAGGTAGTAGGAATACTCGGCGGGCCTTTTCCGGGCGGCGTCCAGGTACGCCTGCAGCGCCTCGCTGTAGAACTTCCTGCTGCTCTGGTACTCCATCCTCTGCCGGTGGCACTTCGCCCGCTGCGTGCAGACCCTGGCGAGCAGCCCGTCGACGTGGTACTCCTGCTTCTTCAATTCGTCCTTGAAGTCGGGTACGTCCCCGTACGATTTCAACCTGTCCTTCAGTTTGCGGATGCCCTCGTAAAGCCTTTCCACGACTTCGAGCGACTTCGGGATCTCATCCCTCCTGTACAACTCATTCGAGTAGGCGTGCAGGTATGCCAGCCTGTTCTTGAACAGCCTCAGCGCCTGCGCGGTGGGGGGGCCCGGAACCAAGGTGTTCTCAACGAATGCGCCGGCGTCGAATTCAAGTGACCTGACCATCTTCGCCCCACGATCCAGTATCTTCTCGCTCAGGTCGGTCGGCACCTGATCGAAGTAGTCATCAAGGCTGGCATACAGCATGATTTCCGCGCGCAGGAGGGCGTAAAGAACCTCGTCCGCGGGGGGCTCATCCGGCAGAAGTTTTTCCCAGCACTCCCTCACCAGAGACAGCAGGCTGTCGATCCGGTTTCTCTCCTCGAGTACTTTCCCCTTTCTGAGCAGACTTCTCAGTTCCTCGGTCTCCCTGATCATCCCCTCGACCAGCGCATCCGGCACTAACAGGTCGCCCATGTTTTCTTCTCCTGTTGAATCGTTGTTGAACAAAAAACCATTTTTTCAGTTGCAGACGTTGTCATCCAAGCGGTGGAAATCAGTGATTGTTTCAATAACCTTGTTAGGCGTCGGTGGTATATCAGTGTGTGCGGGAAGTTACCAGAGGAACGATTGATTGTAAAGTTACTAAAGTGACGATTTATCAGTACTGAGTGTGGAGGAAAGTATACATCTTCAGTAGAATCAATATTTTACATCAAAAAGTTCTTGACCTGAAAATCAGGAGTGGTACTGTACCGCCAGCACGAGATAGTTACCACGCAGATAGTACACACTGACATCAGGCGGTGTGATTAACATTCCAATCACAGGAGTAAAACGATGAGAAACCTGCTTATCAATGAAGACCGGTTTTCCGACCCGGCATCGCTGCTGGTGGTGAGGGGCAGGGAAATCAACATCTCGGCTTCAGACCCCGAGGAGACCCGTTATGCAGAACTCGAGTGGATGCAGGTGATCGCCCTGGAGGAGAGATCGGCAGACGAGTCTGACAAATCGGCGTGGCCCATTCGCGGCAACGACATCTATTAACACTAACCCCCACGACCGCCGCCAGCCAAGGCGGCGGTCGTGGGGTGACCACCCGCTTTACCCGGCAGACCCGGTTCATCCGACCCACGAGGGAATGCCGCCCGGCTCGCAGGAAAGTTCTCGTCACTCGTCAAAGGGAGAACTCAGCTATGAAACCTGAATTCGGCAATTATTACGATAACGTGCAGGCCCTGACGCTCGCACTGCTGTCGCTGAAGAACGGCGACGTTGCCGACGCCCTGCTGATCATCGAAGAACTCCGCTCGCACATCCTCGAATCGGGGGAGCGGAAGAGCATTGAATGGCTCCTCCCCGAGGTCGAGTCGGCTTTGCAGTTCGGACGCTACCTGGAAATTTCCGCCTGACTCAACAACTCAGGCACTAACATGTCAGTACCCGTTACACCCGTCCCGCACCTGTCATCAATACCGTCCCAGAGAGCGAGGAGTTTATGATGCTGCACCTCATTCCGCTCATGCTGATTTCGATTCTCGCCGTCATGGACAACAACCTGGCTGGCGCCCTGATCGTCTTCAGCAAGGCGACACTCACCGTGGTTGACTACTGGATCATCATCCAGAAGAAAAAGCTTCACGACCAGGAGAGAGGCTTCAGAAATCACGAACAGAAGAATTCAGAGCCGGACGTCAGAAAAAATGACCGTCAGGAAGACGGGCCGGGCGGCTGAGTGTCAGAAATTGGGGGTGGAGAGAGGGACGGCTCTCGTATCTCCCCAATCCCCGGGCGCCGGATGCCGTACATCATCCGGCGCTCAGGCCGAAACCCCGACCTGAGCCAAAGCAATTCTGCGGCGCCTGTTTTCCCAATCATCACAACTCACCTTCCCTGGAAGCAGCCGAAAAACCTCATTCGAATTCACACGCGCACCCCGCTCAGGACGAGAACAAAGCAACCGGCAGTCATTGATGAAAAGGTCAACTGAGAATCTGCTTTGATCACCAGAGTTTTGCCTCTCCCTTCAGAACCCCGGACACACCACTCCTGATTCCGCCCCATGGGGCGGCCAGGTTCAGCCGGGGAAATTCCGCTTCGTTTCTCTTA
>DASRDU010000161.1:0-4005 GCA_035652435.1 Blastocatellia bacterium
CGATCTTCATCAAAGGTCACATCCCGAATCCAGTGACTCCGATTCTCAATCACCCAATGCCCTCGGGTCAGATCCAGTAACCGCGCCGCATCTGCACGTCCCGGTGACAGACTCGTCACCCCATAAACTGTTTGACCCTGCGTATCGCCCGCCTGGCCGAAGCTGAATTGAGGGACGTCTATCTGCGGCGTCGAGTTGTTGACGTTCGGACTGTTGCTGAGCAGCCAGACGCCGTTGCGGAACACTCCGACCGTATCAACGCCGTCGCCATTCCAGCCGCCGAACACCGGCAGGTCGCCCGCCTGGGCAGGGAAATTGAGCGTGATGGTGCCGGAGAATAAGGGCAGGCAGAAGACGCAAAGGGAGCGCCGCAGCAGGAACTGCCCCGTGGACGGGCGGAAGACGCCGATCTCATCCACGCCGTTACCGTCCCAGTCGCCCGCGACGGGAATGTCGCCCGGCTGGCCGAAGCCGATCGTCAGGTCGGCGTTGCCGGTGGTGTTGGAGTTGCGGAGCAGGAACTGACTGGTCGAAGGCCGGAAAGTGCCGATGGTGTCGTTGAAGGTCGAGCCGATCTTCGCCACGAAGCCGTCCAAAGTATTGCTGGGCTGGGACTGTAAAGCGCCCGGCGTCGTCGGCAGGCTGCTGAAAGCGCTGCCGGCCAGATAGACATTGCCCCTCGGATCGAGCGCAATCGCCCGGGCCGCAGTGTTGTTTCCGCCGAAGGTCGTCGAGTAGAGCCGCCTCGGCACGGTCGTGGCGGAGACGGTCGCTTCGAGCTTGGTCAGAAAACTTTGACCGCTCAGGCTGCCGGGGAAGGCATTGACTGACGGGAAGCTCGCCCCCGCAGACGTGCGCCCGGTAACGTAGGTGTTACCCGCCGAATCAATGGCGATGCCGAGGCCCTCCTCGAAATCGGCGCTGGTATTGCCATTGTTGCCGCCGAGGAAGCTGCTGAAAAAGAGCGCCGTCCCGTCGGCGTTGAGTTTCGCCACAAAAGCCTCACCGTTGAATTGTATTGAGTCAAAAGCGTTGACCAGGGGGAAAGAAGCCGCTGAGGAGCCGGTGGCCCCGGTGATGTAGGCCCGTTGGGCGGAATCCACGGCGATGGCTTCGGCCCGGTCCAGGCCGCTGCCGCCGAAGTAGGTCAGATAAGTCAGCGACGCGTCGCCGCTCGATTCGGTATCAATCCTGGCGACGAAGGCGTCACTGGAGCCGCCCTGGAAGGTTGCCCGCAGCGGGGGCAGCGCCTGGCCCGGCGGGCTTTTGGTGTCGAGATCGTCGGAAGCGGTGCTGCCGGCGACGTAGGCATTGCGCGAGCCGTCCACGGCAATGCCTTTGCCGATGTCATCGCCACTGCCGCCGAGGAAACTGGCATAGAGCAGCGTGTCGTTGCCGTTGGCGGCGGCCGGGTTGAAGACGGCGATGAAGGCATCCGTGCCGTCTCCTGAAGACTGTCTTGAGTTCTGAAAGGCGTTTCTGGTCGGGAGATTGTTCGAGGAAGTCGAACCGGTGATGTAAATGTGGTTCGCCGTGTCCACCGCGATTGCCCGACCTGTATCATTGGCGCGGGCAAGACCAGAATTGGGGCCGACGGTTGATCCGCCGAAGTAGGTTGAGTAGACGAGGTCGTCCCCCTCAGCGTCCAGGACCGTGACGAAGGCATCGAAACCACGACAGGGTATGAAGACACAGTTACTTCGAGTCCCCCTGTCCTGGAATGCGTTGGAGGTGACGGGGAAGGAGCTGTTATTGGCATCGTTGCCGACTCTGCCGGTAATACAGGCCTTGCCGTCGCTGGTCACGGCAATGGCATTTGCAATTGTGCCGATACACCCATTGTCATCGCAAAACTGGATGGATCCCCCGATGACCGTGGAGTAGAGAATGGATGTGCCACCGGCGTTCAACCTGGTCACGAAGGCGGACTGGCTGTCAATATTTCCCCCAAATTCAGTTATCCGAGGGAAGGAGGCGCCGAATTCTGTTTCCCCTGCAATGAAGGCCTCCCCATTGCTGTTCACTGCGATCCCGCGGGCAATGTCCTTCACGGTGCTTCCCAGATAAGTCGAGTAGATAAGCTGGGGATCAATCACCAGCGGCCGGCCCGCGTCGTAAGTCCCGACCTCGAAGCTGACCTCGCTCCGGCCCTGCAACATATACTTCCCGGTGATGGTCCTGCGCCCCTGCTCGCTCTCCTGATAGATCACCGGCGCGTGCTGCACCAGTTCGCCGGCTTTGGTCTGCGCCACCAGATTACCCCGACGATCAAGCCGGAGCCTGTCAGCCCCCTCAAAGGCCAGCCTGATCTGCCGCGGGTCGGCGCCCGGCCTGACGATGAAGTCATACTCAAGCTGGCGCTGCCGCCCGTACCAGACCATGTCAACGCCCGGCCAGACTTCCGTATAACGCACCTCGCGATAAGTCGGGATGTCGGTGTGCCACCGCGCGCGGTCGTTACTGATCAGGTAGTTACTCTTCCCCTCAAGCTGCCCCTGTCCGGCGATCTGCGGTGCGGCGCTGGCACCCACCATCTTCAGCCTGAGCAGCGCGCCCGGCTTTTTCGGCGCAGGGCGCCTGAGCGCGAGTACAGCTTCATTCGCCGTCAGCCAGAGCGTGTAGCCCTGGCCGCGCGCCAGGAATCTGACTGCCGGATCAGTCTGCCCCCGGTTGGGTTCGAAGCTGAGCGGCAATCTGCCGTAGTTCTCGATCACCCCGGCCTGCGCCGACGAGTCAGCCGGCGGCGCCGGCTCGCGGCTGGCAACCGGCGCCGGGGCAGTGGCCGTTGCGCGGTGCGACTTCACCCCGGGCAGGCTGCCGCCCCGGGCCGAGGCGGCCAGCGGCGAGAGCGCCGGGCCGCTGATCAGACCGAGCGCCAGAACTGCGGCGGTCAGGTGGTTGAATCCGGGGAATGGCAGTCTGGTGGTGGTCATGACGGGTTCTCCTTTGCTGGCAAGCTGCGTTATCGGGCGGGGAGCGCTCGGCGCCGGGCCGCAACAAATCTCTGCCGCCAGTTGCCGGACTGCCCCCTGGGGCAGCCCGGCGATTTTCCTGTGCCACCCACGATAGCCTGCCGCCGCGCCGGGGTCTTGAGAGCAGGTTGAATTTCTTTTGAGATTTTCTTCAAGAAACGTTTGGGTTCTTCAAAGCGGCTGAAAACAATAGTCAGCTTATGGCCCGGAGGGCTTCAGCAGGTTTGCCCATCTGATTTGTGGAGTGGTCGTGACAAGCTTGGAGATCGTGGAAGAGGAGAGCAAAGTCGAAGGCCAGTTGAAAAATTGCTGATCACACCGGACTCGTGCGGGCTGGCGTCCCCGAGCGCCGGAGGCGCGGCCTGTTTATAGCAAACCGTGCCAATAAACCGCCCCAGCTCCGGCAGGAGCGACAGCCCTCGGAACAGGTGTCGCTCCTGCCGGAGCTGGGGACGTTTTTCCTGGTCTGGCTATAAACAGGCCGCGCCTCCGGCGCTGAAGAAATTGTCCCCCCACAAAATCCACTGTGATCAGAAAAATTGGGTCTGTCGGGAATGGTCGGACAGGGTGGGTGGAGGCGAAACTGATTCCTTACTGCTTCGGTGCGGCGCTCATGAGACGGGCAGGTGCAGCGTGAAGGCGCTCCCCCGGCCCGGCGCGCTACGAACAGTGACTTTTCCGCCGTGTGCTTCGGCAATGCGCCTGACGAGATAGAGGCCCAGCCCGTTGCCGGGGATCTGGGCTGAAACGGCTGAAGCCCCACGGCTGAACGGCTCGAAAATGTTCTTCAGTTCATCCGGGTCAATCCCCACACCCTGATCCTCGACCGTGAGCTGCAGCTCTTCGCCGTGCCCGTTCCGGGAAACCCGCGCCCCGATCCTGATCACCTGGCCTCAGTGCTGTCCCATATGAAGTAAGGAAATGAAAGCAGCGAATCCTCCCGTGCGCCAGTACAATGGCGCTGGGAAATGAACAAACAAGGAGGATTCGCTCAATGCAGTCTATCACAGTCATTACTCTGCTGTTGCAGGCC
>DASRDU010000162.1:0-72032 GCA_035652435.1 Blastocatellia bacterium
CGTGTTGGTGATGCTGATGCGCGTGTCCTGCACGCCCGCGTTGACCGGGCTCGAGGTGTAGACGTTATAGATCAGCACGGAGCCGGCCTTCTGGTCGCTGACGATGGATGTCCCGACGAGCAGGCCGGGGTCGGCGGCGAGTGCGGACGATGAGAGGATGACCAGCGCAAAGAGCGCCAGCAGGCTGTGTGTGAGTTTGTGTGAGGGTCGCATGTCAGAATTCCTCCAGTAGAGAATCAGATGCCGTGAAAAGGGGGCTGCCCGAGCAGGAGCAATTCAGACTGGTCGGCAGGCGGGATTCGCCCGTCAGTCGGAACCCTGATTACCGCTCGTTGATCCGTGAGGCAGCGGTGACAGAACAGGATTAGTGAAACCTGTGCAGAACAATCAAAACGGAGAATCCGGCCACATCTCCAAAATACGGTTGCGTACAGGAAGGCCATTCCGGGCGCGCATCCAGTGAGTGTCGAAGATGCCGAAGACTGTCCGCTCTGGCGAATATGACTTGGGGGAACAACGGGCCGCTGGTGAGGCACCCGATCAACGAAGAATGGATGAACCGTGGTCGCAATCAGTGAGAGGCGACGACTCGCCCACCACTGTCTGCTGACGGCTCAACGTGAGAACTTCCCAGTGAATTGATTGCTGCCTGTGAGAAAAGGCCCTGTTCGTGACATACGCTATATAAAAGTTTTCCTTTCGTCAATATATTTATCGTGCGGCTGGCAGTTTAATTCGTTTGCAGGCGCCCTCGCCCTGACGGCCTGCCGTAATTTATTCCGGCAACGATAACTCGCACTAAAATCCGGATGATTTGCGAGATTGGGAGTGTGTATAGCTGTCAGAGTATTCAGCCCCGGTCACTAAACAGCCATCACTGCCGGCGCCCCTGGCGGACGTGCTTTGACAACAATCGTGCGGATAACGCGGCGGAAAGCGGAGACCACCGTCAGCGGGCAGGGCCATCATCTGAACCGACCCAGCGGGGGATAAACCGTAGTGGCCAGGCGAACAGGTATCAAATCCGGGCAAGCCAGATCTGTTGCTAAAGAGCAACCCCTCCCGGGCGGGGACTCCCGCCGGGGCGGGGTGAGGACCAGCCCCTGGCTGGTGGCTGCGAGTGTCGGGGCTTCATTCGCCCTCTTCTTCATCATCTACAGCCTGCGGCTGGATCAGGTGGTCGGCCTGGTAGTAGATGATGCCTGGTATGTCATGCTGGCCAGGGCGCTGGCGACCGGGCACGGCTATACGCTCATCAATTCCCCTTCAGCCGGTATTCCGCCTTTCTACCCGCCGGCCTTCCCCTGGCTGCTGTCATTGTTATTCCGGCTCGCCCCACAGTTCCCGCAGAACCTCTGGCTGCTGAAATCCGTCTCGATCATGGCAATGCCCGGCGTCGGGGCCGCGTCTTACGTCTGGCTCAGGCGCGTCCGGGAGTTGCCGCACTATCCCGCATTGGGCATCGCAACGGTCGTCTCCGTCACCCCCGCGTTCTGCTTCCTCGCGACCTCAACGGTCATGACAGAGTGCGTGTTCACGCTGGCCCAGCTGCTGACCATCCTGACCATCGAGCGCGGGGTGCGTGTGACGGTGAAAGGCGGCACGTCGTGGTGGTACTGGGTGCTGGGCGCCACATTCGGGTCGTTCGCCTTCCTCACGCGCTCAATAGCTCTGGGGTTGATCGCCGCCGCAGTGGGTTATCTGCTTAAAGAACGCCTCTTCAGGGGGGCGGCGATTTTTGCCTTCAGCGTCATTGCGCTCGTCGGCCCCTGGATGGCATACAGCAGGGCGCACTCCCCGACCGGCGAGCAGCGCGCCGAGCAGGGCGGTAATATTGTTCTCAGTTACACGACGCAGTTCTGGCAGAAAAAGGCGGGCGACTCTGCTTCCGGTACGGTCTATGCCGCGGACCTGCCGGATCGCGTCTGGAATAATCTGACACAGGTACTGGGCCACGACATTGGGATGATGCTCTTCCCGCCCTTCCTCCGCGACACCGGTTACAGCGGGGCAGAGGCCATAGAGGAGGCGGGCGGCCGGAGTATCCTCTCATTCCTCCTGGGCCTGTTCGTTGTCGCGGGCTTTATCGCCACGGCCATCAGAAAAGCCACGCTGGCGGAGTTCGCGCTCCCGGCCTCACTCGTGATCATCCTGCTCTGGCCCTGGCCGCCGTACCGTTTCATCCTGCCTTTCGCCCCGTTCATTGTTTTTTACTTCCTGACCGGCCTCCGTCTCATCCAACAGCTCAAACAGCGCGTGGACGGGACTTCAAAACTCCGCGCCCAATGGCCCGTCTTCGGCGTCGCGGTCGTGTGCATCCTGGCCGCACACCTTTATGACCACACAAGGTACATTGTGAAAAAGTTCCAGCCGGTGGCGGCTGATCGGCCTCTCTGGCTCCGCGCCTTTGAAGAGAATCGGGCGATGCTGGAATGGGTGAGTAAGAAAGCCCCGGAGGATTGCGTCATCGCCACCCCGAACCCCGCGCTGGTTTACCTCTTCACCGGGCGCAAGACCATCTCCTTCACCAACCCACAGGGCAACTGGGAGCGGTGGAATCAGATCGGTATGCGTTACCTCGTGCGGACCTCAGTCACGCCCGTGCCCAAGCCCGACGTCTTCACCGAGGCGAGGTATGACATCCCCTACACTTCCAGGGGGGAATTAAAACTGCGTGTGGTTGATTTCGGCCCGCCGTCAATACGCCTGCCGTGGGGCAGCAATGACCCCTCGAAGGGCAGAATAATGCTTGAGGGGATCAGAGAACCCGCGCCGGGAACGCAGATCAGGTGAGGCACGCTTCACTCGTCACCCGCTGATATTCAGCCCGCTTCACGCCGCCAGCGCCACAAGCTTACGCCGGATTATGACCTGTCCCTCCGCGGTCATCAGACCACCGGCCCGATTCTCCAGCCCGAAAGCCCCGCAGCCCGGAATCGTGTGGCAACCACGGTCGGGCAATTGCCGCAATCGCACAGTCTGGCTACAATGCTGACTGCCTGAACGGTTTTTCCGAAGCACGCATCACGTCACCCCTGACCACTACTTCAACTTTATGAGCGCACAACCTGACGTATTCGACACCGAACCCGACGTAACTTTTGACTCCACGCTGGACAACCAGGGCATCGGCGGGCACCCGCGCGGGCTGACTACGCTCTTTTACACGGAGATGTGGGAGCGGTTCAGCTATTACGGCATGCGCGCGTTACTGCTGCTGTATATGACGAAGGAAGTGGCAAACGGCGGACTCGGTTTTGACGTAAAGAAAGCCACTGGCATCTACGGCGCGTACACCGGCTCGGTCTGGTTGATGTCTATTCCAGGCGGGTGGATCGCGGACAACGTGCTGGGGACGCGGCAAGCCGTTTTGATCGGGGGCATCATCATTGCGCTCGGCCATTACTCACTGGCTGTGCCGACGATCTACACCTTCTACGCCGGGCTGATTCTGATCGTCCTCGGCACGGGGTTGCTCAAGACGAACGTGAGCGCAATTGTCGGCGATCTGTACAACCCGGAAGACCAGCGCAGGGACGCGGGCTTTTCGATCTTTTACGTAGGCATCAACATCGGCGCATTCGCCGCGCCAATCGTGTGCAGTTTCCTCGGTGAGAAGGTCAACTGGCATCTCGGTTTTGCGGCGGCCGGCATCGGAATGACCTTCGGTCTTATTCAATACGTCATGGGTCGCGACCGTCTGGCGCACGTCGGCAACCCACCACGACAGACCTCAGCGGAGACGCGACGCAAGGCGCTGGTGGGAGTGTTGTTGATGGCTGCGACCAGTGCGGCAGTGATCTTCCTTTACTTCGGCCCTGAACCTGTAGTCAGAAACAAGGTGTGGTTCATGCTGGGCGCACTGGTCGTCTTCATCGCCTGGCTGTTCCTCGCCTTCCTGAAGCCGGAGGAGAAGAAGCCGGTCGCAGCGATCGTGGTGCTGTTCTTCTTCTCGATCATCTTCTGGATGTGCTACGAGCAGGCAGGATCGAGCTTCAATCTTTTCGCTAATGACTTCACCAACCGCTCTGTATTTGGGTATGAGTTCCCTGCCGGTTGGTATCAGTCAAGCCCGGCGTTCTTCGTCTGGGTTCTGGCCCCGGTCTTTGCTGCGCTCTGGCTGAAGCTGGGCGACCGGCAACCGTCGAGTCCGGTGAAGTTCTCGTTTGGCCTGCTGTTCGTCGGGCTGGGCGCGGCGCTGCTGGCGGTGGCCTCGCTCTTCATCGGGGGCGGCAGCAAAGTCGGCCCGTGGTGGCTCATCGGCGTCTACCTGCTGCAAACCATCGGCGAAATCTGCCTCTATCCGGTCGGCCTCAGCACGACGACCAAGCTCGCGCCACACCGTCTGATCGGGCTGATGATGGGCGTCTGGTTCCTCTCAATCTCCTTAGGCAACTTCATGGCGGGCATGATGGCGGGCTATTTTGAATCCGGCTCGCGGGAGGCGCTCGTCGGGTTGTTCAGCAAGCTCGCCGTCATGCCGATTATCGCGGCGGTCGTCCTGCTCGCGCTGACGCCGTGGATTCGCCGGCTGATGGGGAAAGTCAGGTAGCAGAAAGCAGGAAGTACAAAGTGGAAGATGCCGGGAGGAAGCGCCGGACTTTTCTGCTTTCCACTTTTTACTTTTTACTGTGCTGAGGCGTAGACTATCCGCGCTATGGACGAAAGAGATTTTTACACCGAGAAGCCGGAGACCAAGCGCGCGACTTATCAGTGTCCGAAATGCCGCCAGTCGTCTGAGTACCAGATTCGCTGGCTGCGGCGCACGAAGAAAAAATCTCTCCCGCACGGCGCTGACGATTACCTGCGCGCCAAATTCGCCAAAGCCCGCGATTACCTGGTTCGCGTCGACGACATGCTTTACTGCCCGAACCCGCGTTGTCGCCACCGCTTTGAAATTCCCAATTCCCAGACCGTCGTCTTCACCTGAAGACCAGAACGCGGCCGGAAAAAAGCCGACCGAAAACAGCGGGGCCAGTTATGCAGAGTTGTTTATAACCCTGCATAACTGGCCCCGCTGTTTTAATCTGACTGCTGACGAAAGAAAGCTGAAAGCTCAGGCCGCCTTGCGCACCCGATGCGCCAGGAACGCCAGACCCGATCCGATCAGGATCAGTGTGGCCGGCTCCGGCACCGGTGAGTTCGGCACCGGCGAGGCTGAAGGAATGGGCTGAGGCGTCCCACTCGGAATGTCGAAGAGCTTCGGATTACCACGGTTGGGGTTGAGTGAATCATGACCTCTGGTAGCCAGTACGGTCACGATGATGCCCCCCACTACTGCCGGGATGGTGACGTACCAGATGCCCGGGCGGCGGACGGTTCGCTGCTCAAAAGTTTCGCCCTCGACGCAGTTCTCGGTGCAGATCACGCCCGCGCCGTAAGGCACTATGCGGCCGTCCGGCAGGCGCACGAACTTCGGAATCACACCGTCATCGGCGGACGATTGCCCAACCTGCCCCGTCGCGGCGGGAGAGGCAGGCTCCTGTGAGGAGTTCACCAGGGTCGGCTGCTGAGATGAGCTGCGCTCGACCTGCTGCCACAAAATCGGATCGGCTTTGACGCCCAGGCTGAGTGAGACAGCCAGAACAACCGCCGCCAGAGTCTTCCGCAACATACTTGACCACCCTTTCAAAGGCGCCGTCTCTTCGCGGGGGAGCAGACTACGCCGTTATTGACGTGGCATAATGGGCGGCGGCAATGTGAATTTGATGACAAGGCGGTTGCTTTTCTGAGTCTGAGATCGGGAGCGAGGGAGCAATTCTGCTGGTAATTACACTGAATTCAGACTTTATTACAGGCGTAGCCGATTACGGGGCATTCGGCGTACCGACCAAACGTTCTCGTGGCTGGGTGAGGTCCTGCCCTCCTGCCGAGAGCAAATTCAAAAAAAGCGATCCGTAAGGAGGTTCTCTCGCGATGCGCGACCAACGCCCCGTGATTCGCAAGTCAGTTCACTTCATTTATCGTGGCGATGAAATCGTCAACCTTGTCAGAGCGGCATACCAGCTGCCGCCTTTTCGTCTCGAACTCGGCCTGAGCGAACTGCGCATTGAATATTATTCGATGGTCAGTCGGGACTGGCTCTGCGGCTTCAATTTCTCACGCGCGCCGGGCACCAATAACTGGACACTCGAACAAGTCGAGTACGATCTGGGAACGACGCTCAAACGCGCGCTGGCTCAACTGGGCGAGCTGGAGGAAAAAGGATTGAAGCGTTTGAAGTACGGCATGTGAAGGCAACCACTTAATTTCAGTTTCACCGCTATCATATCCCCCGGTTGCCCGCACGGTTCCCCCCGCAAAAGAGAAAGGCAGAAGTGAAGGAACAGGCCCCACACTTCTGCCTTTCTCTTTTGCGCTGGCCTCTTCGTTTTCCCTGCCGTCTTACTCTTCGTCCTCGCGCAGCTTTTCCAGCACCGAAAAATCTTCGAGCGTAGTCACGTCTCCGGCCACCGTGCCGCTCGCCGCAATTTCGCGCAGCAGCCGCCGCATGATCTTCCCCGACCGCGTCTTCGGCAGCGCGTCGGTGAAGCGGATGTCGTCGGGACGGGCAATCGCGCCGATCTCCTTCGCGACGTGATCGCGCAGTTCCCGTTTCAATTCATCGCCGCCCTTGCGCCCGCCTTCGAGCGTGACGAAAGCCACGATGGCCGAGCCCTTGATTTCGTCGGGCTTGCCGACCACCGCCGATTCGGCCACGGCCTCGTGCGACACGAGCGCGCTTTCGACTTCAGCCGTGCCGAGCCGGTGCCCGGCCACGTTCAGCACGTCATCCACGCGGCCCATGATCCAGAAGTACCCGTGTTCATCGCGGCGCGCGCCGTCGCCGGCGAAATAGACGCCGGGGATTTCGCTCCAGTATTGCTTCTGGTAACGTTCGTCATCGCCCCAGATTGTGCGCAGCATCGCCGGCCATGGCCGCTTGATCACCAGGTAGCCGCCCTCATTCACGCCGACGCTCTTGCCGTCTCTGGTCTGAATATCAACCGAGATGCCCGGGAATGGCCGCGTCGCGGTGCCCGGCGTGGTCGGCGTCGCGCCGGGCAGGGGCGTGATCATGATCGCGCCGGTTTCGGTCTGCCACCACGTGTCAACAATCGGGCACCGCTTCTTGCCGATGATCTTGTGATACCACATCCATGCTTCGGGGTTGATCGGCTCGCCCACGGTACCGAGCAGCCGTAAACTGGACAAGTCATGTTTCAGCACATGCTGCTCGCCCCATTTGATAAATGCTCGAATCGCCGTCGGCGCGGTGTAGAAGACGTTGACGCGGTGGCGCGCGATGATGTCCCAGAAACGATCCGGCCCCGGCCAATTCGGCGCGCCCTCGTACATCAGCGAAGTCGTGCCGTTCGCGAGCGGCCCGTAGACCACATAGCTGTGCCCGGTCACCCAGCCGATGTCGGCCGTACACCAGTAGAGGTCTTCTTCCTTGATGTCGAAGACCCACTCGTGCGTCAGCGATGTCTGAAGCAGATAGCCGCCAGTCGTGTGCAGAATCCCCTTCGGCTTCCCGGTCGTGCCTGAAGTGTAAAGGATGAACAGCGGGTGTTCGCTGTCAAGTTCTTCCGCCGGGCAGTTCGCGTCAACGGTCTCGATGAGTTCATGCCACCAGTGGTCGCGTCCGACTGCCATGTGAATCTGCGTGCCGGTGCGCCTGACCACGATGCAGCTTTCAATCGTCGGGGTATTTTTGAGAGCCTCATCAACTGCGGGTTTGAGTTTCACTTCCGTCCCGCGTCGCCAGCCCCCGTCGGCAGTCACGACCACCCGGCAGCCGGCGTCGTTGATGCGATCCTTCAGCGCGTCAGCCGAGAACCCGCCGAACACAATCGAATGCGTCGCGCCGATGCGGGCGCAGGCGAGCATCGCAATCGCGAGTTCCGGGATCAGCGGCATGTAGAGCGCCACGCGGTCGCCCGTCTTCACCCCCTGCTTCTTCAGCACGTTCGCGAAGCGGCAGACTTCGTAATGCAGTTGCTGATAGGTGAGCGTGCGCTGTTCGCCCGGCTCGCCTTCCCAGACGATAGCGGCCTTGTTGCGCCGCCACGTCGTCAGGTGGCGGTCAAGGCAGTTGTAAGCGACGTTCGTTTTGCCGCCGACGAACCACCGGGCGTGCGGCAGATTCCATTCCAGCACCCGGTCCCATTTTTTGAACCAGTGTAACTTTTCAGCCTGCTTCGCCCAGAAGGCTTCGGGGTCGGCTTCGGCTTCGGCATAAAGCCGCTCGTACTCTTCCATCCCCTTGACGTGAGCCTGCGCCGTGAATCCGGCGGGCGGCGGGAAAAGGCGCGATTCATTCAGGACGGATTCAATCGTGGTTGCCTTGGTATCAGGAGTATTGGATGACATTTTCAGATGACCTTTCTCGAAATCAGAATGGAACGCGGACGGCTGACGGATCAGCGCGGATCAGATCGGCCTTCATCCGCCGCACCCGCCAGATCCGTATTCCAATTTACCCATCAATGAGAGACAGCTTTTTCAGCGCCCAGCCCGGTATTGGCCCGGACGTTCAGCTCAGTAAACTTCGCTTCCGCCTCCGGCTCGCGGCCCAGCATCGTGCCCGCGAACGCCCCCAGGAATCCGAGCGGGATGCTGATGATCCCGGGATTTTCGAGCGGGAAGATCGGACTCGTTTTCATGATGCTCGGGCTCAGCAGAATCAGAATCAGCGACGAGAGCAATCCGGTCGCGAGCCCCGTCACCGCGCCCTTTGTATTGAACCTGCGCCAGAACAGCGACAGCACAATGACCGGCAGATTCGCCGATGCCGCGACTGCGAACGCCAGCGCCACCAGAAACGCCACGTTCGCATTCGGCCCGAGCAGGATCGCGATCAGAATCGAGACTGCGCCGACGACGAACGCGGTGACGCGGGCTACGCGGACTTCCTCGCCCGGCGCCCGCTCCCTGCCGTGGTGCAGCACGTTCGTCCAGAAGTCGTGCGCGAAGGATGTTGATGCGGAAATCGTCAGCCCGGCAACGACCGCCAGAATCGTCGCGAACGCAATCGCCGAGATGAACGCAAAGAACACGTTGCCCGCCAGGGCCTGAGCCAGCAGCGGCGCGCTCATATTCGTGCCGCCGTTTTTCGCAATGAAGTCCCGCCCGACAATCGTCGCCGCGCCGAAGCCCAGGAACGTCGTCAGAATATAAAAGCTGCCGATGATCGCCATCGCCCAGACGACGCTGACGCGCGCCGTCTTCGCGTCCGGCACGGTGTAAAAGCGCGTCAGGATGTGCGGCAGCCCCGCCGTGCCGAAGATCAACGCCATCCCGAGCGAGATCAGATCGAGCGCGCCGTATGGCGGCTTGTAACGCAACCCCGGTTGCAGGAAATTCTGCGTGACCAGATTCCCTTTGGCGTCGTGATAGCTCACTTGGGTGATGGCGTTGAAGAAATCGCCGAAGCTGAACCCGAAATGCGCCAGCACCAGCACGCTCAGCAGAATCGTGCCACTCATCAGCAGAATCGCCTTGACGATCTGCACCCATGTCGTCGCCAGCATCCCGCCGAACACGACGTAGACGATCATCAGCACCCCGACGCCCGTCACCGCGGCCTGAAAGCTGATGCCCGAATCCTTGAGTAACAGCGAGACCAGCGCGCCCGCGCCGACCATCTGCGCGATCATATAAAACGTGCTGACGGTGAGCGTGCTGAGCGCGCCCATCGCGCGCACGGGGCGCGGGCGGAGCCGGTAAGCCAGCACGTCGGCCATCGTGTATTTGCCCGCGTTGCGCAGCGGCTCGGCGACGACGAGCAGCACGGTCAGGTAAGCCACCAGCCACCCGACCGAGTACATGAACCCGTCGTAGCCCTGAAACGCGATGATCCCCGCGATGCCCAGGAATGACGCGGCGCTCATGTAATCGCCCGCGACTGCGATCCCGTTCTGCCACGCCGTCAGCGAACGCCCGGCGGCAAAGTACGCGCTCGAACCGGCCGACCTCCGCGCCGCCCAGTAAGTGATCCCCAGCGTGATCAGGATGAAAACCAGAAACATCAACAGTGCGACTGACATTGATTACCGGCCCCCTTTCGTCACCCTGCTGATAATCCGGCGGGCCATCTCATCAAACCGCCCCGCCGCCCGCACGTAAAGCGCCGCGATGACCCAGGCCATGAAAAACTGGGAGAGCGCGAACAGGTAAGCCAGATTGATGACTCCGAAAACTTTCCGATCCATCAGCTGCGGCGCGTAACCGACCAGCACCGGCAAAGCAAAATAGTAAGTGATAAAGAAGACAGTTGCCGGCACGATGAATTTCCTTTTCTCCGCCACCAGCCTTTTGAATTCGTCCGTCGCGGCCACGCGCTCCCAGTCGGCAACGTCCACATCCTCGTCAGCCGTCAGTTCGTGCGCGGGCTTCTGCCGGTCGCGCCCGAGCGGGGCGACATCCGTTTCGGCGCCCACTACCGGGGTCAGATCTCCGGCTTCAAATTCACTCTTTTCTCCCTGTGCCATCAGCCTTCTCCTCGCTTTTGCCGGCAGGCCGGAATCGCTTGACGCTTCTTCCCGAAGAGGAACGATGAACAAACCCCTCGCAGATACAGCACGAACTTTCATCGGCGGTCTTTCCCGGATTTCCTGTTACGTCTGAAAACGAATTGAGGGGGTGAAAACTTCCAGCTTTGCGAGCCGGCATTATAGGGTAACTCCCCCGTCCACACCAAAGCGCGGCCAGAGTCTCGGTTGTCGCTTGCGACAAGGTGTCACGATGAGTAGGATACCGCGCACAGCACGATTGCCAACAACCGAAGAGGAGACGAAAGAATGCCGACAGCGACGAAAAAAGCTTCAGCGAGACCGGCGAAAAAAGGGTCGAAACTGGCGAAGAAGACCTGCGTCCCGTGCCGCGGCGGAGTCCCGGCGCTCAAGGGGAAGGAGATCACAAAGCTGCTCAAACAGCTCGACGGCTGGAACGTGGTTGACGAGCATCACCTGGAGAAGACTTACAACTTCCCGGATTTCGCCGAGGCGCTCGATTTCACCAATCAGGTGGGCGAGCTGGCGGAAGAGGAGGATCACCACCCGGACATTTACCTGGCGTGGGGCAAAGTCGGGATCACGATCTGGACTCATAAGGTCGGCGGGCTGACGGAGAGCGATTTCATTCTGGCGGCGAAGATTGATGAATTGCCCGGATAGAATTGAACACGGACGGGCGCGGATAAAGCGGATCAGTGCGGATCAGATCAGCGTCAATCCGTAATATCCGCGCCCGTCCGCTGTCTATTTTGTCTTTGTAAATCTCACTGACCGCACATTCCCGCTCTGGTCGAGCATCGCCAGAATCAGCAGCATCTGTTTGTCTTCGCGCTTCTCTCTCATCTCCAGCGCCTGTTTGCCGTCCACGGTCTTCTTCTTGAACTTCTCGCCGAAGGTCCGCTTCAGGTCTTCGACCGACCAGTCAACCAGCAGTTCGACGCTGTCGAGAATGCGGTCGGATTTGCGCAGGCTGAACCGGAGGCCGCTGTAAAAACTCAGGTAGGGAATTCGGTATTCGGTCTCGGTGAGGGTTTCATGGTCTTTGATCAAGGCGGCGGTGCGCGTCAGTTCGGCGATCTCGCGCGCCCCGGACTGCCCCAGGCCGTCAACCAGCCGGTTGAAAAAAGCCAGAGCCTCATCCGGCCGGAGAAACATCGGCTCCTGCGGCGAACGCCCCAGGCCGCCGCTGACGGCGTTGCTCAACCGCCCCTGAGGGACAACCGTTTCCGCGCCGCGCGGGCTGGCCGCAGCCGGCGCCTTATTGCCCGCGACTTCGGTTGATGAGTGAAGCTGCGGAAGCTTTGCCACTGCGGTCGTCACCTGATCGCTGATCATCCCGCGCACGTAGTTGATCGGCACGGCGAAGTTGATGTTCTGCCCCGCCTGCAAAACCGAAGTCGTGATCCCGATGACCATCCCCTGATCGTCAAAGAGCGCGCCGCCGCTGCTGCCTTTGCTGATCGGCGCGGTGATCTGGAAGACGCGGTGCGTTTCGAGCCGCCGCATGCCGCTGATCACGCCGGTCGAAAGTGAATTGGTCAGCCCTTCCGGGTTGCCAATCGCGACCACCGACTCGCCCTGCTGCACGTAATCGGAATCGCCCAGCGCCACGACCGGCAGTTTGAAGCCTTTGATTTTGATAATCGCGATGTCTTTCAGTTCATCGAAATCAACCACGTCCACGGTCTTGTACACGTCACCGTTCGGCAGCTTCACCCGCAGGGCATCCGCGCCCTGAATGACGTGCAGGTTCGTCACGATTGCGCCGCCGGGCGTGACGATAAAGCCGCTGCCCTGCCCGATCTCGTTGTCGCTTTCGTCCAGCTGCTCGATGACGACGACGGCCTGCGCCTGCGCCTTCGCGATCTCAGCCGGAGATTTGGGAACAGTCGTCTGCGCAAAGGCTGATGCCGGGATGAGCAGGGTAATAAGCAGGCAGTAGATCAGTTTTCTCATCGAATCCGGATTAAATGTCAGAAATGATAATCAGGTTATGACGGGGCGCCAGTACGGCTGTTTGTGCTAACGCGGGGGATGGATTTAAGTTCCATCTTAAGTGAGCGCTGCTCGTCGGGCAAGGCATCGGGCTTCTATCACGGCACCAGGATTTAATGTGTGGCTGACCCGGGCCTGTGTCTGTGTCAGGTCACGTAGCCCTGAACCCGGAAGCTCAGGCACTCTGGGTCCGGTGATTTCATCTGAAATTACTGGCCGCCGCCGGTCGGATTATTCTCTGCAAAAGCCCTGATGACAACCGTTCTGCCAGTGTTCCCACTGACCCGCCGTCCCCTGCGTTTGCTGTCCCTGATTTCAAGGGGCGGCTGATTGAATGTCTGTTACCGGAGGCGCTCATGACCCGTACACTTTTTTCCACTGTCGCCGCGCTGATTCTGCTCTCACTAACAATTACCGCTCAAACGCCCGGCGCGCCGGATTCGGGCACAAGTCAGGAGAAACAAAAAGCGAGGAAAGAACTGGAGCAGAAAGCAGCGGCGCTGCTCGATGAAGTTCTCACCGACGCGCAGGCGCTCAGGCTGCCTGAGAACCGGCTGCGCGTTCAGGCCATCGCGGCCAGCCTGCTCTGGAAGCGCGATGAACAGCGCGCCCGCGCGCTGTTCGGCGAGGTGAAACAGACCCTCATCACTCTGCTGAATGCGCCGGATGATGAGCAGACTCTGCGGCCCGATTCATTATGGCTGATCATCCAGAAACGGCAGGAGATGCTGCACCTGATCGCACAACTTGATGCACCACTCGCCCTCGAATTCCTGCGCGCCACACGCCCGCCAATCGGATTCAACGGCTACCAGCCGGAACACGACGCCCAGCTTGAGCTGATGGTCGCGGCGAACGCCGCCGCCAGAGACCCGCAGCAGGCATTACTCCTCGCGGAAGAGAATCTGGCGAAAGGGAAACTACCCGACGGCGTCATGAATGTTCTATACCAGCTTCAGGCGTCTGATCGCGCAGCCGCCGCAAAGCTCGCCTCCGACATCGTCAGCCGACTGCGTTCGACCAGCCTGGTATCGGGTTACGAATATTACAACGCGGCGCGCTCCCTGATTCAGCTGGCGGCCCCGAACGGCGGCAACGAGGAGCAGCAGGCGCAACCCGACAGCCGGAAACAATCACCGCTGATCGCCGAATCGGTGGTACGTGAACTGATCGAGCAGATGATCAACAACGCCTCGGAAGCCCTCGCAAATCCGCGCGACCCCGGCCGTCTTGAGATCGCCCGCTCGATGCTCAATGAGCTGACCTCTTCGCTCGCGCCGCTCGTGGAAAAATACGCGCCCACCCGCGTGCCAGCGCTCCGCCGCAACACGACTGAATCCGAACAGACTCTCAACCCTGCCGACAAGGCTTGGCGCGATTTCAACAAATTTGCGGAGAAGGCTTCGATTGAAGCACTGCTCGAAGGCGCGCCGAATGCCGCGCCGGAGATGCGCAATGCCTGGTATCAGGGTGCCGCGAACAAGGCCATCGAGCAGGGCCAGGCCGAGCGCGCCCGCCAGATCATCACCGAACACATCACCGACCCCGGCCAGCGCCGTCAGATGCTCACTCAGCTCGATCACCAGATGCTCTGGCGCCTCCAGAGCGAAGGCAAGCTGGACGAGGCGCGCCAGGCACTCTTGCGCCTGCGCACCGCCGAAGAGCGCGCGTCAATCCTGACAACGCTGGCCCTCAGAGTCGGCGGCGGCAACCGGAAACTCGCCCTGCAATACCTCGACGAAGCCTGGGAAATGATCGGCGGACAGGCGGAAAACAACCGACAGCTTGATGCTCAGCTCCGGGTGGTGGGCGCTTACCAGCAGCTCTCTTCGGCGCGCGGCTTCGAGATCCTCGACCCGATGGTGGACCAGTTCAATGAACTGTACGCCGCGGCGGCAGTGCTTTCCGCCTTTGAGAATCACGGGACGTTCCGCGACAGGGAATGGGTTATGGCCAGCGGCAGTGTGACTTCCAATATGCTCCAGAACTTCACCCAGACTCTGGCCGGACTGGCGCGCGCCGATTTTGATCGCGCCAAAGCCATTACCGGCCGGTTCTCGCGCCCGGACGTTCGGACTCACGTCCGCCTCTCCCTCATCCAGACGATTCTGACCAGCCGTCCCGAAGACGGCTCTTATCCTCGCTCAGGGCCACGCAGCGCCTGGTAATTACGATCAGGCCGCATCTCAGGCGGGATTGGTTATAATGCCCCGCGATTTCGGGGGACCCCGAAACAGCCAGGGCAAGAACGCAGATGAGGGTCTTCACGCTTGACCAGCAATCAACCTGACAATCTGAACCTGATCATTCCCGTCGGCACGCAGGTCGTGACTCGCGTCGAGGTCAAAGACTCGCGTGGCGAAGTCGTCTGCCCGCGCGGCGCAGTCGGTGTGATCGTCAAGGCTCCACTCGATGACACGCATTCTTACCGCGTGCTTTTTCCGAACGGGCTTGAAGCCGCGCTCGCACGCTCAGAGCTGACCGTCCGTAAAATGCATCAGCAGGGCGCGCTGGCCGAGACGGCGCCGCCGCTTGCGGAAGCCGGTTTATACGAGTACGTGATCTACCGATGCATCGTCGGGTCGCGTGCTTACGGTCTGGATCATTCGGCATCGGACACTGACCGTCGCGGCATTTACCTGCCGCCCGCCGAAATGCACTGGTCACTGTTCGAGGTGCCGGGGCAGCTTGAAAACAAGGAGACCGAGGAATGTTACTGGGAACTGCGCAAGTTCCTGATCCTCGCACTCAAGGCCAATCCGAACATCCTTGAGTGTCTGTACACGCCGCTCGTTGAGACGGCGACGCCGCTCGCGCAGGAGTTGCTGGCAATGCGTGATGTTTTTTTATCAAAGCTGGTCTACCAGACTTACAACGGCTACGTCCTGTCGCAGTTCAAAAAGCTGGAGCAGGATTTGCGCAGCCGCGGCGAGATCAAATGGAAGCACGCGATGCACCTGATTCGTTTGCTGCTCGCGGGCGTGACCGTGCTGAAAGAGGGTCACGTGCCCGTGCGGGTCGAAAGGCATCGCGACGCGCTGCTGGCGATCAGGCGCGGCGAATTGAAATGGGAAGAAGTCAACGAGTGGAGGCTGCGCCTGCACAAGGAATTTGACGAAGCGCTGGCGACAACGAGACTGCCGGAACGCCCCGATTACGAAAAGGCGAACGCGTTCCTGATCAAAGCGCGGCGCTCAATGACATAACCCCGGGTGCGCTCCCGGAGAGAAGCAAATGATGACTAATGAACGATTGAAAGCCGAAGTCGCGCGACAACCTTACCCGCTGCTGTTCGTCACGGTCAGCGGGGCGCATCTTTACGGCTTCCCTTCACCCGATTCCGATTACGACCTGCGCGGCGTCCACGTCCTGCCGGCGCGCGAAGTCGTCGGGCTCGACCCGGGGCGGGAGACAATCGAAGTATCAGAAAAGCGCGATGAGCTTGAACTCGATCTGGTCACGCATGACGCGAAGAAGCTCTTCGGCCTGCTCCTGAAAAAGAACGGCTACGTGCTGGAGCAGCTTTACTCGCCGCTCGTTCTGCACACCACGCCGGAACACGGCGAACTGAAAGAGATCGCGAAAGGCTCGATCACCCGGCATCACAGCCATCATTACTTCGGCTTTGCCGAAACCCAGTGGAAGCTCTTTGACAAGGAACGCCCGCTCACTGGCATTAAGTCAGCGATAGCGCAAATGGTGACAATGAGATAAAACCGGGCGAATGAACCTGACATCCCAACACATCTCGTCACCCGACTGCGCGCCGAACTGTCAGCAGCAGCGACGTGTCAGGCTTACCGCGTCGCTCCCGCCGACTTCTCGCGCCAGCGCGTGCTGACTCTGCCGCGCGTCGCGACGCTGATCCTGAGAGGTCACAAGGTGTCACAACAGAACGCCCTCAACAAATTCTTCCGCGAACTCGATCAACTCGATCAACTCGTCACCGCCTCGGCTTATTGTCAGGCCCGGCAGAAACTCCGCCCGGAACTCTTCGCCCACCTCACGCGGGTGACCTGCGACGAATACCGCGCGCGCGGGAGCTGATGGCACGTGGCGGACGTGGCGCGGTCATCGCCTGTTCGGCGCCGACGGGACGAAGCTCAACCTGCCCGACACGGCGGCGCTGCGCGAGGCCTTCAGTCTCCTCACCAATCAGTACGGCGCGGCGGGCGCCGGCGTTCAGGCGCTCGGCGTCGTCCTCTACGACCTGCTCAATGACCTCAGCCTCGGCGCCCACCTCGGGCCGCTGGCGGCCGAGGAGGCCCCCCTGCGCGGGCCGCTCTGGGCGCAGACCGCACCGGGTGACGTGCTGGTGCCGGATCACAACTTCGCCAACTACTCGGTCATCGCCTGGGCGCTTGAGGGCGGGCGGCACGTCGTCATCCGGTGTCCGCGACAGTCGTTTGCCGCCGTCAACGAGTTCTGGCTCTCGGGCGAGGCCGAGCGACTCGTGACGCTCGGCGTGACGCACCGCCAGGCGGCCTTCGTGCGGCACCACCAGTTGCCCGAGACCCTCCCGGTGCGGCTGCTGCGGTTCGGGCTGCCGACGGGCGAGACCGAGGTGCTGCTCACCACCCTGACCGACGCGACCGGCTACCCGCCGGCCGACTTCTATGAGGTCTGCGGCTGGCGGTGGAATCAGGAGGTCTTCTACGACCGCTTCAAGAACGTCGCCGAGGTCGAGCGCTTCAGCGGGCAGAGCGAGCGCGCCATCCGGCAGGACTTCGACGGCCTGCTCTTCCTGCTGACGCTCGAGAGCGTGCTGGCTCACAGCGCGCAGCAGGCGCTCGATGAACGCGCCCGGCCGCGGCCGGTGCCGCCGCGCGTCAATCGGGTGATCAGTTATGTCAGCCTGCTCGACACGGTCGTCGCGTTGCTGGCCGATGAGAGCGTGCCGGTGGAGGTCGCCCTGAGAGAACTCAGGCAGCTGCTGCAAACCAATCCGACGAGCCCGCGACCGGGGCGGAACCCGGAGCGCAAAGCCCGGTCGCAGGCTCGTTCGTTGCGCTACCAGCGCTACCGGAAACGACTCCCGGCTTAACTTAACCCCAGTCTTGGGTTGAAAAGTGAAGGTCGTCAGTTCTCAACCAGAGTGTAAAATGTAGTCACCAAACAACAACTTACACTCAGAGGAGGATGACGACCCTGATGCAGAGCATAAATGACCAGCTGATCGAAATCTATGTCTTTGTGGATGACTATCTGAAGACACATCCGCGGCGTGCCGCCCGGCGGCAGTCCAATAACGCTGAGCCTGCTTTCACCGATGCCGAGGTGATGACCATCGCCTTGATGCAAGGCTACTTTCAATGCCCGACGCGAACGCGCACCTACGAACTGGTGCGGGCCAACGCTGCAGGGGCCTTCCCGCAGTTGTGCGGCTACAAGCAATGGCTGGCGCGGCTCCATCAACTGACGGCGCTCCTCGGGCAGCTGCTCGCCGCCGCCCGCCGCAGTTTCTGGCAACCGCTGTCGCTCTATCTGCTCGACAGCAAGCCGATTCCGTTGTGCAAGCCGCTGCGCCACGGGCGCGTCCGGCTGTTGCGCGAAGACGGCGCTTACTTCAGCAAGGGGAGTATCGGCTGGTATTTCGGCTTCAAGCTCCACGCCATCGTCAATCTGGCGGTAGTGGGGCGATAGTGGGTTGTCGGCTCCGCAGAGCCACTGGCTTTAGTCTCTCTGCCTGCGACAACTCCCTCGCGCCTGTGATCTTTAATGGGGAGGTGACAAAGTCAGCCTTTCCACTGCCGCTCCCACCCCGTCTGATTGTGACTGTTTGAGTCGAACTTTCCCCTCCTGACTGTGCGGAATGCCGAAAAGGTTGCGCCTGCTTCCGCCCCACCACTCTTTTCCTGTATTGTCCAATATTGAACAGCAATTTATCCCATTCCGCCCGATCATTCAGAACCTTCAACTCAAAGTCAGCTGCACATTAACTCTGCTCAGGAGGTCTCGACTATGTTCATGAAAATCAGACGCTCTCATTTTGTGATGGGCTTTATCGGGCTGGCGCTGGTCTCGACCTTCGCCTCGGCGCAGGAAACAAAATCATCCCAGTCGCCCTCGGTCACGGCGGCGGCAACGACCGGGCGGGTGCGCTTCGCCGCGCCGGGTGAAGTCACGCAGCTGCGGCTCGAAGTCTTCGCGCCCGGCGGCGAGAAGCTCTTTGATTCCGACTTCCAGCCCGGCACCCTGCTCGACTGGTCCCTGCTCGATCAGCAGGGGCAGCGCCTCGCCGACGGTGAGTACCTCTGTCTCGTGACGGCCAGAGCGCTCTCCGGTCAATTCCGCCTCCGGCACGGCCTCCTGCGACTGGAGTCAGGCGAGACGGCACTCCGTTCGGTCGAGACCGGACAGCTCTCGTCAGCTCACGCTGCAGCGCTCGCAGGCAGTCAGCAGGCTTTCGCCGCCGGGAGCGTCGAACGCAGCACTCCCTTCCGGATTCTGAATGAAGGCGAGGCGCTGACGACCACCGTGATGGCTCACGACGGGGGCGCCGGCCAGTTGAGCGGCAGCGCCGCGGGGTTGAGCATTCGTGCCGGCGACTTCTTCGGGAGGCAGGGAGAGGTGCAGCTGCTGCTGACGCCGGAAGGCAATCTCGGCGTGGGAGTCGCGCGGCCCGAGGCAAGGCTCGATGTGGCCGGGCTGATTCGCACGAGCAAGGGCATCGTCTTCCCCGACGGGACGATCCAGACGACGGCGGCCAACCTGGTGAGCAGCGCCGGCAGAGACCGCCTCAGCGCCCTGGATAACCCGACCGGCAGCGCCATTCGAGACCGCCTCTCGCCGGGCCGCACGGTGCAAGCCGAGAGCGAGCAAAAAGGGAGAGCCGCTAAGGAAATACTCGGGCCGAATCAGGTGAACATCAGCGGTGCGGGGACGACTAACCGGATCACCAAATGGACCGACGGTCCGAACGGCGTGGTCGGCGATTCGACCATCAGCGAAGTGAGCGGCGACATCGGGATCGGGACTTCGTCGCCGGGTGGAGTCTTTGATTTGCAGCGCAACAGCGCGGGCGACATTCTCCAGCGCTTATGGAACACGGGAAGCGGCGGGGCGAAGTTACGCTATGTGGCGGCGACGGGGCAGACCTCGCAGTTACAACTGACCGATGGCATCGAATGGCTGATGGCGATTGCGGGCAATAATCAGATCGGGATGCAGTTCCGGGTGCGCGATACGACCGATCCGAACTCGGAAGCGGCACTGGCGGGGGCGGCGAAGATGACGATTCGCAGGAGTGGCAACGTCGGCATCGGGACCACCAGTCCACCTTATAAGCTCTCCGTCATCGAAAGCGGCAACCACGCCCTGTATGCCAAAAGCGACTTCATCGGAGTGTGGGGCGACAGCACCACCAGCAACGGGGTCTATGGGAGCAGCGTCAGTAGCGCTGGCGTCTACGGCAGGACACTTTCGACCATCTTCAACACGGCGGGAGTGCTGGGTGAGGCGAGCGCCAGTTCAGGCAACGTCGTCGGCGTCTACGGCAAGGCCCTTAACGATTCGCTGGGAACGGGAGTCGCCGGGTTCGGAAAGGCAACCGGCGGATACTTCAGCGCCGTCAGCGGCACCGGCGCGTACGGTGTCACGGCTTCGGCCACCTTTAACGCCGCCGGATTGCTCGGCGAGGCGAGCGCCAGCTCCGGCCAGGTCGTCGGCGTGTACGGTAAGGCCCTGGGCTCCCCGAACGGAACGGGTGTTCAGGGGGTTGGGCTGGCTGGTGGCGGATACTTCAGCGCCACGGGCAATGCCGGCACAGGCGTCGGCGTGTATGGCACCGGTGACAAGGCGGGCGTGAGCGGGCAAAGCACGACCGGCACTGGTGTGACTGGCACGACGGACGCGACCAGTTTCAACGCGGCGGGAGTGCTGGGTGAGGCGACAGCAGGTTCAGGCACGGTCGTCGGCGTGTTTGGTAAAGCCACTAACGATCCGAACGGAACGGGAGTAGCCGGGGTTGGCGGCGCGACGGGAGGCTACTTTCAAGCTGCCAGCAGCGGAGGCCGTGCGATCTCGCTGGTTGGGAATGCTGTCCAGGATCGGGGCAGCGGCGGTGTGGTCAAAGCGATGGCATACATAGACCCGTTTGCGCCTGCTGGGCAGCAAATCGTGCGCTGCTACAACTCGCAGGCCACGGGCAGCAACGTGTCTACCCCTCCGTGTGGGTTCGGCATAGGTTTTAGTGCCACACCTGGCAATTATGGGATTAATTTCGGCTTCAAAGTTGACGACCGTTTCATCTCCATCACACCTTTTATTACTGGCGGACGCATAGTTGCTAATGTGCTGAATTTTCAAGGAGGAGGAAACGAGGTGGTAGTCGTTATGGGATACAGTGATGATAGACACGCTGCTGGTGACACCCATGCCAAATTCTACATTATCGTGTATTAGCCAACGCGCACAGAGAGCCGCCAATCAATGGGCGACCGGAGAGGTCACATTCACTGGCGGTGGGTAGCCTCGTGCCCGTGAAGGTGGGGAAGAAGCCAGGGCCTGAGCGCGGCCACTCCCTCCATCCAGAACTCCACGGGCAGCCGCAGGAGAAAAGCATCGAATGGGCGCGTCAGTAAAGCACGGCAGGCATCATTGATCAGAAGGTGGGCGGCAGGAACTGACCCTTTTCTGACCTCATATCAGGCCGGAATGGTCACCTCACCGCCGCACTATTTCGGCAACACACTATCGCCCCACTACTAATCTGGCGGGCGAGTTGATCGGGGCGGTGCTGACCCCGGCCAATTGTGATGACCGTGATGCCGCCCCGGCCCTTGCGCTGTTTGTCGAGGGTGGAGTCGCGCTGGCTGATCTCGGCTATCGTGGGGTCGCGTTGCGCGAGGTGCTGGAGACCGAGACCGAGTTGTTGCTGCTGACGCCGGATGCGGTGGGTGAGCGGCGTGCGTTGCTCAGCACCTTGCGCGAACGGATCGAGACCACGTTCTCGCAACTGTGGCATCGGTTTATTGATCGAGTCTACTCGCGCTCGTGGAACGGGTTGTGGAATACGATCAAACTCAAGCTGTTGCATTTCAACCTCTGTCACGCGAATCTGATCTCAGCTTGATCAACCCAAGACTGAGGTTAACTTAATGTCAGTGCGCTCGCGCTCCCGGGGGTAAGCCGCACTCCAAAGGCTTCACCGGTTTAAGCAGAAATTATTCTCAGCCATGCTGCTGACCATCACCACCACTCATTCACCGGCAACTGATCTCGGCTATCTGCTGCACAAGAACCCGGCTCGCCCTCAGTCCTTCGATCTGACGTTCGGGCGGGCGCACGTCTTTTACCCCGAAGTGAACGAAGACAGATGCACGGCGGCACTGCTGCTCGACATTGATCCGGTGGGGCTCGTGCGCGGGAGGCGCGGGCCTGCCGGCGAAGGCGGGGCGCTGGAACAGTACGTCAACGACCGGCCTTACGTCGCCTCGTCATTCCTCAGCGTGGCAATCTCGCAGGTCTTCGGCAGCGCGCTCGGCGGGCGCAGCAAGGAAAGGCCGACGCTGGCGGAAACGCAACTGCCTTTGCGGGCCCGGCTGTCCGCGCTGCCCTGTCGCGGCGGCGAAGACGTGCTGCGACGGTTATTCGAGCCGCTGGGCTACGAAGTGGAGGCCCAGCGCCACCCGCTCGATGAAACTTTTCCCGAATGGGGTGACAGCTCTTACTTTACTGTTGGATTAAGCGGTCGGGTGCGGTTGCGCGAGTTGCTGACGCACCTCTACGTGCTGGTGCCGGTACTCGATGCCGACAAGCATTACTGGGTCGGCGATGCCGAAGTGGAAAAGCTGTTGCGGCACGGCGATGAGTGGCTCGCCCGCCACCCCGAACGCGAGTTGATCGTCAGGCGCTACCTGAAAAACCGCCCGCACCTGACGCGGCAGGCGCTCGAACGGCTGCTGGAAGAGGATAACCGGAATGCCGACGAGGCCGAAGAAGTCCACGCGCAGGAAGAGGCCGTGCTGGAAGAGAAGATCAGCCTCAACCAGCAACGGATCAATGCCGTCGTGTCAGCGCTAAAGGAGTGCGAAGCAAAGCGCGTGGTTGATCTGGGCTGCGGCGAGGGCCGGCTGCTCAAGGCAATGCTTGAAGACAAACACTTCACCGAACTGCTCGGCGTTGACGTGTCGTACCGAGCGCTCGAAATCGCGCAGGATCGGCTGAAGCTCGACCGATTGCCTGACCTCGTGAAACGGCGGATCAGATTGATTCAGGGATCATTGACTTATCGTGACCGGCGGCTGGCCGGGTATGATGCGGCGACGCTGATCGAAGTGATCGAACACCTCGACCCGCCGCGGCTGGCCGCGATCGAACGGGTGCTGTTTGAATTCGCGAGGCCGAAGACGGTGGTGATCACGACGCCGAACGCGGAATACAACGCGAAGTTCGAGAACCTGCCGGCGGGACAGCTGCGCCACAGGGATCACCGCTTCGAATGGACTCGCGCGGAGTTCGAGCAGTGGGCAGAAGGCGTGGCACACCGGTTCGGTTACGCGGTGCGGTTTCTGCCGGTCGGGCCGATTGATGAAACGCTGGGCGCTCCGACGCAGATGGCGGTGTTTGCCCGGTGAGGTAAAAGCTTCAGTTGAAGTCCACTCTGTAATACACGTCCATCAGAGACATCCTGCACTGGACGGAAGGCAGATCAACGGTGGCGGCGAGGTCGCCATAATCGTGGCGCGCCCATCCGTCAGCCTGTCGCAGGTAATGGGTAATGTGTGGGGCGTCCTGAGAGATGAGCAGATATTCCCTTAAGGAAGGGAGAGCCTGGTAAGCTTCGCGCTTCTCGTTGCGGTCACGGCTTGCCGTCCCCGGCGATAACACTTCCACGATCAGAACCGGATTGACGAGGACGTCAAACCCTTCGATGTTTTCAAAGTCGGGCTGCCCGCAGACGACGCTGACATCCGGATAACGATAAGGTGGCAGGAGTGGCGTTTTGATCTGCAGGTCGCCGGTAAAGGTGTCGCAGGGGCGACCGGCTAGTTGCTGTCTGAGGCTGAAATACACGTTGCCACTGATCCTGACGTGCCGGCGACTTCCGCCGCTCATACAGACTATTTCACCATTCCAGTATTCGTAGCGGGCGACGCCAACTCGTTCGAGGGCGAAGTATTCTTCGAGGGTATAATGATGACGCGGCGGGTCTTTCAAATTGGCGGCCATTGCCTGTTCCCCTTTCCGTAACTTCAGGAGTAAGACTGACGTTGCGGAAGTTTATCACAAACCCGGACTGCCCGGCGCTTCGCACAGGTGGGAGTGTTTACGGTGTGGGTACGGGGCATTGGCATCTTCACAAATCTTCCGCCCCGGAAGGGGCGTCAGAATAAAGCCCGGGGTGGAGCGCCAGCCGCAACCCCGGGAACAGACGACCATCAATTTCCCGCCAGCCCGCGGAGGCGGGCGGCAGGGCGTTGGAGGTGAATCATTGTGACAAAGCTGATACTGTCGGCGACCCTGATTTCAGCTCTGGCCCTGCCTGCTTCCAGCCCTGCTCAGAACACAGCGCAGGAAACGAAAGAGGTCTCTGCCTCTGAAAAAAAGAGTTTCCTGAAGCTGCTCAGAACACTGCAGGTGAAAGGGGAGTTTTTTACGGAAGAGGCTGTGCTGAGGGCCGGCCCGCGCCTGCGCGTGCTTCTCGCCCTGACGGAAAAGGAGCTGGCCGGGCTGGATATTTATCCCTTTCTGGCATTGAGCCGCGGGATGTGTGATCACAAGGAATATCGGGAGTATGGCGCCCTCCATTTTGGAGCTATTCGTCATCCGGTTTTCAAACTCTTCTGGGGCGCCGTCCTGTTCGATGAGAAAGCTGCTACTCCGGAAATCGTGGAATACCTGCAATCGGCCCTCAAGTCTAAAGACCAATCGAAAACATTGTCAGAGATGCCTGGCCCCAACTACGAAAATTTCAGGGAGCGGGTAATGGCCTATCACGGCAAATTCCAATGAATAATATCTGTCGCCCACTCCGTGGGCTGGCATCTCTTTTCGCAACTCACCCGGGGTTCCGCTCGCTCATGCTTCGCTCCACCCCGGGCTTTATTCTGATGCCCCTTCCGGGGCTGAAAACCTGTCAGGATAAGAGCGCGCCACCAACGTTATAGCGATGAAACTTGTCATACCTGAACTCTCACTCGTCATCCTCGTCGGCACTTCAGGCTCCGGCAAGTCAACCTTTGCGCGGAAGCATTTCAAGCCGACCGAAATCCTCTCGTCGGATTACTGCCGCGGGCTCGTCTCTGATGACGAGAACAATCAGGAGGCGACCAGATCAGCCTTCGAAGTGCTGCACTTCATCGCGGCGAAACGGCTCGAAGCCGGGAAGCTCACAGTCATTGACGCGACCAACGTCCAGCCCGAAGCGCGCAAGCCGCTCGTCGGGCTGGCCCGCGAGTATCACGTGCTACCCGTTGCCATCATCCTCAATCTGCCGGAGAAGCTCTGTCAGGAGCGTAACCAGGGTCGGCCTGACCGCAACTTCGGCCCGCATGTCGTCAGGCAGCAGCATCAGACGTTGCGGCGTTCACTGGGCGGGTTGCAGAAGGAAGGGTTTCGCCACGTCTTCGCGCTGAATTCGCCGGAAGAAGTTGAGGCCGTCACAATTGAGCGGCAGAAACTCTGGACCGATCTGAGGCACGAACAGGGGCCGTTCGACATCATCGGCGATGTGCATGGTTGTTGCGACGAACTGGAACTGCTGCTCGGTAAGCTGGGCTACGAGCGGGCGGATGCGGTCTGGCAGCATCCGCAGGGGCGCAAAGCCGTCTTCGTCGGCGATCTGGTTGATCGCGGGCCGCGCGTTCTCGACACCATCCGGCTGGTCAAAGCGATGGCCGAAAACAGCAACGCCGTCTGCGTGCCCGGCAACCACGACATCAAGTTCGCGAAGCTGCTGCGCGGGCGCGACGTCAGAATCGCGCACGGGCTGGGGCAGAGCAAAGCCGAGATCGAAGCGCTGCCTGAACCTGAACGCGGCCAGTTGTCGAACGCGCTCGCCGACTTCATCGAATCGCTGGTCAGCCATTACGTCCTGGACGGCGGCAGACTCGTGGTCGCACATGCCGGGATGAAGGAGGCGTTGCAGGGGCGCAGTTCCGGCAAGGTGCGCGACTTTGCCCTGTACGGCGAAACGACGGGCGAGACCGATGAGTTCGGGCTGCCGGTGCGTTACAACTGGGCGGCGGAATACCGCGGCAGGGCGATGGTCGTTTACGGCCACACGCCGGTGCCGGAAGCCGAGTGGCTCAATAACACGATCTGCGTTGATACGGGCTGTGTGTTCGGCGGCAAACTGACGGCGCTGCGTTACCCTGAAAGAGAGCTGGTCTCGGTCCCGGCGGCGCGCGTTTACTACGAATCGCTCAAACCACTCTTCCCTTCCGAACTGGCTTCACCGGCGCTCTCCGCGCAACAGCAACTCGACGACGTGCTGGACATTGATGACGTGCTGGGCAAGCGGATCGTCAGCACGCGGCTGCAGGGCAACCTGACGATCCGCGAAGAGAACGCGATTGCCGCGCTCGAAGTGATGAGCCGATTCGCCGCGAATCCGAAGTGGCTGATCTACCTGCCGCCGACGATGTCGCCGCCGGCCGCCACCCGGCAGCCCGGACTGCTCGAACATCCCACCGAAGCTTTTTCCTACTTCGCCCATGAAGGCGTCGGGCGAGTGGTCTGCGAGGAAAAGCACATGGGTTCGCGCGCCGTTGTGATCGTCTGCCGCAATGAAGACGCCGCGCGAAAGACTTTTGGCCTGGTGAATGAAGGCACCGGAATTGTTTACACGCGCACGGGGCGGCGCTTCTTTGAAGACCCGGCGGTCGAAGCTGAGCTTCTGGGTCGGCTGCGCGCTGCGATTGATGCAGCGGGTTTGTGGGAAGAATTCCTTACCGGGTGGTTCTGTCTTGATTGTGAGCTGATGCCGTGGTCGGCGAAAGCTCAGGAGCTTTTGCGGCAGCAGTACGCGGCGGTCGGAGCGGCTGCGCGTGCGGCGCTGCCTGAAGCAGTCTCGGCATTGCGAATGGCTGCGGATCGCGGCAGCGACGTGACGGCGCTGATCGAACGTTACCGGCAGCGCGCCGCGGATGTGGAGAATTACGTGGCGGCTTATCGGCGCTACTGCTGGCCGGTGAATTCGGTGGCGGATTTGAAACTGGCGCCATTTCACCTGCTCGCGACCGAAGGCGCAGTCCACACCGACAAGGATCACGTCTGGCAGATGGAGATGCTGGCGCGCGTCTGCCGCGCCGATGCCGAACTGCTGCTGGCGACGCCTTACCGTGTGGTTGATCTGAATGATGAAGTCAGCCGGAGTGAAGGCGCCTCGTGGTGGGAAGCTTTGACCGAACGCGGCGGCGAAGGGATGGTCGTGAAACCTTTTGATTTCGTCGTCAAAGGCTCGCGCGGTCTCGCGCAGCCGGCGGTGAAATGCCGCGGGCGCGAATACCTGCGGATCATTTACGGGCCGGAATACACCGCAGGGGAGCATCTGGAGAGGCTGCGCGAGCGCGGGCTGGGGCGCAAACGCTCGCTGGCCTTGCGCGAGTTCGCGCTGGGCGTCGAATCGCTCGAACGATTCGCCCGCCGCGAACCGCTGCGCCGCGTTCACGAATGCGTCTTCGGGGTGCTGGCACTGGAAAGCGAACCGGTTGACCCAAGGTTGTGAATTGAATCTGCGGTAGCGGCGAGCGTGAGTGAGCAGAGACATTGCAACAGGCTCTGTGCAGGATCGCAGCTCGATTACGCTCGCCGTAATCGTACCAGAGTGCCGGCTGCGAGCTGTCCACTCGCCCCCGCCTGTGGTAAATTCACGTCGCTTTCACACGCATTCCCAACTTCATTGCCAACGGAGGAATTTATGATGACGAGGATTCACCGTCTTTTCGGCTGTGCCGTTCTGCTCGTGGTCGCGCTCGCGGTCACGGCCCTGGCACAGACGCCCGCAACCAGGCAGGTCGAAGTCTTCGGCCAGAAGATCAATTACGTCGAAGCCGGTGCCGGGCCGAATGTGATTCTGCTGCACGGGCTCGGCGGGGACACAACCAACTGGGCAATGACTGTCCCGGCGCTCGCGCAGAATTATCATGTCTGGGTGCCGGATCAGATCGGCTTCGGCCAGTCTGACAAGCCGCTGATCAATTACCGCGTGGCCACGCTCGTCGAATTCCTCAACGGCTTCTGCAAAAAAGTCGGGATTGAAAAAGCCTCGCTCGTCGGCAATTCGCTGGGCGGGTGGACGGCGGCGGCCTTTGCCATCGCCTACCCCGATAAGGTGGAAAAGCTCGTGCTGGTGGACGCGGCCGGTTATTCGCCGGAACACTGGGGCGGGCCGAAGCTGGTGCGCGAGCAGATGCTGCGCCTGAATCCGGCGACCCCGTCGGAACTCAGGGAAATGCTGAAGGTGGTCTTTTATAACAAGGCAATGCTGACCGACGCTTTCGCCGAGCAGGCTTTCGCGGCGAAGCTCAGGCGCAACGACGGGTATACGGTCAACCAGTTCATCGAATCAATCCTGCGCGGCGAAGATTATCTTGACGGCAAAACGAAGGGCATCAAGGCCCCGACGCTCGTGGTCTGGGGGCGCGAGGACGCGCTGACGCCGCTCGCAATCGGCGAGGCATTCGCCAAAGACATCCCCGGCGCGCGGACCGAGTACATTGACAAGTGCGGGCATGTGCCGCAGATCGAATGCGCCGCGCCGTTCAATCAGGCGCTGCTCAAATTCCTCGGCGGGGCGGCTTCGACGGCACAGACTCACACGAAGTGACAAGTCATTGCAGCCGGCAAAGCCACTCAAACTGGACATCCCTGAACCCTCTCTGGTTCTCCTGATCGGCGCGTCGGGTTCCGGCAAGTCAACTTTTGCGCGCAAACATTTCAAGCCGACCGAAGTACTGTCATCCGATTTCTTTCGCAGTCTGGTCTCCGACGACGAGAATGATCAGAGTGTCTCCAGAGATGCCTTCAGGGTTCTGCACCTCGTCGCGGCGAAGCGGCTGGCCGCCGGGAAGCTGACGGTGATTGATGCGACAAACGTGCTGCCGGAAGCGCGCAGGCCGCTCGTCAGGCTGGCCCGCAGGTATCACGTGCCGCACGTCGCGATTGTTTTCAACCTGCCGGAAAGGGTTTGTCTGGAGCGTCACCACGCGCGGACTGATCGCGACTTCAGCCCGCAGGTCATCAGCGAACATCATCAGCAACTGTGCCATTCACTGCCGCGGCTGCCGCGCGAGGGCTTCCGGCACGTCTTCACTCTCACTTCACCCGAAGAAGTTGGCGCCGTGACGATTGAACGTGTGCCGTCCGGCGCTTGATAACGCGGATGATTTGCCCGGGGAGGCTGATTCTGTGGCAGAATCAGCCGCAACATCTCTCAGGCGGTCACCGAAAACTCTCGCTTATGAATGATCAACCAACGGATCATCCCGCGGCCCAGGAGCCACCACATCTGGTTCGTCATTTCGGCACGCTTCAGGCGACGGCGCTGAACATGTCGAACATGATCGGAATCGGCCCGTTCATCACGATCCCGCTGCTGATGAGCGCCCTGGGCGGGCCGCAGGCGATGGCCGGGTGGTTCGTGGCCGCACTGATCGTCACCTGCGACGGGATGGTGTGGAGCGAGCTGGGCGCGGCGATGCCCGGTTCGGGCGGGAGCTACGTGTTCCTGCGCGATGCTTTCGGGCGTGAGACTTTCGGCAGGCTGATGGCTTTTCTGTTCATCTGGCAGTTCATCCTGAGCGGCCCGCTCGAAATCGCTTCGGGCTATATTGGCTTTGCCCAGTACCTCCGTTACGTGTGGAATGGGCTGAGTGAAAATCAGGTGAAGCTGATCGCCGCCGCAGTCGGCGGCGTCAACATCGTGTTGCTCTATCGCCGGATCAATCATATTGGCAAAATCACCGTCAGCCTGTGGGTCGGAACTTTGATTACGACCGGCGTCGTGATCGCGACCGGCGCGGTCAACTTTGACCCGAAGCTGGCGTTCGACTTCCCGCCGGGTGATTACAGATTTTCGCTCGGCCTGTTGTTCGGGCTCGGCGCGGCTTCGCAGTTCGGAGTTTACGACTACCTCGGTTATTACGACATCTGCTATCTCGGCGACGAAGTCCGGAACCCCGGCAAAGTTATTCCCCGCTCCGTCATCATCAGCATCATTGCGGTTGCCCTGATCTACTTCGCGACCAACCTTTCGATCATCGGCGTCGTTCACTGGCGCCAGTTCGTCCCGGCGGAACTGACCCGCCCGCTCTCTGATTTCGTCGTCTCAATAATGATGGAAAAGATTTACGGCTCGGGCTTCGCTACGGTCTTTACATTCCTGATTCTATGGACGGCGTTCGGGTCGGTTTTTGCGCTGCTGCTCGGTTATTCGAGGATTCCTTATGCGGCGGCGCGCGACGGCTATTTCTTCGGCATCTTCAGCCGGCTGCATCCGAAGAAAAACTTCCCGCACATTTCGCTCGTCCTGATCGGGATGATTGCCATTGTGTGCAGCTTCTTTCCGCTCGACAAAGTTATTGCCGCCCTGCTGACGACGCGGATTCTCGTGCAATTTATTGGGCAGATTTTTGCCGTCATGCTGCTCAGAAAGCATGCGCCCGGGATGCCCCGGCCTTACCGCATCTGGCTCTATCCGCTGCCGGCGCTGATCGCGCTCGTCGGGTGGGTTTTCATTTTCGCGACCTCAGATCTGTGGCCTGTTCTATTCGGCCTGGGGACGCTCGGGCTGGGCGTCGTGTGCTTTCTGGCATGGTCGTGGCGCGCGCGCAAATGGCCATTTATGGATCAGGCGACAGCGGCCGAATAATGAGACAGCCGCTATCCCATATCGGTTACCCTCCCGACGCAATCGGTCATCAGCCCGGCGAGGGCAATCTCTCCCATCAACTTAAATTCAGAGCCTGCCATTATTTAGTGGGCCGGCCGGGGCGCAGGGTCTGGTGGTACGGGGCTTGCAAAACTGACCGGCGTGCGAGCAATCTTTGAAGCATCCGGTCAGGGATTTTATTCAGACCCGGCGATGAAGCCGGCACTCTTATCCAGCGTGCAAAGATCGTCAAAGGATGGTTTTTCTGCTACCATCACCCCTGACCGTGAGTAATTGCCAATAGCGTCTGAAGCAGAAATGATGTAAGGACCCCTTGCCTGACATCGGGCGCGAAGCCCGGAAAGACAAAGAGGGTTAGCAATGATGAGGTTTATCAGAAATCTGATCGCAGTAATGATGATCAGTCTGACGCTGACAGTCGGCTGCTCTTTCAGCGCGCTGGCTCAGGACAAGGGCAAACGGCCGGAGCAGCCACAGAAGGAAAAAGACAAGGTCAAGGAGAACGACAAGGGAAAGGAACGTGACCAGCGAGGTCGCGATCGCGACAACAGGGGGAAGGACGACCGCAAGAAACCCTGACGCTCAATACCCGAAACCGGAATTTTCAGTTTAATTCTCTCTCCGTACTCTGCTAACCCGCTGTTGGAATCCGACAGCGGGTTCTTTTTTGCCCGGAGAGGGACGGGGGCGAGCCGGCAGATTTTACTGAGGCGGGAAGAACGGCTGAGGCGAGTTAATTCGGTTCGCGTAATAGAGTGCGAGGATGGTTGTGAGGATGAGAATCACAATGAAATATATATAGGTGCGGACCGTGATCTTTGTATCAACGTGCCTCCCCTTGGATATCCAGCCGCGCCATTCACACCCCTTACACCGATAGATCCGGTAGCCGCTCATAACCTTGAACAACTTCTCGCCGAAGGTGCGAGTATGTGACCTGTGAGCTTCAGCACCACATACGGGGCAGATCATAGTAATGTCTCCTCTCAGTTGGGGGAAAACTGCACGAGGTCCGTCTGACTACTGCTGATCGCCCTCAAACGGCTGCGGCGATGGCGGAGGTTTTACTTCCCGGCGAAAGAGCTGTTTCCGTCAAGCCCGCAGATCAGGCCGAAACCCTGGCCCGGTCTGCGAATCCCGGTAATAAAGTACAGGATCACGTGCCGATTGTGAAAGCCTCGGCCCGGACAGTTCGCCGGCGCTATCAGGTCAGACTGCTTTTCAGGTGTGGCAGCGGGAGGTGAATCCGAAGAAGCGCCCCGGAGGGGTGTGCGGGAATCAGAAACCCGGCAAACAGGGTCAGTCGCAGGGTGTCTTTGGATTCCTGCAGGAGGCAGGTGAAGTCAGTCGAGTAGTTCGGGGCCAGAGCCCCCAGGCTACTCGAATCGGATGCTCATCTTCCTTGGGCTTACACCGAGGCTGCGCAGATCCTCAAGGATGTTATCAGGGATCTTGAAACTCGAGATCAGCACTTCATTGACGCCGTGCTGGCGGATGACGTCGGGCATTTCGCCGACGTCGAAAATCCGGTAGCCGTGAATGACCTTGCCCCTCTTGCGGTAGTCATCGTCAACGAACCCGACCGGACGGTAGCGGTGATCCGGATTGTTGAGGATTTCGCGGATCAGCATCTCCCCGCTGTCGCCGGCCCCGTAAATCAGCACGGGACGGGCATCGGGGTGGAATTTCGCGCGCCCTTCGACGAGCGTCCGCATCAGCCGGAATGACAACCGGGTAAGGGCCATCAGGCAGAGCAGCAGCACCCCGTTGAGAATCGAGGCGCCGCGCGAAGGGCCGCGAAAATGGTACAGCACCAGCACGACGACGGCGCTGAAGGAGGTCGCCAGCGCGACTGATTTCGCAATCGTCACCAGATCGGAAATCCCCGTGTAACGCCACATCCCGCGGTAGACGCCGCCCACGAGCAGGAACGGCATCTGCAGCACGATCACCAGCGGCAAGGTCTTCATCACCACCTCAAGCTGTTCCTTCGGCAGGTTGCCGTCGAACCGCAGCAGGTATGCGCCGTAATAGGCCATCACGACCAGCACGGCGTCCAGCAGCACTTCAAAAATGCGCCGCTTGTATGAAAAATCCCAGAGGCCCCTGATGATCGCGTTGCCCGCCGGCTGCGCGCCCTCTTCGTAAACGCGCACCATCCCCAGATACATGCCGACGAACAGCACGATCAGCGCAAAGCCCGGGATCACGAGCAGGATGACTTCGAGGTTGAGCCACCTCACCATGAGCGCCAGCGATCCTGAGACCGCGGCGAACAGGTAGAGCATCATCACCGCGCGCCGCTCCGACATGCCCAAAGCCACCAGCCGGTGCGAGGTGTGATCCCGCCCGCCCTGCGAGACCGACCGGCCGGCCAGCTTCCGTGTCACCGTCACCAGACAGGTGTCCAGAATCGGGATCATCAGGATCAGCACCGGGGTAAACAGCACCGCCGTCAGGTTGCGCGTGCGCCCGTAATCACTGAGCAGCGCCGTGCCGCCCAGTGCGAACCCCAGGAAGGTCGAGCCGCAATCCCCCATGAAGATCGAGGCCGGATTGAAATTGAAGACCAGAAACCCGAGGCACGCCCCGCCGAGCAGCGCCGGGATGATCGCGGCGTCCGGCTGCCCGCTCATCAGGAACGTGACCAGCAGAAAGACGCACGAGATCAGCGAAATGCCCCCGGCCAGACCGTCCATGTTGTCGAGCAGGTTGATCGCGTTCGTGATGCCGGTGAGCCAGAAGATCGTGATCAGGTCATTGACGATTTCGTAGCCCGTCCACGGCAGTTTCAGGCCGCTGTAGACCACCATCGCCGCGAGCATCAGCTGCGCCACCAGCCGGATGTAAGGCTTGAGCGGCCTGAGGTCGTCAATGAGTCCGATGACGAAAAGCGCCGCGCTCGCCCCCAGCACCGGCAGCGCGTTGCTGGTCTTCGGCGCGAAGACGAGCCAGCCGAGCGTGAACGCCGAATAAATCGCCACGCCGCCCAGCATGGCCGTCGGCTTCTGGTGCCAGCGGTCCGTCCTGGGTTTGGCGACCGCGCCGAGGCGGTGCGCGAGCGCACGCACCGCCAGCGTCAGCGCCAGGCCGAGCAGAAAAGTGAAAAGACTTCCGATGATCAGTTGCATGTCAATTGACTACTCAGGGCAGGGCTAACAGCGGGGGCTTCACTGATCTTTATTCAATCGGGGAGCTTCACAAGGAAACGGAAAGGGTCGCCATCGTCGCCAGCTTCTCCTTCTGGTACGCGATGACGCTCCTGAGAATTTCATCGAGCGAGACTTTCGGCTCGTAACCGATCAGCCGGTTGATCTTCGTGATGTCCGGCACGCGCCGGTGCATGTCTTCGAAGCCTTCTTCGTATGCTTCTTCGTAGGGCACAAAGACGGTGTTCGACGCGGATTCTGTCAGATGTCTGATCCTTTCCGCAAGCTGTAAAATCGTGACTTCGTGGCAGCTGCCGATGTTGTAAACCTCGCCGACCGCCTCCGGGTGAACGATCAGCTTCATGAGCGCGCCGACCACGTCATTGACGTGCGTGAAGCAGCGGCTCTGCGAGCCGTCGCCGTAGACCGTGATGTCTTTGCCCTGCAGGGCCTGCCGCACGAAATTCGGGATCACCATCCCGTACTGCCCCGTCTGCCGCGGCCCGACCGTATTGAAGAGGCGCACGACGACCGTCGGCACCTTCTTCTCTTTCCAGTAAGCGATCGCCAGGAACTCATCAATCGCCTTCGAGCAGGCGTAGCTCCACCGCCCCTTACTCGTCGCGCCCATCACCAGGTCATCATCCTCGCGGAACGGGATCTGTTCGCGCTTGCCGTAAACTTCCGAGGTCGAAGCCACCAGCACCCGCTTGCGCTTTTTGGCGGCGATGTTGAGGACGACTTCCGTGCCGCGCACGTTGGTTTCAATCGTCCTGACCGGGCTCTCGACGATCAGCTTGACCCCGACGGCGGCGGCCATGTGATAGACCATGTCGCTCCAGTCAATCATCTCGGCCGTCAGCTGATAATTGGTGACCGTGTCGAGGTGGTACTGGAACTTCGGGTTGGTTTTGATGTGCTGGACGTTCTCAATCGAACCGGTCGAAAGGTCGTCAATGATGCAGACCTCGTCGCCGCGTTCCAGATGTTTTTCCGCCAGGTGTGAGCCGATAAAGCCGGCCCCACCGGTGATCAGTACTTTCATTGTTTCAACTCTCCTTATTGAGTGGTGGATAAAAGCAGTCACCGCCGCAATCAGCGGTCATCCGCGTTCATCGGTGGCCGCCACCAGATTCGTGGCATTTCTCTCTACCTGCACTTTTTCAATCCCGAGCAGTTCGCGATACAGTTCGGTCATATTACTGACGAGCCGCTGTCTTGAGAGGCGCGACCTGACGAAGTTCTTCCCGCGCCCGCCCATCTCGCGGCGCAATTCGGGCCGCCCGACCAGAAACTTCATGGCGCGCGCGTAAGTGTCGGCGTCGCCGCGCGGCGCGGTCACGCCGTGATCCCAGATGAAAAACCCGTCGCGCGATTCGCGGCGCTCACCCATCAGGTCAACCACCCCGCCGACTTCCGTCGAGACCGCCGCGCGCCCGGCACCCATCCCTTCGATCAGCGTCAGCGGCGTCCCCTCGTTGAGCGAAGTGAGCGCCACCACGTCAAGCTCCCCATAAAGCGCCGTCGCATCTTCGCGGAAGCCGGTGAAGATGACCCGGTCAGCGATGCCCAGAGCGCTCGCCTGCGCCTCAAGCTCTTCCTGCAAATGCCCGCCGCCGATGACGGCGAACCGGGCGCGCACGCCTTCACTGATCAGCTTTGCCGCGGCATTCAGAAACATCGCGTGATTCTTCACTTCACACAGCCGCCCGACAATCCCGACCAGCACTTCATCATCGGCCACGCCGTACTGCCGCCGCAGCAGCCCTCGTTTTTCGACGACCTCATCAAAATCAATCCCCAGCGGGATCACGCGGAACTGCCCTGCCTGCCCGACGCCGAACGTCTCGTTGATCTCGCGGCGCTGCTGATCGCTGATCGTAATGATCCGGTCGGTGCAGAGCCGCGCCAGTACGCGCTCGATGAAAATAAAAAGGCGCGTCTTGAGCGCGCCGAAGTAGCTGTGAAAAGTGTGCCCGTGAAAGGTGTGGACGATTTTGCAATCCCGCGGTCGCAGCCACAGCGCCGACGGCGTCATCCATTTATAAATCGTCGCCGCCACGCGGCCCGCCGCCCCGGCTTTGGACTTGTGCGTGTGGATGATCTGCGGCCTCAGCCGGAAAAACATCCGCACCAGCTTCGCAATCACCAGCACATCCCGCGGCCCCAGTTCGCGGCTCATCTCTTTGATGACGATGGGCTCGACCCCGGCCGCGTGCGCGAAGTACCCCATATCGCCTTCGCCCGGCGGAACGACCCCGGTAATCAGCACCGTCTCGAACTCATCGCCCGACAGCCCGCTCGACAGCCACGTCACGTGTTTGGCCGGGCCGCCGATGTTGAGACGATCAATGATCCGAACGACTCTGGTCTTCACTCCTTTTCCCGAATCTTTCATGAAGCCAGCGCCACGGCCTGCGGGACGGCACCTTCCCCGGCAGACCCCGCGGCGACAAACTCACGTTGCCACAATTCCAGCATCAACAGATTCCACAAGCGAAATGAATGATCCGTCTGACTCTTCAGATGCTGACTGACCAGTCGCTCAACCTCCTCAGCCCTGAAGTATTCGCGGACGCGACTGTCCTGAGCAATCAGCGAATCGCAGAGCAGCTCCCGCAACGGCCCGCGGAACCACTGCCCGACCGGCACGCCGAATCCCATCTTGGGGCGGTTGACGTTCTCCGGCGGCAGCAGATCAGGGAAGGCGCGTTTGAGCAGATACTTCGCTTCCTTCCCGCGCAACTTGAGACTGACTGGCAGGCGCGCGGCGAATTCCATGACCTCGTGATCGAGGAAAGGCGAACGCGCTTCGAGGCTGTTCGCCATCGAAGTGATGTCCACCTTGACCAACAGGTCGAATGGCAGATAAGACTGCACATCCACCGCCATCGCCGCATCCACCGGATCAAGCCCGCCCGTGCCGGCGAACAATGACTCCATCCACTCGCCCGGCCTCTCACGATCAAACAATTCGCTCAACTCCTCGCGATAAAGATTCCGTTTCGCCCTCTCGCTGAAGTTTCCGTTTGAGGTCCCCACCCAGGCTTCGTAGCGCTCCGCCATCGGCTGCGCGGCAACTGAGAGGAACCGTTTCACCCTCCGCAGACGATTTTTCGGCCCGAGCGAATCAGGGAGCAGCCCGCCCAGAGCCTTCGCCGACCACGCGCTGCCCGGAATGCTCCGAACGCGCTCTGCAATCCGATTGGCCAGGTAACGCTCATAGCCCGCAAAGCTCTCATCCCCGCCGTCGCCGTTCAGCGCGACGGTGACGTTCGCCCGCGTCAGTTGCGACACGTAAAAAGTCGGGATCGCCGAAGAGTCCGCGTAAGGCTCCCCGTAATGCCTGACCAGCCGGGGCAGGATCGCCAGCGCGTCCGGCTCGACGATGAATTCCTGATGATCGGTCGCCCAGAGTCTCGCGACCCGCCGCGCGTGTTCCGTTTCGTTGTACGCCGCTTCCCTGAAGCCAATCGAAAAGGTTTTGACCGGGCGATCCGACAGCTTCGCCATCAGCCCGACCACGATGCTCGAATCAATCCCGCCCGAAAGGAAAGCGCCCAGCGGCACGTCGCTGATCATCCGCAGCCGCACGGCTTCGGTCAGTTTCTCGCGCAGGGTCTCGACGGCTTCTTCTTCGCTGATCTGTAATTTCGGCTCGTATTCAAGCTTCCAGTAACGCTCGACCCGCGCGACCGGCCCGTCTGGAGTCCAGTCCACCGTCATCCAGTGCGCGGGCGGCAGCTTTGATATGCCCTTGAACCCGGTCAGCGGCGCGGGGATATACCCCCACGAGAGGTAAGCATCAATCGCCGCCAGATTCACCTCACGCGGCACGTCCGCGTCAGCCAGCAACCCCTGCAACTCCGAAGCAAATAAAAACCGCTCCCCCACCTGAGTGTAAAAGAGCGGCTTCTTGCCGACCCGATCCCGCGCCAGAAACAACCGCCGTCGCCGCCGATCCCAGAGGCCGAAGGCGAACATTCCGCGCAACCGCTTCACGCAGTCAGTCCCCCACTGCTCCCAGGCGTGAACGATGACCTCGGTATCGGTGCGCGTGCGGAAACGGTAGCCGAGCTGTTCCAGCTCGGCGCGCAACGCCTGAAAGTTGTAGATTTCACCGTTGAAGGTGATCCGGACCGAGCCGTCATCATTCGAGAGCGGCTGCCTGCCCGCTTCCGAAAGATCAATGATCGCAAGGCGGCGGTGGCCGAGCGCGCAGACCTCATCTGCCCACACGCCCCACGCGTCCGGGCCGCGATGTTTTTGCGCCTCGACGAGGGGCAGGATTCTGTCTTTCTCATTCGCGCCCGAAAGCGCTCCGGCAATCCCGCACATATATGTTCAGGTAACTTTCTCGCAACGGGTTCGACTGGTCATACTCAACCCAGTTCGAATACCTCACGCTCGTGTGGCGCGAAGCGGCGGATGAAACTGTTGTCCTTCATCCGGACGCCTTGTCCGCCGTACCAGGGGCGGACCTGTGTCAGCTGACGGCCAGCCAGCTTCTGCATCTCGAAATTCGTCGTCACCACTTCCGGCCCGGCGTTACAGGCCACCAGATAAAGCCTGTCGCGCAACGCCCACACCGCATAATGCACACGGATGCCGCTCGTCCCCACGCTGATCCAGCGCGCCGCGTCATCGGTCATGATGTCGTGCAAGCGCACCAGTTCTTCCCTGAGCGACCCCATTCGTTCCCAGAGCGACGGGTTCATGGGCTTGTATTTCCAGTAAAGCAGCAGCCTCGCCCCGCGAATCAGCGCGAGGTAACTCATCGCCACGGCCTCATCGGGCGCAGGCTCGCGAGGCTGAATCCAGTAACCGCCCCAGAGCTGCAGCCAGAAAGCGACGGGTTTGCCCGAGGGGTAACAGTCATGGTTCATCGCCCGCGCCAGATCGGCGATTCGCTTGACCGCATTCTGGTAATGACCTATCGGGTAGCAGTCTGTCGAGCCGATGTCCGTCGCATCGAGCGGGCCGTACCCACCTTTGCCCTGCTCCCAGGAAACCTCGTTGACCATCACGGGCCGGCGCGGGTCTGTCTGTCTGGCCAGTTCATAAAGACCGCGGATCTGCTCCGGGCGCCTCCCGTTCCTCTGGCCCCACCAGAGTGACGGCTCATCCAGAAAGATCCAGCCTCGAATCGCCGGATGATTTTTCAGGCCTTGCATGCAGCGAACCATCAGCCGCGACAACTGCTCAACAGGCTGACTGGTGTCATAGGAAAAGATCGGAATGACCGCCAGTCGCCGCTCGGATGCCGCATCCAGACGCTGGCGGACGCGGGCCATCCTGGTGGATTCCCCGTTCTCATCGCTCAGGTTCAAAGGAAAGACGACGGTATTGAACCCTCCGGCAGCGATGTCATCGAACTGCCGGTCAGGCGCCGAACCGTTTTCATCTTCAACCGCAATCCCGAAGACCAGCGCGGGCTTGTGATCAATCGTCAGGCAGCGGTGGACGCGATTGATCCTGACCTCCGGCCCGCCTGTCACAGTTCCCTTCTGCCCGCCTTCCGACCGTGCCGGTGGTTCGTCCGCATTCACGCCACTCGCCACCGCCACGTCAGACATCAGTGTCTGTTCGTCCTCTTTTTCCCAGGGCAGAGCGGCAATCGGATGGTCATCAATCAGAGCCTGGCTGAATGCGGTGGGCGTGTTCCCCCGTTCCAGCTGCGGCGCGGCGACCCACAGCCTGCCCGATTGCGGCCACGAAATTCTAACCAGCAGCTTCGCGAAAATATCCGTCGGCTCGGCCGACGCGTCGCCGCTTGAGAGAGAGTACCGCTGCCATTCTCTGCCGACCCGGACTTCCCTGCGGTCCCGGTAGTTGATCTGAAGCGTGACGCGGGCATCATCGGACTCGCTCTTCAGGTAAACGGAGAACGTAAAGGGTTGCCGGACGTTGACGACGATGTCGTGCGCCACGTTGTATGACTCAAACGGCATGGCGTAAGCCGGATCGGGATTATTCAACTGCACGCTGCGGATTCCCGGCAGCGGCGCGGCGTCCGAAACCCGCAGCAGGTCGCGCGCGTCGGCTACCCATGCGGCGGCCGGCGTCCCCCAGTAATCAGGCAGGTTCGGCGTCGTACACTTGCTGAAATCGGCATTGCGCAGGTAGTTGGCCGGCGGGCTCAGGAGCTTCAGCCGAATCATCACACGCCGCGCGACCCACCGGTAATGCCAGGCGGCGAGCGAAGAGGCCGCCAGCACTGTCACGCCCGTTCCGCCGAAATACCTTAAGAATTTTCGCCGGTTCATCGCAGTCCGATTACGCCAGTGCCGCTTCCCCGTTTGATGGAATCATTCTCGTGATACTCACTGCCGCGAACGGGATCAGCGCGACCCAGAGCGGCACGCGGAAGCGAATCTCGCCGGTGATGGTGAAATGAATCAGCAGATTGCCGAGCAGAAAGACGAACAGCGGCCAGGCCCGCGCCCTCTCGGGCCACGCCGCAATCAGTCCGCAGACCGACAGACCGAGCAGTGCCGGGTAGAGAGTCCATGCCAGCAACCGGTTGCGCCACGAACTGTGACTGAAGGTCGGTCGCCACATATTCCAGAGCTTGTGAAAACCGCGCTCCACCCAGAGCCCCGGATGCGCAATGATGTGATTGATCGCGGCCTGGCGGTAAATCCGGTTGGCCTCAATCTCTGATTTCCCGGCGGCCTCAGCAAGGCCGGGGAACATCGCGGTGTAACCGCCGTAACGAATGAAGTCGGGACTTTCCCGGCGGTCATAACCGGGATTATTCCCCAGCCAGAAGACGTGCCCGCCTTCAGTCGAAGCCAGCGTGAATTGCCCGACCGCCACGCTGTTGCGAATCCCCCACGGGAGCATAACGACGACGCACCCCGCCACAAACAATGCCGCGTTCAGCGTATCCCTGGACTGACGATTCCAGACCGCGATGCCGGCCATCATCAGTGCTATGACTGCCACCACTCCGAGCGCATTGGGTCGCACCAGCGCCGCCAGTCCGAAGAGCGCCCCGGCCAGCGCCATCATTGCCCGACGGGATGAATCCGGGGTTGAATCGAGCGCCGCCAGCAGCGCGTAAATCGCCGAAGCCACGAGGAAGAAATAGAGCGGTTCGGTCAACAGCTGTCCCGATGTCCACAGCACCAGTTCGTAGTAACCCGCCGCGATCAGGCCCGCAACCACTCCGGCACTGCGCGAAAACAGGAGCGCCGTGCTGCGCGCAATCCAGACACAGGCCAGCGCGCTGAGCCCGCTCTGAATCAGGCTGGCGATTTCGGAGTTTCGGCCAAAGAGGTAAAAGCACGCGCTCAGGAAAAGCGGATACCCGGGCATGACAAAAGCGGTCGGCCCCGATCCGTCGGCCAGCCCGCGCCCGGCCAGCAGGCTGTCGGCCAGTCGCAGGTACAACCCGGCATCGCCCGATTTGAAATCACCCGAAACGATACCCCAGCGATACTGCGCCAGCACGTATCCGGCGCGCAGCAGCAACGCGACCGCGAAGATCAGCAGTTGCGAATTCAGCGTGAGGGAATTTGCCCGGGGATTCGCCCGATAACTCCGCGCCTCGGAGCCGCCGGCAACCACATCATTCAGATTTACGCAATCAATCGCGGCCAACGTGAAGGCACTCAATCTGTGAAGCGATATTTGAAGAGGCAGTAAAGAGATTTCACCCCGTCGCGCCAGCGGATTTTCTTTCCCTCGTCCCGGGTGCGCGGGCAGTAAGAGATCGGGACTTCGGTGATGCGAAATCCGGCGCGCACGATCCGCGCTGTGATCTCCGGCTCGAATTCAAAGCCCCGCGAGCGCAACCTGACCCGCTGGGCGACTTCCGACCTGAAGACTTTGTAAGCCGTCTCCATATCGGTCAGCCGGGTGCCGTAAAGAAGGTTGGTCACGCCGGTCAGCAGTCTGTTGGCCGCGCGACGCGGGAAGTTCGTCCCTGATCCCGGGCGCAGAAAGCGGGAGCCATAAACAACTGCGGCGCCTCCCGAGAGAATCGGCTGCAACAGCCGGCAGTATTCCTCCGGGTTCAATTCCAGATCGGCATCCTGAATCAGAACGATGTCACCGGAAGCCATAGTCAGCCCCTGACGAATCGCGGCCCCTTTGCCGCGATTGACCGGCGAGACGTGAACTTTAGTAACCCTCGTCCCAAGCTCGTGCAGGACCACTGCCGTCCCATCAGTTGATCCGTCATCCACCACGACCACTTCCCTGGCAATCGGCAGTTCGACCGCCAGCACGCGCCGGATGACTTCGCCGACGGTTGATTGCTCATTGTAAACGGGGATGATGACAGAGAGCAGCTGGCAGCGTTCTGCCGCCAGGGGCCTGGCATCCGTGACTGATTCGGTGACGGCACTGTCTGCTCTCGCCGCTGCCCCGCGAACTGTCGGAAGGGTTGTCAGTGAAGAGGTTTCGATCTTCAGTTACCTCGGGTGACCTGCTCAGGCCGGTTGATGCGTTTTGATGGCAGGTTTTCCCTCTTTACTATCAATCGAAACTGCTACGGCAGATCCGGGCGAAGCCGCCGCTGCGGCAGCCTCAGCCTTCTGAATATTCGAGATATGAACCCACCCTCTGCGCCGCAACCCGACCCGCACCAGCGCCCTCAATCCTTTCAAGGTAACCAGCGTGATTGCGAGCAGGAACCAGAATGATGCCAGCAGCGCATGCGGATTTTCAGACCAGTAAGTAAATGGCCCCATCTCCAGTTTGACCCGCGAAACAAGCCAGTTGATGTGCAGGCGGCGCAGGTTCAGGGTGTAATAATCATCGTATTCGGGCCGGAGGATCACTTTATCCAAAGGTTCAAGATCCGCAATTGCGGGTGGGTTCTGGCAATCAACAATTGCGGTATTCCCGGGGGCGATCTCTGCTTCGGCGACGACGTGCAGTTTCTGCCCATACAGGTTGATCCGCTGCGCGCGGATGCCCACGGCGTCGGCCAGATTGATGAAGGTGCGCGTGACCTCGCCGCAATACCCTTTGCCGGAGCGGAGCGTCTCTGCCGCGGAGGCCCGCAGGAAAGGCCGCTCCTTGTCAGGCGCTCCATCAAAGGAAACGCTCGCCCGCAGGTAGTCGCGTAATGCGATGATCTTTGACCTGCTGTCAGTGGCTTGTGCTTTCGCCACGACTGACCGGGCCACCTGACTGATGTAGCGAGTGTCGAGGTACTGCCGGACCGCTTCAAAAGCTCCCAGGGCCAGACACACAGCAGTGAGTGCGTAAAACAAGGGCTTATAATTACGACTCGATCTTTTACCCATCATTGTTTCCTTACTTCCTCAGCCTCTCGAATTTCTGATTGGCCGCCATGAAGGGCTTACTAATAATGATTATTGGGGCAAATTGTGATGGTGAGGGACGCGACACTGTCTTTGTCCCGCTTTGAAAACATTGGTACAGTACCGGGGCGTGAGCGACCGGTTACTTCAGCCGGACAGCCGGCCCGGCTACCTGACCAGACGGCGTGATGAAAGTTCGGCGGTGGCCTGCATGACATGATCTGCCGCGTTCTGCCTGCGCACCCAGTCAAGCAGCTCCTGCATTCCCTGTTCGAGAGTGACCTTCGGTTCGTAACCCAGCAGCGTCCGCGCGCGAGTGATGTCGGCCACGCAATGACGGATGTCCCCTTCACGGTATTTGCCGACGATCTCGGGCGTGATCTTTTTGCCCAGGCCCTGTGACAGGATCTCGCCGACGCGCCTGACTGAGAGCGGCCTGCCGGTGGCGACGTTGATCGGCTGGAAATCGGCCCGGTCCGTTTCCAGCGCCAGCAGGTTCGCCTGCACGATGTCGCTGACGTGAACAAAGTCGCGGGTCTGCTCGCCGTCCTCAAAGATCACCGGCGGCTGATCGTTCAGCAGCCGCGCCGAGAAGATCGCACAGATTCCCGTGTAGGGATTCGACAGCGCCTGGCGCGGGCCGTAGGCGTTGAAGTAACGCAAGGCGACCGTCGGGATGCCGTAAGCGCGCCCGACCACCAGACAGAGTTGTTCCTGATCCTGCTTGGTGATGGCATACACTGAAGTCGGATAGATCGGCTTGTCTTCGCTCGTGCCAATTGGCTTGAGCAGTGTTCCGGTGCGCGGGCAGACCACTTCCCACTGGTGCGCCTCAAGCTGCTCCGTAGTCCGCAGCTTCGGGTAGACGACCTCGCCGCTTTCAGATCGGTAAGCGCCTTCACCGTAAATTGACATCGAAGAGGCGACGATCAGTTTGCGGATGCGCGCGCGGCGTTCGACGACGGCTTCCAGCAGCACGGAAGTCCCGAAGGTGTTGGCCCCGACGTAACGCTGCATCTCGTACATTGACTGGCCGACGCCGACTTCAGCGGCCTGGTGATAGACCACGTCAATGCCTTCGAGCGCCGCGGCGACGGCTTTCGGGTCGCAGACATCGCCCTGGATGAATTCGGCTTTCGGGTTCAGATATTCTGGCCTGCCGGTGATATGAACCTGGGCGACCAGTTTATCCAGTACCCTCACGCGGTGCCCTTTCGCAATCAGGGCGTCAACCAGATGCGACCCGATGAAGCCGGCCCCGCCAGTCACCAGAATGTTCAGCTCTGCCATGAAACTATTCTCCTCACAGATTATTGGTTACAGGTTCATTGCTGCCGGCGGGGCATGCGGCAGTGACCGATTCAAAAATTCGCAATACCCGCGGGGCCTGCGAAATCGCCGAGTAACCGGCCTCGACGGTCGCGCGCCCGGTTCGCCCGATCCGCTCCCTCAACTCAGCCGAACAGAGCAGCTGCGACAGCTTCTCAACCCACTCGTCTTCGGTCGCGGCCAGCATTCCGTTCTCGCCGTCGCGGATAATTTCCGAGTTGACACCGACCGGAGAACAGATCGTCGGGATGCCCAGCGCCATATACTGCAAAGCCTTCAATCCGCATTTGCCCTTGCTCCAGCGATCATCCGGCAGCGGCATAACACCGATGTTGATGGGCTTGAGGTCAGCAATCTCCGACTGCGAGCGCCACGGCATGGCCTCTACGTCAACGCCTTCCAGCCCGTAATTCGGCGTGCCGATCACACGCAGCCTGAAGCGCTCCCTACGGGCCAGTTTCTGCAGCGCCCCGCGCAGAGTGTTGAGGTGCGCGACCGTGCTGTGGCTGCCGCTCCAGCCGATGACCGGAACGCCGTCGGCCTCCCACGAATCAGCCATCTGATATTTTTCCGTATCAATCGTGGTCGGGATGACGGTCACGTTGTCATTGACCTGGCGGGCGTATGCGGCCAGATGCGGGTTGCCGGCCATCACGTGGTCGGCAATCCGGCAGACCGCGCGCGTCTTGCTCGGCCCGAATTTGAGCAGGCTCAGGTAGCCGTTGGTGGGACTCTTGTAAGGCACGTAGACCGCGTCGTCGAAATCAAAGATGAGCGGCACCCCGGCGCGCTTCGCCCATTGTTCGAAGATAGCCGGGCCGAGCAGCGCGGCTTCGCGGAAAACATAAACCAGATCGAAATCGCGCACCCGGCGCAGCACTGTCATTCGCCGCCCCATCGCGCGCGTGACCAGCCGCAGTTTGTCAAAAGTGCCGCCTGATTTGTAAATCGTCGAGTGCAGTTCGTCGTCTTCAAAGGCGGCCCAGGTGATCTCCACGCCGGCCTTGCGGAGCAACGGCTCCCACTGCTCTATCCTGAAGCGTTGCCCCGGCGAGGTGTCATAGACTGCCGGCACTAAAGCAAGTAATTTCATAATTCGTCAGGCGATCCCGCTGTGACCCAATCTAAAAGTTTTCAGGGCCGGGTGAAAGATCGAAGTTGCCAGGGTGTTAATTCCCACTCTGAACCGGCTGAGGCGCGACCGGCATCCGCCCCTGCATCCTCACCTGCGGGCGGCGCCGGGTCAGAAGTTTCCGAATGGCGCGGCGCTCCAGACCGATGGAGGCAAAAATAAACAGCCACGGCAGAAGCTGCGCCCGCTGGCGGTACGCGAGGCCGACGTTGCCGAACATCACGCTGTAGAGCAACCCGAGCCCCATGATGAAAAACAGCAGCGGCTGGATTTCAGTGAAGCGGTTGCGGATCGCATACCAGAACCCTGGGACAACCCCGAAAAAGAAGAGCCACCACCAGACGATCAGTTCCGGCAGCGTCATAAACATGCGCAGGCTCGCCCCCCCGAGCTGCCACGGGAAAGGCGCCAGCATCAGGTGTGCGGCCCCGAACAACGTCGCCCCCACGAACCCCGTCGGCGATTTCATATCGAAGTTTGATTTCACGGCGGACCCTGACCCGCTACCGGTCGTGACGTCATTCCGGAATCTCTGAATCCGCTCGACGTCGAATTTCTCGAATTCGGCTTCGTGCTGAACCAGGACGCCGGACGTGGCCAGCAGGGGAATCACCAGTGAGATAATCAGCACGGCTGATGCAAGCGTGGTTCTCCTCCTGCTGATCTGCGGCAGGAGCAGGGTCAGCAGCACCGCGGCCCCGGCGACGTAGGCGGCATAAAAGCGGAACGGGATAACCAGGATGATTGCCGCCGCACAAAGCGCGAGGTGGCGAATCGAAAACCCGGAGAGCTTTAATCGCACGCACCCGTAAAGCGCCACCGTCTCCAGCAGAATCACGATCGGCTCCTTCAGCGTCTGGGCAGACCAGATGATCATTGAAGGGAACAGACAGGTCCACCACGCCACGCGCCGAGCCGATTGCTGAGACAAAAAGCTGAGCGCGATCCGATAGGCAAAGATCACCGTCAGCGCGCCGAAGAAACAGTTCAGGGCCGCCGCCGGCAGGCGGGCCGGGGCGTCCGTGATAAAAAAGAGCGTCCCCACCAGGAATCTGTAGCCCTGGTGATGCCCGACATACGCATCGCCGAGGAGCAGCGGCAAATCGAACAGGCTGACATCCTTCTTCGCCCAGCTTTGTGCGACAGTCACTCCCTGCACCCAGCCGCTGGCATCCTCATCCTTGATCACAGTCACCAGACCGAATTGATAGATCACGATGGCAACGAAGAAACGCAGCGCTATTGAGATCACAAACAACCTGATCTGAAATCGCAGATCCTGGCGATGCTGGCGTGTCGCAAAAAGGATCAGGCTGCCGAAAAACATCAGCAGCAAAGTAATTGCCAGACCGGAAAATAAATCAGGGTCATTCATCGTGTGCCTCGTTAATCGCCAATCTCAAATGGAATCTGTTTCTGTCTGGCTGACCAGATATTATTCGCTTTCAGACAGCAGAGACTGCCTTCGCGCTCACATCCGAATTCTTTCTGGAGCTGTACCTCTGCAATCTCCTCAGCGGCAGCGCAGCCATATATGACAATGACTCCGGATGTGTCAGCACCGCCTTGATTGCCCATTTGCCGAATTCCGCCAGGCGCCCGACACGGAAGGCGCCGCCAGCCAGCATCGTATAGAAATGTGCGTGAATCCGCCTCTTCTGTTTCCGAATGTACGGTGGCAGGTTCGGATCAGTGAACAGGCGCTCAAGCACCAGATGACCCGGCTTGATGTGAATATCCAGATTGCGGCTGCGATTCCCCGGATGGACCCGGTACAGAGAGAGCGGCTCCTCAATGCTCACCAGATTGCAATAACGCGCCACCTTGATCGCCATGTCCCATTCTTCGAGGATTTCCAGTTCGGTATCGAAGTACCCCATCTCCTCAAACTTATGCCGCGCAATAATGAGCGTGGACATGTTGTTGGGCATGTTCTGGAAAAGCAGTGTCTCCAGCAAAGCGTCCTGTGACGGGAAGCAGGGCCGCACGCTCAGCGTCCCCAGTGAATCATCAACGAAGATCGCGCCAGCCTGTACGGCGAACACATTGTTCTCACCTTCCAGCACGGCCAGTTGCCGCTCCAGCTTGTGCGGCAGCCACAGATCATCCGCATCCAGCAGCGCGACATACTTGCCGGTCGCGCCCTTGATACCTGTGTTCCTGGCGGCGGCAACCCCTCCGTTAGCCTGCGAGATAACCCTGATCCGCTCATCCACAATTGAGCGAGCCACAGCCAAGGTGTCATCTTTGGAACCATCATCAACGATGATGATTTCAAAGTCCTGCACAGTCTGTGCCTGCACGCTGCGGACTGTCGCTTCCAGCGTCCGGGCAGCGTTGTAAGCCGGAATTACAACCGAGACCAGAGGTGCAGTCATCGCTTGAAACATCCTTCCTTGAACTGACAATTCCGAACTACGATGTTACTGGGCCCGGAAACAGCAACCGTTTCAGCCAGCGCCCGGGCATTCCCATCGGCCTGACGATGTTGGGTGGGTAAAGACTCAGGCCCCGCCCGACACACCGCACGCTGTCTTTGAGCCGCCCGGCGTGCAGGTGGCAGCCGGCAAGGATCATCCAGTGATTGCTGTAAACGCGATCCTTCAGCCGCACATACTTCTCCGGCGGGTCGCTGCTGAAAAATTTGTTGAGTACCGCGAACGTATCGCGCTCAACGAGCGCCGGGTCAGAACTCATACTGCCGGGTGAAACCCTGTAACGGACCAGAGGCTCCGCGACCGGGGCGAATCTGGTCAGGAGGCTCAGCCGCAGCCAGTATTCCCAGTCGGCACAAGTGCTGAACGTCGGATCAAAAACACCTGCACTCTCGACAACCTCGCGCCGGACCATCGCCGACGAACAGGAGCCGGAAACCACACAGGAGTAGAGCAGCAGGGCTTCGCAAAAATCCGGGTAGTCACGCGCGATGGTTTCTCCCACCGGCTTGTCATTTGGATCTATCCGTTGTACACCGGCGAAGCACAAGCCGGTTTCGGGGCGGCTGTCGAGCAAAGCCACCTGTTTCTCAAGCTTGGTCGGCTCCCACAGGTCATCAGCGTCGTGGAAAGCCAGATACCGTCCACTGGCCTTGGCGACCCCGGTATTCCTCGCGCGCGAGACGCCACCATTAGGCTGTTGAATGCAGGAAACCCGTGGCCCGTATGATTGCACCAGCGCAGCGGTCTGATCCTTCGAGCCGTCGTCAACCACGATTACTTCAAAATCGCGGTACGTCTGGCTGAGGATGGCGTCGAGCGTCTTCCTGATAAAGCGCTCGGCGTTGTAAGCTGGGACTATGATACTAACCTGAGGCATCACACTTTTCGCTCACGAGTCTGGCAACCCGCTTACGATCCACTGGCATTGTTCAGCAAAGCCGCAGTATGCGGCTTGACTCCGGCCTTGCCGTATTGCTCCAAGCCTTCACGGATGCCGCGGAAGATATAGAGTCCGCACATCATCAGATAAATGCGCGGCAGCAATGGACTGCCGGGCCGCACGCGCTCCAGCATAGCCACGACGCCATACAACACGGCCAGCCCCGCCGGTGAGGCCAGCACCGTTTTAGCCAGCTTTTTGGCAATCAACCTGAGCGAGTCGTCAGACTGAATCGGGCAATTCTCCCGCAGCAGCGGACGCTGCATCCACAGGTCGCGGTACTTCAGTGCGATCAGCGCGGCGGTGATCGCGCCCCGCCGCTGGCGCTCGCAGAACTGACGCAGCGTCAGCCGGCGATCATTATTCCATGCCTTCAACCCGTAGTTGATCAGGCAGCGGAACCCAGCCATCCGCGCGCGGTGCGCCAGTTCCTGATCTTCATAACCTGCGAAAGGAAACTCTTCATCGAACCCGCCAAGCCGCAGGAAGTCTTCGCGGCGCACGGCGAGGTTGTTGGCCGTGATGCCGCCGTCCTTATGCTCGACGCAATTTTCTACCAGCGAATCGGTGACCTTCTTCTCCAGATCCCACCCTTCCTGTCGCGGCTCCACCTCAAGTCGGAAACGGCCAAAGGGTGACTGGTTCAGGATCGCAGCCAGGCGTGGAGCAAATTCCCGATAACCACACACCATGCAGTCGCCGAAGTGATCCAGAGCTTCCAGATGCTGCCTGATCAAAGAAGGCGGTACGATCATATCGTCGTCCAGAAAAATCAGAACCTCACCGCCTGCAATCTTCGCCCCCTCGTTACGCGCTCTGGCCGCTCCCGCATTACTCTGGCTGTGACAGGTCAGAGTCGAAAACGCCGGCTGCATCCGGGCAGCCACCTGCGGGGTCTCATCCCCCGACCCGTCATCAACGACGATGACTTCGAACCGGTCAGTGGGGTAATCGAGCTTCAGCAGATTCTGTAATGTCTCTGCCAGCGCATCCGGCCTTTTATAGGTCGGGATAACTATGCTGACCAGTGGATACGCTGCCTCGCCTGAACCGCCAGTCTGTTTTTCCATCAAGCTCTTCATCTCGTTTTTTGTATTTACGGTCAACAGACGGGGCCGATCATCTGATGGCTTCCTGAATGCGCCTGACACTCAGCAGGCTGCGCATATTATCCAGTCGGAACCCGCCCAGGTAAGCCATGCTTACCCCTGCCAGCAGTAAAAGCGCCCCTTTGGCCAGGATCGCCAGCCCGGGATCGGGCAGCGATAACCAGGTAGTTCCAATCAGGTATGCCAGCGCCGCAACCACGACCATCTGCGCGAGGGCCGCCCAAGGCATCGCGAGCCGTTCGAGGGTGTGCGAGAAGCGGAGTGCCAGGGCGGTCATCACCGCGAACCCGGCCAGTGTCGTCAGCGCCGCAGCCAGCACTCCGTAACGCGGGATCAGCAGCCAGTTCAATCCGACATTCACCAGCGCCGCCGGGCCGCTGATGAAGACGTTCCATTTAGTGCGACGGTGATATTCAACCGCCAGCATCGCGACGGGATAGAGTCCAGCAAAGCACCAGAACCCGACGGCGATCCAGGGGACGAGTTTCGCCGCGCCGAAAAAAGCGGGCTGTGCGACCAGCTTCAGGGCTTCCAGTGCCAGCAGGCTCAAAGCCAGCGTCACCCAAGTCATCACCAGCATATAACCGGTCAGCATGCGCGGCAGTTGCGCGCGCAGTGATGAATCCTTGTGGCTCTGATAGTAGAGCGGTTCATAAGCGCAAATCAGTCCCCAGCCCAGCACTCCAAGGACAGAGCCCATCGTATAGCTGAGGTTGTAAATCCCCACTTCACCCAGCGCGACATAATGACCAAGAATCCACCGGTCCGAGAGATTGAGTACCCAGATACAGAGGATGTGTGGCATAAAAGGCAGACAGAAGCGTAGCGCCGATCCCAGATGCCTGTGATAGAACCATGTCCCTCCTCCCGGCAGGCAATAGCGCACGACAATCCAGTAAGAGATCGCCGCCATGACTATCCCGCTCAGCAACTGGCCCTGCAAACTGCCCCGCGCTCCTTCTCCACGCAGCACTACAAAGTAGATGGTCAGGCCGGTTGTGACGGCGAACATCGCCAGTGTGAAGCAGACATACTCAGCCGCCCGCTGCTGCGCGCGCAGCAGCGCGAGTGGGATCGTAGTCAGAATGTTTGTGTACGCGATCCACACCGCCAGCCAGAGGTAAGGATTCCAAGGAACCGAGGGAAAGAGAGATGGCGAGACGAGCGGCCCCAATAGTAACAGCACGCCGACTCCGAGCAGCGGGGCCAGCGACAGATACAGCCAGATCGTCCTCAGAAAATTCCGGTACTCCTGAGCCTCAAGCTGAAAGTAAAAAAGAATGACGGCACTCTCCAGTGAAAAGGCCAGCAACATCCCGAGAACAGTCGTGAAGGTCGCCGACAGCGAGAGTACCCCGTAATCAGCCGGGCTGAGATACAGCGTGTAAAGCGGCAGCAGGAAGAACGCGACCCCGCGCGTCACGACTGCGCCCAGCGTATACAAAAACGATTTACCGGCAAACTTGCTCAGCATCTGTTGCCTGATCCGCCCTATATCGGCGGTACACCAAGATATGGATTCAGGATTGAGCCCGAATCTGCTTTGGCTGGGTCAGGATGATTCTCAAATCCACATCTTGGTGTGCCAGACATATAGTTATCATCGGGAATTATCACACTGGCATTTCCTGCGGCAGGAGTGGGGTTCACGACGAACTTTGAATGATTGACCTGATCCGAGTCCGGATTGTCCGCGGTACGACCCGCCGCAGTCCGGCCCTCAGATGCGAAACCAGCCTGACCGCCGGAGTAGGCGGCTTTTCAGCCAGCAGGGCGGAGAGACTCTCGACTTCTTCTTTCTTCAGCACTCCGAAATGATGGCCGTATTTCAGCACCTCAAGCGCGAAGTCGTTGTACCCGAAAAGCTCCGCCACGCTGGCGAGTTTGAGGAGCTGCATCCGCGAGCGATCACTGATCTGATACTCCCCGGCAATCATCGCGCCCGGAATGTCACGCAGGTAGAGGGCATTGGCATACATCAATTGCCCGCGCCCCACCCACTGCTGATACTCGCTGCCGCACTGGGTTTTCCTGCGCCACCGCATCAGATCACGAATGTCGAAGAGCGTATAACCAAACCCGCGCAGGTATTCATCAATGTGGGCGAACAGCGGTCTGCCGACGTGTTCAGGCTGGAACCAGACTTCGACAATGAGGCCCAGCAACGAATCATTCAGAGCCTTCCCTGCTCCCTCCAGGGTGGCGAGTTCGGCCCCTTCCACATCGAGCTTCATGAAATCCAGATGCCCCACCCGGCTTTCATCCACAAAGGAGTCTATGTCGGTCGTCTCCACCATCACGGTGCGGACCTGAGTCAGGTAATCAACCATTGCGAACCGATCCATTAACACGTGATTGGTCGGGAGCAATGAACTGGAATCCGGGAAGTTGGCGACGTGCAGTGCCGCCATTTTTTTCTCCCGTCCGAGCGCGACCGGGTAATAAGTCACTCTCGGGCCGGTCTGGCTGGCAGTAGTTTCGTTCAGTCTTTTGCACTCTTCGGCATCGGGCTCGAACGCGATGATTTCGGCCTGCCTGCCATAAACATCCCACTGTGATTCGGCGCCGTGCCGCGCGCCTCCGTCCAGAATTCTGAGCGGGGCGGGGCGAAAGACGCCGGAGCTGATCAGCGCCTGCGTCATCATCGGCTGCCGGTTAATGGTTACCTGCACTTTAAATACTCTCCGGGGGGTTGGTTATTACTTCCGCCTCTACACAGCGATATAATCGCCGGAACATTCCGCAATCCATCGGGTGAGGAACCCGAGCCTGATCGGGTCATCGGCATAAGCTTTCAACAGCATCCCTTCGGGGCAATATGAACGCACGCCGTAAATCTTCCGCAAGGTAGACAGGGACGTGGAACCCATCCCGGCACAGGCGGTCAGTCTGAAGGGAGAAAGAATAACCTCCACCGGATAGAAATAATGTTCGCGGGCTACAACTAACTTAACATCCGACAGCCGCCGGCCCAATTCATCCAGTATCCGGCTCAGCCATTTCGCGCCATTTCTGGAATGAGGCTTGACCAGAATCGAGCGCGCGCCGTCATTGACAAGGTGTCCGGCCAGCAGCAGGTAACCTTCTGCTTCTTCTTCATAAGCTCGATCTTCAGGGGCCAGCAACAAGACCCCCACATCAGGCCCGCAGTCTGAAGCAAGTCCTTGATAGTATCCCTGGGCCGGAGCGGGCAGGCTGTGGAACAGATCAGACATAGTCTGCCGGGAAATCACTTTGCTCAGGCAGTGTTGTTCGGCGGCCCAAGGCATGGAAGCTTTGAAGGTATAAGCGCCATCTATCCGCAGATGACGCAGCGGCACCGAATCCTCTCCGAACAGAATCTCCTTCACCCAATCCAGCGCCAGCTTGTGCGGGGATAATTTACTCGCCAGCGCAGGGTCACACACCGGTGCATAATCACCCACCTCACACTGCATCAGACTGTCGAAGGTATGCGGGTAATAAATTTTCCGCGCGCCGGGGAAGATTTTGCAGAAGGAATGAGCATCAGGATGCAGCAGGTAAGCCAGGTATAACTCGTCTACCCGGCCGTCCAGCCTTTCCTTCAGCCTGTCATCGTCAGGCGGGATATTCAATGCCACCGCCAGCCTGTACCTCAGTTCGCTCATGACAGACAGGGTGTGTTGCAACCCGTACCACTTTCCTTTGATGGTCTTGGCAGGATGTTCGAACTGACCTAGGGAAAGTCCGCTGACATCAACAGTGGCTTTCCAGTTGTGCATCTTCGCCAGCACGCTCAGGCAATCCAAGTATTCCTGTGTTTGCCCATGAGAGGAATCCGCGCAGACGACCAGCACGTCATCTCCCGCCGGTAGAGTGTTCGCGACCAGACACGCACAGATCACATCAGACGGCGTCTCCGCGCGAAAGACACGAACCAACTGATGCTCCACTGCTTTCGTCATAGTCAGGTCGTCTGAACCGAATTCTGCTGCTTGCGGGCAACCAGCCACATATGAGAAGAAAGCCCGTGGTCGGCTAAAAACTGCTGGAAGCTGTCACCCAGCCTGTCCCACTCCTCAACCAGAACCCGCCGGAGGAATGGCTGATCAGACACGTCAAACTCCCCGCTCAGCGCGCGCTGGCGAACCAGTTCGGCATCCAGCCTGCCAGGCGTCAGCACTTCCAGCACCTCGAAGCCGTTCGAGGCAACCAGACGGGACAGCGACTCAGGGTGAAAGTAGTTGAGATGCTCTGTGTCTATAGCGTCAGACAACGCTTTCAGGGTTGCAACGTCGAAGCCTTTGCCATTCGGGCATGTGAGAATCAGCAGGCCGCCCGGTCGCAGGCAGCGGCCGCATTGCCGCACAAAATCAGCCGGGGAGAAAAGGTGTTCCAGCACTTCAAAGCTCGCGACAACATCGAAGCCCGCATCTTCCAGTTCCACCTGCTCAATCGGCTTGTTGATGACCTCCAGCCCGCGATTGCGACAAGTGGCGGCCAAGTCGGGTGTAGGTTCGACGGCCACGACTCGCTTGAAGACGTTCAGCTTCAGGATCTCTTCACAGAAGATGCCGAACCCGGCTCCGACTTCGAGCAGACTTTCAGTCCGCACGCCGTGCCGCTGACAGATTTCCACAAGACGAGTCGCGCGAGGGCGAAAGATTTTCTCACGGCGTGTCGCTTCGGAAGTCGGGAAGATGTACTTGTTCCAGTACTCGTAATTTTCCGAGGTGGCATAGTAAAGCTCCAGAATCTCGGGCGTTGGTCTGGGGCTGATGTACATCGTTTCGCAACTGCTGCAAACCACGTAATTCAATTCGAACTTGCGGAACGCCTCGGTGCTTTCAATCGCACCGCAGGCCGGACAAGGTACTGAAACGAATTCTGATTTGTGTTCCAGCAACCGGCGAACGTCGGCGGCATAGCGTTCGGCCGCGCCCTGCTTGAATTGGTCAGGGCGAATCTCGGTTTCCTTAAAGGCAGCCTGTGAGGTCATGCGGTCGTCGCGTCTCCCTTCGTTCCGGCAAAGTGAACCAAGCCGTAAGCTGACGGCTCGCCCCAGATGTTGTCCTTGACCCACTGGCCGTCTTCGATGCGCCAGACCCGCCGGTCGCGGAAAGTGTCGCAAACGTAATCGAACTCTTCTTCAGTCATGTCCACGTACTTCAACCAGCGTTGCAGGTCGCGCTGCGGCTTGACGTGATCGTATTTGCGCACCATCTCGATTCCCTGCTCGCGGGTCATCAGACCGGCACGGATGTCCTTGCATGAATGATCGGAACCGCGCCCGTAACCGAGCTTGATGAACTTCAGGTAGTCGTGAATGCCATTCTCGTGCATATCGTCCAGGTTGGACATCATCCGGTAGGTGCGCTCGAAAGGCTGTTGCGCCGGGCGCCAGTCGTATTTCTCCATCACCAGCTTGACGTGCTTGTTGGCATCCCAGTCAACGAAATTGCTGAGGTAGATGCCCCGCACTCCGACTTCGTCAATCTCTTCGTCGGACGGGTATTGCGCCCACAGCAGGTCTTTGTCAGTCAGCCCTTCCTTCAGTTCAGGCCGCCCGAGTTTTTCCAGCCCCTCGTCAGTGAAGTCGTACCAGTCGTACCCGCGCAGCGCGTGTTCCTTCCGGTACTTCGCCGTGAATTCGACGAAGTCGTTGTAGGAATACATCCCGCCGAGATCCATAAATCCATGCTCACCCCACATCATCAGCGGAACCTTGTACCGCACAGCCACCTGAATCGGCGTGGTGAAGATGCCGCAGTGCGCGTGCCAGTTCATGTCGCCCTGAAGCTTGAACCCGATCCGGTTCATTTTGATCAGTGCGTCCACGCCCGGCCGGACGATGATGTGGTCACAGTCGAAGACCTCTCGCATCCTGAACAGGTTGTATTCGCCTTCGGGCAGGTAGTTGTTGCCGTGATAGGTGACGAGCAGCGGCTTGAGTCCGAGTTCATGCACTGCGACGTGCGTCTGGTAGTAGCTGTCCTTGCCGCCGCTCACCGGGATGAGGATGTCGTAGGTACCGGTCGAACGGTATTCGTTCGCCAGTTCCTTCAACCACTCCCACCGCTCGGCCCAGTTGATATTGACCTTCTGATCCGCGACGCGACAGCCGGAACAGAGGCCGTTATCATCGAAGGTCAGCGGGGTCGCGGAAACACCCGGATAAACACAGCGACTGCAGTATTTCATCCTTATCCTCTCGTTAACTCCTCACGGTTATTACAAACGTACTTCAATACCTGATTTGGACATGGCCCGCTTGCCGGCGCGGTCGGTCAGTTCCTTGAAGTGCCAGATGTTCGCCGCGGCCACGGCCGAAGCCCCGGCGCGAATGCCGTCGGCGTAATGCTCGAAGCGCCCGACGCCGCTGCAGGCAATCACCGGGACGCTGGTCGCTGAGGCGACGGCATGAATCAGGTCGAGGTCATAGCCTCGTCCGGTGCCGTCACGGTCAATGCTTTGCAGCAGGATTTCGCCGGCGCCGCGATCCTCAACCTCCTTCGCCCACTCCACCGGAGTTTTGCCGGTCGGAGTCTTTCCGCCCTCAGTGAAAACTTCCGTTCTTCCGTCTTCGTGGCGCAGGACATCAATGCTGATGACCATCGCTTGGCTGCCGAAGGATTTGGCCCCGGCGGTAATCAGTTCGGGCGTCTGAATGGCGGCGGTATTCAGAGTGATCTTGTCCGCCCCGCGACTAAAGCGTTCGCGCATTGCTTCGACGCTGCGGATGCGCCCGCCCCACGTCAGTGGCATGAAGCAGGTTTTGCTGACCGCATCGAGAATCGCGAGCGGGTCATCCAGACCTTTGATCCGGTGATCCTCGCGGCGCAGGTCGTAAGACTCATCCCCAGTGATGTCCAGATAGACCAGTTCATCCACATTCCACTCATTGAACCGCTCGACCTCGTGAATCGGGTTGCCGATGATCTGGTGGATTTTGAATAACTCGCTGCGCACCAGCAGCCCGCCGCGCAACAGCAGTACGGGGATCAACCGCTTCTTAAGCATTCACTCCGCCTCCCATCAGCGCGAAGTTTTTCAGCACGGCCAGACCAGCCCGCTGACTTTTTTCAGGGTGGAATTGCACTGCATAGATATTGTCTGCTTCTAGGCTTGCGGCGAAATCCACGCCGTATGAACAGACGCCGCTGACGACCTCCCTGGCTTCAGGATTCAGGACGAAGCTGTGGACGAAATAGAACGCCTGCGAATTGCCCAAGCCCGCGTACAGGCCGTCAGTCTTAGTGAAGGTCACGTCATTCCAGCCGATGTGCGGGATGCGGATGGCGGGATCATCGGCTGGGATGCGGTCAGCCACACCGGATACCCAGCCCAGCCCTTCGTGCGTCCCCAGTTCATTCCCGACCGTCGCCAGGAACTGCATGCCAAGGCAGATGCCCAGGAACAATTTTCCCCGCTGCCTGACTTCGTGATCGAGTGCCCCGACCCAGTCGGCGGCCCTCAGATTGGCCATCCCGTCGCCGAAAGCCCCGACCCCCGGCAGAATGATCTTGTGAGCGTCGGTCAAATCCGCCGGCTGCCGGGCAATGAACGCCGGACAATCGAGCGCCGCGAAGGCGTTGATCACCGAACGCAGATTGCCCATCCCGTAATCAATTACTGCGATCATACTTTTTCGCCCCACAGTTGGAGGTTACACCTCTGTCGCCACCGAACGCACCGCAGAGAGGTGTTCCCAAGCAAGAGGAGTGCCGCGCGCGATGTCACAGCTTGCGCGGCGACCGATCACTTCGGTCAGGTGTCTCGGGTGCAATCCGTGACCCGGTCTGATCGAGCGCACGTTTTCTGAAGTAAATTTTTCTCCGGCTTTGATGTCTCTCACAACGAACAGCGAGCGGCGGAAGATCCGGTTCGCGACCTCTTTCCCGGTGATGCCGTAATTGACCGCGCCCAGCGCCTTCTCCGTCGCCCTGACCGCATCAACCATGGCCTTGAATTCCTGCGGCTCCAGCGAGAACGCGCTGTCCGGCCCCGGCAATTCCCGCGACAGGGTGAAATGCTTCTCGATGATGCAAGCCCCTAAAGCTACGGCGCCGACCGGGACGGCGATGCCGAGCGTGTGATCTGATAATCCGGCAGGCACGTTGAAGGCTTCCGCTAGGTGCGGAATCGTTCTGAGGTTGATGGATTCAGGCGGGGCCGGGTAAGCGCTCGTGCATTTCAGCAGCGCGATCTCTTTTGCCCCCGCCTCGCGCAATGTGGTCACCGCTTCCTCAATCTCCGTCAGCGTCGCCATGCCCGTGGACATAATGATCGGCTTGCCGGTGCGCGCCACTCGCCGGAGCAGACCCGTATCAACCATCTCGAAGGAAGCGATCTTGTAGGCCGGAACCTTCAGCTCTTCGAGGAAATCAACGGCGGAGTCATCGAACGGGCTTGAGAAGAGCGCCATGCCCATTTCATCAGCCAGCTGCTTCAGCTTCGGCTGCCACTCCCAAGGCGTGTAGGCTTCCTGGTACAGCTCATACAGGTTGCGCCCGTCCCACAGCCCGCCGTGAATCTGAAACGGTGGAGTGTCGCAATCAATCGTCAGAGTATCCGCTGTGTAAGTCTGTAGCTTGATCGCGTCAGCGCCAGCAGCTTTGGCAGCCTTCAGGATTTCAACGGCCTGGTCGAAGTCCTGGCCGTGATTGGCCGACATTTCCGCGATCAGATACGCCGGGCAGCCCGTGCCGATGCGCCGACCCTGAATTTCAATGACACGCTCTCGGGGATAACTCATGCGCTCACCCTGCTATCTGCGCCTCGGTTTTTCCGGCCGGACGCCAGATGAAGCGGTAACACCCGATACCATTCCGGCTAGATACTTCCGGCGCTCCGAAGCCCGCGCTTCGGAAGGCTTTGGATGACGGGATATTGCCGTCAAGCACGACGGCGACAATCTCTTCGACGCCAAGTTCGGTAACGGCAGGCCCCAGCGTCAGAGTAATAATCCGTGTCCCCAAGCCTTTGCCGCGAAACTCTCCGGCCAGTGAAAAGCTGATCTCTGCGCTGTGGCCTTCATCATCGCGGTCATAGCGAATCTGGCCTGCCGGGACGCTATTCACTTCCAGCAGCCAGAACCGCGTGCCGGGCGAAGCGAGCCGCTTCTCATACCAGCGCAGGTGTGATTCCCAAGGAATGGGTTCCTGGTTGAAGGAATTCGACCTGACCGACGGGTCGTTCGCCCACTCCCAGAGCAGCCTTGCATCCTCAGGGCGGGCCTCCCGGATGGTCAGTTGATCGGTGCCGGTTGCCGTGTTCATATTCCCGCTTCTTTCCGCCTCATCGCTGTGTGCCCCATCATCACTGCGACGACCCGCTCGGCTCCGCGCCCGTCAACAATTGCCCGCGCGCGGTCGGCGAGCGACTGGCGGCGCGGCAAATCGTCAATCAATTCTTCCAGCGTCCGGGCCAGCCCGCCGGCATCGAGATTTGCCGCATCACCGAGCAGCAATGCCGCGCCCCGTTCCGCTATTCCAGTACCAATCGCGCGCTGATTTTCGGCGATGATCAACAGCACCATCGGGACGCCAAGGAGCGCCAGTTCCCAGCAACTGCTCCCGGCGGCGGAAATCGCCACATCGGCCCAAGCCATCAACGCCGACATATCAGCCACCGGCGAAAGTAATTCAAAGCCGCCCTGAGAATTCCTGAGGGCTTCTTCGAGACTTGCGCGATGAGGATTGGCCGGGCCGACGATGATCCGAACGTTCAATCCCTGCGCGCGGACTTTCCGCAATGTCTGCATGATTCGCAGCGTGACGTTATCTGGGTCGCTGCCGCCCATCGTCACCAGCACATTGCGCGCGCGCGCGACAAGCTCACGCCGGGGGTCTCGCCGGGATGTGAACTCAGGCCGCAGCAGAACGTAATCGGGGCCGAGCAATAATCTGGCGCCGGGGTTGCAGTTGTAATTCAGCCGGTCTGCGTTGAGATTCTGATTCAGCAGTACGTCAGCGTGATAATGCGGCAGGTGTGCATTGTCATCCATCACCATCAAATGACAGCCGGTCGCCCGGACTGCCTGCTGATAGCCGGAATCAAAGTGATAACCATCAAGCACCAGCCAGTGATCATCCGCCGATCTGGTGGCGCTCATAAATCGCCGTACAGTTGTCAGTGTTGCCTCCAGGTCAGCACTGTCCGGGTGAGATGAATGCAGCTGGATAAAACCAGAACCTGCTGACTCGATTCGCTCGCGCAGGCTGTCGCTCTCGCAACGGCTCAGGAAGGTCGCGCTGCCGCCCGCTGACTGCCACGCCTGAGCCAGAGCCAGCGTGCGCATCAGGTGCCCTGTTCCTATCCGGCTGTCGGCATCGGCGCGAATGAGCAGTTGATTCATCGGGCAGGCGACCAGGTTTCGATCCCCTGATTCAGGCGCACGATCTCGGGATGCGTGCGTACGTAAGAGATCATTTCGCGGTAAGGGACTATCCGTTCTCCCAAGCCGAGTAATTCGTACAGCGCGCGAACCATCTGTAAATCTTCCGGCGTATCCACCGTCCACCGCAGGTCGGAGTTATCGTCAACGTCAACGACATCACGGCAGAGGAATAATTCCGGGCGCTCGGCGCGCGGCACAATCGTGACGTGTTCACGCGCGGCGGCCGATTCGCCCAGCCGGTCCATACGCATCAGCGTGTCCATAAAGAAAGCTTCAGTATCGAGCCCGCGCGGGTAAGTGCGCTGTTGCACGTTGCTGGCGTAATCGCACTCAGCCGCATGTTCCATCAGTTCCGTAATGACCTGGCCGGTGATCCGCGGGTCAATGAGCGGGCAGTCTGCCGTAGACCGGACAATCACTTCGGCCTTCGCCTGCTCTGCCGCCCCGACGAATCGCGACAACACATCCTGCTCGCTGCCCCGGAACCACGCCACTCCCTCACGCCGCGCCAGCTCGACGACCGGCGTGTCGGCGTCGCTGGTGGTTGTCGCAATCACGATCGCATCAACCAGCGGGCACTGCTGCAGGCGGCGGAGTTGCTGCGCCAGCATCGGCCTTCCGGCCACGTCCTTCAGAATTTTGCCAGGCAGCCGGGTCGAACCCATTCGCGCCTGGATGATTACAACGACCTTCATTCGTCCCAATCTATGCGGCCAGGGCCGAACGCAATGTGGCGACGACGCGCTCGACATCGCCGTCCGACATGGCCGGGAACAGGGGCAGGCTGAGGCAGCCGGCGTAATAAGCTTCGGCCCGCGGGAATTGTCCTTCCCTGTAACCGAACTGCTTCCGATACCAGGGCTGCGTGTGGACCGGAATGTAGTGAACCTGAGCGCGAATATTTGCGCCTGCCAGATAATCGAATACCCGCAGGCGAACCGCCGCGCCGCCTTTGAATCGCGCGACCAGCAGGTGATAAGAGGAGCGCCGCTCCGGCACGTCGGTAAGCAGCGTCACGCGGTCGGACAGGTCTGTTATCTGCTGCCGGTAAAGCTCCACGAGTTCGCGGCGGCGGCGCACGAATGAATCCAGCCGGCGCAGCTGCGAGATTCCGAGCGCGCACTGGAAATCGGTGATCCGGTAATTGAAGCCCAACTGATGCTGCTCGTGATACCAGGGGCCGTCATGGCGCGTCAGCCGGTTCGCGTCTTTGGTGATCCCGTGAGTCCGCAGGTCGAGCAGCCGCTGATAAAGTCCCGGGTCGTTGGTCAGAATCGCGCCGCCTTCGCCGGTCGTGATGTGCTTGACCGGGTGGAAGGAAAGGATCGCCATGTCCGCGTGTGCGCACGAAGCGGCTCTGTATTCGCGGCCCTCGTAATCGTAAGTCGCGCCCAGCGAATGCGCCGCGTCCTCGATCACCGTCGCGCCATACTTCTGCGCGATCCGGCGAATCGCGGGCAGGTCAGCCGGCAATCCGCTGAAATCAACCGGGATGATTACCTTCGGACCTTGGCGTTCGCAGGCCGCTTCGAGCGCCGCCGGGTCAAGAGTCACTGTAGCCGCATCAACATCGGCGAAGGCGGGCGTGCCACCGCAGTAAGCCACACAGTTAGCCGAGGCAACGAAAGTAATCGGACTCGTGATTCCGACATCGCCCGCTCCGACATCCGCAGCCAGACACGACAGGTGCAGTGCCGCCGTCCCGTTGCTGACCGCGACGGCATAGCGCGCGCCGCAGTATTCAGCCAGTGCTTTCTCGAACGCCGCGACCGTCGGCCCCTGTGTCATCCAGTCGCCACGCAGGACTTCAACGACGGCGGCGAGGTCTTCTTCATCCAGCCACTGGCGGCCATAGGGCAAAGTGGGAGAAGTCATTGATCTCCCCGCCGGCTCGCTGACCGGGGCTGTTCCGAAGGTTTGAGGAGGTTTAGCGGACATCTTTGTGAATTCAGTCGTGTTCCTTTGCGGATTACTTCGCACTCAGTACAGATTAACTTTCCTGCTGGCAGCTTCACTCAGGAAGTCCGGCGGATAAGAGAAGTTCTGAAGGTAGGTGTAAGTCGGGCGCTGAGTGATGAAATCGCTGTAGGCTTTGGCATGCCTGTTATTCCGGCTGCAGGCGGTGAAGATTGCCATCTTCTCGTGCGCAGCGTCAATCTTACGTCTGGCTCTGGTGGCACGGTGGGTGATGCGGAAATCGAAGATCAGCAGATCGCCCGCCTTGTTCGGGATCGAGACGAAATCTTTCACGCTCTCTTCAGTCCCCACGCCTATCCTGTAGCGAATCTTATCGAAGACGGTACTCGTCAGGCTCATCATCTTCTGACCAGTCGCCTGCCCTTTCACCGGCGCGCTGTAATCATACTGGCTGTAAAACGTATCCGGCGAACGGTGCGAGCCGGGAACGACATCCAGACCGCCGCCGTATTCTTCGGTGTTGTCCTGCAGGTAATATCCGACCTCGACCATCTGGTAATCGTCTTCCCACTGAAAGGTATGGCCGGATTTCTCCTGAGCGCTCGTGTCCTTGTGCCAGTCCACGAACATGTTCAAGTGAACGGCCGATTCACGCAGCACCAGAAAATCATCGCCGAGCAGTGACCCTACCACCGAGAGCGCAGGCTCATGGAAAAGCAGCCAGCGGCTTTCCGGGTAGCGGCTGTAAATGTCCATCAGGACCTTGTCGGTGTCGCCGATCCCGCGCTTTTCAGCGGGGCGGTCAAACTCCGGGCGGAAGAATGATCGAAGCCGGCTGACCTGATCGTGATTCAGAATGCCGGGGACGAGAATATAACCGTCTCTCTCAAATTGCCTCTTCTGTTCCTCGGAAAGCATCCTTCTATTCCCTTTCAGGGCCCGTTACCAGGCCCAGCGGTTATTGATCAGCCAGTCACGGGTTTTCGCCAGCCCTGCTTCCAGCGAAGTCGCCGGCTTCCAACCCAGTAATATCCTCGCCTTGCCCGGATTGCAGAGCAGCTTCGGAATCTCGGCCTGCGGGTGATCGTGGACGACGAATTCGACCATGTTACCTTCAGTCGCCGCCAGCGCCGCCAGATCGCGAATCTGAATATCGCGCCCCGTGCCGGCGTTGATCACTTCGCCCGCCGCTTCAGAACTCTCAGCCGTGCGCACAACGAATTCGGCGCAGTCTTCGACAAACAGCAGGTCGCGCGTCTGCCGGCCATCGCCTTTGACCAGCAACGGCTCGCACCCGATGTCGCGTTTCAGGAAGATCGAAACTACGCCGCCCTCAAGGTTCGATTTCTGGAACGGCCCATAGGTATTGAATGGGCGAACCACCGTCACCGGCATCCGGTAGGAGTAGAAGTACGACAGCGCCAGATTGTCGGCGGCGATCTTGCTGGCCGCGTAGGGAGAGGCCGGACACACCGGATGCTCTTCGGTAATCCCAAGGTCACCTGCGGCGCGTGAATAAACCATGCAGGTGGACATCACGACCAGACGCGGGCGCAGGTCGCGGAGCTGACTCTTCACTTCTTCCAGATGAAAGCGCCGGTCGGCAACGTCGAGACCATTCAAGCGGAAATACTGTTCGCGGCAGGCTTCGAGAATGGAGAATGTGCCATCCACGTCGTTGCGGAAGGTCGTTTCCGGTTCATCAATCGAACGCTGCACGTGGATTGACGCGCCGAGGTGGTAGACCCTGTCCCACGTGGTTTCGGCGAACAGCGTTGCGAGCAGCGCGCGATCCTTCAGATCACCTTCGACCAGCCCCAGGAATCCGCGCGCGCCTTCAAACTCGGCCAGATTCTCGCGCCGGCCATTGGACAGGTCGTCGAGCGCCAGCACCTCATGCCCGTCCTGCAACAACCGCTTCACGACCCAGCGGCCGATGAAGCCCGCGCCGCCGGTAACCAGTGCCCTCACGAATTCACCTCCGCTGCTTTTCGCTGTTCCAGAAAACCGATGGTTTCAAGAAACTCTTCAATCTGCGGCTTCGTCATATGCGGGACGTAATCCGAGTGGTAAACCGTCGAGACCGGGCGCATCTCCCGAAGGTACGGGCAATCGCTCGTCTCCATCTCCTCGCCGACGTAAACGATGTACTCGTCGTTCTCGCAAGCCCGTGGCACTTCCGCTTCCATCAGCAGCTCTTCATAGAGCTTCTCGCCCGTCCGAGCGCCGATTTCCTTAACTTTAATTGCCCCCGGCAGGTAGCCATAGGCAGGGGCGAGCCGGTTGATCATGACTTCGGCCAGCTCTTCGATGCGCAGCGTGGGCATCTTCAGCACGAAGAGTTCCCCGCCCACGGCCATCTCGGCGGCGCGCAACACCAGACGCACGGCCTGATCCAAGCCCATGACGAAGCGGGTCATCCTTCTGTCCGTCAGGGTGACCGGCCCGCCCTGGCTGATCTGGCTACGAAAGATGGTCGTCACGGAGCCGTTCGAACCGATGATGTTTCCGAATCGGACTGAGGCGAACCGCGTCCTGCTTGTCCCGGCCATCCCTTGTGCGGCCAGAATCAGCCGCTCGCCCATCAGCTTGGAAGCGCCCATCGCGTTGGTCGGGTTGACCGCCTTGTCGCTCGAAGTGAAGATCACGCGCTCGACGTTCGTATCGAGCGCGGCCTGCACGATATTCTGCAATCCGTAAAGGTTGGTCTGGACGACCTCGAAGGGGTTGTACTCGCCAATCGAAACGTGCTTGAGCGCGGCGGCGTGGAAGACCACGTCAATCCCTTCCATCGCGCGGCGCAACCGGCCGCCGTCGCGAATGTCGCCGAGCAGCCAGCGGACTTTGTCATCCTCGCCGACCTGCTGTCGGAGTTCGAACAGGCCGTGTTCGTGGTGATCCAGCGCGCGCACGACTTTCGGCCGGGTCTCGAGGATCGCCCGGAGCAGACCGCTCCCGACAGTCCCTGAAGCCCCGGTAATCAGCACCGATTTTCCGGCTAGCCAGGAAGCTGACATACTTTTATTACCTCTGTTTTCGATTGTGACTTTGGTATTGATGCCGGGGCCGGCGTGGATTCCTGCCTGCTACACCTCTGCCCCCTTGTCCGCTTTGTGGCCGTAGGAGTAGTTGTTGTAGTAGTAATAGTAGTAATCGCTGTAACCCTCTTTCCGCAGGTCGAGGTTGTTGAGTACCACCCCGAAGACCTTGGCGCCGACCCCGGCGAGTTCGCCGCGCGCGCGGCGCACGGCGTCGCGGGTCGCCTTGCCGCCCTGGATCACCATAATTACGCCGTCCACGAGCGTGGACAGGACAACCGGGTCGGCGACGTTGATTAGCGGCGGCGAGTCAATCAGGATGTGGTCGTAATGCTCAGAGAGCAGGCGGAGCATGTTCTTCATCCGCTCCGAGCTGAGCAATTCTGCCGGGTTGGGCGGGATCGGGCCGCAGGGCAGCAGCGAGAGGTTCGGGATGTGCGTTTCGTGGATCAGGTCGGCAATCGGGACTTCGCGCGAAAGGTAAGTTGACAGGCCGTGCGTGAAGTTGACGCCGAAGACTTTGTGCGCCGACGGCTTCCTCAGGTCGCAGTCAATGATCAGGACTGACGAACCCAGCTGCGCCAGCGAGATGGCCGTATTGACGATGGTCGTGGTCTTGCCTTCGCCGGGCTGGGCGCTCGTGATCAGGACTTTCTGGGGCGGGCGCCCGGCCGAAGACAGCAGCAGTGAAGTGCGCAGCACGCGGTAAGCTTCAGCCGCAGCCGAGCGGGTGTCATTGACCATCACTTGGCCCGGCTTAAGCCGGGTCACCAGAGTTGACTTGTCCGCACTGCCTGAATTGATCGCCACACTGCTTTTGCGACCTGACAGCATGCGCGAACCGGCGGCGGCGATCACCGGGATGATGGCCAGCGTGGGCAGTTGCGTGTAGCGGGTGACGTCATCGACCGACTTGACCGTGTTGTCCAGATATTCCATAAAGAAGGCCAGACCGATCCCGGAGGCCAGACTCAGGAAGAGGCCGATCAGGATGGCGCGCAGTCGTTTCGGGCCGGAGGGAGTGGTCGTCAGCTGCGCCGGCTCGATGATCCTCACATTTTTGTGCTGCTCAATCTCCTGAACTTTGGCCTGATTGGTCTTCTGCAGGAAGTCGGTATAGAGGGCGGTCGCGGTCTGCACGCCCTGCTTGAGGATGTTGAATTTGACGTTGGCCTGATTCTCGCGGACGGCTTCGCCCTTGGCGCGCTCCACTGAGGCACTCAGTGAGGCTTCGTCGCGGACGGCGCGCTGGTAATCGGCGTAGAGTTTGTCTTCAAGGTTCTTTCGGCTCAGGGCGATCTGCTCCTGCAGGGCCCTGATCTGCTGCTGGGTCTCGACCACCTTCGGGTTTTCCGGCCCGTATTTGACGTTCATCTGAGAGACGGCGACACTCAGTTCACTGAGTTTCTTCTGCAGTTCAACCGTCTTCACGTCGGAGAAGGCTTCGGGCAACTGGGCGACGCGGCCCTGCCGGACCTCCTCGTAGAGAGACTGCTTGATGATGCGATCCGTCTCGGCCTTCATCAGGTCGGTGTGAAGCCCGACCAGTTTGTCGGTGGTCAACGAGGATTTGCCTTCGGTCGAAAAGATGTTATTGGCGCGGGTGTAATTGGCCAGTTCCTGCTCGGCCTTCTGCATCTGAGTTTCCAGCCTGCGCGTGGATTCGTTGAGCCAGTCGGAAGTCCGCGTGAAGTTTTCGGTCTTGTTCAAGTAGGCGCGTTGGATGAAAGCGTCGGCAACGCCATTAGCCACGGTGGCCGCCAGCGCCGGGTCGGTGTGGGAGAAGGAGATCACCAGCGCCCGGGTGTCGGGGATCTGCTCGACCGCGATGTTGCTCCCGAGGATTTTGACGTAAGGAGTCAGCCGGGCCTTCTCTTCCGGCGTGCGTGCCAGATTGATCTCCGACCTGCTCTCCGTCTCGGTCGCGGCCTTGAGCGGCGCGATTACCTGGCTCTCGCCGGGGCTCAGCCTGCTGGCGATGGTCTGGACGGCTTCGATGACCGACTTTCTTTCCGTCACGTCGAGAAACTGTTTGTTCTCATCAAGCCGGAGATTGACGACGACGTCTTCCAGCACCGGGCGGCTCTTGATGAAGAGCATCTTGGTCTTGATGCTGTCGGAGTCGTCAGACTGGAGCAGAAAATCTCCGGACTTGATCAGCGTCGTCGCGGAATCCTTGCCGATCTCAACGGTGGCAGAAGACTGATAGATGGTTTTCGTGCGGAAGGCTTCGACCGTCACAATGGTCGTCACGATCAGGGCCAGCACCACGATCATCCAGCGGTGCTTGCGAACCGTGCGCCAGAGGTCGCGCAGATGAATCGTATTTTCTTCGGCGCCCTGACCGTGGCCGTAACCGTACCCTTCGGACGAGCTGAGCCCTTTCGAGACGGTGCGGACCAGCGCTTCCTGCTCGGCGGGCGACAACCTGTCAATATCGAATTTTTCGTTTGCCATATGGGTTTCTCCGGTCTGCCACGGGTGGGGCTAAATCATGACGTGAGTCTGTTTCGGCAGTGGTGCAGGGGCCGGCCAGATCATCTGACGATATAGGTCCCGCGCTGTGCGGCGCTGATCCCGAAAGCCGACAGCAGCGCACTGCCGACAGTCTTGGACCGGCTGTTGGGGACGATAATCACGTCATTGGCTGCAATCACAACGTCCTCCTGCTTGCCGTCCATCACGGCGCCGATGTCAACCTTGATCTCCTGGCGCTTGCCGGTGGCCGGATCTTCGCGGACGATGACTCCGCGGTTCTGCGCGGCCGTGACCTTCGTCCCCTGTGCGAGCGACATGGCCTGACGCAATGTGGTTCCGGTCTTGAGCTTGAACTCGCCCGGCGCGCGGACCTCTCCGGCGACGTAGAACACATCCTGAATCGGGATGTGGACGATGTCCCCGGGTTCGACGATCACGTTCTGCGAGAAATTGCCCGCCAGCAGACCGCTGATGCTGGCTTTGATCAGCTCATACTTTGCGCCTTCAGTTGCCTCGGCAGAGGCCGTCTGAGTCGTTTTTTCCTCGGCCTCATTGATGGTGCGGGGGCGTGAGGATGAAGCGCCTGAATCTGCCTCTTTCTTTTCCGCAGAAGTTTTATCCGTTGCCGGGGTGTTACCGGCCTCATCAACCTGATCGCCGCCCTGCGCCTTATCCTTTGACTCGCGGATGATGAAGGCCATTGACCCGTGATTGTCGTGCAACCCGCCGGCGATGGTGATCAGTTTCAGCAGCGTCGGTTTGCCTTCGATCTGGTAAACGCCGGGAATGCGCACCGCGCCCTGAATAAAGAACGAACGGCTGTTGTACTGCCTGACGGCCACCTTGACCTGCGGATTTTTCAGGTAACGCCCGCGCAACCCGTCTGCGATTATCTTCTCCAGTTCTTCGGGCGTTTTCCCCTGCGCGCGGATCCGACCGAGGTAACCCATCAGGAAAGTGCCGTTGGCATTGATCCGCTTGCTGCCCGTCGAAAGTTCCGGCGCGTCTTCGATGGTGACTTCAATCACATCACCCGGCCCCATCCGATAATCTTCTTCGGGTGAGGCCACTAAAACAGGGGACGCAGTTGAAGACCCGGAAACCTTGCCGGTCTGTTCCGGGCGGCCCTCCTGCGCGTAAGCGCCGGTCACCACAAACTGCGTCAGGATCACCAGCAGTGCCGGCAATCCGGCGCGCGCGCGGGAAGATCCCGGCATTTCAGATTGCGCCCTCAGAGTTGAATTTTTCATGACGATACTCCTGTTGCCAGATCAGCCGCGCCGGAGCGGACTCCCACCGCCGCGTCAGTTGCCCGGACCGATTCGCGGGCAGTCTCGGCAGCAAAGCTGACCTGGGATGCCGTCGCCGCCAGCAGCAGAAACAGCAATGAATTCGACGGGAGCTGAAGATTGAAGTCGAACAGACTGTGAACCAGCATCGCGAAGATGCCCGCGCCGCTGCCGAGCGCGACGGCGGCCATCAGCGGATCGCGTGACCGTAACCCGCGCGCGACGGCGCGGAAGATGACGAAGGCAAACCATAAAGCCAGCACGCCGCCGATGATCCCGCCTTCGGCCAGCAGGTGCAGATAATCGTTATGCGCCTTATCCACAATGAGCGTTCCGTCAGCCCGGCTGTAATTCGGATAAACCGTCTGGTAAGCACCGATGCCCACGCCCGACACCGGGTGGGCGCTGATCATTCTTAAAGTGTCTCGCCAGATCCAGCCGCGGCTGGAATGGAAGCTCTCGGCCTGCGTACCCGCCCCCGCCGGCTGACCTTTGGTGACGCGGTCAATGACCGGGTCAACCCCGATCCAGAAGACTCCGGCCAGAATCACCGCGATGATTACCCCCACGGCGGCAACGCTCGTCAGGTTGCGCGCCGCGCCGACGTCGCGATCCCTCTCTTTTGATCGCGATCTGAGCCTGAAGCTCATCACCAGGATGAAGAGCATTCCGGCCAGCAGGCTGACGATGCCGCCGCGCGAAAGCGAGACGACGGTGGCAACGCCCATCATGGCGGCGGCGAATCCGTAAAATAACCGCGCTTCGGCCCGCACCGCGCCGGCCACGATCAGGGCGACGGGGATGGGCACGAGCATCTCCATATAACCGGCGAAGTGATTGTGATTGACGAACGGGCCGAATGGCGAAGAAGCCAGCACCGTGATCGGGCGCACCCAGTAAAGCTTCCCGTTCCAGGAAAAATGCTGGATCAGTCCGAAGACGGCGAGCCCGAGACCGTAAATCACCAGAAAGTTCACCAGCGTATTCAACCGCTCGCGGCCCGCCAGGAAGCTGGCAGCGATGACGCACGCAATGACGAGGCAGAACAGGAGCAGCACGACCAGCCGCGTCGCTTCCGTATCCATCGAAAGGCTGAGCCTCTGCCCCGGAGTGTTGATGGCCACGCTCTGAGCGAGCCCCAGCAGCACGAGCCCCAGCATCGGCCAGGCAACGGTCGGGATGTGAATAGTCAGTCGCCTGTCGGCAAAGGTCTTCACGCCCCACAGCAGCAGCAGAGTGACGATCAGCAGTTCAAAGACCGCCTCCGACCATGGCTCGACCGCGCCGTGAGCCAGCGCGGTAAAGACGACGGCGATCACCAGACCGATGGCGATTGTCTGATCCAGACGTTTACCGAGTTTTGCCGCCACCAGCTCCTCCTCGCGGATAAACCTTGAAATCATCGAACCAGACCGTGCCGCGCGACGGATCGTCGTAAGAGAATTTCGGGATGCGCCGGATGCTCACCTGCAGCGAACGGGCATTGACCGGCGCGGTGAAATCAAATTCGACCCGCTGCCAGTCGTGCGACCCGGCGGCCACAGGCGCTGACTCGGCAACTGATTCTGAGCCGTTCAGCACGGCCACACGCGGGCCTTCGGGAGTTTCGAGCTTCTGTGTTCTGGCGTAACACTCCAGATGATATTGCGCCCCAGGTTCGACCGGGATCAGGTGCGTAATCTCTCCACTCAGCTTTGTGGTATCGCGCCCGGCAAAATCAATGCGCAATGATTTGTTGCCTGTCCGGGCTTCCCGTGTGGCGACATCATCGGACTGGCTGACCCCGATTCGGGCATATTCGCTGCGGCCGAGGTGCCACGCGAACTGATCGAACCACGCGGGGATTTCGTCCTCAAAGCTGCCGTCGCACAGGAGCAGATGCCACTCGTCGGAATTAAACCCGAGCGTCTCCAGCCAGATCTTCTGCGCGACGCCGCCCCGGCCCGCTTCAATCAGGGCGCTGATGAATGCGGCGCTCAGCGTGGCCGCGTCAGGAGAGGCGAGGCGCGCCTTCGGCTCTGTACGACTGAAAAGACTCACCGCCTCATCGGCCTTCGATTTTCTGAGCAGGAAGTGGGCCAGCGCGAGTTGGGGGAGGGCTTCTTTTCCCACCAGCGCGCTGACTTTCTCAACGCTGCCGCGCGAAACATTCCAGACCAGTTCAAACGCGCCGGGTAGCAACAGTGGACGGCTGGCGGTGGCGATCCGAAACTCCTCAATTGCCTGATCCGCTTTCCCGGCCCGGACCAGCAGATTCGCCAGCCGCCAGTGTGTATCCGTGTGCCCGGGCGCCAGCGCGACGGCCGTGCGCAAAGACTGCTCGGCCCCGGCGCGATCACCGCGCGCCTCCCTGACCGAAGCCTGCAGCAGGCGGAAATTGTATTCGAACGGGGATTCGATGATGGCGCGGGCGAGATGGGAATCAGCCTGGGCGAGCGCCGCCTCGCGGTCCTCCACCAGGTTCAGTTCCGCCTCGCCCAGCCGGGCATTGATGCGCGGCGAGCCGGGGAAGTACGCGGCGGCCAGTTCGAGCGCCTCACGATTCGCGGGGACACGCAGGTCGGTCAGCGATCTGGTGACGAAATGAAAGGCGACGAAAAGGAGGAGGCACCCGCATCCGGCGAGCAAACAGAGAAAGACGGCGGCTCTCGCGAGCGGATTATTCAGCTTAAAATCGCAGACCAAAACTGTCAGTGAACAGGGGCAGGAGTAACAGGATCAAAGCTCTCGAGCATCCCGAACAGGCAGGTCGTACAGTGGACTCTGTAACGGTTCAGCTTTGTCTGAACCTGCCGGAACTTTATGGGACTCTGGGAACGCGTAAAGGATGCGGTCGCTGATTGAAGCCTGTAACCGCAAATAACGTGACCGTCCTCTTCGAGGGGACGGCCATCCGAATCAATCAATCTCTGGACTACGGGGTGAAGTTGCTGACAAAAATCTGACCGGGCGAAACGCTGTCCGCCTGCGTAGCGGCGACAATCCCTGCCACCGCACCGCCGACGCCGGCAATGATCAGCGCGGCCAGTGCGCCACCGCTCAGCCCCGCTCCGCCGGCTCCGGCTGCGCCAACAGCGCTGAGACGCGTGCAGCGAGTCCCCTGCCCCGGGTTCTGAGTGCCGATGGCGGCTTCCTGCCCCGAGGCGACGTACTCGACCTTGCTGCCCGCCGTGATCCTGGCGTCGCTGCGCCGCGACATCACCCGCGTGTTGCCCAGGGTCAGGTCCACCGTGATGACAGCGACA
>DASRDU010000163.1:0-2011 GCA_035652435.1 Blastocatellia bacterium
CATTCGACGGCGCGACGGCACATCAGACTTCATGACCTCCTTGAGTTGCTGACGTTGTGCTTTGGTGAGCGGCTCGACGAACTTCGTGGGTCTTTTCATAGCCCGCTCATTTTATCTCAAAATTTATGCTTGGGTGCTTAATAATAACAGTGATTTCATCTCCCCTCATTTTGATTGGATACTGCTGTTTTTGGCTTAACTCGGCTTTGTGACCTGACGAAAGCGATCACGCGGCGCGCTTTTTGCGCTCGCCTGCATCGCTTAGTCATGCCGGCAGGGATGGCTTGCAAACAGACCTTCACTTCCGCACAGCTTCCAGCACCTCGCGAATCGCCCTGATCACGAGTTCGGGTTCATCGAGCTGGACGTGATGGCCGCTGTGGGTGGCGACGACCAGTTTCCCGTTGCGCGACATCGCCGCGACCGCAGTATGATCCCGCCTGTGTTCTTCTTCGAGAGCCTTGCTGTCGGGGCCACCTTCTTCCGAGATCCCCCGGGTCAGGACGACAAGCGGCATATCGCCGAGCGGGTATTTGCTCTTCGCCCGCTCAGCCCGCAAGCCCGCGAGTTCTTCGTGTTCGAACGGATTGACGGCAGCGGCAACGTGCCCCAGCTGCCCCAGCGCCCACGTGCGCATGCGCCTCGCATCGAGCGGCAACTTGTCGCGCGGTGGTTCGTTCGCACGAAGGCTGGCTTCAGCCAGGCCCGCTTTCATCTGACTGAGCGCTGACGGCGGAATATCACTCACCCTCAGCGGGTTTGATGTTTTCACCGCGGGAACAGGCCGGCCGGTCGCGAGGTCTGCCGACCTGACAAGCTTGCCATCCGGCATCATGCGCCACGGATTATCGGCGCCAGGCTCGACGAACACCATCCCGACGACCTCCGCCGTGTACGTCGAGGCATACAGACGCACCAGCCAGCCGCCGTAGGAATGGCCCACCAGCACCAGAGGCGGTTTCACACCAGCTTTGTCGAGCAGAGTGTGCAGCTCATAGACGAGCTGATGCATGGTGCGCGGGTGCGGGCCGAGGTCGCTCCACCCATCGCCCGCCCGGTCATATGAGCAGACGCGCGCAAACCTGGCGACGCCCGGCTGGACGAGGCTCCATTCCACGGAGAAATCACCACTGCCCGCTTCGAGGATGACGGTCGGCTGCGAGGCGCGGCCCTCGCCGGTGCAATTGAGGTGCAGTCGCCACCCGCCGACATCAACCAGTTTGCCGGGCGGAGGAAAAGGAGGCGGCGTGGCTTCACTTTGAGCCATAGCGGTGGCCGCCTGAAGCGTCAGCAACAGCAGCAGAACTGCCCGAACCAGCAGGAGAGAGAAAGGCTGAGAGATATTTTCCATTTCCCGTCCTCCATCAACGTTGTCTGATCCCGGCTGGCAGCCTGACGCCGGTGATAACCAGCGTGATTGATCAGAGGCCCGCTTATTGCGAGTCTGGTTCATCCCCTGTCAGGCCGCCCACGGCGATGTTGGCTTATGATGATTTCGGATCACTTATAGGCGCACCCACCTGAGAGGTCAAGCGCTCCAGATGAGTACTGCCCCAGCGTCGAATGTCCTCCACCAGAGGCAATAATGCATGACCATAATCGGTCAGCGAATACTCGACAGGAGCCGGGATCGCGCCCTTCGGCTGGCGATGCACGATCCCGTCGTTCACCAGCTCGCGGAGTTGCTGCGTGAGAACCTTCTGCGAGATACCGGGCATGACCTGTCGAAGAGCCGCGAAATGTTTCGGCGACTCGGCCAGCCAGTAGATGATGATCAGCTTCCATTTCCCGCCGATTGCCGCGAGCGCTGCCGTCAGCGGACACCCGCCGACCGGATTGGGGCGCCGGGGATGACGGCTATAGTCAGACCCCCCCGGCGAGGCCGGGGGCTTGATAGGCAGTGCCGTCTCAAAGACGGCTAACTAAACCACGGCGTCGTGGTTCCCTGAAGGTGCGACTAAAAACGCCCGCTTTCATCCGAGCCTTCTTGTCCCCGGATCTAGCGCCTGAT
>DASRDU010000164.1:0-16882 GCA_035652435.1 Blastocatellia bacterium
ATAGCGCGGCCCATGGTCTGTGGACATTGTCTTCCCCCTTCATCAGAACAGCGGTTTCAATTCAGGATCGAGCGCCCGCATGATGTCTTCGGTACTGAAGACCTGATCAATCGAATCAACGAACTCACAAAGATACTCCTGGCGGAACCACCAGTCGCCGATTGAGCGTTTCTCCTGCTCCAGAAATTCACGGCTGATGCGAGGGCACTGCTCTGCCGTGACCTTCGCGCGATGCCAGGCATCGCCGCCATTCTGCCACTCCTCAAAGAAGAAGCCGCGCTTTCCGAAAGGCGTACTGAGCAGGATGATCCGCCCGCCGCTCACCGCGAGCATCGGCCTGATGGAAGCATAGAGCGCATCTTCCACGCGCGATGCTTCATCCACCACCAGCAATGAGACGCCGCTGAAGCCCCTGATCGTGGCTTCCTTGCCGGGCAGGCAGATGATGCGCGACCCGTTCGAGAATTCGAGCCGCAGGGCGCTCTCTTCGGTCAGGGGCGCCGTGTCGCTGATCGTGTTGTATGCCGCTTTCAGTTTGCGGAAGAGTTCCTGCGACTGCCTGAGGGCGGGCGCGAGCAGCAGGACGAGCGAGCCGGGCCGGTAGATCGCCTGATGCAGGGCGAGGAAACTGGTCGTGGTGGATTTGCCCGACTGGCGCGAGCAGAGCAGGATCATCTGCTTCGCGTCGGACCTGAGCAGGTCGGCCTGCCACTTGTCGGGCGCGAGCCCCGAGCGGATCGCGAGCAGTGCCGGGTCGAGCGTCAGTGCCAGATCAGCCGCGATGCCCATTGCCCCCCTCCATCCGCAGCAGACGCTCAGCCACGGCCCTGCGTGCTTCAGGGAATGGTGTCAGCGCGCCCAGCAGCGCGGCCCTGACGGTGAGCCATTCGGGCGCAATCAGGATATTGACCTGCGGCTGGTCGTTGAGTTCGCCGATCAGCTTCGCCACCAGTTCGAGCTGGTTCTGGATGCGGTCGTAAGTCTTCAGCACCAAGTCACGCGGGTCAGCATACTTCGTTTCAGCGCGGTCAACTTCAAAGGTGCCGTCCACGCGGGCGAGCAGTTCTGAGAGCTTCGCCTTCTTTCTGACAAACTTCCCCTCGCCGGCGGTCACGGTATAAGTGACGGTGACCTCTTCGGAGCGCGGGCCGATGTCATACCTCTGCGGGTCATCGGCATCGCGCAGCCAGGCGTCACAGGCATCAAAGAGCAGGTGCAGGCGCTCGGCGCAACGTCTCAACTCATCGAGGACGCTGTCGCCGTGCGCCATCTCCGCTGCGTCCTGTGCCTGTGCGAGAATGGTGGGGATGTGGTCAGCCTTGTGGCGAAACATCGCCTGCTCCGATGCTCCGAAACGCTTCGCTATGCTTCGATACGGCTCGCCGGCGACCAGCACCGCGTCAATCGCTCCGCGCTCCGGATGGCTGCAAACTGTACAAACTCTTGGCATTACGCTCCGCTATCGTTTTTGCTTCAGGGCTTCGGCGGGCCGTCATAAATGATCCCGCCCTTATTGATGAAAAGCATCTTCACACCCTTCGGCAGGCGGTTGAAGACGGCACGCTTGAGACACGATGCGCTGGCCAATTCACGCATGTCGGACGCGTAGCAGTGGAGCATGATGCTCTGTTCCTCACTGAGCGCACACACCGCCGCAAGGCGTTCGCCGTCCGTCATCTTCGCAATGGATTTGACCCAGCTTTCCGGGTTGAATTCCTGCTGCCTGACTGCTTCCGCGCGCTGTTGCAAATAGCGCACCTTCATTTTGCGTCGCATCGTCCGCATTTTCATCAGCTCGTCCTCCTCCATATGCTCTCCCTTTGTTTTGGTTATCAGGTTTCGATCAGTCGCCGAGTGCGGCGAGTTCATCCCGCGCCCGGCTGAGTTCCGATTCCACTTCGGCCAGCCGCTGCTGCGCCCCTTGCAAACGTCTCTCAAGGAGCAGAGCGCCCGCTTCATCTGTGGGCCGTGCAATCACCAGGCGTTGTTCCGTGGCGCGAACGTCGCCGTGCAGCTGGCCGCGCGGGTTGAGTTGTTCAGTCAGCCGGGCGATCCGCTTGATGACCTGCTCCCGGTTCTCAAAACAGGTCTGCAAAAATCCTTCGGCCTCGTGCAACCGTCGCTCTGCTGCACACACGACCGAAGCCGAGAGCTTTGCCAGCGCCATCTCACGCACGATCAGGCGTTCCATCTCTTCGACCGTGCAATCCGGCGCAGGGCTGTTGATCCGCGCGACGATCTGCCGGCGCTCGCTCTCGCATTGTTCCTGACGCAGCTGGGCCGCGGTGATCTGTTGTTGTGCTTCTTCGACGGCGGCGCGGGCCTGCGCGATGGCGCCCCCTGTAGCTATTGCTGTTTGCATTGGTTGTTCCTTTCTTTAGCCATTCCTCTGCTCTGTTATCTCCCGGGACCGCCGGGCGTGCGCGCCGATCAACGCCCGGTCAAAGACTCTCAGCTGACTGATAACCCACTCATCCAGTTCCCGGCCCGTGACGGCCTGCCAGGCCAGCAGGTCGAGCCACGTGATCGGCCTCGGCACTGCGCCCGCGAAGCCGACCGCCCAGCCGTCAATCCCCGCCCTGATCTCGCAGTGCAGCTGGTAAATCGCCGCGACCGCCGCGGGCGGATTCTCGGGCGGCTGATGCTCAGGGCGCAGCGGCTGGCCTTTGGCAATAAATCTCAGGATGCTGCCGAGCGCGTCTCCGCCGTCTGTCCCTCCGAAGGCGAGGCGGAAGCGCCACTCGGCCCACTCGCGGACTTTTTTTCAATCGTCTCCTGATCCCCCTGGCCGTCTGCCGCGGCCAGTTCGTTGATGTACCGCTGCACGCCGGCGTAAATGTCGAAGGACATCGTAAAAAGCTTCAGGACGTTGGCCTGTGTGCAGGGCCACGCCTGCCCGTTCATCAGCAGGGGCGTCCGGTCGTCCACCTTCCACGCCGTGACGCATTCGGCGACGGCCTCCCTGAGCAGGTCCTGCGCGTCGTCTTCCGAGACCTGCTCTTTCTGGCGCATCGCGCGGAATTGCACCCTCGCGAGCGCGTTCTTGAACCGCGCCGAATTCGCGCCCGTCACCCTGAGTTGGATCGGGGCCGGCAGCCTCGGGTCCGTGACCGTCAGCCACTCGCCGTCTTCGGCCCGTTCGAGCAGCGACAGGTCAACGGGGCCTGACGGGATCGCCCGGGGTCTTCTCTTCGCCTTGCCGTTTCGCTTCATTCGTGAGTCTCCCTTTCAGTTGTTTTGTTGCCGTGATTGATCAGCCATTCCTCTGAGTGGCGCGGCTGATTCCGGCGCCGATTGAAGACAGAATCTGATCTTCCGAGCGTTTGAAGCCGCCGAAGTCCTGCACGCCATTGATATTGACAGTCACGTAGATCGGCGCGCCGCCAGTGCCGGCCTGCTTATTCGCCGATTGTTTGCCGTAGAACTGCACGCCGCCGCCCGGGGGCGCGTAGAACAGTTCGTTCGGGTCGGCGCGCCCGAACTCACCCGGCGACAGAAAGCCGGGGCTCGCGAAATCCTTGATCCTGAGCGGCACGCCGTGCGCCCCCGTGTAGTAGCCGCCCGCGGGCGCGCCGGAATAGCCGCTGCCAAACTCGCCCTGGCTCTTGCCGAAGCTCAGACCGCCCGAGAAGATCGAGCCTATTGCAGTGCCGGCGATGTTGAGAATGGATTTGAGAACGCCGCCGCCTGACGCTGATTCCTGCAATGACGCGCTCTCGCAGGAACAATTCGCAATCTCTTCCAGCTGCGAGAGCATCTGCCGCGTAGACTCCGCCGTGTCATCGAGCGGGCCTTTGAGCAAATCGGTCTGCTGTGAAATCGCCTCAACGGTCGCGGCGTCGCCGTCAATCACGGCGCCCGTGAGAGTCTCCGTGGCCGCTACAGCCGGGTCAGCCGCCGCGCCGCCCTGACCTTTGCCGATGCCGAGTATTTTGCCGAGGATGCCGGCGAGCGGCCCGATCACGGCTTTTTCAAGCGCGTCAGCCACGCTCTCAGCGATCCGCTTGCGCAGGATGTCGGCCAGCGCATTGGCGAAGCCCGAGAGCGCGCCTTTGAAGTCGCCCTTCAGCGCGGACTCGATTCCGGTTTTGAAAGCCTCCCTCACGCCCTGCCGCAACTGGTCGGCGTCCTGGGCGCCTTTCAGCTGCTTCATTTTCTGAATCAGCTTCTCCGTCTGCTCCGCGGTGTAGCCGAGCGCGGTGGCCGCTTCGAGTGCCGACTTCTGGAATCGGTAGAAGCTGCGCTCGTTGTCACTCAGCGGACCTTTGGTGAGGATCTCAATTTCCCGGTCAAGGTCGGTGACGCGCTTCGTGAAGTCCTCGTATGCGGCGCGGGCCTGTCTGATCTCGCTCGTCTTTTTCAGCTTGTCAAAGAGCCCGCCGAAGGCATCCGTCGTCTGCCCGGTGGCTTCGATCAGGTCTTTGAGGGTCTGCTCCTGCTTCCTGAGTTCCGCTTCGGCCTGTGGCAGCGTGAGGCCGCTGGCTTCGTCATAATCGGCCAGTATCTGTTTGATCGCCCGGTCGAGCGCGTCATTAGCCGCGGCGTTGTCGGCGGTCTTCCGCGCCACTCTTTCCTGATTGAGCGCGGCGACCTCAAACTCAGTCTTCTTATTGCCGAGATTGAATTCAGCCGTCACGTCGGCGAGCTTCGTGCCGATCTTCACCTTCTCGCTTTCCTTCGTGGCATTCGCGAGATCAGCGGCGAGCGCGGCGGCTTTCTGAGTGAGCAACAGGTCTTCGGCGTCCTGCCGCTTGCGGATGATCTCAATGCGCGCGTCGTAGTAGTCATCAAGAAAGACCTTGCCCTTGTCGTAAAACTGCTCGACCAGCTTCTCCTGATTATCCAGACCGGCTTTGACGGCATCGTATTCACGCTTCGCGGCGCGCTCGGCCTCTTCGGTCTGCGCCCGGCGGAGCGCGTCGGCGTCTGAATGCCCCGACTTGCCCTTGCCCGAAAACGGGGGCGGCTTCAGGTCTGCCGGGGGCTCCTTCCCGGTCGGGGTCAGGAGATCGCCGACGAGCCCCGTCACGAATCCGACAGGGCCCTGAGCGAGCAGGCCCGTCGTGGCGCGGGGGAATGACGCGGCGCCGGCGATGATCGCCACGCGAATCGTGGCGACAATTGGATTCACCAGAAAATCACTCAACAGCTTCAGGCTGTTGTGGAATTCGTCAACAACCGCCTTCGCCCCATCGAAGGCGCGGGTCAGCGCATTCCCCACAACGATGGTCAGCGGCTCGATGTCTTTGAGCAACTGTGCGACCGAGCGCAGCAGTTCGGCGAGGCTCGGGCCTGATGTGCGGATCAGGTCAATGAACAACCCCTCCGTCGCCCCTTTCACCTGGTCGGCGGCTTTGACGAGATCGCCCGACAGAGCGCGGTCAAGTTTCGTGACCGTGAAGCCCGCGCTCTCGACCTGCTTTCTGAATTCGGCGAAATCGTCAGCGGAGTCGGTGCCGACGAGGCGCGCCGTCTCGACCATCTTTTCAGCGAGCGCGACCGTTGTTTTCACCGCGGCGGCTGTGGCGACGAGCGCGACGACCACGCCCCCGGCCAGCGCGGCGGCCAGGCCGAGGCCTGCGACCGCGGCCCCCGACATCCCGGCCCCCATCAGGTTGAGCGAGCGCCCGGCGGCGATGGCCGCGCCTTCGACTTCGGCGGTGTTGCCCTGAAGGATCGCCACGCCGCGCGCCGCGTCCAAGGTGCCGGTCTTCGTCCGCCCGAGCGTCTGCAACAAACCGAGGAAAGCCCGTTCCGGGCTGGCCGCGGCCTTCACCAGATCAATGCCCAGCGCCTCGAAATCCTGCCGCAGCTGCTGCGCCGATTTTGAGTTGCCGGTGAAGGCGTCATTGAGCGACTGCTTGAACTGAGTGAACAGCTGACTGCCCGTGGTCGTGGTGTCGCCGAGGATCTTCAAGCTGGCGTCGAGCGCCTTGACGGCAGTTTTTGAGTGGTCAGTTTCGCCGCGGAAAATTTGCGCCGCCTTTGCCAAATTCGGAAGCCCACCAACATCGCCCCTGCTCAATTGGCTTAAGCCGATCCTGACCTGCGTCAACGCAGTGAACACCGCGCCGCTTTGTTTTTCGGTTGACTCAAACTCTTTGGTCAGTTTCTGCAGCGCGTCGCTCGCCTGCCGCTGGCCGGTGAGCAGGGGCGCGGAGTCAATGTCGAGCTGCAATGTCGCGACATCAACGACCGGCATGGCACACCTCCATCCCCAGCTCGGCCAGACGCCGGATGATCCGCGACTCAAGGGCCGTGTCAGGCGGGCCCATCGCGCGCTCATACATCGCCAGGACCGCCGGGGGCAGTGGCTCGCGAATTCCTTCAAGCCGGCGCCGCAGCCGGTCTTCAAATTCGAGCGGTTCCATCGCACGGGCGAGTATTCCGGTCAGCGGGTCGGGGGCTGACGTCAGCTGTTCAATCCGCTCGTTGATGCGTGCTGCGGTGTGTTCGTTCATAGATTTGCTCAGACCTCCCTGTTTGTTATTCATTTCAATTGACCTCCTTCACGTCCGGCGTCTGCCTGCGGTCGCGCCAGCGGTGGATCAGTTTTCTGGCATTCGGCGGACACTGGAAAAGTTTGATTGCCTCCATCTCCACGCTGCGCGGCCACTCATTCGATTTCACCTGGACGAGTACGACATCAGCCGAACTGACGCCAACGATGTCAAAGACGCCCAGGGATGCCGCGGCGCGCGTGCAGGCGTAGCCGGCGGCTTCGAGAATCCGCATTGACCTGTGTTCGTTGCGTGAGCCCTTGGCTTTGCAGTTCATCCGGTCACCTTAAAAAGGAATGTCATCCTCACTGATCAGCGATGCCTGTACCGCCGTCGCCGGATGGTTCAGGACTCTCTTCGCGGCGCCGCGGTCAAACGGCAGTTCGTCGGTTGAAGTCTCTCCCGACCTGCCGCCGATGAATTGCAGGTCACCCGCCGTCACTTCCAGACTGCTGCGCTGCCGGCCCTCTCGGTCGGTGAACTCTTCGAGCCTGAGACGGCCTTCGAGATAAACCTGACGGCCTTTGGCGAGGCGCTGCTGTGCGATCTCGGCCTGCCTGCCGAAGCACGACACCCGAAACCAAGTCGTCTGCTCCGTTATCTCGCCGCCCTTGTCCTTGCGCCGCTCGGTCGTGGCGACGCTGAAAGAGCAGACAGCCGTTCCGTGCGGCGTGTAGTGCGTCTCCGGATCGCGCCCGAGATGGCCGACGATTGTGATTTTGTTGAATGAACTCATTTGGCCTCCCCCCAGTTGCCCGCAATCTTTGCATCAACCTTCAGCGGAACAGTGAAGCCCTCGGGCGCCGACTGCATTATTTCGACCATCAAAGCCCTGACTTCTTCGGCCTGCTCTTCACGACATTCAGTTACGATTTCATCGTGAACGCAGCAGATCATCCGCGCGCCTTCCGGCAGCGCCCCATAAAGCCGCACCATTGACCGTTTGAGCAGGTCAGCGCCGGTTCCCTGAATGACCGAATTCTTGACCGACAGCTCGTTGCTGCCGTCGGCATTCATCCTGCGTCGTCTGCCCGCGAAGGTCGTGACGTAGCCCTGCCTGCGTGCGGTGCGCCCCAGTTCGTCAAAGAAATTCTTCACCCCCGGATAACTGCGGTTCCACGCCTGAATGAAACTGCGGCATTCACCCATAGTCACTTTCAGGCCTTTGGCGTTGAGGCCCTTGAACAGGCCGGGCGCGCCCATTCCGTAGCTCAGGCCGAAATTGATCGTCTTGGCTATCGTGCGCTCCTGCGGTGAGACCGTTTCATCTGATTTGTGAAACATCTTCGCGGCTGCCCGCCTGTGCAGATCGGCATCCTGCGCGAAGGCCTCGCACAATCCATTGTCGCCCGTGAAGTGCGCGAGGATTCGCAGTTCGACCTGTGACCAGTCGGCAACTACCAGCCTGTGTCCCGGGGCGGCAATGAAAGCTTTGCGCAGCACCTGTGCCGGGCCACTGGAGCGGGGCATTTGCTGAGTGTTCGGATGGTTGGCAGTGAAGCGCCCGGAGACTGCGCCGAGTGGGTTGTAGGACGCGTGAATGCGTCCCTGCTTGTCCGTCAGGCCGGGCAGTTTTTTTATGAAATCGCGGGCGAGTTTCTCAATGCTCCGGTGTTCGAGCAGCAGCGGGATGATTGGGTGCTGACCGGCCAGCGCCTCAAGAGCTTCCGCCGATACGCTCGGCTTGCCGCCCTCCGTGGTCAGTTCCAGCTTCAGCCCGAACTGCTTTTGCAGAATTTTCGCCAGACTGTCATGCGCACTCAGATTGAATCGGTTTCCGGTCAGGCTGAAAATGTCGCTTTTGATTCTCGCGAGTTGAGAGCGGAATTCCTTTTCGGCCTGTTGCAGGGCTTTCACGTCAATCAGCATCCCGGTCTCTTCCATCTCCATCACGACCGGCAGAAGAAGTTTTTCCAGCTGATAGATTTTCAGCAGTCCCTGATCTCGTAACTGCGGCTCAAGCAGCTGCCACAGCCGGAAGGTAGAGCGCGCATCCATTGCAGCGTACTCAGCCCACCCGTCCGGGTTGATCATCCGTTCCCGCCAGGACTGTTCATAGCCGGGCCGTTCAGGGAGTCCGAGAAGACTGACCTCAAGTGACTTCAGATCATGCGCCCCTTCTTCATTCAGCAGCCTGTGGACAATGGCCACATCCTCCCAGGATTCCGGCGGGGTCAGGTTCTGACTCTTCAAAACCGCAAGATCGAAGTGAGCATTGAAAAAAATGGAGCGTTGCCCCGGCCCGCTCAGTACGCGCTGCCAGGTCTCAGGGTCTTCTGTATAGCCTGCGGCTTTCCCGTCAGCCGAAGCCGACAGCCCAAGCATTCGGACGCTGCGCGCCGTGTGGAATGAATACCCGGCCCCGGCTTTCCGGTCGAAGCCGGTCACTTCCGTGTCAAGGCTGATGAATTCGGTGTTTTCCAGTGATATTAAATCCCGGAAAAATGCGTCAGAACCGTCAGAAACGGATTTTTCAGCCGCAAACTCTTCTGGCTCAGCAGGTTCCTTTCTGACAGTTGTTTCAGCAAAATGCGTCAGTGGATCGTCAGTAAATTCGTAAGATGCGTCAGAAGCCTGACTGGCCAACCTGTCGAACTCTGTGAAAAATGCGTCAGCTTCTGGATCGTCAGAAGATGCGTCAGAAAATGCGTCAGAAGATTCAGATTGAGAACAAACGGCTTGCGGCTCGTTCTGACGGTCTGACGGTTCTGACGCATTTTCCCGGTCTTTCTTTTTGCCGTCTTCAGCAGGGTTTTCCGGTTCAGGTGAGGGCTGGCTGGTTTTTTCGATTTTGAGCTTTCGGCTTCCCTTCTTGTCAGTCCTCGGCAGATCGAAGGTCAGGATGATTCCGCGGGTTCTCAGGCTCGGCTCAAGCTGACGCAATGCGCCCGAGAGTCCCTTCGGAGTGGCCGGCCACTTCTGATCTTTCCGGCGCCGCCGCTCTGCTTCGTCAATCCCTTCTTCGAGCCGTGCGTACAGTTCTTTTGCAGTGCCTTCCCAAGGCGTATTCACGGCATTGAATTCCGCGAACGCGCTCAGTGCTTCGGCTACCGGGCTGGCCTCCAGAGCAATGTCAGTCGCCTTGCTACAGTTGCGAAGGTAGGCCCGCATAAAACTGCCGGTCTCGCCGCCGAGGGCCTCTTCCGCCGCCGTTGACCAGACCGCAAAATCAGCCATGCGCGGCTTCTTCAGGAGTTTTACTTTATCCAGATTACGCAGCGCAGAACTGACGGCATCGAGGAATGCGCCGAGGATTCGGGGGCGGGCCTTCTCAAACGCGGGCCAGAATTCACGCTCTTCCATTCTGGCCGTGTCTTCGATCCGTGGCAGGTTGACGACGAGCGACCTTTCGAGCAGGTCCGGTTTGGTCGCCAGCTCTTCGATGCTGGTCAGGGTCAGGGGCCGCATCACCGAGAAATGCACTTCGTCATCATCGCTGTAGAGTTGCCGCAGGCTCAGCCCGCCGCCGGTCGAGATGCGGCACATCGAATCACTGAGCCACTGCGGAATACGGCTCATGTTGTCGAGCGCCGTGTTCCAGCGATTCTTCACCGAGATAACAAAGTCACGCTCTTCCCGCGGCTCCGAGCGCAGCGGCGTGCTGTGCGGGTCGGTCAGTGAGATGACGACGCGGGCGGTCGTACTCTTGGCCGAACCCTGCCCGCCATTGAGTACGAGGATCGGAAAGGGGCCGCTCCACCGCAGTGAGGCCACAATGTCGGCGGCGATGAGGATCCAGTCTTCTTTCGCGATATTCAGGAAAGGGAGCAGGTCAGTCGCTTTGCCGCCCCGCTCTGGCTCGGGCAACGCGAGCTGGCCTTTGCTGCGCCTGAAATCCACCGGAGGGACGGCGACAACGCGCCAGCCGGACTTGTCAATTTCGACGGCCCGGAACTGCTCGTCGCAGAGGTCGAGGTATATTTTCCCGTCCTTCTCGGCGATGCGGGTGAAGACCTGGCGCTCGGGGCCGTCCCAGTTTGATTTGCCTTCCAGCACACCCAGCGCATCGCCCATTGACTGAGACGGGGCGGCTTTCCCTGTCTGCGTGAAGTATTCGCGGGCGAGCCAGCGTTTGAAGCCCTTCGACTTCAATGGCCAGACTTCCTTGTGACCGGCTATTTCAAGCATGGCGTAGCCGTCGCCGTCAGGGTCGTGGAACAGCACGGCTGCCGAGGCGATTGCAATCAGCTGTGTCGCCGCCGACTTCCTGCCTTCGTCCTCGTCGGGGGCCTCATCCGCGGCTTTTCTGACTTGTCTGAAATCGTCGAGCAGCTGTATCAGTTCGTGCCCGACAGTATCCCGCTCTTCCGGCGTCAGGTCTGGGATGTCACGGACGAAGGCCGCGCGCTCATCCATTCGCGTCAGACGCAGCTCATTACTGAACAGCACGCCGCAGCCGTTGCGGACGGTCAGGAACTGCGTTTGTTTGCTGACGTGTTCGGCTTCAAGTGTGATCTGGTGATCGCCGTCAAACAGCGTGCGTGTTACCTGCGCCGGCCTTCGCTCGGGCGACAGGTTGAGAAGGTCTCTGACTGGCCGGCAGTGTTCGCGGTTGATTTCTATTCCGGCAGGGGCGTATCTGTCGCAGGCCACGCCTGTGATTGTGCCGTCTGGCCCGATGAAGAATTTCAGGCGGTGTCCGGGATGGCCTTCGCCTTCGCAGACAAAACAATCGGCGGATGCGCTGCCGTCCGCTTCGCACCTGACGTTTTGAAGGCGCGCCGCTATGTCAGTTTGTGTGTACGTCACGCCGCGAACCTCCTTCCCGGATATGGAGGCCCGACGATTGCAACCTCGCCAACTCCGATGCGACGACGACAGGCTGGACATCGCGTGGATCTTGCAACCGGCAACGGTTGGCCGATGCAAATTTCAGGCTCTTCCGGATCGGGTGTCCTGCATTGCACGCAAGCGATCAATTCAAGTTTGGCGCCTTCTGTGCGTCTGGAATGGCGGTTGAAGTTTTTTTCCGCTGTGGTATGCTGAGCGTGCCTAATCGTCAACGTTTCCGAGCTTGCCCGGTCGAGGTCGCCACTTCGGCTGGGCATTACTTTTTTTGGGGGGTGATCGCGAACTGATCGCATCATGCAACACCTCCTTGTCTGTGCTTTTCGAGAAATGAAAGCAAATCAGCGCCCCTGAAAATTGTCCGGCGACATGGCTTGATGAATGGAATTCCGGTGCCCGGCACCTCGCGCTCACGCGCAATCAGACGATCTATAGTCGGAAGGGACAGACCTAATGCGGAAGCGGCTTCCGCCCGGTCGTAATTCGCCTTCTCCTGAATTTCGATTTTGTCTTTTACAGATTCTTTGCTCATAATAGGGAAAGCCCTCCAGCGGCCTGCCGTTGTTGGGCTGCCGCTCAATTAAAGTTGAGTTGGAATCTCAAGACGGGTCGGTCAGGTCTGCAAACTAGCCCGGCCCTCTTGAGCAATCACGTTATATCAGCACGAATCAGCTTCCCGCCACGTAGTTGAAAAACAGAGCTTTCAACTACGTCTTACCGATCTCCTGATATAGAGTTCTTGGCGAGGTCGCACATATCAAGAACCGCCTTCCACGTATACCGGTTATTTTTCACTCGCTCCTGTAACCCCCTAACTGAAATCCCCATTGCTTCTGCAAGTTTTTCCTGCGTGATCTTTCCGCTGGTTTTGATTGCGCCGGCCTGCACTGCTTTTACAAAATCTGTCGGATTGATTTGCGGGCCTGAATTCCCGTCAATTCGCATCTTCGATGCCTTCGCGTGCCACGCTGTAATCTCCTTACGCCATTCTTTGTGTTTGATAATTCCGAAGACTTCACGCCCATTTAACTCCCTGATGGTTTCGTAAAGAGTTTCCCTGATCAGGCCATTCATTGCGTCCTCAAGATTGACTGCAATCTTTCGTAGCAGGATCCCCAGCGCGCCATCCGTACATTTCACGATGCCTAAAGGATCTTCTGGAATGATTCGATTGAAGTTGGACGCCAATCTGCCAACAGTTTCCTGCTGTGGCGTGTATCTGCATTCCAGCCGTCCAAAGCCTTTGCCTTCGATGGTAAAAGTGAGAGGGGTGTCCGGTGTTATAGGGTTGTCAGGAATCTTTTCCAGATACAGTTCTTGCTCAGGCGGAAAAACATCTGTAAAGGATTTTTCTTTTCTCTTGTAACTTTCGAGCAGGGTTTCCAGTTGAATTCGACGCAGTCGTTTTTGAGATTTAACGTCCCGTTTGCTCATTAGCCTCCTCATGGCCATCCTTGAAAATCTCCGGCCTGCCCACCGCGTCAAGGAACCGCGACTGTCCCGAAGTTCATGACGCTTCGGTGAGGCAGGCCGAACCTGTGGTCAGTTGACCATTGATGATTCAATTGTCTTCCCGCCGTTCTCCCGGTGGTGTTGCTCCAGCGCATCGGCGGCGCGGTGCAGCGCGTCTGGGCCTGGGTTGATGTAGCGATATAACATCGAAGTCGTCGCGTGTCCTGTCAGCCGCATTGCTTCAGCGATAGGAATGCCGGCGGCAGTGAGCCTCGTGGCGCACGTGTGCCTGATGTCGTGCCAGTGCAGGCCTTCGATGTTTGCCCGCTCAAGCGCGAGGCTCCAGTGCGTGTTGAAGTTCGAGCGAAGGCCGAAGACGAGCGGCTCATCGGCGGGCATCTGCTCCCGCCACCGGCGCAGCTCTTTCATCACGCGCTCAGTCATCGCCGCTTCGCGAGGCTTGTTATTTTTCGTCGTGATCTGACGCAGGCGAATCAGCCTTGAGTCGAAATCTATGTCCGGCCATTCGAGCCTGAGCATCTCGCCGCGGCGGATGCCTGTATCCACGGCCAGAACGATCATCACGCCCAGGCGTTCAAGTGGCCCGGTGCAGACCGAGAGCAGCCGCGCCTCCTCCTCGTAGCTCATCACACGCCCTCGCTTGTTTTCGTCGGCGGGCCGGATCAGGGATTCGCCGGCATCGAACGGGCTCTTCTCAAGCCAGCCGTTGCGCACGGCGAATCTGAGGACGGAAACCATCATTGCCATTTCGCGGTTGACAGAGGCGACGCTGCGTTCGCCTCCCCACTTCGTCGGGGTGTTGAATCTGAGATTGCGGAAGCGCTCAAGGTCGCCGTGAGTGATCGCCTTCACCTGCCTGTTGCCGAAATGCCCGCGCAGCATTTTCAGGATCGTTTTCGGCGCCTTCAGGTCGCGCAGGCCTGCGACTTTCTTTTCACCCCGGTACGTGGCCGCAACCAGTCTGGCCTGCTCGTATTTCACGGCCAGCTCGTCGAAGGTCATCCGGTCGGACTGGCGCTCGATGCCGCCCTTCTTCTTCAGCTCGCGCTTTAGCTCGTCGAGCGTGAGCCGCGCGTCGGTCTTCGTCTTCCGCTTGCGGCGGATGTAGACGCGCCTGCCCGTCGCGTGGTCGGTGTAGCTGATCCGCGCTTCAAACCACTTCTTGTATTTGACGACCGTCCCCGCTGTTTTCATCGGCTGATCACCTTTCGCTGGCTGTTGATTCCACAGTGAGTTTCCACACTGGAATGATATAGCGGGATAGTTTGAGAGGGAAGGGGAATGCGTAAAAGGCCCGTATTTATTTGCCGATGAGAGGCTGAGATAAGGTCAGATAGCAGCAGAAAAGGCTATGAATTTGAAATCACCTGAAATTCATCAACTGCGTCGGCGGTCGGAATGAAGCGTTCGCGCGCCGCCCGGTCGTCATTGTTGTCGAGACCTTCGATGGTCAGGTTGTTGGAAAAAGGCAGTCCGCCGTTGAGCGCGAAGATTCCTGCCTCTTCAGGTGACGAACGAAAGCGATCCTTCGTGTCACCTTCGGCCAGACCGTTTTCGCTGAAGGCTGGAAATGAGGCGCCAGAGAATAACGTAATCAGGTCGAAAATGTTGCGGCTGTCATTCGGCAGTTCGTCAATCTCCCGCTTTGAGAGCGTCCCACCGATCACAGTGCGTGAAGTATCAACCAGTTTCTGCTCGCTGCCTGAATCAACTGTTATTTTTTCTGTGATCGCGGACGCCTCCAGCGTGAAATTGCGGCTGAGAGTGTAACCTGCGACGCCGTTGACTGTATAACGGATGATCTGAAAGCCATCCCTTTCGGCCCGCACTTCGTAATCGCCGGGCGGCAGCGAAGTGAGGCGGTATCTGCCTCCCTGATCGCTGACAGCGGTACGTTCCTGACCTGTCGACAAGTGTCGTGCGACGACCCGTGCGCCGCTGATCATCCGACCATCCGCATCGGTCACCGCACCTTCAATAGTGATGTGATCGAGATCATCCATCGCGATGGCAAAGGTGTGAATGGGAGTTGCGAGGAAGATCACGAGGGAGAGAGTTAAGACAAATCTGAAGCGCAGCATGGGGACACCTCCGGGGTTAAGGTTATGCCGGCTGATTTGTTTGAATTGGCTTCCCGCAGATTTCCCCTCCGCGCAGCTGAGAAGGACGGGCAATGGAAAGCCGCTCTGCGGGCCTGCCTGAGCAAAGTGATTCAGGCAAAGATGGCGAATGAATCCATCAGAACAAATGGCGACTGCTGAAGTGCCGGTTGACGCAATTATTATCCGTTTGCTAGTATCTGCACCGCTCCAGAGATCTTGTTCAAATCAATCCTTGCGGGCACTTAACTCAGCGGTAGAGTGCTGTCTTCACACGGCAGAAGTCACAGGTTCGAATCCTGTAGTGCCCATATTTTCATCGAACTCTGCAAACCGTTTGTGCTGACAGGCCGCCTCAGGATTTACTCTCTGGCGGCCTTTGTCATCATCACTGAATACCAAGCCAGCGTTTTGTGTTTCCGGCCTTCACTTTATAGTGAAGTTTGCAGGCAAAACGTTTCGTGGTTATCAATTTTCTGAGGCCGTACAAAACACAGAAAGTCTGAATTCCCCCTCCTGTTTATGAATGCACCTGAGATTATTGCAATATACCAGTCTGAATCAATCCCTCAGGGCGCCAACTTCAACAATAATTTCTGGCGTCAGGCCCGACGACTGGAGATCAATTACAACTGGCGCGGAGAGCTTGTGCCGGCAGAACTGAAAACGGTCGCACTGGTGGTTTGGACTGACAGTCACTTATGCTTTGGTTTTGAGTGCGGCTACACAGAACTCGATATGGATGACCCGGCGGCAGATGACTTCGACTCCGGCAGGGAGCGTTATGCGCTCTGGGAGCGGGACGTCTGTGAGGCATTCGTGCGCTCGCCGCTGGAGCCTGAGAACCAGGTTTACAAGGAGTTCGAAGTGGCGCCGAATGGTCAGTGGTGCGATTTGAAGATTGACCGGACGAAAATGCTGAAGGACTGGGAATGGCAGAGTGGGATGCAGACGGCCTGGAAAACCAATGAGGCGGGGAAAATATACAGTGTCCTGATGACTATCCCATTTGAATCGTTCGATCTCAAACCCAACCGTGGTGATTGCTGGCAGGCCAACATTTTCCGCATTGCCCGACTGAATGGAGAGCGTCAGTATCTGGCACTCTCGCCGACAATGACCAGGCAACCGAACTTTCACGTTCCAGAGCGATTCATCAATCTCAGATTTGTGGGCTGAGACAGGATCCTTTAAAGCAAAAGGCCGCCTCGACTTTATTCAGTCGAGGCGGCCTTTTGAAATTAATTCCGGCGGCTACCTACTCTCCCACGCAGTTGCCCACGCAGTACCATCGGCTCCAGAGGGCTTAACTTCCGTGTTCGGGATGGGAACGGGTGTGACCCCTCCGACATAACCACCGGAAAACCCGAAATGCAAGCCCGATTCGAGGGTTTGTTGACCGATCAACTCAGTCACCCCGAATTCGTGGCGAAGCAAGAAAGGAGAAAGAGTCTTCGCGGAATCGGGCTTGCAAAAACTGAATAGATAAACTGTTGTCTGCGCAAATGCTGTGGCTTGGACTTGCTCTGGGCAAATCTTATGGTCAAGCCAGTGGACTGATTAGTACTGGTCAACTTAACACATTACTGTGCTTACATACCCAGCCTATCAACGTGGTAGTCTTCCACGAGTCTCATAGGGAGCACTCATCTCCGGTCGGGCTTCACGCTTAGATGCATTCAGCGTTTATCCCTGCCCAGCTTAGCTACCCAGCGGTGCCACTGGCGTGACAACTGGTACACTAGAGGCTGGTCCAACCCGGTCCTCTCGTACTAAAGTCAGATTCCGTCAATGCTCCTGCGCCCACACCAGATAGGGACCAAACTGTCTCGCGACGTTTTAAACCCAGCTCACGTACCGCTTTAATAGGCGAACAGCCTAACCCTTGGGACCTTCTTCAGCCCCAGGATGCGATGAGCCGACATCGAGGTGCCAAACCCTGCCGTCGATGTGAACTCTTGGGCAGGATCAGCCTGTTATCCCCGGCGTACCTTTTATCCGTTGAGCGACGGCCCTTCCATA
>DASRDU010000165.1:0-66806 GCA_035652435.1 Blastocatellia bacterium
CTTTGATGGCCTCCAGCGCGATCTTCGCTTTGAGATCAGCGCTCCAGGTTTTCCGCTGCTTCTTCATTTGTTCCTCCGGGGTGGGCAGCAGCGATTTTACATCTTAAACCGTGGTCTGAAATTCGGGGTACATCATACCGAGCGTATCCGTCAATTGTCCGAACGCTACGCCACACCGCTGTCGCAACTGACCGAGGAGGTCGAAGCCCTCGCCGCCCGCGTAGACGAACATCTCAAAAAGATAGGGGATGTGCAGCAACTCCTTACTGGCCAAACCCGCCTCGCTGGCTTTGGCTTGAAGGAGCAAACATTCAGGCAGACTGACCTAGGAATGCTCCCCAGCGATTGGGAAGTGGCCAAGATCGAATCAATTATTGACGAAATTTCGATGGGACCCTTTGGCTCGGATATAAAGGTTTCGAACTTTATATCTGAGGGTGTTCCTGTCTTGAGCGGTGCAAATGTTGGGTCTGAAAGCCTAAAAGACTCGTTTGAAAACTTCGTCTCTTTCGCAAAAGCGAAAAGCCTCAAGAAGGCGGTAGCTCGTCGGGGCGATATAGTTGTGACCCATCGAGGCACGCTCGGTCAAATCTCATATATTCCTGTTGACTCTGCGTATGACCGTTACGTGATTTCACAGAGCCAGTTTCGTGTGCGGTTCATTGATGACCTTGTAAATCCAGCTTGGGTTGTCCTCTATTTCCGCTCTGAGCAAGGAGCAAAGAGATTGCTTGAAGGGAAAGGTCATACTGGGGTTCCAGCAATCGCACAGCCCACACGGACATTTAGAAATTTAAGCATTCCGCTTCCCTCGATTGCCGAACAAACCGCCATCGTTGCCGTGTTCTCCGACATAGACGCCGAAATCGCTGCGCTGGAACGGCGGCGCGAAAAGACCCGCGCCCTCAAGCAGGCCATGATGCAGGAATTGCTCACCGGCAAGACGCGGCTCGTGGCCGCAGGAGGTTCTCATGCCTGAACAACCTCGCCCTGAACGGCTCACACAGAACCGCGTCATCGCCCTGTTCACCAACCAGACCCGCGCCGATTGCCTTGGTTACCGCTACCTCGGCGACTGGCACCAGCGCGCGGGCAATCGCCACATCGAAACCGACCTGCTGCGCGAGAACCTGAAAGCGCGCGGCTATTCCGACGCACACATTTCCGCCGCGCTGCAAAAGCTGGAAACGGCGGCGGACGTGACCGGCCTCACGCTCTATCAGACCAGCCTGCGGACGTATCAACTGCTGCGGTACGGCGTGCCGGTGCAAATCGCCGCCGGGCAGGCTCACGAAACGGTGCATCTGGTGGATTGGGCGCACCCGGAAAAGAACGATTTCGCCCTCGCCGAAGAGGTGACGCTGCGCGGCGGCTACCAGCGGCGGCCCGACATCGTGCTTTACCTGAACGGCATCGCCGTCGCGGTGATCGAACTCAAACGCGGCTCGGTGGAAGTAGGCGATGGCGTGCGCCAGCTCATCACGAATCAGGAGGAGATTTTCAACCAGGGCTTCTTCAGCACGGTGCAACTCGTCTTTGCGGGCAATGATTCGCAGGGGCTGCGCTACGGCACGACGGGCACGGAGGAGAAGTTTTTTGTGGAGTGGAAGCCGCAGGCCACGGACACGCTCGCGCCCGGCGCATTGCTCGACCGACCGCTGGCCGAGATGTGCGAGCGGTCGCGCCTGCTCGACCTGATCCGCAACTTCATCATCTTCGACAAGGGGAAAAAGGTGCCGCGCCCGCATCAGTTCGCCGGAGTGAAGGCCGCGCAGGAGCGCATCGCCAGGCGCGAAGGCGGCGTCATCTGGCACACGCAGGGCAGCGGCAAGAGCATCCTGATGGTGCTGATCGCCAAATGGCTGCTGGAACACGACCCCGACGCGCGCATCCTGATCATCACCGACCGCGACGAACTCGACAAACAGATCGAAGGCGTGATGAAGAACGCGGGCGTCATCGGCGCGGAATCGCCTTCGCCCCGCATCACCTCGCAGGATGAGCTTGAGGAGAAGCTGACCGCTCCGAATCCGCGATTGCTGTGCGCCCTGATTCATAAGTTCGACCTCAAGCTTGAGGACGCCCCAAAGGTTCACGGGCGTTTCTATGTGTTCGTGGATGAATGCCACCGCACGCAGGGCGGCGAGATGAACAAGCAGATGAAGCGCTGGCTGGAGCACGCGATTTTCATCGGCTTCACCGGCACGCCGCTCCTGCGCAAGGACAAACAGACGACGCGCGAAGTCTTCGGCACCTACATCCACACATACAAGTTCCACGAGGCGGTAGATGACAAGGTGATACTCGACCTGAAGTACGAGGCCCGCGACGTGCCGCAGCGTTTGACTTCGCCAAAGGCCGTTGATGCGTGGTTTGCGCAGAAGACGAAAGGGCTGAACGGCTTTCAGCGCGCCGTGCTGCGCAAGCGCTGGGCGACGATGGAAGAGTTGATGAGTTCCAAAGAGCGCAAGGATCGAATCATCAACGACATCATCCAGGACTTTGGCCTGAAGCCGCGCCTGAACAACGACCGCGGCACGGCGATTCTGGTGGCGGCTTCGATCTATGACGCCTGCCATTACTTCCGCCTGTTTCAGAATACGCCCTTCGGGCCGTATTGCGGCATCATCACCTCCTACGAGCCAAATCCGAGCGAGATCGTCCTCGAACCAGCGAACAGCGACAAACGCTACAAATTCGATACCTACACGCAGCACGTGTTGAAGAACAAGCAGACGCCGAATCAGTACATAGACGAAACCAGGCGGCGCTTCATCGAAGAACCCGCCAACTGCAAGCTGCTGATCGTGGTGAGCAAGCTGCTGACCGGCTTTGACGCGCCGAGCTGCACTTACATTTATCTCGACAATGAGATGCGCGATCACACGCTGTTTCAGGCCATCTGCCGCACCAACCGGCTGGACGGCGACGACAAGGATTACGGCCACATCGTTGATTACAAGGGACTGTTCGAGCAGGTGCAGAACTCCATCGCCGTTTACAACTCCGACGAACTGGACGTTGACGAAAGCGGCGATGACGGCAACGTGGTGCTGAAAGACTGGCGGACGGAAGGCAGGAAGAAGCTTGACGAAGCGCGTGAGGCGCTGCGGTACCTGTGCGAGCCGGTGCCACCGCCGCGCGACCTGGAGCAATACCTGCATTATTTCTGCGGCGACGCGAGCGACCCCAGCGCGCTGAATACGACCGAACCGCTGCGCATCTCGTTTTACAAAGCGACGGCGACTTTCCTGCGCGCTTACGCGGCGATAGCGGGGAATCTGGACGAAGCCGGTTACCCGGCGGCGGAGATTGCCGCGCTGGAAAGGGAAACGCAGTTTTACGCCGACACGCGGGCGGCGATCAAAAAGCATTCGGGCGAGGAATTGGACATCAAGCCTTACGAGGCGGACATGCGTCACCTGCTCAACACATACGTTCAGGCCGATCCCGCCACGGAACTGGGCAGCCTGAGCCAACTCCCGCTGACCGAGATGATCATCGAGACGGGCATCCACGACGCCATTGCCCGCAAGCTGAACGCCAGGGGGCAGCTCTCACGGAACGCCGTCGCCGAAGGCATCATCAACAACGTCCGCAAGACGATCATCCGCGACCAGTTGACCGACCCCAGGTTTTACGCAGAAATGTCAAAGCTGCTTGATGACCTGATCAGACAGCAGCGCGACGACGCAGCGGCCTACGAGAAGTTTTTGCAGGACGCCGAGGCGCTGGTGATGCAATTGGCAAGGAAGCAGCCGACCGCGAACGTTCCGGCGGCGCTGCACGGCAAAACCGAAGCCATCGTGCTCTTCAATAACCTGAGCAGCATTCCCACGACAACCTTCCAGTGCCCGGCGGATGATGAGGAGAAGGCAAAGCTGGCGCTGGCGCTCGACCTGGCCATGCGGGAGCGCGCCCCGGCGGGATTCAGGGGCGACCCAACGCGAGAGGCCCAGGTACTCAACGCGCTGTTCCCGCTCATGTCGCGGGACCGCACGGCGACGCAGGCGATTTTCGAGATCATCAAACACCAGGGCGGCTACTGATGGACGAGACGATTCAGATTGGCGAGCTTTCGATTCGGGTGACGAGGAAGGGCATCAGGCATGTCCATCTTTCTGTTCATCCGCCCGATGGCCGCGTCACCCTCGCCGCTCCGACCTCCACCCGTCTCGACGTGGCCCGCGCCTACGCCATCAGCAAACTCGGCTGGATTCGCGAACAGCAAAACAAGTTGAAGAACCAGGCGCGCGAGACGCCCCGGCAGTTCGTTACCCGCGAAAGCCACTATCTTTGGGGAAGGCGCTACCTGTTGACGGTTGCCTGTGCTGACATGAGGCCCGGCGTTCGCCTCGACCACAAGCGCATCACCCTGACCGTGCGCCCGGGCAGCAGTGCCGGGAAACGCGCTGAGGTTATGCACGAGTGGCACAAGTCGCTGCTCCACGAAGTTGTGCCGGCGCTCATCAGGAAATGGGAAGCGAAACTTGGCGTGCAGGTAAAGCGTTACTTTCTTCAGCGAATGAAGACCCGCTGGGGCGGCTGCAACCACCGCGCCGGCCATATCCGCCTGAACACGGAACTCGTGAAGAAGCCGAAAGACCTGCTCGAATACGTCATCGTCCATGAAATGGCGCACCTGTTGGAGCCGACGCACAGCGAGCGGTTTACGGCCCTGCTTGACCGGCATTACCCAACCTGGCAGGAAGCCCGCACCGAACTCAACGAACTGCCCCTGTCAGCAGCATCCTGGAAGAGATGACCGTCGCTAAATGCATTCAGCCCCGACAACCCCACTTTATCTCCGCCTGACCGGGCCCGCCTGGGCCGACCTCAGCGAACCGGTACGGCAGTTTCACTCAATCGCAGACGGCTGGCGGGGAATCGGACGATTCACCATTTCCCGCGGGTCGCGATTGCCGGCGCGGCTGCTGGCCTGGTTGCTCAGGTTGCCCGCCGCCGGAACAGAAGTCCCGACGCGGCTTGAGGTGACTCCTCGGCGGGACGGCGAGCGATGGCACCGCACGTTTGGCGGGCGGCCTTTCGTCACCGTGCAGCGTGAAATGGCGGGACAGGTTCTGGCCGAGGAACATGGCCTGATCGAAATCCGGTTCCGTCTGGAGGTCAGTGACCACGCGCTCTGCTATCATCAGATCGGAACCGCGCTTCGTCTCGGGCCGCTGCGCGTACGGCTTCCGCGCTGGCTGTCGCCGCAGATCACCGGGCGCGAGTGGGCTCTGGCGGGCGAGCCCGGCGTGCGCGCCGCGGTGCGTGTCACCGTGCCGCTCGTCGGCCTGCTCATCGCCTACGAGGGCAGCATCGAAAAAGAGGAATGAATGCCATGACCAGAGTCCTGTGGCTGCTGGCAATTCAGGGGGCGCTCGGGGCCTTCGACACGCTCTACTATCACGAGTGGCGCGCGCGGCTCGTCGCCCACAGACCGCTTGCCAGTAGTGAACTGAAACTGCATGCGGCGCGCGACTTCATCTATGCAATTGTCTTCGGCGCGCTCCCGTGGCTCGCGTGGCAGGGGTACTGGGCGGTCGCGCTGGCCGCGCTGCTGCTCGCGGAGATCGCCATCACGCTCGCGGATTTCATCATTGAAGATCGGGTCCGCCACCCGCTCGGCGGCGTCTACCCGGGCGAGCGCGCGATGCACGCGGTGATGGGGATCATCTACGGCGGGATGCTGGCCTGCCTGCTTCCCATCCTGTCAGACTGGTGGCGCGCGGCTACGGCCCTGACCGCACAGCCTCCGGATGCGCCGCAGGCATTGCGCTGGCTGCTCGCGGGTATGGCGCTCGGGGTTTTTCTCTCGGGAGTGCGCGACCTCTGCGCCGCGCTCGAATTACCACACAGCAACTGGCCCTGGCGGAGTCTCGAGCCGGGGGAATCGGGAGCGCGGCTATGATCGTGCGGCGCAGCTTTCATCGCCTCGTCTTTTGCGTGGCCGGCATCTACAACATCGCCTGGGGGCTCTATGCCGTGTGGGACCCGCAGTGGCTGTTCCGTTTCGCCGGGCTGCCGCCGCAGAATCACCCGACGATCTTCGCGTGTCTGGGGATGGTCGTCGGCCTGTACGGCATTCTTTACTTCGAGGTCGCGCGCGTGCCCGAGCGCGGCTGGCTGCTGGCGGCGGTCGGTCTGCTCGGCAAGGTGCTGGGGCCGATTGGGCTGGCCGGGCTCATCTGGAGCGGGCAATGGCCGCTCGCGACCGTGGTGCTGTGCCTGACGAATGACCTGATCTGGTGGATCCCTTTCTCGCTCTACCTCTATGACGCGTGGCCCGAATTCCGCCGTGACCTGCGTGGAAAGCCATGAGATGAGGCGCGGAGAAATTCGTCGAAAGGCGCGGGCGAATAACGCCTGCCAGCCTCGTGTTCGCCGCTGCTGTGACATCTGCCGCTCGGGAGAAAAAATCATGGAAAGCGAACTGACAGACCTGGAGAACCAACTCGCCCGGGCAATCGTCAGACGGGATGCGGACTTTATGGATCGCGTCTGGGGCGATGACTTCTTTTATACCGGCGTGCGGGGCGAACTCAGAACGAAGCAGGATCTGCTGGCCGAACTGAGGTCCGGCGATCTGGAATTCGAGTTGCTCAGGTTCGACGGGATCAGTGTGCGCCTCTACGGCGAGGCGGCGGTCGTGACCGGCTGCGCCACGACGAAGGGGCACGGCCCGCTGGGGGAGATCAGCGGCCAGTTCCGCTACACCCGGGTCTACGTGAAACGAAACGGCGAATGGCAGCTCGTCGCCTTCCAGGGGACGCCAATCGTACATTAGGCGGCTTACTGGCAGGGCGCCGGGAGCGCGAGCGGCCGGGTTCTTGTCAGGTGCATACTTGCTGAAACAATGTCACTGGCGCTCCCGGTTTTCGGCCCCGCCGGCCGAAATTTCGTCAGTCAGGCGCCTCCGGTCGCCGCGATTTCATTGTTTTCTCAGTCCCTTTGCGGTAAATCTCTAGCCCATATTCCACCGAGATCAGTTTGGCAAATGGCCTGCAACCTTAAGAAGGGAACACGATCATGCCTGAAACAAAAAGCAAGACCACGCGCACACAGCTCCCTGCCTGGCAGGCGCTTGAAAAGCACCACCAGCAGATTAAAGACACACACCTGCGACAACTCTTCGCCGATGATGCGAAACGTGGCGAGCGCCTGACGCTTGAGGCCGCGGGAATTTACCTCGACTACTCCAAAAACCGCGTCACCGACGAGACCATCAGGCTGCTCTTACAGCTCGCCGAAGAATGCGGCCTGCGCGAGCGCATTGACGCCATGTTCCGCGGCGAGAAGATCAACATCACCGAGGACCGCGCCGTGCTGCACGTCGCGCTGCGCGCCGCGCGGGGTCAGTCAATCGTCGTGGACGGCGAAGACGTGGTGCCCAAAGTCCACGAGGTGCTGGACGCGATGTCGGCCTTCGCCAACCGCATCCGCAGCGGCGAATGGAAGGGGCACACCGGCAAACGCATCCACAACGTCGTCAACATCGGCATCGGCGGCTCCGACCTCGGGCCCGTGATGGCTTACGAGGCGCTCCGCCATTACAGCCAGCGCGATCTGAATTTCCGCTTCGTCTCGAACGTGGACGGCACCGATTTTGCCGAAGCCACGCAGGACCTCAAGGCCGACGAGACGCTCTTCATCGTCTCGTCGAAGACCTTCACCACGCAGGAGACGATGACCAACGCCCACACGGCCCGCGAGTGGGCGCTCAGGCAACTGGGTGATGAAAAGTCCATCGCCCGGCACTTCGTCGCCGTCTCGACCAACGCCGCCGAGGTGTCGAAGTTCGGGATTGACACGGCGAATATGTTCGGGTTCTGGGACTGGGTCGGCGGACGCTACTCGATGGATTCGGCCATCGGCCTTTCGACCATGCTCGCCATCGGCCCGGAAAACTTCCACGCGCTGCTCGGCGGCTTCCGCGCGATGGACGAGCATTTCCGCACCACCCCATTTGAGAAAAATCTGCCGGTGCTGATGGGGCTGCTTGCCGTCTGGTACAACGACTTTTTCGGCGCGCAGACCGTCGCGGTGCTGCCTTACGACCAGTACCTCAAGCGCTTCCCGGCCTACCTCCAGCAGCTGACGATGGAATCGAACGGCAAGCAGGTCACGCTTGACGGCGCGAAGGTGGACTATCAGACGGGGCAGATTTTCTGGGGTGAGCCGGGCACCAACGGTCAGCACTCGTTCTATCAGCTGATCCACCAGGGGACGAAAATCATCCCGTGCGATTTCATCGGCTTCTGCCGGACGCTCAACCCGCTCGGCAACCATCACGACCTGCTGATGGCCAACGTCTTCGCGCAGACCGAGGCGCTGGCCTTCGGCAAGAGTGCCGATGAAGTCAAAGCCGAAGGGACGGCGGACTGGCTGGTGCCGCACCGGACGTTCCCGGGCAACCGCCCGTCGAACACGATCCTGCTTGAAAGACTGACGCCCGAATCGCTCGGTAAAATGGTGGCGCTTTACGAACACAGCGTCTTCACCCAGGGCGCGGTCTGGAATATCGGCTCCTTCGATCAGTGGGGCGTCGAACTGGGCAAGGTACTCGCGAAGCGGATCGTCCCCGAACTTGAGGGTAAGGACGAACCGCAACTCAGTCACGACAGCTCAACCAACACACTCATCCGGCGTTACCGCAAACTCAAGGCGCAGTGATCGTGAGTGGTAATTTGAAAAGTGCCAGTGCGCGCTTTGTTCTCCGTCCCCGCCAAGGGACAAATTCAATAGCCGCGGGTTTCACTCATCGGTATCCAAACGAGTGGGAAGAGGCTGCCAATTCTGCCAGCCGCGTCGCGGCGCCTGAGTTTAGCCGTGAGTTTTCAACCCACGGAGGGCGGGCAGGCGAATTGCCCCGTCGCGCGAGCGACGGTTGAACCCCGGACGGCGCGTGAGATTCAACCGTCGCTGACGCGACAGAATGGATTACGTCCTCCTGACCGTGGGTTGAAAACCCACGGCTAAACTCAGGCGCCGCGACGCGGCAAAAACCTGTGTGGATACCAACGGGTGCAGCCCACAGCTGTTAAATCAGGCCCTTTCAGAGCCGAACCCGAGTCAGGAACGTTGAAGCAGGAGGTGCAATTTATGAGAGACGAGTATTCGATCAGTTCAGAAATGCGGAATGGCGTTGAGATATTCATCCTGCAGGAATCGGGGGATGCCCGTGCCGAAATCGCCCCGAGCCTTGGTAACAACTGCTTCGCCTTCGAGACATCAATGCCTGTCCTTGAACCTGTCGCCTTCGAGCAGTTCTGCGAAAAGCCGACGAGCTACGGAATCCCGGTGCTGTTTCCTTTCCCGAATCGCATCAGAGACGGCGCGTTCACCTTCGGGGGAGAACGTTATCAGGTCGACCCGCCGCGTCACGGGTTCGTCCGCGACAAGGAGTGGAAGGTACTGGCGACCGGGGCTTCGGAGAGCGAAGGCGCATGGATTCGCTCCGGTCTGGACGCCGAAGATTACGCTGAAGAAATCCTCCGGCAGTTCCCGTTCCCGTTCAGCCTTGAGATCACATACCGGTTGAAAGACGGCAGGCTTGAGCTTCAGGCCGTCGCCCGGAATACGGGCGAGCGGGAGATGCCCATCGGGTTCGGAACTCATCCTTATTTCCGCCGCCCCGAACGCGGCACAATCCGGGTGCCCGCCGCGAAGCGCTGGGAACTCTCAGACAGCCTGCCCACCGGGAGATTGCTCGAAGTGGACGGGCAGTATGATTTGCGCCGGCCGCGGGACATCGCCGGCCTGACGCTCGACGACATTTACACCGACCCGCTCGCGGACGTGGCGGGTCGGGTGCAGTGCCTGCTCGCCGATGACGTGAATCAGGTGCAGACCGTCGTTGACTTCGACGCGCAGCAGTTCCCGAACGTCGTGGTCTACACGCCGCCTGCGCCAAGGCAGGCGATCTGCATCGAGCCGAACAGCTGCCCGACCGACGCCTTTAACCTCGAGCAGCAGGGGATCAGGAGTAACGTGATCGTCCTCGGCCCAGGCGAAACGGCGGAGTTCAGCATTCAGGTCTTTACGCGCAGCATCAGACAGGGCTGAACCCTTGAATGAGCCGCCGTGGCGCAGCCCGTCCGGGGACCAACCTCTCATTCGAGAGCAGCGCAGGCCGGGTGACCTGAAAACGGACATGGCATTTCAACGGTTGAAGTGAGGCCGTAAAAGTATGCGGGCTGAACTGCGAGTATCGCTGGTTCAGCCCGGAGAGATTAAAGATGGTGAGAAGGGCGGCCCTCAGGACCTGTTCCCAGTCAGGCAGTCATATTCGTTTTTCTCCCACCGCGGTACGCCCCGGCGACATAGTGAGGTCTGGTGACGCTAGCTGCCGGGCTGCATCGCCATCGTCCTGTCCCCGAATACCACCCCGCTGTCGGATAATGGCCGGAGCGTCGCGTCCGCGCGCGTCGTGCCGTCGCACAGCATAACGCCGTCGGCCAGGATTACACCGTCGGCAAGAATCACGCCGTCAGCCAGGATGACTCCGTCGGCCAGCATCGCCCCGTCGGCGATCACCACGCCGTCAGACATCACCGCCCCGCTGCTGCTGATACTGACGGCGCCGGACTTCAGCCCCACGCCGCTCGATGTCTTACCCGAGACGCGCGTCAGGATCCCGGCCGACACGGTCGTCGCGTCGGCCAAGATCACGCCTGAGCCGTAGACGGCCTGGTAGCTGGTCATCAGGCCGCCGCCGTATAGGAACCCGTAGTTGGTGATGACGCCCTGGCTCCAGTAAATCGTCTCGCCAAAAAGCGAACTGGCCTGCGGGTAGGGCAGCGCCGCGGTGAGCATCGCCGCCCCGTTGGTCAGCGTCGGCAGAGAGGGACTGAGCAGATTGAGAATCTGCACCGCGCCCACGACGTTAAGTTCCCCCGCGCCCTGCTCGAAAGTGTTCGCCCCATTGAGCGGCTGGGCCGTGTACATCAGGATCGCTTTGGCGAGGCTCGGCGTGATTTCGGGTCTGGCCTCGAAGAGAAGTGCCGCCGCGCCCGCCACGATCGGCGCGGCCATCGAGGTCCCGCTCAGATAAATCATCTGATCGGCCGTGGTCGGCGCCGTCCCGATTCTGAGGTCCGGGTACAGATTGACGAGGCTGTTGGAGTTGCCCCGCGAAGCCGTCGAGCAGGCCCCGATCAGCCGGTTACCGGGCGCGACTATGTCGGGCTTGATCAGATTGTCATAGTGCCTCACGCCCGCGGCATCGGTGTAAAAGCCGCGCGTCGGGCCGCGCGAGCTGTAGGTCGTAATTACGTCATCCGAACGCGCGTCCGTGCCAAAAGTGTTGGTCGCGCCGACCGTCAGCACCGACGGGTCAATGCCCGGGCTGTGGATGCCGCCGTAAATCTTGTGGCCGCTGGCGTCCTTGCCCGCGTTGCCGGCGGCGGCCACGACCAGAATCCCCGCGTTGAAAGCGCGGCGCGCGGCCTGACAGAGCGGATCATTTTTGTAACTGTCCTGCGCCGGTGTGCCGAGGCTCAGGTTAATGACGCGGATGTTCCAGGCCGCTTTGTTGGCGACGCACCAGTCAATCGCCGCGATGGTGGTGCTTGAGGCGCCGCGCCCCTGTTCGTCCAGCACGCGCAGGTCGAGTACCCGGGCATCGTAGGCCACGCCGGTGTAAGGGCCGTTGGTGAGGTACCACTTGTTGCCCGCCAGCATCGAGGCGACGTGTGTGCCGTGTCCGAACAGATCGGCCGTCGTTCCCCTGCCGGTGAAGTCCTTGTGCAGGGCGACCCCGGTGTGGTCGTTCCCGGGCTTGATCAGGTTGTGCGTGTCATCCACGCCGCTGTCGAGGAGCGCCACGCCGACGCCCGTACCGTTGGCGATGGTGAGTCCGTTGACCGCGCTGCGAACCGCCCCCGCGCCGACCGTCATCGCGACATGGCTGAGCGAGGCGACCGGGCGATCAGGACTGATGTAAGCAACGCCAGCCTCGGCCGCCAGCTGGCGCACCCGGTTGCGCGGCGCCTCGATGATCACAAGGCCCATGCCGCTCAGCTGCCTGCTGACGCGACCGCCCAGGGGGGCGAGCTTTGCTTCCATCGCCGCCCCCGAAGCGAAGTCGTCCAGCTTCACGATGAAACTCTGCCGCTCATCGGCAGGAACTTCGGCCGAGGGGAGCGCGACCCCGCCGACGGCCGCACGGGCAGGCTTCACGAGCCTTTCCCGGCGCGCCTGAGCCAGGGTTCTTGCAGGCTGGCTCTTACCACCTGCCTCGCCCTGTTCATCCTGTAACAGCAGTTCTTCCAGATCGGGTGCAAGTCTGACCTTCTGTGGCCCGGCCTGGTCAGTTTGTTTCTTCGGCTGCCGCGTCGTGTGACGGGCTGAACCCGCCAGACCTGCCTGAGTACTGAGCAACACTGTGAGGAACACTGAAAGTAATTTTTTTGTCATCTCTCTCTGCCTGATAACCTGATGGGGTTCTTTATAGTTATTCGGGGTCTCCTGGCCGCCCCTGTTCCGGGTGCGGCGGGACAATGCCTTCCTTGGCGAACCTCGTGCCATCAGTGCCGCCCGGTTTTAATGAAGTGAAAAGTGAAGTTAAGTGGCGTCAGGGGTAACGTCGCGATGTCCGGCAGGTAAGTCTGACCGAAGATGACCGGTCAGACTGAAGCCGGAATGACTGAACCATGACAGGGGCGACGGATTGAAGTTCAGGGCGGCGGCCGGACGTAACTACAGACCTCAGTCTGAGGAGGTGATCTGTGCCTGGCATAACAAAGTTTCCAGTAGAACAGGTTACTTTTGATGAATGAGCTGGAAACCTGCGTCCCCGGCAATCCAGCCATGAAGATATAAAGGACTCAGGCAAGTGACTGATTCTCTCAGCTACACGCCGCCGGCGCCGAGGCAGGCGATCTGCATCGAGCCGAACAGCTGCCCGACCAGAGCGCCTCACAACAAATGGAACTGTTTGAGACTTCTCAGCCGCCATTCGGCAGCTATCAGCCAGTCAGACAGCGCGCCCGAAAAAGTTTCGGCCGAAGCCGCGCGCCGTATCTCTTAATCCCGGGCAGTCATTGAAGTGCTTTTGATGACGCCCAACAATCAAAACCGGGGGTGAGCGCGGCGGCCCCCTGCCCGCCTCCGCTCCCAGAGTTTCAAGGGGGAAGAAATATGTTTACGTCAGGAAAGATACGAGTGGCCGGAGTTCTGCTGTTACTTCTCAGTTTTGGCCAGCTCTCTTACGCCCAGAGGGCCGGCCGCTGGATTTATCTCGGCGAGGCAAATGTGGATGGCCGGGCCGACCATGACAGGATTTCCGTCGGCCGGGACGAGGGCCGGTTCCGCAGGATTCAAATCCGGGTCGAACGCGCGCCCATCGAATTCCAGCGCGTGGTGGTTCACTACGAGAATGGCGGCGACGAAGAGCTTGAGATTCGGGATCGCATCCCGGCCGGCGGCGAGACGCGCGCCATTGACCTGCGCGGCGGCGACCGGGTGATCAGGAGCGTCGAGTTCTGGTACGCCCGGGCGAACTGGGGCTCGCGCCGGCCGAAATTGCGCCTCTACGGACGTTGACGCCGGCCCCGGCGTGTTCGGCGCAGGCGCGCCACGCTGATAGTTGCCGAAGCAATTTATCTTATCTATCCGGCCCCGTCAGGAGCGACGCGTTCGATCTGCCGCTTCTGACGGGGCTGACTCCGTCCTTCCATCAGCCACACAGCCGCTCCCTCCATCTCAATCCGAACGATGAAACAGGAATGATGAACGTTGAACTGCGGCCACCTTCTCCTTCATCGTTCAGACTTCATCATTCACCATTTTGTTCTTCCCGGGCGAATAATCCCGCCACGCATCTTTACAACTTCTTTATGCCCTTTGTGCCATCCTTGTAAATCCGCCATTAGTCCGGGCGGGGGACGACAGTTCTTTCTTTATTCTTTATCAGGAACCAATGAAACAAATGTCTCAACAACTCGAAACAGACCCTGCACAGGGCGCCGGGCGCGCCATGAAAGTGGTCGTGGCGACTTCGGTCATGCTCTCATTCATCTCTTTCTGGCGCGCGGCGGCAATCGTGCTGAACGATCTGGCTTCGACCGCCTACTACATCGGCGGCATCACCGAGCAGGCCATCGGCAAAGCCGCGCCGTGGTTCGTCCTCGGCGTGATGCTATTCTCCTACGCCGTGCGCGCCGTCTACGTCGAAAGCTGTGTGATGTTCGTCCGCGGCGGCGTCTATCGCGTGGTGAAAGAGGCGATGGGCGGGACGCTTGCGAAGCTGTCGGTCTCGGCGCTGATCTTTGATTACATCCTGACAGGGCCGATTTCGAGCGTCTCCGCCGGTCAATACATCGCGGGGCTCGTCAACGACACGGCCAGACAGTTCGGGATCAGCGGCCGTTTCGGACAGTCGGGCACAGACCTGCTGCCGGTCCACTTCGCCACAGTCCTCGTCGCGCTCGGCATTGTCTTCTATTTCTGGCGGCTCAACATCATCGGCATTCACGAGTCGTCGGAGCGGGCGCTCCGGATCATGCAGGTGACGACGGTGATGGTCGTGATGATCATCCTCTGGTGTACGGTGACACTGATTATGCACCCGTCATCGCTGCCGCCGCTGCCGGTGCCCTCGAACCTCAATTTCGGCGAAGCGGCGGCGGAATTCGGCAAGGACCCGCTCGGCTGGCTCAGGCACACCAGCCTGCCGTCAATCGGCGTCGTCGGAATCATGATCGCCTTCGGCCACTCGGTGCTGGCGATGAGCGGCGAGGAATCGCTCGCGCAGGTGGCGCGCGAACTGGAACACCCGAAGCTGCTCAACCTGAAGCGCGCCGGTCTGGTGATCTTCGTCTTCAGCATGGTCTTCACCTCGCTCGCCTCTTTCTTCGCGGTGATGATCATCCCCGACGCCGTCCGGCCGAAGTATTACGACAACCTGCTCTCGGGGCTGGCGATGAGTATGATCGGGCCGGAATGGATCAAGCTCCTCTTTCAGGCGTTCGTCGTGGTCGTCGGGTTTCTGATCCTGGCGGGCGCGGTCAACACCGCGATCATCGGCTCGAACGGCGTCCTCAACCGCGTTTCTGAAGACGGGGTGCTGACCGACTGGTTCCGCGCGCCGCATAAGAGGTACGGCACGACTTACCGCCTCATCAATCTGGTCGCGCTGCTCCAGGTCGTCACCATCATCGTCAGCATGGGCGACGTGCTGGTACTCGGCGAGGCGTATGCCTTCGGCGTGATCTGGAGCTTCACGTTCATGTCGGGCGCGATGCTGATGCTGCGCTTCAAGCGTCCGGGCGGGCGCGAGTGGAAAGTGCCGGGCAACCTGAAGGTCGGCGGGGTCGAAATTCCGTTCGGGCTGCTCGCGGTCGCGCTGACGCTGCTCGCGCTGGCGCTGACGAACCTGATGACCAAGCAGGTCGCGACGATTTCCGGCGTGATTTTCACGGCGGCCTTCTTCGCACTGTTCACGCTCTCGGAGCGGGCCACGGCGCGGAAGCGGGCCGCCACCTCAGACCTGGACAAGTTCAATCTCGTGTCAGAACAGGGCGTCTCACGCGAACTGGTCGGCGTGCGTCCGGGCGGGGTGCTGGTGACGGCGCGCGATTACAACAATCTGCACTATCTCAAAAAGGCGCTTGAAGAGGTCAACCCCGACGAGCAGGATGTGACGGTGATGACCGTCCGCGTGATCAAAGGCCCCGGCGCAGGCAATGAGGAGGAGATGTACGAAGACGAATTGTTCACGGACTACGAACAACTCCTGTTCACGAGGGCCGTGGCGGTGGCGGAGAAGGCGGGCAAGCAGATCAGGCTGCTCGTGGTGCCTTCAAACAGCGCGTTTCTGGCGACCGTCCAGACGGCGATCCAGCTCGAATGCTCGACGCTGGTGGCCGGCGTTTCGACTAAAATGACGGCTGACCAGCAGGCGAAGGCCATCGGTGACGTGTGGGAATCACTCAATGACGAACGCAAACGCAAGCTGAGAGTGCTGAAGCTGATTCACCCCGACGGCGCCGAGCGCGTCTACGAACTGGGCGCGCACCGCCCGAAGATCAAACCCGAAGACGTGGAGCTGGTGCATAAACTGTGGCTTGAACTCTCGCGCGAACATCAGGGTCTGCATCACAATGATATTATCTCGCTGGGCTTGCAGCGCCTGACTCACGACCTGAACAGTCAGAATCGCAAGGACGTGATCGCGCAACTGAAGAAACAGTGACCAGCGGGCGACGAAATGTACCGTAGACTGTCGAGCCTGCGGCTGTCTCCATCAGTGATTCATCTGGATTCCGAGAAGCCTTTACTGCAAGACAGCCGCAGGCTCGACAGTCTACGGTACAGTGCGGCCATTTCATGAATTGTTACTGACCGGAAGGAATTGAACAGAACCCTGAAGAACAAAGGCACAGGCTGGCTGGTGGCCGTCGCAGGCATCGCCGTAGTGACCGTCGCGCTCGGCCCGTTTTACGGGCAGGTGAGTTCAACGACGGTCGCGCTGGCCATGCTGCTGGTCGTACTCTTTGTCGCCACGGGCTGGGGCAGCCGACCGGCGCTGGTTGCATCAGTCCTGGGCGTCCTGTGCTTCAACTTCTTCTTCCTGCCGCCTGTCCATACCTTCACGATTGCTGATTCACGGAACTGGGTCGCGCTCGCGGCATTCCTGATCACCGCCATCACCGCAGGGCAGCTTTACGAAAAGGCCAGACAGCGCGCCGAGGAGGCCGAAGCGGGGAAGCGTGAGATTGAAAGACTCTACAGTGAACTGAGAGAGGCCTTCGAACGTGCGAGCCACGCCGAAGCGCTGCGGCAGAGCGAGCAATTGAAATCAGCCCTGCTCGATGCTGTCACGCACGACCTGCAAACCCCGCTGACTTCGATCAAGGCGTCAGTCACCACGCTGCTCAGGGAATTGCAGTCCGGCGGCGAGGGGCGCGTGATGATGGATGAAGAAGGGCGGCGCGAGATGCTGGAAGTGATTGACGAGGAAGCCGACCGCCTCAATCACTTCATCGAAGGGATGGTCGAGCTGGCCCGCATCGAATCCGGCGAACTGCAACTGCGCCGCCGGTGGGGCGCGATTGATGACATTCTGACGGCGTCATTGCAACGCGCCGAGCCGCTTACTCGTCGTCACCGGATCGAGCTTGAAATCGAACCCGATCTGCCGGCGGTGCGGGTTGATCCGCGGGCGGTCGCCGAAGTCGTTTACGCGCTCCTGGACAATGCCGCCAAGTACTCGCCGCCGGGCAGGACGATTCGCGTGACCGCGCGTCGCGCCCCCGAAGAGATGATTGAGATCGCCGTCGAGGACGAAGGCAAAGGCATTCCGCCTGAATTGCGCGACAAGGTCTTTGACAAGTTCTTTCGGGCCACTCAGGAACCGGCGGCAAACGGGTATCACCCGACCGGCACCGGCATGGGACTGGCCATCGCCTGCGGCATTGTGGAGGCACACGGCGGGCGCATCCGGGTCGGGGTTTCGCCGGGCGGTCGGGGGGCGCGGCTGTCCTTCGTCCTGCCGATTGGTGATAATGACGAGTCATGAGCAGTGACCGCAAACGCATCCTCGTCGTGGACGATGAAACGCAGATCACGCGCGTGCTGCGCCGCAGTCTGGAAACGCATGGCTACGACGTGCGCGTCGCCGCCGACGGCGAATCGGCGCTTGATGTTTTCAATGACTGGTCGCCCGACCTGGTCGTTACCGACCTTTCCATGCCGAATGTTGACGGCATCGAACTCTGCCGCCGCCTGCGCGAGCGATCCGCGATTCCGATCATCGTGCTGTCGGTCAAAGGCGAAGAGCAGACGAAAGTCAAAGCCCTTGACGCCGGGGCCGACGATTACGTGACCAAACCTTTCGGCATGGATGAACTGCTGGCCCGCGTCCGGGCCGCCCTGCGCCGTCTTCCCACGCCGGCCGCCGAAGAGAATACCGTCCTGATCGAGGCCGGCGATTTCCGCGTGGACCTCAATGCCCACACGGCCGTCGTCCGGGGCGAGGAAGTTCACCTGACGCCGAAGGAATTTGACCTGCTGGTTTACCTCCTCAGACACGCGAACAAAGTCCTGACCCACCGCATGCTGCTCGGCGCGGTCTGGGGCGGCGATTACACCGAACAGAACGAATACCTGAGAGTCTTCGTCGGCCAGTTACGCAAGAAGATCGAGCCACACCCTGCCCACCCGCGTTACATCCTGACGGAACCCTGGGTCGGTTACCGCTTCAATCCGGGCGCCTGAGGGGGCGCCCACGCTGTCCTTACGAACTCTTTATCAACCCTTTACGCCATCCTTACCGGCGGCCACGTATGGTGTCTTCATCAGACCGGCGTCTGATTGAGCGACGGGCAAAGCCCGTTTTGAAGATAAGGAGTAACGTCATGAAGTGGTCAGAAATCAAAAACGCCGTCGAGCGGGCGGGGATCAGAGAGGATGAAGAGATCACGGAAATCCGCTGCGAGTTTCACGACGGCGATAAAACATTGCGGCTAGTGAGACTGGGCCGGTTCCTGAAGCTTGAAGAGAACCTCTCCGAAGAGGCACAGAGGAGAGAGTCCGCCGGGTGCGCTGCATAACGCCTGTCAGCATGATGATTGGAAAGGAATATGAATACCTCGGCATTAACGGCCGGTAACTATCAGCCCTTTGACACTGCCCCGGCGAGGCCGCGCCTGCTGATCGTCAGTGAGTCTGCAGACAGGTCAGGGGAACTGAGGGCCGTTCTCGATTCAGCAGAGGTCGAAATCATAGAGGCGCACTCGATTGAAGAGGCAGACCGGGCTTATGACGGCGGGCCGGAGTTGGTCTTCATTGACGTTTGCGCGGCGGACATTGTTACTCTGCTCAGAACGCTCAGGGCGCGGGGAGAGTGGGAAGGAACCTCAATCCTGGTTGATGTCAGCCGGCTGCACGTTGAGCCTCGTCTGGCGGGCGTGTTCCCGCAATACCGGGCCATGCCTTGCAGCCAGGCAGATCTCGTCAGGCTTGTGCGCCACCGCATCAGGCCGGAGACGGGCACTCGAAAATCAAGGTCAGTGCTGTAACTTCAAAATACATCTTGGGAAGAATTTCCCGGACGGAGAGAAATTGCGCGCCAGGGCAGCGCAATTCTCCCCGGAAGTCACTCATTTCCCGCCTGTTCGATTTCCAATACGGATAATTCATCACCAAACAGCAGTGGCCCCGGTCTTGCAGAGAGTAAAGACACTCCAAGCAGAGTCAGCAAAGCAGGGATAAGTGGTGAGCAGGATAGCGGTTCTACCGCCCTGAATAACAATCGAATGTCTTTATGAACTATTTATATTCCTTTTACGCCATCCTTACGAGCGCGGCAGTAGGCTGTAATCGTCGCGAGATCAGTCCGCGACGATTACAGCGCCCGAAGAGGGCCTTTGAGAAAGGCTTTTATGTTAGTACAGATGCTCGCTATTGCTGCCGCTCTGGGGCTGACTTACCTGCTGCTGCGGTTGCGGCACTCCATTGGCGGAGACTGCCCGGACAAGCGGAAGCATGGCGTTTACATCATGAATTTTGATGGGGGCGACCGGAGTATGGACCGGGATGAAGACCTGACAATCTGGCCTCAGGAAATCGAACTTCAGCCTGATCATTCAACTGCTCAGGCCGCGGGCCAGAAAGTGGAGGCACAAAAATGAAATTCAGGGTCAGATCCTGGGCACTGATGTTTGCCACGGTCTTAATTTTATCTGCGCTGGGGACCAGTTCCTTCGCACAATCCACCATCTTCAATATCCCGACCACGGATGTGGTGGCTCCGAAGAAGGTCTACTTTGAGTTCGACTTCGTCAGTCATCTGGAGAGTCATGACAACGGCGGCTTCCAGACTTACGTACCGCGCATCGTGGTTGGCGTGGGCAGGGGCGTTGAGGTCGGCGTCAACGTGGCGACGACCAGCTCGATTGCACCGACGATTGTCTACGTGCAGCCGAACATCAAGTGGCAGTTCTACGCGAATGAGAAAGCGGGCACGGCATTGTCGGCTGGCGCGATTGCTTACATTCCGGCGAAAGATCGCAAGGCCAATGACACCTTCGGCTTCTTCTATGGTAACGGCAGCAAGAAGTTCAAAGGGACTTACGGACCGCGCATCACGGTCGGCGGTTATGGCCTGGCTGATTACGACGCGCCGGGGCTGGATAAAGGCGGCGCGATGGTGGGTTATGAACAGCCGCTCAGTGGCAAGGTGAGTTTCGTCGCTGACTGGTTCAGCGGGAAGAACGGGTTCGGGTACGCGACGCCGGGGCTGTCGTTCACCCTGCCGAAGAACAGCCTCTTCAACGTCGGTTACAGCATTGGCAATACCGGACGGAAGAACAACGGGCTGTTCGTCTATTACGGTGTCACGTTCTGAAACTTCAACTGAAGGTGAAGGAAGAGGCAGGTTGTGAAAGCTGAAATAGTTGCTGATCAGACGACAGTGCCGGGCGTCAGTGACTCGATAAAGCCCCATCCGGGTCTGGCCGGAAAGCTCGGCCTGACCGGGCGGGCGGTGATTGAGTTTCTCGTGAATCTCGACTTCGCGATTCAGGTCCGGCTCGCTCTCTGGGCGATGCGCCGGCGCAGACGGAAGGGCGAACGCCCGCGGATACTCTGATTGATGACAATGCAGGCAGGCACTCTGCCGTCGGTTGCTGCAGGTGCAGGCTGATGCCAAACGAGGTGACAAATCATGCCCGATCTGATCTTTGTCGGTCTGACGATCTTCTTTTTCCTGCTCGCGCTGGTTTACGTGCGCGGCTGCGAAAAACTGTAAGGGAGTGATGGAAGCGGGAGTCATCGCCGGGCTGATGATCATAATAATGATGATGCTTCTGGGTGGCGGACTGCTGGCGCTCGGGCTGAGAAAAAAGTCTGAAATGCCGGGCGCGGTCAGGAAGAGTCAGCCCGGGTCGCAATTTGACGGCGAACTTAACCACTATCTTGCCACGCGCGAGCGGCTCTGCAGGCGGCTGCGGGCGAAAATCGGGGATAGAACGCAATGAGTATTGAATCAATCGCATCTCTTGTTGTGGCGGCGTTGTTACTCGTCTACCTGACGGTCGCGCTGCTACGCCCGGAAAAATTCTGAACTACTCGAACGACTATGACACTCAATGGATGGTTACAAATCCTCTTCTTCTTCGCGCTGGTGCTGGCGGTGACAAAGCCGCTCGGCATCTTTATGGCGCGAGTCTTCAACCGCGAGCGGACTTTTCTCGACCCGGTGCTGCGGCCCGTCGAGCGCGTGATTTACCTCCTGACCGGCGTGGATGAAAGTCGGGAGATGCGCTGGACGGAGTACGGGGTGGCGATGCTGCTCTTCAGTCTGGTGTCCATGCTCGTCCTCTATGCGCTCGAGCGCCTGCAATACTACCTGCCCTTCAACCCGCAGCATCTGCCGGGGGTGGACAGCGCCGCGAGCAGCACAGCAGGCTTTGTCGGCTCGGCTTTCAATACGGCGGCATCGTTTACGACCAACACCAACTGGCAGAGCTATGTGCCAGAGACGACGATGAGCTACCTGACGCAGATGGCGGGGCTGGCTTACCATAACTTCACCTCGGCGGCGGTCGGGATCGCGCTGGCCATCGCCTTCATCCGCGGCATCGCGCAACGTGAGAAAGACACGCTCGGCAACTTCTGGGTGGACCTGACGCGCTGTATCCTCTGGGTGCTGCTTCCGTTCTGCCTCGTCGGCGCACTGGTACTCGTGGCCAATGGCGTGCCGCAGAATCTGAAGCCGTACGACACGGCGAAACTCGTTGATCCGCAGACGGTCGAAGTTGACAAGAAGGATGCGGCCGGCAACGTCGTCAACGGCCCGGACGGTCAGCCGCTCAAGGAGAAGCAGCAGGTCACCGAGCAGGTGATCGCGCAGGGGCCGGTCGCCTCGCAGGAGATCATCAAGGAGTTTGGCACGAACGGCGGCGGCTTCTTCAATACCAACAGCTCGCACCCGTTCGAGAACCCGACGCCGTTTACAAACCTGCTGGAGATGTTCGCGATCTTCGCGATCTCGGCAGGGCTGACTTACTCGCTCGGGCGAATGACCGGCTCGCAAAAACACGGCTGGGCAGTGTTCGCCGCTATGGCATTCCTCTTCTTCGTGGGCGTCACCGTCGCGTACTGGGCGGAGGCCAAAGGCAATCCGCTGCTCGCCGGAGTTGACCAGCGGGCGAGCGCGATGCAGTCGGGCGGCAACATGGAAGGCAAGGAGGTGCGCTACGGCATCGCCAATTCGACGCTCTGGGCCACCGTCACGACCGACACTTCGTGCGGCGCGGTCAACTCGATGCATGATTCATACACGCCGCTCGGCGGTCTGGTTCCGCTCGCGAATATCCAGCTCAGCGAGGTCGTCTTCGGCGGTGTCGGTTCCGGTCTGTACGGCATGCTCGTGATGGTCGTCCTCTCGGTCTTCATCGCCGGGTTGATGGTCGGGCGCACGCCGGAATACCTGGGCAAGAAGATTGAGTCCTATGACGTGAAGATGGCCATGCTCAACGTGCTGATCTTCCCGCTCACGATTCTGGTCTTCACGGCCATCTCATCCGTCTCGCCCTCCTTCGGCACCTCGCAGGTTGGCAATGCCGGGCCGCACGGCCTGTCGGAAATCCTTTACGCCTACAGCGAGGCGGCGGGCAACAACGGGTCGGCGTTCGGCGGCATTTCGGCGAATACTTACTGGTATAACACGACCATCGGCATCGCCATGCTTTTCGGGCGATTTCTGATGATCATCCCGATGCTCGCGCTGGCCGGCAGTCTCGGACGTAAGAAAGCTGTGCCACCCAGCCTGGGCACGTTCCCGGTGACGACGCCGCTGTTCACGACGCTGCTCGTGAGCGTCATCATCATCGTCGGCGCGCTGACCTTCTTCCCGGCCCTGAGCCTCGGCCCCATCGTCGAGCATCTGCTGATGCGCGCGGGGCAGACATTTTGAACCAGCGGTCAGCTGTCAGCGATCAGCAATCAGCCAGAGAAGATCGTCTTCCGGCTGAAAGCTGATGGCTGACCGCTCCGAGAAAACTATGGCTAAAGAAAAAACAATTTCGATCTGGGATCCGAAAATCATGTCGCGCGCGGGCGTGGATTCTCTCCGCAAGCTGAATCCCGTGACGATGATGAAGAACCCGGTCATGTTCGTCGTCGAGGTGGGCAGCGTGATCACGACGATCCTGCTCTTTCGCGACATCGCGAAGGGCGCGCCCGGCACCGGGTTTGATTTGCAGATCACGCTCTGGCTCTGGTTCACCGTGCTGTTCGCCAACTTCGCCGAGGCGATGGCCGAAGGGCGGGGCAAGGCGCAGGCGGACAACCTGCGCAAAGCGCGGACGGAGACGACCGCGCGCAGGCTCCTGCCCGACGGGCAGACCGAAGTGGTAACCGCGCCGCAACTGCGTAAGGACGACATCGTCCTCGTCTCGGCCGGCGAGTTCATCCCCGGCGACGGCGAGATCATCGAGGGCGTCGCTTCGGTTGACGAGTCGGCGATTACTGGAGAATCCGCGCCCGTCATTCGCGAAGCTGGCGGCGACCGCTCGGCTGTGACTGGCGGCACGCGCGTGCTGTCGGATCAGATCAAAATTCGCATCAGCTCGAACCCCGGCGAGACGTTCCTGGATCGAATGATCGCGCTGGTTGAAGGCGCCGAGCGGCAGAAGACGCCGAACGAGATCGCGCTCAACATCCTGCTCGCGGGCCTCACGATCATCTTCCTGCTCGCGGTCGTCACGCTGCAGCCGTTCGCCATCTACTCGAACGCGGCGCAGACGATCTTCGTACTGATTTCGCTGCTCGTCTGCCTGATCCCGACGACGATTGGCGGCCTGCTCTCAGCCATCGGCATCGCCGGGATGGACCGGCTGATTCAGCACAACGTGCTGGCGATGAGTGGCCGGGCGGTCGAGGCGGCGGGCGACGTGAACACGCTGCTGCTTGACAAGACGGGCACGATCACGCTCGGCAACCGGCAGGCGGCTGAATTCCTCCCGCTGCCCGGCGTGACCGAGCAGCAACTGGCCGACGCGGCGCAGCTCTCGTCGCTGGCTGACGAAACGCCGGAGGGGCGTTCGATTGTCGTGCTGGCGAAAGAGAAGTACGGGTTGCGCGGGCGCGAGCTTCAGCCGCACGAGGCGCACTTCATCCCGTTCACCGCGCAGACCCGGATGTCGGGCGTCAGCTATGACGGGCGCGAGATTCGCAAGGGTGCGGTGGACGCGATTGAAAAATACATCAGCGGCGGTGACGGCAACGTCCGGCCGGCCGGCCTTCGCGCCGGAGCCGCCGTCAGCCCGGGCGCCCTGCCGAAAGAGCTGGGCGAGATCACCGAACGCATTTCGCGTTCGGGCGGCACGCCGCTCGCCGTAGCCGAAAACAACCGCCCGCTCGGCATCATCCACCTCAAGGACATCGTCAAGGGCGGGATGAAGGAACGCTTCGACCAGTTACGCGCGATGGGCATCAGGACGGTCATGATCACCGGCGACAACCCGCTCACCGCCGCGGCCATCGCGCGCGAGGCGGGCGTTGATGACTTCCTGGCCGAAGCGAAGCCCGAAGACAAGATGGCCCTGATCAAACGCGAGCAGGCCGAAGGCAAACTCGTGGCGATGACGGGTGACGGCACCAATGACGCGCCCGCGCTCGCGCAGGCCGACGTCGGCGTGGCGATGAATACGGGGACGCAGGCGGCGAAGGAGGCGGGCAACATGGTTGACCTCGACTCGAACCCGACCAAGCTGATCGAGGTGGTGGAGATCGGCAAACAGCTCCTCATGACGCGCGGCGCGCTGACGACGTTTTCAATCGCCAACGACGTGGCGAAATATTTCGCCATCATCCCGGCGATGTTTGCGGGCGCGTTCCCGGTGCTGAATGCGCTGAACATCATGAATCTCGCCACGCCGCAATCGGCCATTCTTTCGGCAGTCATTTTCAACGCGCTGATCATCATTGCGCTGATCCCGCTTGCGCTCCGGGGCGTCAAGTACCGCCCGCTCTCAGCGGCGACGCTGCTCAGGCGGAACCTGCTGATTTACGGCTTCGGCGGCGTCATCATCCCGTTCATCGGGATCAAGCTGATTGACCTGGTGATCGTCGCGCTCGGTCTGGCCTGAAGCAGCGTGTCAGTAGCCCGACCGTGAGGGAGGGCTTGATCGCAACACTCAAGCCCTCCCCCGACGGCCCGGGCTACTGACACACTGTCCACCGAATTGAAGTGTAAGGAGTGAAGATGAAAAACTTTGTCACCGCAATCCTGATGACCATCGTCACGACAGTAATGCTCGGATTGATTTATCCGCTCGCAGTGACGGGGCTGGCGCAGGTGATCTTTCCGGCCAAAGCCAACGGGCAGTTGATCGAGCGTAACGGGCAGCTCATCGGCTCGCGCATCATCGGGCAGCCGTTCTCTTCGCCGGGGTACTTCCGCTCACGACCTTCGGCGGCGGGCACGGCCGGTTATGACGCGGGCGCGTCGTCAGCCTCGAACCTCGGCCCGACCAGCAAAAAGCTGATTGATCGTGTGAAGGCTGACGTAGAGAAGCTGCAGGCGGAGAACCCCGGCAAGCCCGTGCCGGCTGATCTGGTCACGACATCGGCGTCGGGTCTTGATCCGCACATCACGCCCGCGGCGGCTGAATTCCAGATTCCGCGCGTGGCGCGTGAGCGTGGGATGCCTGAGGAGCAGGTGCGCCAGCTTGTCCGCGAACACACACAGGGCAGACAATTCGGCTTCCTTGGCGAGCCGGGAGTCAACGTGCTGGAACTGAACCTCGCGCTCGATACGCGCAACCCGATGAGGAGATAGAATCGGTACTGCACCGGCGTACAACATGCAGAACGGCGACCGACGACCATCACCTGAATCGCTGCTCGCCCAGCTCAGAGAGAGCGAGCGGGCACGGCTGCGCGTGTACATCGGCGCGGCCCCGGGCGTCGGCAAGACATATCAAATGCTCGAAGAGGCGCATCAGCTCAGGCGGCAGGGCGTGGACATCGTCATCGCCGCCGTCGAAACGCATGGGCGCGCGGAGACGGCAGCACTGATTGGTGATCTGGAGCGGGTGCCGATGCGAAAGATCGAATACCGCGGCGTGACGCTTGAGGAGATGGATGTCGAAGCCGTCATCGCGCGCCGCCCCGCCGTCGCCGTCGTGGACGAGCTGGCCCACACGAACGTTCCCGGTTCGAAAAATCACAAGCGTTACGAAGACGTGTTTGACCTGCTCAATGCCGGGATTTCAGTCATCACGGCAGTCAACATTCAGCACCTCGAATCGCTCAATGATGCGGTGGCGCGCACTACGGGCGTGCGGGTGCGCGAAACGATTCCCGATCACTTCCTGCGCCGCGCCGATGAAGTGGTGAACGTGGACGTGTCGGTTGACACGCTCCGCACGCGGCTCAGGCAGGGCAAGATTTACGGCGTCGAGAAGATCGAGCAGTCGCTCAACAACTTCTTCCGCAAAGGCAATCTGACGGCGCTCAGGGAACTCGCGCTCAGGCAGCTGGCCGAGGACCAGTCGGTCAAAGCCCAGGGGTACCGCGAACGCGAAGGGCTCGAACAGGCCGTCATTCCTGAAAAGGTGATGGTCTGCATGGCCTCGCGCGGCAGTGCGAAGAAGCTGCTCCGCCTGGGCTCGCGCATCGCGGGCAGGTTTGCCGGCGACTGGTACGCCGTTTACGTCGAGACGCCGCGCGAGGAACCGGGCCGCATCAAGCCGCAGGATTTCGTGACGCTGCAGGAAAACATCCGCTTCGCTGAAAGCCTGGGCGCAAAGGTAGTGAAGCTCAAAGGCAGTCACGTCGCCGATGCGCTGATTGACTTCGCGCGGCAGGCAGGGGTCACGCACGTCATCTTCGGCCAGTCGGCGCGCTCGCGGTGGGACATCCTGCTGCGCGGGTCGGTCATCAACCGCTTCCTCGGCGAAGTGCGTGACGCGACGGTACAGGTCGTACCGATGGAAAGACGCGATTCGCCGGACGGGGCGACTTCGAGTGATGGTTCAGGAGGAAGTGAAGGATGAGTTTACGCACGAGACTCCTGAGCGGATACCTGCTCTTCATCGTCGCGCTCGTCGCGCTGGGCGGGTGGAGCGCGTGGCGGCTGCGGCAGATGGGCGATGTCTCGCGACTGATCATTTCGGAGAACTACGATTCAGTAGTCGCGGCGCAGGATATGAAGGAGAGCCTGGAGCGGCAGGATTCGGCGGCGGTCTTCGTGCTGGTCGGCCAGCGGGAACGCGCGCTCGCGCAGATGCGCGAACACCGGCAGAAATTCGATGCGGCCTTTGATAAAGCGGCAAATAACATCACTGAACCGGGCGAGCCTGAAGTCATTGCTTCAATCCGCCGCGACCACGACATTTACTACCAGAGCTTTGACGCCTTTCTTGCGGCTACCGATTCAGCCCCGGGCCGGGAGGACACTGCCCGAGGGAGCAGTCTTTACTTTAATCGCCTTGAGCCGCTCTTCAATCAGCTTCGCGCGGATTGTGATCGCCTGCTGCGGCTCAATCAGGAGGCGATGGCAACCAAAGCTGAAAGAGCCGCCGGTGTTGCGCGTCGCTGGTTTCTGCTGACGCTCTCGCTTGCCGGGGCACTGGTCGTTGCCGGGATTGCGCTCGCCATCTTTCTTGCCAACTCTATCGTGCGACCGATCAGGGAACTGACCAGCGCCGCGAAGAAGATCGCGGGTGGCGAACTGGACGCGCGGGCAGAAATTCACTCGCGCGATGAGATCGGCGTGCTGGCGGCTGAATTCAATCGCATGGCCGAACGCCTGCGCGAGTTGAGGGACTCCGATCTCGGGCGGCTCGTCGTCGCGCGGCAAACGACTGAGGCCACGATTGACTCGCTCTATGATCCGGTACTCGTGACCGATGACGAGGGACGGATTACGAAGCTCAACCCGGCGGCGGAAAAGATCTTCGGCCCGGAGGCAGCACGCATCGGCAAGCCCGTTGCCGAGATCACTGACAACAAGCTGATTGCGACGGCCGTGGCCGATGCGCTGAGCTGGCAGCGGCCCGTCGTCGGCGAGAGCATCGCCTCCGCGATTCCCGTTACCTTGAACGGCTCGGAGCAGGCTTACCGTTTGCGCACCACCCCGATGCGTGACGGGCAGCAACGATTGCTGGGCACGGTGGTGCTGCTCGAAAACGTCACCCACCTGAAGGAAGTTGACCGCCTCAAGTCTGAATTCATTGCCTCCGCTTCGGAGCAGTTGCAGGAACCATCGAGAGAAGTGCAGATGAGCCTGCACGTCCTGCTCGAAGGGGCGGCGGGCGAACTCAATGACCAGCAGCGCGACCTGCTCTTCAACTGCCGAGAACAGGTCGAACGATGGGAGCGGCTCCGGCGGGATTTGCTCGACCTGTCAAACATCGAGTCCGGCGAACAATTGCCACGTCTGGCCCCGGTGGAGATCGCGGATCTGGTCAGCACAGTGGTCGAATCACTCAGGCCTCAGGTCGAGGCGGGTGATCTCAGGCTGAAGCTTGAGCTGCTGTCCTCACTCCCCACTGTCCTCGCTGACCGCGAGCAGATCGGTCGCGTGCTTACTGAACTCATCCACAACGCGCGACGCAGCACGCCGCGCGGCGGCGAGATTCAGGTCTCGGGCGCCAGGCGCGATGATCACGTGGCCATTTCAGTCGCCGATACCGGTCGCGGCATCCCGCCCGAATATCTGCCGCGCATCTTCAACCGGTTCGTTCGCGTGCCCGGCACCGCGACTTCAGGCAGCGGTCTGGGGCTGGCCATCTCAAAGCGGCTCGTCGAGGCGCACGGCGGGCAGATCAGCGTACAATCCGAGCCTGATCGCGGCACGGTCTTCACCTTCACCCTGCTCGTAGTCGAAGATGCCGAGGCGACAGGTCGGCGCCGTCTGGACAGGTCAGAACTCGACAAGCTCAATCTGATCCCTGAAGAGAAGCTCGCGCGCGAACCGCTCGGCGTGCGTCCGGGCGGAGTGCTGGTCACGGCCCGCGATTACACCGGGCTGCACTACCTGAGGAAGGCGCTCGCGGAGGTCAACACCGATGAGCAGGATGTGATCGTCATGACGGTGCGCGTGCAGACGGAATCGGGCGCGGGCAGGGAACCGGTGCCGGCGGTCGAACGCTTCACCGACGCCGAGCAACTCTTGTTCACGCGGGCGGTAGACATCGCGGAAAAGCTGGGCAAGCCGATAAGGCTGCTCGTCGTGCCCGCGCGCAATGCCTTTCAGGCGACCGTGACGACTGCCGTGAAGCTGGAATGCGCGAGCCTCGTTGCCGGCGTCTCGACCCGGATGTCAGCCGACCAGCAGGCCCGGCGCATCGGCGACGCCTGGGAGCAGATCAGGGACGAGCGGAAGCGCCGGCTCCGCATCCTCAAGCTGATCTCGCCCGAAGGCGCCGAGCGCGTCTACGAACTCGGCGCGCACCGGCCCACCATCGCGCCCGAAGACGTGGAACTCACGCACAAACTCTGGCTCGACCTCTCGCGTGAAAACGAGAGCCTCCATCACAATGAAGTGATCTCGGTCGCCCTGCATCGCCTGGCCGAGAGCCTGTCCGGTCAGGAGCGCGCTGAGTTCGTCACGCAACTGGAGAGATTGCGAAGGAAGAGATCGGAGAAGGAGAGCGGGTGATATTGACAGGTAGTGAAGTGTTGAGTCTATTCCTGGGTTCCAGTGATTTTCCAGAGCAGAGGTTTTTATGTACTATCCCGACCTGACCCCTTACGAGTATCTAAAAGGGTGTATTGATTCAGATACGCTGAACGTTGGCTGGCTTGATAAGGCTCATGACTATGTGAAAGGAGAAACGCCCTGTGAGCTTTTGAATTGGTTATTTACACTGTGCTTATCTCCTGTAAATAAGACCCGGGGCTTTCACAAATGCACATTATGCAAAGCCTCAGGTTTTGGACTGACGGTGCAGGCAGATGGGAAGGAGATTCTGCTTGGGTCTGCTGAAATTCGCATCCGTGCCAATAATGTAAGGGTTTTTGCCTCGCCGGACTTGATATATCACTATGTTAAAGATCACCACTACAAGCCGCCTGATGAATTCATTGTTGCTGTACTCAATCAATCTCTGAACTCAGATCTTCTTTGATCGTTACTAACGCCGTCAGTTACCTGCTCACACAGTTGTCGAATGGGCATCAGGAGTTTCGTTTGAGGATGAGCAGCGTAATGTCATCGAACTGCGGCGCAATCCCTGCAAAGCGATCAATCTCGTCAAAGACCTGATCCACCATCATCCGCGCCGATTCGTTCCTGATCCGGCGCATAAAATCAGCGACCCTCGCCTCGCCGTACTCTTCTTCCTTCTCATTCTGCGCTTCGGTCACTCCGTCTGAAAAGAGCGCGATCAGGTCGCCCGGCTGTAATTCAAAACTGCCTTCCTCGTAAGGCCGGAGCATCACCAGATCGGGCGGCATCAGGCCGAGCGGGGTGCCGGTGGATTTGAGCCAGTGCGCTTCGCCGTCCGCGCGCAGCAGCAGACAATCGGTGTGGCCGGCGTTGACGTAGCGGCCCCGGCCCGTCGCCGGGTCAATTTCGACGAGGATGGCGGTGACGTATTTGTTCGAGGGGGTGGTCGCGTAAAGCAGTTCGTTGGTGTGCGCGCACAGGTCGGTGAGCGACGCGAGGCGGCCGAGCAGCGCCCGCAACGTGGCCTGCATATTACTCATCAGCAGCGAAGCGGGCAGCCCTTTGCCCGACACGTCGGCCACGCACAAAAGATAAGATTGCTGTTCACTCGCGGAAGGGATCGGCAGCACGTCGTAATAATCTCCGCCGCAATGACGGGCCGGACGGTTGTGCGCGGCCAGATCGTATCCCATCAGCTTCGGCATTTCGGCGGGGAAGAGCGTTGACTGGATGCTGGCCGCGAGCGTCAGCTCCTGCTCCATCTTTTTCTTTTCGAGCGTCTCCTTGAAGTACCACGAATTATCAAACGCGACAGCGGCCTGCGCGACCAGACCGGCGCCGAATTCGAAGTCGGCTTCGCTGAATCCAAGCGTGCCCGGGCGCGGGCCGAGGACGACAACGCCACCGCTCGATTTATCCGAAGACCGAATCACGAATAACACTCTGGCCTGCTGCGACAGGAGCGATTCCTTCAGCGGGCAATCGGGCAGGTCGGCGACAGACAGGGCTTCGGGCAGCGTCGTCAGCATTTCTTTGTGGGCTTCGAGGTCGGCAAGCTCGATGCCTTTCTGCCTGACGACGGTCGGGTGGCCTTCCTTCCAGGCGGCAATCGCGTATTTGCGCACGGCCCAGCGCCCGGCGAGCGTCAGGATGAGCAGGCGGGCGATGTCTTCCGGTTCGAGCGTGGAAGTGAGCGCGCGCACCAGATCGAGCAGGGCGTGCAGTTCCTGAATCTTCTGATCCAGATCCTCGTTGAGGCGGTTGGCTTCGGTGTGCGCCCGCGCGTTGGCGATGCCGTTGGCCGCGATGCCGAGCAGGGCCCGGAGGAATTCAATCTCTTCATCGCTCACCGCCCTCTTGGCCGAAGGCCCGATGCCGAGCAGGCCGGTCGGCTGCGCGGCGTCACCTATTGGCAGCATCAGCTCCACTCCGGCGGCGCGCGCGGCCTGTTCGTCGAACGGCTCACCGGTTTTGAGCTTCGGCAGCCCGCGCACCAGCGCCAGCCGCATCACGCCATTCTCCTCGACCGCGATCAGCCCCTTCGTCACCAGCAAGCGCCCCATTACGGTGCGGAGCAGGTGTTTGAGCAGGTCATCCAAGTCTAGCGAGGCGTGGAGCAATTGCGCCGATTCGAGCAGTGCTTCGAGGTGAGAGGCGTCAAGCGGTGTGGACATAAGCTAAAAATTGAAGACGAAATAAGTCAACCAGCTGAGGTTCCCGGGGAGTTTGGGGGAAGAACGCCAGTTCACCGCAGAGGCGCAGAGGGAGCAGAGACAACGCAGAGAGAGAAAAACCTGCTATGACTCAAGCTCCGCATGCTCATCAAGTTTGAGAGCTAAGCGGCGGATGCCGCCATCTCTAAGTATTTCGACGTTGAAGTTGAAGAGGAGGCCGATTTTCCAGGCGCCGAGGCGCATATAGGTCAGCGTCTGCGCTTCGTGGATCGGGTGTATTGCGTCAACTGCCTTGATTTCCACGACACAAAAGTTTTCCACCAGCAGATCGAGCTGATAGCCTTTGTCCAGCTTCACGCCCTTGTATTCGAGCGGAACCGGATATTGCCGCTTGAACCGAACGCCTCTGAGATCAACTTCCCGGCACAAACATTCCTCATAAGCCGATTCCAGCAACCCCGGCCCCAAGGCGCGATGCACTTCTATCGCCGCCCCAATGATTGCCCCGGTCAGATCATTCACCCTCATCTCTCTTTCTCTCTCCCTCTGCGCTGTCTCTGCTGACTCCGCGCCTCTGCGGTGAATGGAATTTCAATGATCAACCCCTGGGTTCTCCCCCTTCCCCTCACTCCTCATCCTTCTTTGTAATTCGCTTGGTCATCCGCAGCTCATTCTTCTGGCCCGGGACGATTTCGTACTGTACTTCATCCATCAGCGTTTTGATCAGGCGCATGCCGAGACCGCCGGATTTGCGCTGGGCGACGAGCTTGTTGAGTTCTTCCTGGGGGATTTTGGTCGGGTCGAAGCCTTTGCCGGTGTCAATGATTTCGAGGCGCAGGGTTTCGTCATCGAAGATCGCGCGGATGACGACCTCTTTCGAGATGTCGTGGCCGTAGGCGTGTTCGATGACGTTGGCGCAGGCCTCATCCACCGCCAGCTCTATCTGGCCGACTTCGGCCGCCGTCAGCCCGGCCTGTGAGCCGATGGTCGTGACGAATTCTCTGATCAGCGCGAGGTTTTCGGTGGATGATGGGACGTGCAGGGTAAACTGCTTTTCAAAGGCAGCCATGACGTTTTCAGCCCTCCTTCACGGGAGCTTCGGCAAATCGCCGGATGGCGGACGGCAGGTCATCCAGCATGTCGTACAGATCCTGAAATCCGAGGATCTCGAACGTGTGTCTGACCTTCGGGACGAGGCCGCAGATTTTGATGTCCCCGCCCTGCTCGCGCACCTCTTCGATAAAGCTCATGAAGACGCCCAAGCCGGCGGAAGAGATGTAATAGAGCTTCTGGCAGTCAACGATGATGTGACAACGCCCGGCGTCAATTTCGCCCTGGACGGTCTGCTCGAACTCCGGCGCGGTGTGGGCGTCCACAAAGCCTTCAAGCGTGATGATCGAGATGTCGTTCTGTAACGATGTCTGAATAGCAAAGGGATTGGGCACGTAACTGACCTCCTTGAAAGTGTGGCTAATGGTAGCTTTCAAGTGGAGATTTTACCAGCGGCACGCCGGAACCAGGTGTCCCCTGTTGCCCCAGCCTGCGCTGCGGACTATAGCAGCGCCGAAAATGGAAACACAACGTAAAATACAGGCAACAGGCCTTCTGAGGGCCGCTGACGCGGGCGGGGATTGAAACCTTTCTGACTACGCCGGATTATGTGAGGACATTTCTTCAGCGCCAGAGGCGCGCAATGTTTATAGCCACGCCGGAAAAAACATTCCCAGCTCCGTCAGGAGCGACACCTTTTCCGAGGGGTATCGCTCCTGACGGAGCTGGGGAGCTTTATTGGTACGGGTTGCTATAAACATTGCGCGCCTCTGGCGCTGGAGGGCAGTGGCCCACAAAATCCAGTATGATCAGAAACCTTTCGCCCCCGCCTGTCACTCACCTTTCGCCGTCGAAGTTGGCAAACTCAACCGGCTTCAGGCAAAGTAGTGCGCGCAACGACACGAATAGTTCCGGCTTATGAGAATGATTCCACGCTTCAGCCTGGTTCGACTCAAGGCTTTCAACCGGAGACTCCGGCGCTGGACGCGACACCTGACCATTGCCCGGTCGGTATACCTGACCGAAACGCTCGTCTTCGCGGGCGCGCTCGTCTTCGCGCTGACGGGCAGGCGTGTGGCCATCGCCGACAGGTACGGCCCGCGCGGCGATCTGGTGTTGCTGGCGGCTGGTATCGCGCTATGTGTTGTGATTCACCTGACCCTCTCGCGGCGCGTTATCGAGTTACTCAAACGCCGCTTCGCGCCGCCGGCTTACGACGAGCGGCGCATCCTCTTTGACCTCGGGCAGGAGGCGCGGGCGGCGGCGAGCGTGGATCAGCTCTATCAATCCATCGTGGACAAAATCCGCGCGGCGCTCCGGGCCGAGAACCTCTCGATCTTCGTGCGCGACGACCTGACCGGCAACTACGTCTGCCGCATCTCGGCCCCGCAGGACGCGATTGCCCCGGCCCCCGCGTCGAACGGCAACGGACAGCACGCGACCAAATCGGAACTGGCTCTGGCGGGCGACTCATTCATCATCACGCGGCTGCGCAATCTGAGAAACCCGCTCGACATTACGCCGCAGGACTTTGATACGTGGCACCGCGCCTGGAGCGTCGCCCCCGACAGAGTGCGCGAGGCGCGCGAACGCGAGTGCGCGACGCTCGAACGGATCAGGTCGCGCCTCCTGCTGCAAATCAGGATCAAGGAGCAGCTCATCGGCATCCTCTCGCTCGGCGGGCGGAGCGGCCACCACCAGTATTCCACCGCCGACAAGGAGATGCTGATGGCGGTCGCGGGGCAGCTGGCCTTCGTCATCGAGAATTCCAGACTGATCGAAAGGATGGTGGCCGAAGAGCGGCTGCGGCGGGAACTCGCGCTCGCCGCCGAAGTGCAGCAGCGGCTCCTGCCCGACCACCCGCCCAGTTCGGCGCGGCTGGAGCTGGCCGGGGCCTGTCACCCGGCGCGCGGGGTGGGCGGCGATTACTATGATTTCATCGCGCTCGGCGGCGAGCGGATCGGCGTGGCGGTCGCAGACGTGTCGGGCAAAGGCATCTCGGCGGCGCTCGTGATGTCGAACGTGCAGGCGGCGTTGCGCAGCCAGACGATGGCGCTCAACGGCTCGGCGCGCGCCCAGGGGACGCTCGTCGAAATCATGGCGAGGATGAACCGCCTGCTCTGCGGCTCGACCGGCGACTCGACCTACGTCACCTTCTTTTACGCCGAATTCGACGAGCAGTCGGGGCTTCTGACTTACGTCAACGCCGGGCATAACCCTCCATTCCTGCTCCGCGCGAACGAGGTGGCCGCAAGTGCCGGCGTGCGGTGCGACCAGCTCACCACGGGCGGCATGGCCATCGGCATGTTCGAGTTCGGCCATTACCAGCAGGAGACCGTCCAGATGCGCAGCGGCGACCTGCTCGCGGCCTTTACTGACGGCGTGACGGAAGCGCTCAACACGGCGGGCGAGGAGTTCGGCGAGGCGAGGTTGCAGGATCTGCTCGCGTCAGTCGCCCACCTCTCGGCGAACGAAGTACGGGATCAGGTCATGCAGAGATTGCAGGCGTGGTGCGCGGGCGCGCCTCAGCACGACGATATGACGCTGATTGTTGTGAAAGTCAGATAGTCCTCCACCCACGTGATCTGCGGCCTGGTTCGGCCTCCTGGCAAAACCCACTCAAAACCACCTGAACTGTTGCCGCTTCCGGGCAGTCGTCTGATAATCTCCGCGTCAGGCTTCCGTTAATGTTGGTCGGCGTAATTACTGTTACCCACAACGGAAGCGGAAAACGGATTCCCTCAATGAACAAGCGCGTCAAAATCGCCCTCGGGATTCTGTTATTTGCGCTGCTGCTCACGAACGCGGCGGTCGGCATCCGGGCGGGCCTCGCGGAAAAGCTGTTCACGAGCGACTGCGGGCTGGAGGCCGAAAGGGAGGGCGGCAGGTATGTGATCTCTCGGATCAGCCTGCACGATTACTCGCCGGTGCTGCACCCGGGCGACGAGATTGTGGGCGTGAAGGGGTTGCCCGGAACCGCGCTCAGATCACTCGTACGCGGCTCGCTGCGGCTCGAACCGGGGAGCGAATACACGCTGGTGGTCAATTGTCAGGGGCAGCTTCACGACGTGCCGATGAGGACGATGAGTCGCCCGCTCTCGGAGTGGCTGCTCACGGCGGGGAATCTGGCAATCCCGCCGGTCTTTCTGCTGACGGCGCTGATCGTCTTCCTGCTCAGGCCCGACGACCGTCAGGCGCTGATGCTGGCGCTGATGCTCGGGACTTTCTCGGGCCTCATCAACGCACCGGGATTCAACGGACTGAGTTACCCGGTCTCCCTGCTGCTCGCCATTTCCTACACGCTCGCCTTGTGGTTTCTGCCACTCTTCTTTCATTTCTTCCTGATCTTCCCCGAACGTTCCCCACTGCTCGGGCGCTTCCCGCGACTCGAAAGCCGGCTGTACTGGCCCTTCCTGCTCCTCGTCTTCCCGCCTTTCGCATGGACGCGGATCGGGTTTTTCTTCCCGGCGGCGGTGAATGACACTTTCAGGCCGGCCCTCAATCTGATCAGGTGGCCCGGCGTGCCGCTCGTGATCGGGTATCTGGTCTGCGGTCTCGTCTCGATGTTCGTGAATTACCGCGTCGCTGATACCGCCGCGCGGCGCAGGCTGCATGTCGTCGTCGCGGGCTGCGGGGCCGGATTTCTCAACGTCGTGCTGGTCGTCTTCCTTGAGTTGAGCGGGCTGCAGCGGCGCTACGGACCGCTTTATCAGTGGCTGCAGGTGGCGACGGTCTTCACGCTGCCGCTGATCCCCATCTCGTTCGCTTACGCCATCGTCCGCCACCGCGTCATCCCGGTCAGCCTGATCATCCGGCGCAGCGTGCGTTACATGCTGGTCTCGCGCGGCTCGGGCGTGCTGGAGATGGCGACCATCGCCGTCGGCATCGCGCTCGTCGTCAGCCTGATTTCACGCTTCCTCAAGCCCGGCAGCGAGACGACGATTGCCATCATTGCCGGCGTTGTCGCCATCGCCGTCCGGAACCTCGTGGATTCATTCTACCGCCGGGTGGTCGCGCCCGCGATTGACCGCCGCTTCTTCCGCGAGTCGTATGACGCGCAGCAGATCCTGGCGGAGCTGGCGCAATCGGTCCGCACGGCGACCGGCATCGGGCAACTGCTCGAACTGGTGACCACGCGAATCCAGAAGGCGCTGCACGCCGAAAACGTCACAGTATTCCTGCGCGATGAAGCTTCCGGCGAATACGCGAGCGCCGTGTCATCCGATTACTCGGCGAACGGCCATCGCGCCGCCCTGTCACAGGACGGCCTGCGACTGCCGGAGAGTGCATACGTGATCCGGCGGCTGGCTGAATCCCCTGAGCCGCTGGTCACTGACTTCCGCGACCCGGATTCGTCGCTGCACGAGCGGCTGACCGGGGGCAACGGCGCGGCGCATCACGAGCATGATGTCCTCGAACGGCTGAACACGGCGCTGCTGCTGCCGCTCGCGGCCAGAGATCACCTGCTCGGCCTGATCTCGCTCGGGCCGCGCCTCGGCGACCTGCCTTACTCGGGCGAAGACGAGAAGCTGCTGATGAGCGTCGCCGGGCAGACTGCCTTCGCCATCGAAAACACGCGCCTGATCGAGCGGATGATCGAAGACGCGCGGCGGCGTCAGGAGCTTGAAGCCGAAAACGAACAGCGCGCGAGGGAGCTGGAAGAGGCGCGCCAGTTGCAGCTTTCGATGCTCCCCCGTAGCGTGCCGCAGCTGCCGCACCTCGACATCGCGGCTTACATGAAAACGGCCGCTGAAGTCGGCGGCGATTATTACGACTTTCATCTGGCCGATGACAGAAGGCTGACGATTGCCGTCGGTGACGCGACCGGGCACGGGCTCAAGGCCGGAACGGTCGTCACGGCGACGAAGGGGCTCTTCAATGAACTGGCCTGCGAACCAGACCTCACTGAAATCTTCCGGCGCTCATCGCGCGCGCTCCGGCGGATGAACCTGCGCGGGCTCTATATGGCCATGGCGCTGCTCAGGGTCGAGGATCACCGCCTGACGGTCAGCGCCGCCGGAATGCCCGCGATCCTGATTCATCGCGCGCGGGGCGGGGCGGTCGAGGAAATCCTGCTCCGGGGGATGCCGCTCGGCAGCGTGCGGGATTACGAGTGGCGGCAGCAGACGGTCGAACTCCTGCCCGGCGACGTAGTCATGGCGATGAGCGACGGCTTCACGGAACGCTTCAACGAGCGGCGGGAAATGTATGATGAAGAGCGGGCCCGGGCGTTGCTGGCCGAAGTCGCCGGGCAATCGCCGCAGGAGATCATCAGCCATTTCGTCCGCGCCGGTGAGGAGTGGGCCGGATGCCGACCGCAGGATGATGACGTCACTTTTGTAGTGCTGAAGGTCAAAGGCGGCGATGACATTGAGACGAACGGAGGCCGCAGATCGAGTCAGTGACGCATGACGCATCAGACCTCTTGCAAAAGTCGTTTCAGAGATGACGCGCGGCTTCGATAGCCGTAGCGCAAACTGTCGAGTTTGCGTTGCCTCATCAGTCAGTTCTTTATCGAAGCAACGCAAACTCGACAGTTTGCGCTACCACCTATGCGACCTCAGTCTCATCTGGCAGCGCCTGGCTCTGAAGCCTGGATGACTTTTGCGAAAGGTCTGATGATTTGGGAGCAGCTTCAGGGCTTTTTCGCTTCGACGGGGTCGCCAGGTTTCAATTCAGGCGGCGGCGCGAGAATGACCTGATCACCAGCCAGCAGACCCGATCTGATGCCCACCTGATCGCCTTCGATCTCACTGACGGTCACTGTCCGGGCCGCGCAATGTCCGCCTTCGCGCACCAGAATCTGGTGTGCGCTGCCGCGCCGGGGAACGGTGAGGCCGGGGAAGGCAGGCAGCGGAATCCAGATCAGCGAAGAGGCTGGTGGCTGAGCGAGGCGCACGTTGACCGCCATGCCGATCCGCCATCCCGTGCTGCCTGCGACCTCAGCCCGACAGCTGATCGAGTTGCTGGCGGCATCAGCGACCGGATCAATCCGGCTGATCCGCGCGCGCGCGATCACGCGATCCTCGCCCGGGAGTGAGAGACCGACTACGCCGCGCGCCCTGATCCGTCCGGCTTCGGACTGCGGGACCTGGAATCTGACTTCGAGCGGTGCGGTCTGCGCCACTTCGAAGAGCTTGTCGCCGCGCACGATGCTCGTCCCCTGCCGGGCATAACGATGCGTAATCAGGCCGCTGAAGGGGGCGCGGATGACCGTCTTTTCAAGTTCGATCTTCACGGTTTCGACTTTCGCCTGCCCCGTGCGGGTGGCGAGGCGGGCCTTATCGAGTTCGTGGGTGGACTCTTCGAACTTGTATTTTGACCGGTCAAGCTGACGCTGGCTGCTCAGGCCGTCTTTGGACAGGGCCTCTTCCTGTGCCAGTTCGGCGCGGCTGACTTTGACGAGCGCTGCATACTGCTGCTCTTCGATCAGCAGGCGGTCAACATCGAGTTGCGCCTGGCGCAACTGGGCGCGCAGATCGTCTTCACTCAGACGCGCGAGTTCCTGCCCCTGCGCCACGCGCTCGCCTTCCTCCGCGCGCAGTCCGACGATGACACCGTCGCGCTGCGCGAGTACGAGCGCCGTGTGGTCGCTGGAAATCACCGCCGGGATCAGTTGCTCCTGCGGCGCCGCGTCGGGGCTGATTTCAAAGACCTCGACGACCAGGGGGGCGCGCGGTGACGGCATCGTGGCCGCCGCCGCGGTCAGCGCGTTTGATAAACCGGCCGGTTTACGATTCAGGCCGCAGCCGGCGAAGGCACAGCAGAGGGCCAGGATGGTGGCGACAAACAGGCGGTCTTTTCGTTTCATCGTTCACCTCAGGCGGCAGTGTCGGATGCCGCGCTCTCTTCTTCTTCCGCGGCCAGCAGCGGGATCAGGACCCGGGCTTTGCGTCGTTGTTCGTCGAGCCATTCGCGAAACAGGGTTGCTTCGATTGCCGCGCGCGTGGCGTCATCGAACGTGGCTTTTCTGACTTCGCGCACTTTGATCAGTTGCCAGCCCGAATCGCTTTTGAACGGGCCGATGACGCTGCCCGGCGCGGCGCCGAAGACGGCGGCTTCGGTGACTGAATCAAGCTCGTCACGTCCGACCGCGCCCGCATAACCGCAGGCCGGGCGCGTCGCGTCATCAATCGAATGGTGACGCGCCAGGGCATAAAAGTCGGACTGCTCTTCAATGATCTGCGCGCGCAACTCGAGGGCCGTGTCTTTGTCAGGCACGACGATTCGGTTGATAAGGGCGCGGTCGAAAGAAAGTCTGTGCCGGGCGAAATACTGCTGCACCTGATCCCCGACGGCCCGCTCGCGCACCCGTCGCGACAGGATTTCCAGCTCCAGCAGGCTCTCCCAGTCGCCGTAACTCAGGTGGTGCGCGGCCAGCCAGGCTTCAGTCGCCGGCTCGGTGTAAAGTTCGCGCGCGGCGCGAAAATCGTCGGCGGCCTGCTGCAATTCATCATCTGACACAACGAATCCCCATTGCGCCGCCGCCTGGCGAATCAGCGCCGCTTCAATCGCTTCCCGGACGAATTCCAGTCTGCCGTTCAGTTTGGCCGGTCGCAGCGCGTCCGCCAGCGAAACGGCTTCATCGTTAACCACAATCGCAGTGACATCACTCATGGTCATCATCGTCACACACCGGAAGCAGCCCTCCGGGCAGCCCTCGCTCTGGCGCTGCCTGGAGGGCTGCGGCTCCGGGCGATTAGTTGTTGGGCGCTCCGCCGATGCCATAACCGTCATCGGGGTCAGTGCCGGTTGCCGGCATCTTTGTCCCGTCCCCGCCAAGGGTATAATTGCCACCCTTGACCCGTTTCTGCTCGGCTGCATCAGCCGCTTCGGCGGGCTGCTTAATGGGTGCTACGCTCACTCTTCCGGATTTTGCCTTTGGTTTTTCCTTAGCCATGGTTGTTGCTCCTTTCTGCAACTGGTTGATCTTTTCAATGCGCTCATCAATGCCCTGGGTAATTTGAATTTCGCGCACCGACTCGAACGCGGATTACCTGAAGACGGACTATCCGGTGATTTCCGACCTGAGCCTGTTGAAGGGCTCAAGCAGGATGCTCAGCACGCTCTTTCGCGCAGTAATGACGAGGGCCGTGGCGGTCAGACCGGGCCGCAGCGGCAGGCGCCTGCCTCTGGCGATGAATTCATTCTGTTGCGGCGCGATCATCACTTTATAAAATGACCCCTGCTCTTTGCTGTTCTGCGCATCCGGCGAGATGTCAACCACCACCCCTTCGATCACACCGTAATCCTGATAAGGGAAAGCATCGAACTGAAGTTTGACGGGCAGCCCCTTGTCCACCATCGCCACGTCTTTATTCAGCACCTGCGTCTCAAGGAGCAGCCGCGCGCCTGCCGGGGCGATGGTGGCGACGGTTTGCCCGGGCTGCACCACGGCGCCCGAACTGCGGACTTCGAGCGTGGTGATGACGCCGCTGACCGGGGCCGTGATCGTGGTGTGGCCGAGTGCGATTTCGGCGGCGGTGATCTCGCTCTGCAACCGCGCCAGGCGATTCTGCTGGTCGAGCGTGGTCGGTCCGGGGCCGCCGAGTGCCTGCGCGCGGCGCAACTGCTCCTGGCTGGTCAATAACTCCTCGCGCAGTTTCCACAGCCGCGTGCGCGCTTCGGCGGCGTCAAGCTGAAGCAGTATCCGGCCACTTTCCACCTGTTCGCCCTCGCGCGCCAGCACCTGCCGCACCACGCCGGCGGCGGCGGCCTGCACCAGGCGCACATAACCATCCGGCACCAGTGTGCCGCGCGCATTGATCGTGACATCCACTTTGCTCAGCCCGGCCCAGAGCAACGCGACCACGACGAACGCCGCGATGACGTAGAGCAGCCCGCGCGAAACCCACGAGGGCAGTTCCGTCAGCACCTCCGCCACCTCCGGCGTCAGCGCGGTGGATTGCCGCGCCATCGCCCAGTCGTGGCCGATGGCCCCCAGATCAACGGTCTGATCGGTCTGGCCGCTCGCTGTCTTTGCAGGGGCGTTCATCATTGCTTATTGCCTCACGCTACTGTCCGAGCTGCTGGCTGCTGAGGTAGTAATACATGCCCTTCTGTTCCATCAGCTCATAATGCGTGCCCGTTTCGAGGACGGCCCCGCGGTCCAGCACGATGATCAGATCGGCGTTACGCACGGTCGAGAGCCGGTGCGCGATGACGAAGGTCGTGCGATCCCTGAGAATGTTGTCGAGGTTCTGCTGAATCGCGCGCTCGCTTTCGGCGTCGAGCGCGCTGGTCGCCTCGTCGAAGATCAGGATGCGCGGCCGGGTGAAGAGCGCCCGGGCAATCGCGATGCGTTGTTTCTGCCCGCCCGACAGGCTCTGGCCGCGTTCGCCGATCTTCGTCTCGTAGCCGAGCGGCAGTTCGCTGATGAACTCGTGCGCGCCGGCGAGCATCGCCGCGCCGACGACCTCCTCGAGGCGGGCGTCGGGGTCGCCGAACGCGATGTTTTCGCGGATCGTGCCGCTGAAGAGGAAGACTTCCTGCGGGACGACGCCGATCTGCGAGCGCAGGCTGCTGATCGAAAGCTGATGCAGGTCGTAACCGTCAATCAGGATGCGCCCTTCGCCGGGCTCGTACATCCTGAGCAGCAGATTGGCGAAGGTGGATTTGCCCGCGCCGCTGCGGCCCACCAGCGCGACCGACTGGCCGGGCAGAATCTCGAGCGTGACGTTCTGCAGGGCGTTGCGCTCGCCGCCGGTCGGGTAGCGGAAAGTCACGTTCTCGAATCTGATGTGGCCGCGCGCCTTCGGCAGGTGAGTCAGACCGGGGCGCCCCGCGTCTTCTTCCGGTTTCGTATCGTAGACTTCATTGAGCCGTTCGAGCCCGACGTTGATGCCCTGGAATTCGTTCCACAATTCAAACACGCTGAGGATCGGCCGGGTCACGTTGCCCACGAGCAGGTTGAAGGCGACGAGCTGGCCGACCGAGAGCTGGCCTTCGATCACGAGCTGCGCGCCGAACCAGAAGAGGACGATGCTGTTGAGCGTTTGCAGCACGTTGCTGACCGAGAGCGTGGTGATGTTGAGGAGGGAGTTGCGGAACTGGACGTTGAGCGCCTGCACCATCACCCCTTCCAGTTTCCACCGCACGCGCCGCTCGGCGGCCGTCGCCTTGACCGTGCCGATGCCTGAGACGGATTCGACCATCTGCGAATCGGCCTCGGCCTCCTTCTCGAAGGCTTCGCGCTGCTGCCGCACCAGCTTCGGCGTCATCACCAGCGAGAGGACGACGTAAGCGGGCATAAAGAGCAGCGCCACGAAAGTCAGCCTGAGGTTGTAAAAGGCCATCAGCGCCAGGTAGACGACCAGCACCAGCAGGTCCAGGATGACGCCCGTGGCGCGGCTGGTCAGGAAGTTGCGGATGCGCGCATTTTCATTGAAGCGTTTGAGGATGTCACCGACCTTGCGCTCCTCGAAATAGCGCAGCGGCAGGCTGAGCAGGTGGCGGTAGAAATCCACCATCATCTGCAGGTCGAGCCGCCGCGTCGTGTGGACCAGCAGGTAGTAACGGATCACGTTCGTCCCGGTCTGAAAAATCGTGATGAGCATCATCCCGACGAGCATCAGGTTGAGCAGCGATCCGCTTTTCAGCACGAGCGCCTTGTCAACCACGACCTGCGTGAAGATCGGCGTCGCGAGGCCGAACACCTGAAGCAGGAGCGAGGCCGCGAAGATTTCCAGCAACAGCTTCCGGTACGGTTTGAGCAGCGGCAGGAAACGTCCGAAGGTGGTCTCGGACTGCTCGACGTTTTCGAGCCTCGGCGTCGGCTGCAGGAGCAGCAGGTAACCCGTCCAGCCCTTCTGAAACTCTTCCGGCGTGAGCCGGCGCCGCCCGACGGCCGGATCCGCCACGATCACGTGATCGGGCGCGGCCTTGTAAAGCACGACGTAATGAAATCCTTCCCAGTGCGCGATGGCCGGCGTCCCGACTTTTGACAGATGATCCCACGACGCGCGAATGCCGCGCGTCGTGAAGCCGAGCTGCTCGGCGGCTTCGGCCACGCTGTAGAGCGTCGCGCCGTCGCGGCTGACGTTGGCCAGATCGCGCAGCCGGTTGATCGAAACCCGCCTGCCGTAATACCGCAGGATCATCGCCAGACACGCCGCCCCGCAATCGGTCTCGCTCAACTGCAGGAGGGCGGGATAGCGGCGCGCGCGTTTCGGCAGGTAGCCGTTTTTCTCCGCCGCCTGATCCTGCCGCGCTTCCGGAAACTGCAATAAATCGCCGGTCGAAAGCTGAATGCCCGCGGGGGCCACCAGTGGGCCGGTGGCTGTCACTGCCGCTTCCTTCGGCATCACCAGCGCGCCAGTCTGTCCGCCGAGCGACAACGCCGCGGTCCCGGCCCCGCTGACCTGGGCGAAGCCCGCCATCGCGCCGACGAATATTTCGCGAAAGGCCGGGGTCGTGTTGAGCAGGTGATCGAAATCCTTCCTGTCCAGCCGGAAGACCGACGAGGCTTCGCTGGCGACGGCCGTGGTCGCGCGGGGCTGCCCGGCGAGCAGCCCCATCGAGCCGAAGGAATCGCCGGGTTTGAGCAGCCGGACGACTTTGCCGCGCAGCTCTTCCTGGACGATGCGGATGCTGCCGCTGCGCACGATGTAAAACGCTTCGGCCGCGTCGCCCCGGCGGTAGATCACTTCATCGGCTTTGAAGGACTGCTCGTGCAGACAGCTGAGCAGCTCGCGCACCTGCTGTGGCGAAAGCGGCGCGAAGATGGCGGACCGCTCGATGAAATAAAGGATCGAAGTCTCGGTGGCGTACTGCTCGAAATAACCGCGCAGGTAAGGGTGCCGGTCAAGCAGGTTCCGGAAATCCTGTCTGGTCAGCCGCAGCAGCGCCAGATCGCCTGCCGCGCGCACGGTGTACTCATGACGCGTCTCCCCCATCATTCCCTGTGCGCCGAAGAACTGCCCGCGCGCGAGCGTGCCCACTGTCACTTCATCGCCATCGGCATTCCTTGAGACGACGCGGGCGCGGCCGGAATAGACGACGTAGAACGCGTCAATCTCATCGCCGCTGCGGCAGACGGGACGGCCCAGCGGATAATGGATGAACTCAACGTGACTGGCGAACTTCTCCAGGTCGGCGTCGGCCAGCAGCGAAAAGACGCCGGTCTCCTTGAGCAGCTCACTGATTTCGTTCAGATTCATCGTTCACCCTGTGAGCCTCTTTCTTCCACTCGGGCGCCTGAATCACCAGACCTCATGCAAAAGTGATCCAGGCTTTAGAGCCGGGCGCCGCTGGAAGGGACTGATGTCGTGGCAGCCGTAGCGCAAACTGTCGAGTTTGCGTGGCTTCGATAAGGGGCCGTTTGATGCAGCAGCGCAAACTCGACAGTTTGCGCTACCGCTATCGCAGCCACGCTTCATCCCTGAAAGGGCTTTTGCCGGAGGTCTGTTTTGTCAATCCGGCTTCCGGGCGCGTGGCATCTCACCCCGAAGCGACCGCCCTGCGGCCCCAGAACCATTCAATCGTCGCTTCCGCCCGGCGCTCGTCCAGCCACCGTTTGAAGAGAATCTCTTTGATCGTTTGACGCGTCGGCCCGTCCAGACGTGCGGCATCCACGCGCAGGACGCGCACTATGTCGTACCCGTCTCCGCTGCGCACCGGTTCGGCCAGTTCGCCGGGCGCAGCCGTGAAGATCGCAGCCGCCTGATCCGGGGCCAGATCCCCGCGTCGGACGACGGCAAATATTTTGCCGTCGCTTTCGCCCGGGTGAGAAAAGAACCAGTCCCGTGCGGCTTCGAAGAAATCTGTTTCGCCCCGGCGAATCCGGTCGCAGACGCTCCGCGCGGCCCGCTCGCTGGCCGCCCTGAAGCGGGCGATCTGCGCCGTCTCGAAGCCCGCGCGATGATGCTCGAAGTACTCCTCAACGTGCCCGCCCGCGATCTGATCCTTCAGCCTCGCCGTGGCGACTTCGCCCCACAGCAGGTCGTCGAGCCGTTCGTGGGTTGTGCCCCGGCGTTCGATCCATGCGTGAGTGTTCTCCGCCGAATGGAGCCCGTGCCTCTCGCGAAAGGCATCCATCGCCTGCTGCAGCTCCTCATCGGAAACGTCTATCGCCCGCTGCTGGATCGCCTCCCTGATCAGGCACTTGTTGACGAGGTCGGTGATGACCGGAGCCTCGTCCCAGATGAAATCGAGATACGCCATGACCAACTCGACTTCGAGAATCGAATCATTGACGCGCACCACGACATTCGCTGCTGGATTGTGAGCGTGCCGCAACAGCCACGGGACCGCGCGGTCAGGGCAAAAGCTCAGTGAGACGGTGCCCTGTCCGGTCGGCTGAAACAGGATGTCGTAGTTTGTGGCGGCGGAGTATCTCTCCTCCTCCCAGACGAGGTCCACGGGAACGGGCCGACACCGCTCTCTGAAGAGATTGAACTCTCTCAGCGCCTCGTCGGGGCGCTTCCCACCCTTAACCAGACCCGTCAGGAGCCGTAGCGCGTCGCCGAGCATCTGCGGACCGACTGCGGCGTTTTCTTCCAGTTCAATCATTGTTGTTCTCCTGCCGGGCCGGGCAAGGTTCGGGACGGCAAAGCACCTGACTCTTCACGCGCGAGCAGCAGATCGCAGATCGCGTCGCTGATCGGCAGCCCGGTCAGAGATTCGATCCACCCGTACTCGCCGTTCGGGTTGATTTCCAGAAAGACGTAACGCCCGTCCGGCGTGAGGATCATGTCTATGGCGCCAAAACAGAGTCCGAGACGCTCGACCAGGCGCACCAGCCTGACCGCGAGTTCGCCGGGCAGTTCGTGGCGCCGGTGGACGGTGTGGTAAAGGTCATAATGTCGCCAGTCATGCCGCGAACGGGCACTGTCCTGCGAATGAATCTCGGCGGCAAAGACCTGCTCGCCGACGACCGTAATCCTCAGCTCGACGAGCTTGGGGACGTAAGCCTGGACGATGACCGGACAATAACGAATCGTCGGCAAGTATCCCAAATCCCGGTTGGTCACGTTCTCGGTGTAAACTATCGCGCTCACTTTCGATTCATACGGGGCGCCCTTCCACACAAATCCGCCGCGCACCGGTTTGCTGATGATGTTTCCGTTGTTCCGGCGATAGAAATCCAGAAACTCGGCGGGGCTGTTGGTCATGAGGGTCGGCGGGATCTCAAGACCGATCTCCGCCGCCAGCCTGAGTTGCAGGTTCTTTTGTTCGGCCCGCCGGACGCTCCAGCGCGGACCCGGTATCCAGAAACAATCGAGATTGCTCCAGATGTTACTGAGAAACTGGCGCGAGTGTTGCTCGACCCAGGCGCGTGTGACCGGATCCTCAATTTCGGCGTGTGCGTGGCTCAGCCCCGGACGGCGGTACCAGACGCCGGTGACCCGGCTGAGGTCACAAGTCCTCTCGCCAAGGCGAAGCCTGAGTCCTTCACTGGCGCCGCCCGGAGAAAGCTCCCACGAGACCTGAGCGGCGGCGGGAAACTGCTCGTTATCGAACCAGAGAAAGTCCGCCCCGCGCCGCTCGAGTTTATCAACTACGGCCTGCGCCGTTTCGTCTCCGGGTTCTGACAGGATCAGAATCATCTTCGGATGTCTCCATTACCGGGTTCGAGCGACCGGCCGGATCGCCAGGCCCGGGGAACAAAGCGCGGGCCGACGCGCGCCGGGGCGATCTCCTATTCCGCGCCGGCCCGCGCTGCCGTCAGTCCGGTCTTGCCCGTGACACAGACGCCCGCCGAAGTCCGGCCCGTTTTTGCATACCCGGATCATTCATTCTGATCCGCGTCAGCCTCACTGTCTTCGGCGGTATGTCCACCCTCGTGCTGGTAGGTCGTCTTAATGCTGAGTCGTGTTGCCCCGGTCTGCCCGCCCGGGGGTTGCTGAGGCAACCCAAATCCGCCTCGCACCTGCTTCTCTTCGGTCGGGGTCAGATCTTTCACGGGCCGGGGGAGGTTCTTAATGCTGGTTCGTTTGCTACCGCTCATGGTTTCGTCTCCTTTCAAGAGTTCAGTTCAGGGAAATCGGCGGCCGGTGATCGGCGCTGCCGTTAGTCCGGTCTCGCCCGCGACGCAGACTCCTGCCGGAATCCAGCCTGTCTTCGTACACCCGGGTCATTCATTCTCAGTCTGGTCTTCGTCAAACTTACTGTCAGCTCCCCCGCTGGTCGCTACGATGCTGAGCCGGGTTGCCTTGGTCCTCTGGTTCCCCTCAGGCAGCCCAACCCCGCCTCGAATCTGCTTCTCTTCGGTCGGGGTCAGATCTTTCGCGGGCTGGGGAAGGTTCTTGATCCTGGTTCGTTTTCTCTCGCTCATGGTTTCGTCTCCTTTCAAGGGTTCAGTTCAGGGAAATCCGCGAGGATCGCGGTATTAGAGATTCCGTTTGTGATGTCGGCTACGGCGTCAGCCTAAGGACCTCACCGAGCCATCTGCGAAAAGAACATTGACACCTCCGCTGTGGGTGTTCGTCGCTTTTTTCTTCCCTTGCTTGCAGAAGTTGTCCTGCTCCACGTCAGGGGATAAGCCGCCCCTGACGTTTTTCATCTCCTTCGGGCGCAAAGCTTGTTTGGCGACGGGCAGTTCCCTGACCCTGGTGCGCCTTTTCTTAGGGCTCCCCGCTTTGATTTTGGCTGGCATAAGGATCTCCTTCACATCTTTCTGATGCGGTGGCCCACGCCATCGGCGCGACAACCGGCATTACGGGCCGGATTACAAAATCGGATTTGCCTCGGCCACGCTCACGCATGCGCCCGGCAATCCGTGGTCGCAGAGCCTGACTTCACGACCGGGTTTGTTGAAGTACACGTCGAACCGGTGTTCGCGCGAATTTTCTGCGCCCCCTGTCACTCGGCCTCAATTTTCCTGCCGGAGACCTTCTCGCGTCCGAACGCGCCTTCGAGCGGGTTGCCCTCGGTGTCCACGAAATCGAAAGTCCCTTCGCCTTCAAAACTCTTCCCGTCATTGGAAAGTCTGATCGTCAGTTTGATGGCGCCTTTAAAGGCGAGAGTGCCGTCCGGGTTGACCACGATGATGACGAATTTCACTGCGAACAGGCCGTCACCGAGCCGGACCCAGGAGCCGTGACCGGGGCTGCCAAAGGTCTGATTGGGCGGGGGCGTGCCCGGGAGTGCGCCGCCGTCGGTTTCGATGAACGTGCCGCCCTGCTCGAAAGTGAAGAGCGCCGGCAGCGGCGGGAAGGACGCCGGGGTCTCGACTGAAGTGAACGTGGCCTCGTAAGAACCGACCAGCAATTTCTCCTGCGCCGCTTTCGCCCGCTCGATCACATCGGGCAGCCCCGTCCCTTCCACCCGGTCACCAGCGCCTGTGGTCTGATCATCCGTGGCGACCCGGCGTTCCTGCACCCGTGTGCGCTCGGCCGCCGCTCCGGGGTCATTCGAGCGGAGCTTCAGCCCCCGGGCGCGATCCTCATTTGATTGCGCCTGCGCCAGACCCGCCAGGGCGACAAGCAGTACGACGTGCGTCAAAGTTCTCAGAATTCTTTCGGTATTCATTGTTTCTCCCCTTCGTCAGGTTAGTAGTAAATTCGAATGCCGGTAATCGGGCCCGGTCGGAATTCCGGGCAGAGATTGTCAGTACCTTCTCCATCTGCTTAGGCGCGAACGGGGGGAGAAAATCCGCACGCGCCCGCGGAATTTTTTTCGGCGGGCCATCCGGGGGGTGAGTCGGGTCGTACTAGCTGATATGATCACCCCCATCGAACCATTGCGCGGAGGATAGTCATGCCTGCGCTCTCGCCAACCGAAGTCACAGCGCTGCTGCTGGCCTGGAATCAGGGCGACGATTCGGCTCTGGAAAAGCTGATCCCGCTGGTCTATGACGAACTGCGCCGGCTGGCGCACCGCTATATGGGCGGCGAACGGCAGGACCACACGCTGCAAACCACGGCGCTCGTCAACGAGGCGTATTTGCGCCTGATTGATTCGAGCCGCGTGCGGTGGCAGAACCGCGCGCATTTCTTCGCGGTCTCGGCGCAACTGATGCGGCGGATCCTCGTGGATTTCGCCCGCTCGCGCAATTACCGGAAGCGCGGCGGCGAGGCGGTTCAGGTGTCGCTCGATGAAGCCGCGGTGATTTCAAGCGAGCCGGGCGCTGATCTGGTCGCGCTCGATGACGCGCTCAAGGCGCTCGCCGCCTTCGATGCGCGCAAAAGCAGGGTCGTGGAGCTGCGTTTCTTCGGCGGCCTGAGCGTGGCCGAGAGTGCCGAGGTGATGGGCGTTTCCGAAGACACCGTGACGCGCGACTGGAACCTCGCGAAAGTCTGGCTGCTGCGTGAACTCAGCCGGTAATAGAAGGAATTCGGAAGTCATAAGCAGGCGGCCTGCTGGAATCAGTCAACCACATTCGATGATTACGGCCCGGCCTTTCACAAAGCCTGTTCCTCTTCCGACTTCCGACTTCTGAATTCCGAATTCCCCCTATGAATCCCGAACGCTGGAAACAGGTCGAAACCATCTATCACGCCGCGCTCGAACGCGCGGCAGGCGAGCGGTCGGACTTTCTGTCGGAGGCCTGTGGCAGTGATGATTCATTGCGCCGCGAAGTCGAATCGCTGCTCGGCTATCAGCCGCGGGCGCGGGACTTCATCGAAAAGCCCGCGCTCAACGTCGCCGCCGACCTGCTCTCCGGCGCGCAGGCGAAGGTCGCGGCGGGGCAGCGGCTCGGCCCTTACGAAGTCCTGTCGCTGATCGGCAGGGGCGGGATGGGCGAGGTCTTCCGCGCCCGCGACACCAGACTCGGACGCGAGGTCGCCGTCAAGGTGCTGCCCGCCGTCTACGCCGCCGACGCCGACCGGCTGCGCCGCTTCGAGCAGGAGGCGCGCGCCGTCGGGATGCTCAACCACCCGAACATCCTTTCGATTTTCGACATCGGCAATCACGCCGGCGCGCCTTACCTCGTCACCGAACTGCTCGAAGGCCGGACGCTGCGCGAAACGCTCGAAGGCGGCGCGCTCGCCCGCCGCCGGGCCGTTGATTACGCGCAGCAGGCCGCCCGGGGGCTCGCGGCGGCGCACGAAAAGGGGATCGTCCACCGCGATCTGAAGCCGGAAAATCTTTTCGTCATCAATGACGGCCGCGTTAAGGTTCTCGACTTCGGGCTGGCCAAACTGACGCAGCCGGAAATCGCGGGCGCAGTTCTCAGCCGGGCCGGGACAATCCCGTCGCAGACCGATTCCGGTGTGATCCTTGGCACGGTCGGTTATATGTCGCCCGAGCAGGTGCGCGGCGAGAAGGCGGATCACCGGTCCGACATTTTTGCCTTCGGGGTGATCCTTTATGAAATGCTGACCGGGCAGCGGGCGTTCCGCCGCAACTCCGCCGTCGAGACGCTCAACGCGATCCTCAATGACGAGCCGCCGGAGATGGCCGACTCCGGCCGGCAGATTTCACCGGCGCTTGAACGCATCGTCAGGCGCTGCCTTGAAAAAAATCCCGGCCAGCGTTTTCAGTCGGCCAGCGATCTGGCCTTCGCGCTGGAGGCCCTCGCCGCGCCCTCCGGTTCAAGCGGGCAGACACTGGCTCAGGCGTCTGTCGCTTCGCGGCAAAGGGCCAGATGGCTGCTCGCCGCAGTCACCGTGGTCGCGCTCGTCAGTCTGGCCTTCTTCGCCGGGCGCCTGACCGGAAACAAATCTCCGTCGTCGCCCTCCTTTAACCGGCTGACCTTCCGGCGGGGCAATTTGTCGCGCGCCCGAATCGCGCCCGACGGGCAGACGGTCGTTTACGCCGCGTCGTGGGAAGGCCGACCGCTCGAATTATTCACCACGCGGCTGGGCAGTCCCGAATCGCGCCCGCTCGGGATCACCAACGCTGACGTGGTGGCGATCTCCGCGACCGGCGAGATGGCGATCACGCTGTGGCGGGAAAACGGCATGACTCTGGCGCAGGTGCCGCTGGTGGGCGGCGCGCCGCGTGAACTGCTGGAAGATTCCTTCGACGCCGACTGGTCACCGGACGGCAAAGGACTCGCCGCGCTGCACCAGGTGAATGGTAGACAACGCATCGAATACCCGCTCGGCACGGCCATCTACGAAACGCCGACTGCTCTGGGGGGCGACATCAGGTTCTCGCCGAGAGGCGGTCTGATCGCGGTGACGGAACGGGCAACTGATGGGTTGTGGACGACGGCCGTGATTGACCTCTCCGGCAAAAAGCAGGTCCTCTCGACGGGCTGGCGGCGGATTCAGGGAATTGCCTGGAACCCGGCGGGCGATGAAGTATGGTTTACCGCCAGCCAGAACGGCGCGCATGCGCTGTACGCCGCGACGCTCGCGGCCCGCGAGCGTCTGGTCGCGCGAGTCCCGGGCAAAATGGGGATTCAGGATATTTCCCGCGACGGTCGCGTCCTGTTCGAACAGGACATCAACCGGGCTGCGATGATCTGCCTGCCCGCGGGCGAAACGCAGGGACACAGCCTCTCGTGGCTCGACGGCTCCGTGGTCGCGGACATCTCGGCCGACGGGAAAACGATCCTCTTCAATGAAGACCGGGAAGGCGGTGGCGATCAGGGGGCGATCTACCTGCGCCGCACGGACGGCTCGGCGGCGATCAGGCTCGGTGAAGGCGTGGCCTCGGCCCTCTCACCCGACGGCCGGTGGGTGCTGGCGACGACGACCGGCACCGCGCAGCGGCAACTGATGCTCCTGCCAACTGGGGCCGGCGAAACAAAGCTGCTCGACCGCGGCGAGGTGCAGGCCATCATCGCGCAATCGGCCGGCTGGTTCCCCGACGGCAGGCGCATCCTCTTCACCGGCCGGGATGCCGCTGGCAAAACGCGCCTCTACGTTCAGGACGTGAACGGCGGCAGGCCCGAGCCTGTCCTGGGCGAAGGCCTCAGCAACGGAGTCATTTCGCCTGACGGCCGGATGATTATCGCGTTCGGGCCTGATCGCCGGTTGATGCTTTTCCCGCTGGACGGCGGCGCGCCGCGCGCCCTGCCAGGCATCGAGAGGGCCGACACTTTGATGCGCTGTGGCGGCGATGGCCGTTCACTTTTCCTGATCCGGGGAAGAGACATCCCGGCCGGGATCTACCGCTATGACCTGGCGACCGGGCGCAGGGAGCTGCTCCGTGAGGTCATGCCGCCTGACCCCGACTACCTCTCATCCTTTGCCGGCGCACAGGTCACGCCGGACGGGAAGACGATTGTCTACAGCTACGCCAACGTCCTTTCGACCCTCTACCTGGTGGACGGGTTGAAGTGAGGCGGGAACTTTTTCTGGACTCCGCGCCGGCTCTCGCGTAAGCTTCACATTACTCCTCTTACCGAATCAGCTCCCCGTTGATCATCCAGTCTGATTTGCGGCTGTTCAGACGCACTCCGGACGCTGCCTCATTACTGATAACAGGGTTGTAAGAAATGAAAGCTCAGTTGAGTAAAGAGAAAACTGCTCTGCCCGATCAGAACGAACAACCGACGGTGGTTGCTGTCATACCCGCGCAGGAGCAGGCGCAGCCACAAAAGTGGTATCAGGTCATCCTCATGTGGTTCCTGTCCGCCGTCAGCGTGAACCCGCTGGCCGCGCTGCTGGCAGTCGCGCTGCTCGTTGCTATCGCCTCACTCGGGGCATGGGTAATCACGCTGCATCTCGAAAACAGGGTCTTATTCGCACGTCTGAAGCAGCAGATGAACGCCGAAGGGCCGCCGGAACTCCAGTCGCGGATTGCAGCGGCACAGCAGCAGATGTCCGAGATCAAAGGTCAGATTGATCAGCAGCAGACCGAGCAGGCCTTAAATGACAAGGAATCACTCGTGGCCGAGAATGCGCGCCTGCTGGCGGAACTGGACGATCTGTCAAAACCACACGTGAACCTGCCGGTCATCGAACTCAATCCGGCCAGCGCCAGCGCGGCGCCGGATAATCAGAACCCGGCGGGTCAGACCGGCGCGGGCGAAGAACAGGTGAACGCAAAGCCCGCGCCCAGGGCAAAAGGATCGGCAGAGGCAAAAGAGATTGTCCAGTCAGTTGAGGTGCCGCCGACTGCCACTTTGTTTACAGTGATTCTGCGGAAGAGTCTGGAAAAGCCGTACCCGAATTACCTGCTGGAATTGCTTGATCGCAAGAGCAACAAAGTAATCTGGAGCGGGCAGCAGAAGAAACCTGCCGAAACAAATCTCTCGCTCACACTGGCCCGCCGCAATTACCCCGCCGGAAAGTACCGCATCCGGCTGTCAGGGCTGAACGGCAAAAAGAAGGAAGCGGCAGACACCTGGGACGTGCAGGTGCATTATCAGGAAGAGGCGCCGAAAGGTAAGAAGAAACGCTGAAATCCGGCCGGCTGGATTGCTTGACAAGCATTTGTACTGAATCTTAGTATCCGCGTTCATTGTTGCAGCCCACTATCGAGACCAGAAGCTCAACTGCTACCGCTTCATGAAAGTCATTCTGGCTTCATCCGAAGTTGTGCCTTATTCCAAAACCGGCGGGCTGGCTGATGTCAGCGGGGCCCTGCCGAAGGCGCTGGCGCACATCGGCTGCGACACGAGCGTCGTCACCCCGCGTTACGCCGGTTACAGCCACCATCACGGCGATGTCGTCGGCCACCCGACCGGGCATCAGATCATGACTGATCTCGTCGTGCCTTTCGGCGGCGGGATGAAGTACGCCGGCGTGTGGCTGGATTACCTGGACAGCGCACCGGTCTACTTCATTGATTACCCGGAATATTTCGGGCGCGGTTACATCTACGGCTACGGCGATTTCGACGCCGAGCGCTTCGCCTTCTTCAGCCGCGCCGTCGTCGAGCTGGCCAAACGGCTCGGCCACCCGCCCGACATCATCCATTGCAACGACTGGCAGACCGGATTCATCCCGGCCTACCTGAAGAGGGTCTACCAGCACGACCCGTTCTTCGCGCACACCCGGACGCTTTTCACGATCCACAATCTGGCCTATCAGGGGACATTTCACCCGGAGTTGCTGCCGCACCTCGGCTTCGGCTATGACGTCTTCGAGCATGGGATGGAGTTTTACGGCACGGCCTGCGCGATGAAGGCGGGGATCTATTTCTCGACCGCGATCTCGACCGTCAGCCGCAGGTATGCCGAGGAAACACAGACGCCCGAGTACGGCAACCGGCTCGAAGGATTGCTCAGGGCGCGGCGGAACGATTACATCGGGATTCTGAACGGCGTGGATTACAACGAGTGGAACCCGGCGACCGACCCGCATATCGTGGCGCATTACAACATTCACGATCTGGAGGGCAAGCGCGAGTGCAAACGCGACCTGCTCAGGCGCTATTACCTGCCTGATGACGAAGCGAATCTGGGGCGCCCGCTGCTTGGTATCGTCACGCGCCTGACGGTGCAGAAGGGCATTGACCTGATCGCCGGCGCCATCTGGCGGATGCTCGACGCGGGCGTCAACTTCGTGCTGCTCGGGTCGGGAGGGCAGAGTTACGAAGACTTCTTCCAGCACGTGCGCGACAGCCGCCACCATCAGGTCGGGGTCTATTTCGGCTACAAGGAGTCGCTCGCGCATCAGGTCGAGGCGGGCGCGGATATGTACCTCATGCCTTCGGCTTATGAGCCGTGCGGGCTGAACCAGATGTACAGCCTGAAGTACGGCACCGTCCCGATAGTGCGCGGCACGGGCGGACTCGACGACACGATCCGTAATTTCGAGCGGACGACGGGCGAGGGCAACGGCTTCAAGTTTTACGAGTATTCGTCCGACCGGCTGCTCGAGAAATTCTACGAGGCGCTGCTGGTTTATTACGACCGCGAGACGTGGCAGAAATTGCAGCGCAACGCGATGATGGCAGATCATTCGTGGGACCGCGCGGCGCATAATTACATGGATGCGTACCACCAGATTCAGCAGAAAGGGTGAGGGGGAAGTCGGATGACGGTTGACTTTGCAAGCCCCGCCGGGCGGACAAGACGGCTGCCCCCCGGTCTGCTATAATCCCAGGTGATTGTATCAGCGACTGTAGAGATCACAGTCTGTAGCACACGCTCCCCCGGGCGAGCGGAGGATTTTCAGATTGAACTTAAGGAGACAATCATGAGTGCATTTGTCGGTGAAGTTAGTGATGCCAATTTCGAGAACGAAGTGATCAATTCGAGCCAGCCCGTGCTGGTGGATTTCTGGGCCGCCTGGTGCGCGCCCTGCCGGATGCTGACCCCGACGGTCGAGGCCGTGGCCGAAAAGTTTCAGGGCAAGGCCAAAGTCGTGAAGCTCAATGTGGACGAGAACATTGACGCTTCGTCCCGTTACGGCATCAAGGGCATTCCCACGCTGATCCTTTTCCGCGACGGCAAGGAAGCCGAGCGCGTCGTCGGCGTGCCGGCGAATGCGAAGGATTTCATCTCCCAGATGATGGAAAAATACATTGCGTAAAATCGGGCGGTCAGCTTTCAGCCGTCAGCGGTCAGCTTGTCAATCGGGAACCGTGTTCATGATTTTCAGGCTGAAAGCTGACGGCTGAAAGCTGACGGCTGAAAGCACACTATGTCTGTTGATTACGATGTGATTATTGTAGGCGGCGGGCCGACCGGTCTGGCGGCGGCGGTTTATACCGGCCGCTCGCTGCTGAAAACACTGGTGCTGGAAAAGCAGTATGTCGGCGGGCAGATTGCCCTCTCGGCCGCGATTGATAATTACCCCGGATTCGCCGACGGCATCACCGGCTTCGATTTCGCGCAGGCCTTCCTCAAACACGCCGAGCGCTTCGGCGCGGAAGTCCGTCAGGGGACGGGCGCATCTGAAATCACCCCCGAAGCTGACGGAACTTTCACCGTCGGCCTGAGCGACGGGAATAAAGTCACCGCGAAGTCGGTGATTCTGGCGATGGGCCGCTTCCCGCGCATGCCCAAAGTGCCGGGCGAGGAGCCGCTCTTCGGCAGGGGCGTGAGCGTCTGCGCCACCTGTGACGGCGCGTTTTTCCGCGACGTGCCCGTGGCGGTTGTCGGCGGCGGCAACTCGGCCGTCGAAGAAGGCCACTTCCTGACGCGCTACGCTTCTAAAATTTATTCCATCCACCGCCGTGACCATTTCACCGCGCAGAAGATTCTGATCGAACAGTACCTGCACGACCCCAAAGTCAAACCGGTCTGGAATTCGGTGATCGAGGAAGTCATCGGCGAGAAGGAGGTTGACGGCGTGCGCGTGCGCCACCTCCTGACCGACAAGGTCGAAATCCTGCCCGTCAAAGCGGTCTTCATCTTCATCGGCTGGATTCCGAATTCGGAGATGGTCAAGCACCTGGTTGACCTTGACGAATCGGGCCGCGTCATCGTCAATGAGCTGATGGAGACGAAAGTGCCGGGCCTGTTCGCGGCGGGCGACTTGTGCGTGCGCCCGATCTATCAACTCGCCAACGTGGTCGCCGACGGCGTGCAGGCGGCGGTCTCGGTCGAAAAATATCTCGAAAAAATCAAATAGCTTTCAGCAATCAGCGATCAGCTTTCAGCCGGGACCTGACAGGAGAGTTCTGGCTGAAAGCTGACCGCTGATTGCTGATCGCTGAAAGCTCTGGCTTATGAACCTGGCAATCATCGGTGCGCAGTGGGGCGATGAAGGCAAAGGCAAGATCGTTGATCTGCTGGCGCCGCAATTCGACGTCGTCACCCGTTATCAGGGCGGCCACAACGCCGGACACACGGTGATCATTCGCCGCGACGGCGTCGAGCGCAAATTCGTCCTGCACCTCATCCCTTCGGGCATCACGCATCCGAATAAAACCTGTGTCATCGGCAACGGCGTCGTGGTCAGCCCGCAGGCACTGCTCCATGAAATTGATGAGCTGCGCGGGCAGGGGATCGAAGTCACCGCGCAGAACCTGCTCGTCAGCAATCGCGCGCACCTGATCCTGCCGTATCACGTCGCGCTGGATCGCTGCGTCGAATCGGCGCGCGGCAGCAATGCCGTCGGCACGACGATGCGCGGCATCGGCCCGGCTTACGAAGAGAAGATGGCGCGGCGCGGCATCCGCGCCGGCGATCTGACCGACCCGGGCCTGCTCGTCGAAAAGCTCTCGCACAATGCCGCCCAGGCCAACCGGCTGTTGCAGATGCTCGGCGGCCAGCCGATTGATGAACAGCAACTGGTTGACGACGGATTCCGCTGGGCCGAGCTGATCGCGCCGCACGTGACGGATACGACTTACTTCCTCAATCAGGCCGCGCGTCAGGGGCAGCGCCTGCTGTTTGAAGGCGCGCAGGCGACGATGCTCGACATTGATCACGGGACTTATCCGTTCGTCACTTCTTCGAGTTCTTCTGTCGGCGGGGCCTCGACCGGCACTGGCATTGCCCCGTCACTCATCAGCGCCTCAATCGGAGTCATCAAGGCTTACACGACCCGCGTCGGCGCGGGGCCATTCCCGACCGAATTGAATAATGATCTCGGTGAACACCTGCGCGGGCGAGGCAGCGAATACGGCGCTTCGACCGGGCGACCGCGGCGCACGGGCTGGTTCGATGCCGTAGTGGCCCGTTACTCGGTGATGGTCAACGGGCTCGATGCTCTGGCGCTGACCAAGCTCGACGTGCTGGACGATCTGGATGAGATAAAGATCTGCGTCGCCTACCGCATCAACGGGCGCGAGACGGATCAGATCCCGTACGACGCCGATCAGATGGAGCAGGCCGAGCCGGTTTACGAAACGATGCCCGGCTGGAAAGAGAAGACTGCCGGGGCGGGCAATTACACCGACCTGCCTGCCAGGGCCCGCGCTTACATCGAGCGGCTGGCCGAACTTTCCGGGGCGCCCTTTGCGTTCGTTTCGACCGGGCCGGAGCGCAACGAGACCATTTTCGCCAGGGAAGCCCTGCGCCATTGCGGGCTCGAAATCGAGGGATGAGGTGCGCCGTGGTTTCAATTTTGAGGGTGATCACCGCAATGATTTAATCTGCCGCAACTGCCTCAATAATGAAAAAGCCCGTCATCATGACTGTCACAAATGGTTTCGGGGTGACAGTCTGAACCAGTATCCCTCCGGGACTCGGTCGGCAGATTCAACAGCCATTCCGGCAGAGATAAAGATAACCGGAGTGTGGATTTTCAATTCGATAACTGATTGAAAATCGCTGCCGCCCGACCGGAAGGTAAGTCTTCCCGCCCGGTTGTCAGATAAATAATTCAACTTGGTCGCCGGTCGCTGACTCTTAAGCGGGTGTCCGCCTTTGTCATCGAGGGCATCGTCGAGAAGACTTTCTCTCGCTGCACGGCAGTTGCATAGACGATTGCCGAATTATGATAAAGGGATGCCGGGGACTCGGGCGGAAACAGCGGAGGATGACCTTCGGCGCACAGGTTAATGATCAGATTGCCCTGAACCCCCTGAGGAGATCATTCAGCATTCGTGGGATATTGGAGAAAATATGAACCGGATTCTGTCTCTCAAAGCTCTAAAAATTGCCATTATCGGAGTCGTCGTTGCGGTCTCACTGACTTGTTTACTGAACGGGCGTAAGGCCAGTGCTTACCAGGAAGGTCCCCCGGCATCGCACACCGGGGCACCCAGCGAACTCACCTGTAATACATCCGGCTGTCATACCTCGTTTACGACCAACTCGGGGCCGGGGACATTGAATCTTTCCGGCTTGCCTGCTGGCGGTTATGTCGGTGGACAGGACTATACTCTGACGGTCACCTTGAATCAGGCATCCCGCGCACTCTTCGGTTTTGAATTAACCGCACTGGATGCCAGCGGAAAAAAGGCAGGGAATCTCGCGCAGGGGAATGATGGCCGCACACAGGTAATCAATGGACAAGTCGGCAATAACCTGCGGCAATATATCGAACACTCTCTTAGCGGATCAGATCCGGTCTCCGGAAACGGCTCTTGGACCTTCAAATGGACGGCCCCGGCCACCAGCACGGGCAAGGTAACCTTTTATTTCGCGGGTAATGCCGCCGATGGCCAGAACGGCTCTTTTGGCGATTACATCTATACCAAGTCAGTCAGCGTTGATCCGCAGGCGGCGGTTCCAATCACGACAGTTTCGGCGGCCAACTACAAGCCGAGTACGCCGACCACCGCCGAAAGCATTGTGGCCGGATTCGGGCAGAATATGGCGTCGGGAGTATTTGTTGCGGATACGAACCCGCTCCCGACCACGCTCGGCGGCACGACGGTGAGAGTCAAAGACAGCCAGAACGTGTCTCGCGATTCACCACTCTTTTTCGTCGCGCCGAATCAGATCAACTACATGGTGCCTCAGGGGACGGCGACCGGCGCGGCGACAGTGACGGTCCTGTCAGGAAGCACCACGGTCACGACCGGGACATTGAATGTGGCCACCACTCAGCCGGCCTTATTTTCGGCTGATGCGAGTGGCGGCGGCCCGGGGGCGGGTTACCTTCTGCGCTTCCCGCAGGGGGGAGGGAACACGACCGAGCAGATTGCGCAGAACCCGGGGAGCGGCTGGGTGACTATCCCGATCAGCCTCGGCCCTGACAGCGATCAGCTCTTCCTGATTCTCTTTGGCAGCGGCATCCGCAATCGCGCCCAGCTCTCCGACGTCACCTGCACCATCGGCGGCGTGCCAGCGACGGTGGCCTTTGCCGGGCCGCAGGGCTTTTTCGCCGGACTCGATCAGCTCAACATTATCGTCCCGCACACGGTGACGAAAGATACTGATCTTGACGTCATCGTTTCCATCAGTGGCACTGCCTCAAACGCGGTCAAGGTCAGATTCAAACAGTAGGAATAGGCCGCGGATGACACGGATGCCGCGGATTTCCGCGGATCTGATCCACCCTGATCTGCGTCATCCGCGGCCTATTTGCTGATCGGGAGTCTGATCTCAACGACCAGCCCCCCTTCACTCGCGTTGTCAGCTCTGATTGTTCCCCCGTGCAACCTGACCGCACGTTCAGTAATGGCCAGCCCGAGTCCGATGCCGCCGGTCTTCCGGTCACGCGCTTCGGCGACGCGGTAAAACGGGCGGAACAGGTCGGCGAGCGCCGTCTCGGGCACGCCCGGGCCGTGATCTCGCACGGTGATGACGGCCTGACCGGAATTTTCCCGTTGAATTGAAATCGCGACCTCGGTTTGTTCCACCGTGTAACGCAGCGCGTTCCGCACGACGTTCTCAATCGCGCGACGCAGCAGTTCCGCCGAGCCGCTGGTCGTGCAATCTTCGCTGGCGACGATACGCACCGCGCGGTTGCGGCTGCGCGCTTCAAAGTCGGCGTCTTCGGCGACCTCCCGCACGAGCGCCGCCAGGTCTATCACCTGGTTCGGCGCACCACCGGCTCCATTCTCCAGTCTGGAAAGCGTCAGCAGCTGGCCGATCAGATCATTCAACCTGTCGGCTTCGCGCTCGATGCGGTCAAGCGCGCCGCCCGCTTCCGCGCCCGCGCGTTGTCTGGCCAGCTCAAGCGCCACGACGAGCCTGGCGAGAGGCGAGCGCAGCTCGTGTGAAACGTCGCTGACCAGTCGCTGCTGCGCCGTGACCAGTCCCTCGATTCGCTCGGCCATCAGGTCGAAATCGCGCCCCAGATCGGCCAGCTCATCGCGGCGGTTGCCGAATGCCGCTCCGACGCGCGCCCTCAGGTCGCCGCCCGCCAGCCGCTGCGTGGCTTCGCGCAGTTTCACGACCGGCGTAGTGAGATACCGCGCCAGCCCGTAACACACGAGCCCCGCAGTCAGGATCACGGTGAGCAGGCGCAGCAAGCGCACCCTGGGCGAAGCGCGTAATGGAGTAAGCAGCCCACCCGGTATTTCGCAGACGATCACGTATGGAGAGCCGGTTGATGAGGCGGAGACGCGATAAGCGGTCAGCGTGCGGGCCGGAAAAAAATCGGCCTCCGTCCGGTTGCTCTGTGCGGCACGTCTGGCCAGTTCCTGAGCGCCCGCCGGCACTGTGCGACCGGATAATTCATGGCCCTGCCGGTCGAAGACCACGGCGTGAATCCGCGAAGAGCGTTCGAGCCGCTCCAGGTAATCATTCAGCTTCCCGCGCCCGTCGCGTTCCAGCACTTCAACCGCACTCTGCGCGTAAAAGACGAGCGCGCCGCCCATCACTTCGCGCCAGCGCGCCCGCACCGGCTCCGTTTCAGTCGTCGCCACCACCAGCACGCCGGCCACCACCAGCAGCCCGAGCGCGAGCCAGAACCAGAGAAAGATTTTCAGAAACAGGCTTCGCATCTTATATGCCGAGTCAGTACCGCGAGCGGTAGCGAGCGCAGCTCAGATCAGCGGCCCGAGTCCGGGAGCTGCGCTCGCTACCGCTCGCGGTACTGACTTTGTCAACTACTGACCGCTGACCACATAAATGTACCCGACGCCGCGCACGGTCCTGATCCGTTCAATGCCATTCACTTCGTGACCGAGTTTTTTGCGCAGGTTGCTGACGTGCATATCAATGCTCCGGTCGAACGGGCTCAATTCGCGGCCCAGCACCGACCTGACCAGCTCCTCGCGGATGACGACGCGACCGGCGTTGCGGAGCAGCACTGCCAGTAATTCAAATTCGACGCTTGTCAGTTCAATCAGTTCTCCTGAACGCCGCACCGTCCGCGTGCCTTTGTCCAGTTCGACATCGCCGACGGTGAATTTTTCGGGCGGGGCAGTTGTTTCGCCGGGTGCGGCCTGAGTGCGGCGCAGGATCGCGCGGATGCGGGCCACGAGTTCGCGCGGGTTGAAAGGCTTTGGCAGGTAATCGTCCGCGCCGAGTTCGAGCCCGACGATCCGGTCAACGTCATCGCCGCGCGCCGTCAGCATCAGCACGGGCACGCGGCCTGCCTGCCGGATGCGCCGCAGCACTTCAAACCCGTTCAGTCCGGGCAGCATCACGTCCAGCACGACGAGCGCGTAAGCGCCCGCGACGGCCTGCCGCGCGCCCGCCTCCCCGTCGTGAATTGATTCGACCGTGAAGCCTTCCGAACTGAGGAATTCCGCCACCAGCTCGCACAGCTCGACATCATCATCAATTATCAGCACGCGCTCTGACATCGTTACCAGTCAACCTCCATCGCTGCGGGATTTTATCTCAAAGCCCCGCCCCGCCTTTGTAAAGAAATGTCAATCGCGGGCCCGCCCGCGTTGACATAACTCTACACGGCCTTGACTGAACTTATACGTCACTGCCGCGGGTTCTGTCGTCTAATAGAGCGCGAACGAGAGACACTTCACACCCGGGATGAGGTGGCTGAAACTCAATCATCGGATTTAAGGAAGAGGTAACATCATGAAACTGACCAGAAGAATCACCATCACCGTCGGCATCGCGGCGCTCGTCGTTGCCGGAACCATCTTTGCATTTGCCGGGGCGCAGCAGCGGCACGCGCTGGCCGGAAAATTCGGCGGGCAGCACGCCCCGCGCTTCATCCAGCGCTTTCTGGATCGCGCTTCGGTCTTTCTCGGCCTGACCGACGCGCAGGAAGAGCAGATCAAGGCGATCCTCGCGGCGGAAAAGCCCACCGTCGAGCCGCTCGTCAGGCAGCTGGCCGCAAACCGGAAGGCGCTCAACGAGGCGACCGGGGGCGGTAATTTCAATGAGGCGGAGGTGAAGGCGATTGCCGCCCGGCAGGGCGAGACGCTGGCCGCGCTGATCGTGGAGAAGGAGAAGGTGAAGACGCAGGTCTTCGGCGTCCTCACGCCCGAACAGCGCCAGAAAGCCGAGCAGTTCCGCGAGCGCATTGAACAGCGCATCAGGGAACACTTCAGCGAATAAAGCAATGAGCTGAAAGTGGAGTTACAAATGCGGGCTCGCGTTCATCTGTGACTGGCGCGCCGAGTCAGTATCGCGAATGGTACTGACTCAGCGCGCCGGCATCGTCACATCAGAAGCCTCACCACCCTCATTCCGCCCGGCACGCCTCTTGCTCAAGCAGCACTGTCCGTCACCTGATTCCAAGGCCATTACGAAATTCACGGGTCATTCAATAGCCCTCCCAAGGGTGTTGTCTATGTCTGTCAGTGGAACTGTCACCGATGGTGACGCGGGAGAGAGTCAGATGGTCGCTCAAAGTGAGACAGTCGAAGAATGCCCGGCCGGACGCCGCTCTTTTCTTGGCGCGGTCAGCGGGCTGATTGCCGCAGGGATTGCGGCGGTGCTGGGCGTGACGATTGGCCGGTACGCGATCACTCCGGCGCTCGCCGCCGCGGCTGAGGCCGAATGGACTGACGCCGGATCGCTCGCCGGAATCCCTGAAGGCCGGCCGGTCAGGCGCAGCGTGGTTGTGGCGCAGCAGGCCGGGTGGGGGCGCTTCAGCGCCGAGCGGCTGGTGTGGGTGAGCAGGCAGGGTGAAAACATCACGGTCTTTTCCGCCGTCTGCCCGCACCTCGGATGCACGGTCAACACCGGCAAAGACGGTTTTGTCTGCGCCTGTCACAGCAGCCGGTGGAACGCGGGTGGGGAGAAACTCGGCGGGCCGACGCCGCGCAATCTGGACGTACTCGAACACCGTGTCGAAGGCGACCTGCTCAAAATCAGGTATCAGAACTTCAGACAGGGGACTCCGGCGAAGGAAGTGATGAGTTGACGATGAGCCTCGCATTCTCACGACTGTCAAAAACTCCGCTGGCAAAGTTATCCGACTGGCTCGACGAGCGCACCGGCGTGAGGGCCGCAATGCGCGGCGCGCTGGACGAGCCGATCCGCGGCGGCGCGCGGTGGGCGTACGTTTTCGGCAGCCTCCTGCTGTTTCTGTTCCTGATCCAGATCATCACGGGAATCTTCCTGACGATGTATTACGTCCCCAGCTCTGACCACGCGCATGCGAGCGTCGCCTACATCCAGAAGGCGGTGCCGGGCGGGGCATTGCTGCGCGGGCTGCATCATTACAGCGCGAGCGCGATGGTCATTCTGGCGGTCGCGCATCTGGCGCAGACCTTCCTCTTCGGCGCTTACAAGCGCAAACGCGAGCTGGTCTGGGTCGCGGGCGCTGTCATGCTGCTGCTGATCTTCGGCTTTTCCTTCACCGGCTATCTGCTGCCCTGGGATCAGGCGGCTTACTTCGGCACGAAAGTCGGGACTTCGATTGCCGGCGAAATCCCCCTCGTCGGCCCGCTGCAACAGCGCATCATGCTCGGCGGCAGCGAGCTGACGACGCTGACGCTGTCGCGGTTTTTCACGGCGCATGTCTTCCTGCTGCCGCTCGTGCTGGGGCTGATGGTCGCGCTGCACGTTTACCTGTTCCGCCGGGCCGGGCCGGCCGGACCTTTTCACGAGCGGCACGACAAGCGGATTGACCGCTTTTATCCGAAGCAGGTCTTCAGGGATTCGGCGGCGATGCTGCTGGTCTTCGCCGCGCTCGTGGCGCTGGCATATGTGAGCCCGGCGGAGCTGGGGCCGGAAGCCGACCCGACTTCGGATTATCTGGCGCGGCCCCCGTGGTACTTTCTGCCGCTCTTCCAGCTCTTGAAATATTTCCCGGGCAGGCTCTCTGTGATTCCCACCGTCGTGCTGCCCGGCGCGCTCTTCACGCTGATCTTCTTACTTCCTTTCATAGACCGGCGTGAGGAGCGCCACCCGCTCAGACGCCCGGTTTCGACTGCCAGCCTGATTCTGATCCTGCTCGGGGCGGTCGGATTGATCGCGCTCTCAAAACATCAGGACAGAGTCAATCCTGATTTCAGCGCCCTGCTCAAACAGCAGGACGAGGACGCGCGCGGTTTTCTTGAGACCGCATTCCAGCCGCAGGAAGTCGGCCGCGCGCAGGCGATCCCGGCAAAAGCTGATCCCGGACTGCTCGCGAAAGTGAGCGAACCGCCGGCGGCCTTCGCTGAAAACTGTGCGGAATGCCACGGGGATCACGGCGAAGGCGACAGCGGCCCGGCGCTGCTCGGCATCACGGCGAAAAAGGGGCGCGCCAGAGATGACCTGATGAAGATTCTGAACAACTCAAGAAGCTACGGCCTGAAAAAACCGATGCCGCGCGCCTTCCCTGAACTTTCAGAAGAAGAAAGACGCGGCATCATCGAATGGCTCGACGGGACCAGGGCGAAGTAAGTGAAAAAGGAGATCAGTGAATGAAGCAGGGAAGACTGTCGAAGTGGCCGGTCATTGCAATAATGATGATGGCGATTTTCGCCTCGCTCGGTTCGTCACTCACCGCGCGAAACGGCGTGGCGCTGCCGCCGCCTGACGCCGCCGCATTGTTTTCCGCAAAGTGCGCGAAATGCCATGGCCCGGAAGGACACGGCGTCCCCAAATACCTGAAGAAAGGCCAGAAGGATTTTACTGACGCCGGCTGGCAGAAGTCGCGCACCGATGCGCAGCTGACGAAGTCAATCGCCGAGGGCAAGGGCGAGTTCATGCCGGCCTGGAAAGAGAAGCTCAGCGCCGAAGAGATCAAAGCGCTGGTCGGTCTGATTCGAACCTTTGGTAAGAAGCAGTGAAAACACAACGCAGGCACAAAACTCGTCTGGTCAGGCTGTTGATTCTGATCGCCTCAATTTCGCTGTTGAGTTTATCGGCCGGAGCGCGCCCGGAGTATCTGAGGCTGTTCGCCGCTGACCCGACCTCGCGCCCCGAGTGGCGACAGAAATGCTCCACCTGCCACCTCAACCCACAGGGCGGCGGCGAACGCAACTCCTTCGGCAAGGCCTTCGAGGCCTCGGGCTTCCGCATCACCGACGGACTGCGCCGCCAGTTCCCCGACCGCTTCCTCCTGCCCGAATCAACACAGTCTGCGCCGCCCGTCTCCTTCGTGCGGGGCTCGGATTCGCAGGTGGTCGTCGAAGTGAACGGCAGGAAGTTCCTGATCGATACCAGATCGCGCTCCGTCACTGAAGTCGCCGCGGGCCGCACGCCCGAGACTGCTGCCGCCGCCCCCGCGCCGCAGCCGTCTCCGTCGCCCGCTCCTCAGGCCGAGGCGAAGGTCTACCAGCCGATTGACGTCCGCCTCGTCAGCCTCCCGACCGCGCGGCCGATCCCACGCCACTCGCTCTGGGTGGATTTCACCCACCGCTTCCCGTTCGGCGAGTTCGACGTCAACGACCCGGCCGGACTGTTCGGCCTCGACGGCTTCGCCGTCCCATCGTTCGGGCTGATCTACGGCCTGACCAACCGCCTGCAT
>DASRDU010000166.1:0-23961 GCA_035652435.1 Blastocatellia bacterium
GAAATGCTTGGTGATCAGGTTTTCCAGCAACGAGACGCCGGATTCGATCACCGGTTCCAGGTCAACCGAAGCGTGATTGCAGCGCTTTTCGGCGAACTCGCCGGAATCATCGCACACGTATGCGATTCCGCCACTCATGCCGGCTGCGAAATTCGAGCCGCAGGAGCCGAGCACGACGACCAACCCGCGCGTCATGTATTCGCAGCCGTGATCGCCGACGCCTTCGACTACGGCCAGCGCGCCGCTGTTGCGCACGCAGAAACGCTCGCCGGCGACGCCGCTGAAATAAGCCTCGCCGCTCGTCGCGCCGTAGAGGGCGACGTTGCCGATCAGGATGTTCTCTTCGGGCCTGAAGGTTGAGGCCTTCGGCGGGTAGACGATGATCGTGCCGCCCGAGAGGCCCTTGCCGATGTAATCGTTCGAGTCGCCTTCGAGCGTGAGCGTGATGCCGCGCGGCACGAAGGCGCCGAAGCTCTGCCCGGCCGAGCCGTTGAATTTCAGACGAATCGTGTCATCGGTCAACCCTCTGGCCCCCCACCGGCGCGTGACCTCGCTGCCGAGAATGGCGCCGACGGTGCGGTTGACGTTTCTGATCGGCAGCTCGGCTTCAACCGGCTTGCCGTCCTCAATCGCCGGCCTGCACAGGTCGAGCAGCACGGTCAGATCGAGCGTCTTCTCAAGCTCGTGATCCTGCGGGATCTGGCAGTAACGGCCCACATCTTCGCCGACCGGCGGCTGGTGGAAGATGCTCGAAAAATCGAGCCCCTTCGCCTTCCAGTGTTCGACGGCGTGGCGCGTTTCAAGGCATTCCGTGTGGCCGACCATTTCGTTGATCGTCCGGAAACCGAGTTCGGCCATCAACTCGCGCACTTCATGAGCGATGAAATACATGAAGTTGATGACGTGATCCGGCGAACCCATGAAGCGCTTGCGCAGCTCGGGGTCCTGCGTCGCCACGCCGACCGGGCAGGTGTTGAGGTGACAGACGCGCATGACGATGCAGCCGAGCGTGACGAGCGGCGCCGTGGCAAAGCCGAATTCCTCGGCGCCGAGCAGCGCGGCGATGACGACATCGCGCCCGGTCTTCAACTGCCCGTCGGTTTCAACCGTGATGCGGCTGCGCAGGTTATTCATCACCAGCACCTGATGCGTCTCCGCGAGCCCGAGTTCCCACGGCGCGCCCGCGTGCTTGATGCTCGTCTGCGGCGATGCGCCCGTGCCGCCGTCGTGACCGCTGATCAGCACGACGTCGGCGTGAGCTTTGGCCACGCCCGCGGCGACCGTGCCGACGCCGACTTCGGCGACGAGCTTGACGCTGATGCGCGCGTTGCGGTTGGCGTTCTTCAGGTCGTAGATCAGCTGCGCCAGATCCTCAATCGAATAGATGTCGTGGTGCGGCGGCGGCGAGATCAGCCCCACGCCCGGAGTCGAGTGGCGCGTCTTCGCGATCCATGGATACACCTTCGTGCCCGGAAGCTGTCCTCCCTCACCCGGCTTCGCGCCCTGCGCCATCTTGATCTGCAGCTCCTGCGCGTTGACCAGATATTCGCTCGTCACTCCGAAGCGCCCCGAAGCGACCTGCTTGATCGCGCTGTTGCGGGAGTCGCCGGTCACGGGGTCGGGGATGTAGCGGTCGGGGTCTTCGCCGCCCTCGCCCGTGTTGCTCTTGCCGCCGATGCGGTTCATGGCGATGGCCAGAGCTTCGTGTGCTTCCTTGCTGATCGAGCCGTAAGACATCGCGCCGGTCTTGAAGCGTTTGACGATTGATTCGACCGGCTCGACCTCATCAATCGGCACGGGCGGTCGCGTGCGTTTGAATTCCATCAGGCCCCGCAGCGTGTAAAGCTGAGAGGATTGTCTGTTGACGAGTTCGCTGTACTTCCTGAAGGTCGCGTAATCGCCCATCCGCGTGGCCTTTTGCAGCGTGTGGATCGTTTCGGGATTGAACAGGTGCGCCTCGCCGTCGGCGCGCCACTGATACTGCCCGCCGACGTCGAGCGTGTGGCCGTTGACCTGACGATCCGGGAAGGCATGCCTGTGGCGCATGACCACTTCCTGTGCGACCTCATTGATGCCGATGCCGCCGATGCGCGACGGCGTCCAGGTGAAATACCTGTCAACGAATTCGGGGTGCAGGCCGATGGCCTCGAAAATTTGCGCGCCGGTGTAACTCTGCACCGTCGAGATGCCCATCTTCGAGAGGGTTTTGACGACGCCCTTGTTGACGGCCTTGATGAAGCTGGCGACGGCCTTCTCGTGCGTCACGCCCTCGAGCAGCCCCGTGTTGATCATGTCGTGCAGCGTCTCAAAGGCCAGATACGGGTTGATCGCCGCCGCGCCGTAACTGAGCAGCAGCGCGAAATGATGCACCTCGCGAGGCTCGCCCGATTCGAGTACGAGCCCGACCTGCGTGCGCGTGCCTTCGCGGATCATGTGGTGATGCACCCCGGCGACGGCCATCAGCGCAGGGATCGGCGCATGTTCGCGGTTGATGCCGCGGTCCGACAGGATGATGATTTCGTACCCGTCGGCGTGGGCCTTGCTCACCCGCCGGCATAACTCATCCATCGCTTTCGCGAGCCCCTCGCCGCCTTCGCTCGCCTTGAACAGAATTGGCAGGGTGATGGACTTGAAGCCGAGTTTGTGGTCGACGTCCAGATACCTGAGCTTCTCCAGGTTCTCGTTCGTGAAGATCGGCGTACTCAGACTGATCTGGCGGGCGACCTCCGGCGTCGGCTCGAGCATATTCGCTTCGGGGCCGATGGTGGTGGCCGATGAGGTGATGATCTCTTCGCGGATCGCGTCAATCGGCGGGTTGGTGACCTGCGCGAACAACTGCTTGAAGTAGTTGTAAAGCGGCTGCGGCTTGTTTGACAGCACGGCGAGCGGCGTGTCAGTCCCCATCGAACCGACGGCTTCAATGGCGCTCGCCGCCATCGGCGCCATCAGCAGCTTCTGGTCTTCGGTCGTGTAGCCGAAGGCCTGCTGGCGGATCATCACCGTCGCATGGTCCGTTTCGTGGACGTGCGGGGGCTCCGGCAGGTCTTCGATGTTGACCATGTTGTCCCTGAGCCACTGGCCGTAAGGATGCTCGCTCGCGAGTTTGTGTTTCAGCTCGTCGTCATCAATGATGCGGCGTTCATTAAGGTCGGCGAGCAGCATGCGGCCGGGTTGCAGGCGGCCCTTGTAAGCGATGTTTTCGGGGGCGATGTCCAGCACGCCGACTTCCGAAGCCATCACCAGCCGGTCGTCTTTCGTGACGTAATAACGCGCAGGCCTGAGCCCGTTGCGATCCAGCGTTGCGCCGATCTGCACGCCGTCGGTGAAAGCCACCGCCGCCGGGCCGTCCCAGGGCTCCATCATGCAGGAGTTGTATTCATAAAAAGCCTTCTTCTCCTCGCTCATTGATTCGTGACCCGACCAGGGCTCGGGGATCATCATCATCATCGCATGCGCGATCGAGCGCCCGGACAGTACGAGCATCTCCAGCACGTTGTCGAACATGCCGGAGTCGGAGTTATTGATGTCAATCACGGGGCGCATCTTCTGCAGCTCCTCGTTGCCGAAGAGTTCGGATTTCAATCGCGCCTCGCGCGCATGCATCCAGTTGATGTTGCCGCGCAGCGTGTTGATTTCGCCGTTGTGGCAGAGGTAACGGTACGGGTGCGCGCGGTTCCAGCTCGGGAAGGTGTTGGTCGAGAAACGCGAATGGACCATGCCGAGGGCCGAGACCATCGTCTCGTCGTGCAGGTCGGGGTAGAAGGGCCCGAGCTGCGTGGAATTGAGCATGCCCTTGTAGACGAGGGTCTTGAACGAGAGGCTCGAGAGGTAAAAGCTCTCGGCGCCCGGCACGCCGGACGCGCGCGCGGCGCGAATCCCCCGCTTGCGGATGATGCAGAGCTTTCTTTCAAAGCCGAGGCCGTCCGGGTCGCGCAGGTTCTCGCCGCGACGGATGAAGACCTGACGGAAGAAAGGCTCGGCGGCTTTTGCCGTCGGGCCGATCATCGAATCGTCCACCGGCACGTCGCGCCACCCCAGGATTTCCTGCCCCTCCTCGCGGACGACCGACTCGAAGATGCGTTCGCACTCCTGGCGCGACGCCTCGTCGGCCGGCAGAAAGCAGTTACCCGTGCCGTACTCGCCCGGCTCCGGCAGTTCAATGCCGAGCTGTTTACATTCCCTCTTCAGGAACTCGTGCGGCATCTGAATCAGGATGCCCGCGCCGTCGCCGGTATTCTTCTCGCATCCGCAGGCGCCGCGGTGTTCGAGGTTGACCAGAATCTGCAGCGCCTGTTCGATGATGTCGTGCGAGCGGCGGTTTTTGAGGTCAACGACAAAGCCCATGCCGCACGCGTCGTGTTCGTGCGCCGGATCGTACAAGCCCTGCTTTGGTGGTAATCCGATCTGCGTCATAAGTGATCCTGCCTTGGAGCTGTCGTTCACAAAGGAACACGAATATTTTTTCTCTGCCTTGTCCCTTCGTGAACCGGGTGGACGACTGGTAAAAATCAAAAGCCCCAGCGAGTTTGCCTTTCCCGCCGGGGCCTTCAGTTACGCTTATTTGAATTAAGACTTAACTTTTGCCGCCAGCTATGTAATACCGTTTAGTGAGGGTAAGTACATCGACCGGGAGTAAGACGAGCGGGAGATCAGTTATGTTCACCGGTTTTGCAGAACCTGAAAGCACTGCGACCGGCCTGCCGTCACTAGCCTGGGTCGCCGCATTCACTGATTGTGCGATGCCGCCTGATTTACGCATTGCAGTCACCAGCCTGTAACTTCCGTACACCTCGACCTGCTGCTGACAACTTTCAAATTCAGGGGCCGTCCCTGAATTCGAGTCCGGGAACATGAATCCGAAAGAGAATGTACTTTGGCCGCCGTAGAATATGTGCGCGCGCGATGGTTTGTCCAATAATAATAATTTATCGCCAGATAAGCCCGGTTTATTCAGGCAGTGGTTAAAGAAAAAAATCCGATTATGGGCTTGCCTTACCGATGATCTGTCATTATGATCCCGCTTCCCTGACAAACATTCCTTTTCGGTTGAAACTCTATCTCACTTAAAGCAGGCGGGTCGCCCCGAATTCCCCGTCCGAAGGGCCAGACTTTATCCGAGGTAACCGTCATGAGACCACAGCGCAGGCGATGGCACCGGCATCGTTATCACCTGACCGAGTCGCCTCTGGCGTCAACGTTCGCCGGGCAGCAGGCGGCCGAACAGGCCTTCAGTCAGCTCGCAATGGATGTTGCCCTTTTGACCGCAGGCTTCAGGACTGACTCTCAGACAGATAATCAGGGGCAGAGGGAAACCCAGGCGGTTTTGAAAGCGAAGGCCGCCGACACGGCCCCGTAATTCTGGCGGCAGACGGCAACCCGCGGCTTCGGGCGGTTTCAGTAATGCTGCGTAAAGTCGAACGCCCGGCGTGAGGGGCGCAGGCTGGTCAGCAGATGATCACGCAACTGCGCTTCAGCCGAGATGCGCGCCTGTTCGAGCTGGGCGACGCGGGTTCGCAGTTCGGCATTTTCGGCAGCCAGTTCACGGATGATGTTGAGTGCGCGGAGGATGTCTTCGCGTTGCCGCTTGAGTTCAGAGTCAAGCAGAACCGCGGCTTTGAGTGCGTCCCAGGCTTCTTTGATCATAACTGGGCTTGAGGGCTTTGCCCGGATCGCGCGGGGGCTCACGACGCGGATCAGGTTGTCTGTCATCGCCCGGTGTTGCTAAGGCTTTGGGGTAAAGTTTTTCCAGTTCATCAAGCTGCGGCGCGACAAGGCTGTGAGTTTCCCGCAGCGTGTGAGAGCAGTGATTCAATTCTTCGGCAAGGCGGCGCAGCGTGTCAGCCAGTGACATCTCCTGAGGAATAATGCTTTCGAGGCTTCGCTTACTTAACATTTTCCCTCCCGCAACCGCACCTGAAATTTAATACATGCTGCCAGCGTTCGCAATTGCAGTGCCAGCTTTTTACGGACGGCCCGGTAAATTCCTGCCTCCCCCTAAACGGCCATCTGCAATTTTTCCTTCATCGTCGCCTCAACTTCCGCGACCGTTTTCGGCACGAGCGAAGTCATCACTTCATACCCGTCTTGAGTCACCAGCAGGTCATCTTCGATCCGCACGCCGATGTTGTAAAACTCTTCGCCGACCTCTTCCGTGCCCGCGGGGATGTAAATCCCGGGTTCGACCGTGAAGCACATGCCCGGTTCGATCTTCCGCCAGTCGTCGCCGACTTTGTAGCGGCCGACGTCGTGAACGTCCATCCCCAGCCAGTGGCCGGTGCGGTGCATGAAAAACTTCGTGTACTCCTTCTTCTCGATGACCTCCTTCTTCTCGCCTTTGAGCAGGCCGAGTTCGAGCAGCCCTCCGGTGACGACTTCCACCGCGCGGTCGTGCAGCGCCATGAAGCTGACGCCGGGCTTGATCATTTTGATGACCTCCTGATTGGCGTTGAGGACGACTTCGTAGATGGCCTGCTGCGCCCGGGTGAATTTCCCGTTGGCCGGGAAAGTGCGCGTGATGTCGCCGGCGAACATGCCGTATTCCGCGCCGGCATCAATCAGCACCAGATCGCCGTCGGCAATCTGTTTCGTATTCGTGTTGTAATGCAGGATCGTCGTGTTGAAGCCGGAGCCGACGATTGACTGGTAGGCCGGGGCGGTCGCGCCGTTTTTACGGAAGACATACTCGATGATCGCCTCCAGCTCGTATTCGTACATCCCCGGTCGGCACGTTTTCATCGCGACCACATGCCCCTCGGCGCTGATCTGCGCGGCCCGGCGGATGTTATTCAAATCCCCCTCGCTCTTCCGCAGCCGCAGTTCATGCAGGATGTTGCCGGAGTCAATGATCGCCGAAGGCGCTTCCAGCCCGCCCCGGATTTGTGATTTGACGCGATTGATGAGCGAGACCATCCGGTGATCGAATGACTCATAAAGCCCGAGCCGGTAATAGAGCTTTGAGTTGCCCTGCAAATATCCGGGCAGCACTTCGTCAAGCCTGCCGATTTCAAAAGCCGCGTCAGCGCCGTACTCCGAGATGGCGCCTTCAACCCCGGTGCGCAACCCGTTCCAGATTTCCATCTCCCTGTTGCGCGGGCGGACGAAGAGGACATACTTGTGTTGCGTGTGGCCGGGCGCGAGGACGGCGACGGCTTCGGGCTCGTTCAGGCGCGTCAGGTAATAAAAGTCGCTGTTCTGACGGAACTCGTAATCCGTATCCGCGTTGCGAAGGATTTCCGGCGCGGCCGGGAAGACGGCGACGCTGCCCGGCTCCATCCGGTTCATAAACTCGATCAGTGCTGGCTGTTTCATTGTCAGGAATGGCTCCTCGTAGAATTGATTTATGCGTGCAGAGGACACAGTATAACCAGAGAGGCTGAAAGAGGAAATTCCATTGCTGGAAGATCCAAGGGACGCGGGCTAGAATGGCGGCGCAAAAAATGAACCGCCCGTGAAGAAATCTTCAAACCTGTGGCTGAGTATCCGGGCGGGCAGGTAAATCACTATGAACACCACGACCACTATCGCCGAACCAGTCACCGACCTCCTCGAACGAATCGCGAGGCGCGAACACCTCGTGCAGGACGAATGGGGCCGGGTGATCACCGAAGCCCCCACTGAAGAGCTTCGGCGCCTGGCCGATGACCTGCGCCGCGAACTGCACCCCGACAATGTCGTGACTTATGTGGTTGACCGCAACATCAACTATACGAACGTCTGCTTTTCGGTCTGCAACTTCTGCGCGTTCTACCGCAAGCCCGGATCGCCGGAAGGTTATGTGCTGAGTTACGAGGAGATCTTCCGCAAGGTCGAAGAGATGATCGAAATCGGCGGCAGCGGCGTGCTGATGCAGGGCGGGTTGCACCCTGACCTGCCGATGGATTATTACACCGGGCTGTTGCGCGAGCTGAAAACGCGCTACGGCATTCACCTGCACTGCTTCTCGCCCACCGAAATTTACGGCCTCGCGAAAACGCACAAGCTGAGTTACGAACAGGTGCTGCGCGAACTGCTCGACGCCGGGCTTGATAGTATCCCCGGCGGGGGCGGAGAAATTCTGGTTGACGAGATTCGCAGGAAACGCCGCACCGAATGCAACGGGCAGCAGTGGCTCGACGTGATGGAGGCCGCGCACCGGCTCGGCATTAAAACCACCGCGACGATGATGATCGGCTACGGTGAAAACGTCACGCAACGCATTCAGCACCTGGAAATGCTGCGGCAATTGCAATCGCGTTCACTGGCCTCGGGCCGGCCCGGCTTCGTCTCATTCATCCCCTGGACTTTTCAGCCCGACAACACGGCAATAGGTAAAATTATCCCTGACCGCATGCCGGGCGAAGAATACCTGCGCTGGCTGGCGCTCTCGCGGCTTTATCTTAATAACATTCCGAACGTCCAGGTTTCGTGGCTCACGGTAGGATTAAAAGACGGGCGGCGCGGTCTTCATTTCGGCGCGAACGACATTGGCTCGACGATGATCGAAGAGAACGTGATTTCAAAGGCCGGGGCGAATCATAAGGCGACCGAAGAGATGCTCGTTAACGTAATCATCGAAGAGGGCTTCACGCCGATGAAACGCAAGGCGGATTACACGAGGCTCTAAGCGCCGGATCACATCAGATCTCTCAATCCAGCCGGCGGTAAAGGAGGTGGCACAAGCCAGGTCTGATGTATTCGTGCAGGGCTGAAGTTGAGAACGCGGGACACTCTTCCTATCACAGTAGCGATTTTTCGCAGCCGCGGGGCAGTCCTCCCATTCATTTCTCCAGCCGTCTTTCGCCTGTCCCTGAAGAGACTTACAAAAAAAATAGATTGACAATCATTCGCCTTCTTCCGCACTCAGCACGACTAATACTAAGTCAATCAACAGGTTTTACGAAACACGCCCGGCCCGAAGCTTACGCACGGTGTGCCTATGGTGTGCCAACGCCCTCGGAAAAGGCATTTTCGAGCCTCTCGGCGGTGCGCTGCTGAAGCTCCGGGACGACGTGCGAATACACGTCCAGAGTCATCCGGGTGGTGCTGTGCCCGAGCCGCTCGCTGACCGCCTTGATGTGTTCGCCGAGCAGCATCAGGATCGTCGCGTGAGAGTGCCGCAGCTGGTAGCGCGTGAAGCGCGGGAGCCCGGCACTCTCCAGAACCTCGCGGAGGTGCTTTGTGGACACCCGCTCGTGAAAGGGCTCGCCTGCCCCGTCGGCGAAGACGAAGCCGTGATTTTTGTAACCCCGTCCGGCCTTCAGTCTCTCCTCGGCCTGCGCCCGCTTGTGCTTCTGCAGCGCCCTGACGAGTACCGGCGGCAGCGTGATGCTGCGGCGGCTCTTCTTCGTCTTCGGCTCCTCTTTCAGGAACCAGCCCTCGGCCTTCTTCCCGAACCAGATCGTCCGCTGAATCGTGACGGTGCCGGCGTCGAGGTCGAAGTCATCCCACCGGAGCGCCGAGTATTCACCGGGCCTCGTGCCCGTGAGCAGCGCGAACTGAATCATCGCGCCCATCGGGTGTTCCTCCGCGGCCTTGAGCAGGTTGCGCGCCTGTTCGGGCGTCAGGACTCTGACGCCCCTGCCCTCCAGCCGCGGCAGGTCAATCAGGTCCGAAGGGTTGCGCTGGATCAGGTTCCACCTGACCGCCTGCTGCAGGGCGGACTTCAGGACGGCCATCGCGTATTGAATGCTGCGCGCGCCGAGGCCCTTCTTCTGGAAAGAGTGAACCATGTTCTGAAGCTCGGGGCCGCGCAACCTCGCGAGGCTCAGGTTTCCGACCTCCGGGATCAGCCACTTGTCCACGACATGGGTGTAGCTCCGGTATGTGGTTTCTTCCACGCGCGCCCTGACCACCTTCTCCATCCAGTCTTTCAGGAACGACTCGACCGACATCTTCGAGGGGCCGACGAAGGCGCCGAGGTCAATGTCTCTGAGTACGCCGTTGAGGTAAGACTGCGCGTCCTTCTTCGTGCCGTGAACCAGCTTGTTATGGTAGCGCCTCTTGCCGGTCGCCGTGTCGCGGCCGAGGAAGACGCGGACCATAAACTTGCGGTCACCGCGCTCGATGATTTGTCCCGTGCGTCTGCTCATTCCCCGTCCTTCTCCGGAGCCGGATTACCCGTCCCGCCCGGACTCTGAACCCTGCAACCTTCCTGTGAGATTTGGGGCTTTCCGCAGCACTGAAGCCTGCCCTGGCCATCTTTGTGGCCGGATTTCTTCTTCCCGCTGCAATCGTGGATTCGCAGCACGCTCCTGTGATGCGGCTCCGTGAATTCGTCGGAGTAGTGGTAAGAGATGTCTGCGGCAATTTGCACGGGCTGGCCGTTCGTGGCGCATACTGCCGAGAGTTGCTGTCTTTTCGTTTTCGTGTTCATTTATTTCCCTCGCCGCCGGGGCTTCGCGGCCTTCTTCGTTGCCTGTGCGCCGTCTCAATGGAGCCGCGCGCGGTATTCATCCACGATCTTCCGCCTGATGGCTGCGCGCCCCTCGGGAACGGTCACGTCATCATCGCCTTCGACCGTGAACAATTCCTGATCACAGCGAAGGTGGACGAACCAGCCCCGGCCACCCGTCGCCTCGCCTGCGGCGATTACCAGACACCGGCCCGAAGCGTTCAGGTCATCAATCACACTTTTGGCGATCTGCCGGTACTCCGCAATCCTTTCCTTCGGGGTGTTCAGGCTGCCCTTTCATCGGGCCCTCGGGCGCTCAACCAAAGTCGGATTGCTTTCAGTCGGGTTCAATTTACTGCCGCGGGCTTTCCAGGTCATCAATGCGCCTTCAATTCGGCGGCTGCCCCTTCTCTTCGATCTCGCGCACCCGCTCCTTGATCTCGACGACTTCAACCGACATTGAATCAAAGCGCCGGTCGAGCTGGCGGATCGCCTTATCTATCCGGTCGAGCCGGTCATTCGCGCGCGTGATCTGCTCCGAGAGTTGCGCGATCCCGGCCAGCGTCTCGTCGTGCAGGGGGCGCGTGTCGTATGACTTCGCTTCCAAGGCGGTCAGCCGGTCGAGGATCAGGGTCAGGGTTTCTTCGACGGTCATTGGTTCGCGGCCTCCTCCCTCTTCATCTCTTCCGCCAGCACTAATATCGTAACCATCTCATCAGGCGTGAAGTTTTTGCGCGAGAGCTGGTGTCTGAGTATCCAGAGCTTTGCAGCGTTCCGGTCAGCCAGATCAATTTCCACAACCTTAAAGGGCAGGCCGTGCTGGTGACAGATAGCGTAGCGAGCGTGGCCATCGAGCAACACTCCGCGCCACGTCACCAGACTTTCCACGCAACCGTATTGCAGAATTGACGCCTCCAGCCCGGCCCACACTTCCGGGCGAAGGCGCGGCAACAGTGATGCGAACTCGGGGTCAATGACGAGGATTACCGGCCTGCTTGATTCAATGAAATCTCTGGCCAGGCTGTGCGTGATCCGCTCGCCCTGCCTCGCTCGCGTTACCAGCGCATCCCGCGCGCGTTCGGGCGTCCCCGGCGCGGCCAGCAGGTAGAGGGCGGACGGCGCGATATTCAAACCCGACAAATTGTCGTTTTTGAAATACTCCGCCACGTTCATAAACCGCTGCGCGTTGCGCTCGCTCCAGTCGAATTCCCGGCGCAGATAGTCGCCCCATTCGCCGTGCTTCAGCCCGGCCTTGACGGCTATCAGCCTGCGCCCGACTTCGATGACGCATTCCGCAGTCTTTCCCAGCAGCAGCCGGATTTCTTCGGCCTCGCGTGCGGCGAAGTCGGATGAGTTGCGGCTGGTGATGTCCTCGCTCATTTGGCCGCTCGCTTTCTGGCTGTCTTCCTGCCGTTCTTTGGCGCGTTTCTGGCTGGCAGCTTCACGGCCTTGGGCGCGGGGCCGGGAACCGTCTTGCGTGCCTTTGCCGCCTCAACAGACGCGGGATCAATAGCCAGATTCTGCCCGAAGTGTTCAGCTTCCAGCGTGCCATCCAAAACCATCTGCCGAATGCGCCCCGCTGACACTCCCAAGATTTCAGCCGCTTGCTTCGTCGTAAGTTTGTCTGCCATACCCGCGCACGATACACCAAAATAATTGCTAGCACAAGTGCAAATAACCCCTTGACAGATACTAGCGGGGGTGCTAGTATCTCACCTGTCAGTGATTGATAACCCAATAACGAAAGGACACCAACCATGCGCAGCAGATCAGAACTTTTCATCCCCGTCAGCTCACTCTCAATCGCCCGCTACCCGCGGCAGTTCGCCAAAGCTCTTGAAGTCGAGCCGCTGGTTTTCTGGTCGGATGACCGCTCTGAGGCAATCGTCGAAGGGCAGGGCGGCGATTACCAGATTCAGGTGGAAGTGATCAACGCCAACACCTGTTTCAAGTGCGACTGCCCGGCTGGTCAGAACGCGGCTGTGTGTTACCACCTTTGCGCCGGATTGCTGGCCGCTGGCGTCACGGTCGGCGACGATCTGCCGCAGGCCGCGTAAAAGCGAAGGCTCTGGAAAGTGTGTTCACGACACTCGCCAGAGCCTCAATCAACCACTTGGGAGTGGCTGTTTTTTCATCCTTGCAAAGCATACCACTCCCGAACATAACCAACCAACGAAAGGGAGTCATATGAGCAAACAGACGCAATACAAACAGTCCTGCGTCGTCACGCCTTACCCCGACCAGTGGCCGATCAAGCAATTCAAGGTCAGGACGAATGACCTGCGCTGCTCGGGCCTGCTCAGGGGCGACATCATCAGCATTGCGATTTTCGCCAAACCCCGGCGCGGCGACGTGATCGTGTGGCGGACCGGGGGCGGGCGCGGGTATCGGGCCAGCGTCTACGACCCGGCCATCAAAGTCCGCACGCAGGGCTCCGTCTGCGTCGTCCTGCGCACCGTCGCGCCCGTGATCGCCAGCCAGGTCCGCGAACTGGACAGAATCCGCGCCGAGGCGGCGAAGGCGGAGCTGAAACGGATGCGGTCGAAAGGTAAGAGCAAAGCCGCCTGAGCGGCAGTAATCATCATCCCGGGGCTGACCACTCAGCCCCTTCACCAAAGGAAGGAATCACGATGAAGAAAGCAACCAGACAACTCCGGGCCGCGGCAGAGGCCGCACCGCGCCCGCTCCGCCAGATCGTGGAAGACATCAGGCGCGCGGTCGAAGAGTACGCGCGGCATCCCGATGTCACGCCCAACAATATTGACTTCCTCTTGATGTGCGTCAGCGTGATGGAGTGCGAAGTTGATCTCAAGCCGCGTGAGGTTTCGAGCGAGGAAGACCAGCAGGGTTACAGGGAACTCGCCCAGGCCTTCGCCGCCATCAGGCGCTGGTACTACCTGCTGCCGCGCGAACTCTTTCAGGAGTGGGACGACTGGACCAACGAGATTGAGTCTGAGGCGAACTGGCAGTCACAGCCCGAACTGATCGAGATGCTCTACCCGATCATCCTGCGCCAGTTGAAGGAGAAGAAATATCAGGGCTGGCGCAGTAAGTATGCAGCGATAGCCGCGGAGAGAAAGGAGGCGAAGGCAAGCTGAGACGCTGACAACCCGGGATCAGAACGAGGGGCGGGTCTTCCGGGGCTCGCCCCTTTGTTTTCACGTCGGAGGTCTCAGGTACTTCAGTACCATCATCGTGAGCAGCAGGGCCAGGATGAAAGTGATTACTTTTCTTATCGTCTTTGCCATCGCCCGAATGATAACTCACGCCTGCCAGCCACTGAAGTGAGAGGGAAACGGCCCCGGCGGCGTCTCACTCTTACAAGAGCAGGGAGTTAAATCCGGGCCGGTGTGACCGGCAGAAATGAAAGGGGAACCGGAGCGGGATTGATCTGGAATACCCTGCTGACCGCCAGCAGTGGGAGTGCGGCGCTGGAGTGTAGGAGCCGGCGCCGCATTTTTCATTTGCCCGCGAAACCGATTTCCGGCTATCCACACATGGAGACGGAAGGCCCGGATCTGTGGCCGGCGATCATTGCTACAACTGCATTCGTGAGGGGGCGTGGGATTGAGGTGAGATGCAAAACCAGACCCTCTCTTATGAGAAAGGGGATCGGGCGCTGCTCGTTGGGAACCGATTGGCAAACGATCCTCCGGCGGGAGGAGTGCTTGCCGCTCGCCGGGTTCGGGCTTTCCTCTTATCCAGCATCGCTCTTCTGGCCCCGCCTGGCCCTCTCCTGTGGCCTGTGGTGATAGTTTCAACCGCAGGGGTGAGGAGCCCGCGGTAACGGTTGCGCTGCCGACATCTTCCAGGACTGCCAGCAGCGCCCCCTTTGCGCCAGTCGCCAACGGGGCTCACCTGCGCTGGTAGCAGGCAAGCATCTGGCGCACTTTTTCTACACTCTGAATCTGCCCGCGCATCTGAAACTTAATGATTAAACCTGCCAGCTGATCCGGATCGGGGGAGAGCGCCGCCTGACCGGGGGCGCGGCAGGCGGCGCTCGCGTGCGCCAGCCTTCGGAGACACCAGCGCGATACTGCTACAGTGTGAATAAGACTGCGACGCGCAAAGAAAAAGCCCGACCAGCCCCTCACGGCAACTGATCAGGCTCTTTGCTACACGACTACCACAGTCACAGGATACGACGAAGCGCCCCGCGATTGCAGATCACCGCACCCACTGCATAACCGTAATCTCCACTATATTCAACGCGTCCCACACCGCGAGCGCCACGCCATTGCCAACCCTCCATACGGGGCGTATGCTCGCCTCGCTTTTCACCACAGACAGTAATCACCGCCCCCCTGCGCAGTCCTGGGACAGCCCGAACCATCAGCCCCACAGAAAGGAAACCCCACATGAAACGCTTCGCCGTCACTCTCGTTTTCGCGTTCGCAGTCCTCACCATCACAGCGAGCGCTCAGGACAACAAAATCCCGGCGGGCTCGAAAGTCTACATCGAGCCGATGGGCGGCTTTGAGTCTTACATGGCCGCCGCGCTCCAGCAGAAGAACGTCCCGCTCGTCGTTGTCGCCGATAAGGACAAGGCGGATTTCGTCATCAAGGGAATGGCCGAAGAGAAGAAGGCCGGCTGGGCAAAGATCGTTTTCCAGGGCAACACCAGCCCGACCGGTGACGCCAGCATTCAGATCGTCAACGTGAAGAGCGGCGTGATCGCCTTCGCCGTCTCGGAGCATAGAAGGAACTCTCTGCACGGGCAACGGAGCGTGGCTGAGTACCTCGCCAAGAAGATCGGCCAGAAGATGAAGGATGACGAGAAGCCGCAGAAGAAGTGATGAACAAGCAGCGGAAATTCACTCTGATGGCTGACCCGCTGCGCCATTCGCTTAAATGATGTCTTCGTGACCGCCGTCACTCCCACTCATTGTCCTGTGGGCTGGAGCGCGGCCATTCATCGCCGCGGCTCTCACTGAACGGGTCGTAATCAAAATCGCCCGGCCTCCGCCCGGCCTGCATCTCCCGCCGCAGCTTCCCGAGCTGGTATTGCTGCGCCATCCACACTCTTTCCTGGTGTTCCGGCGGCAGTTTCTCGATGTTCTCAGAGCGGAGATGCTCCGGCAACATTTCACCAAGCTTCTCGCCTTCGGTCTTCGGCCAGTAGCTGTGATGCAGCAGGTGCCTCATTGACCAGAGCGCCAGCGCCACGGCCAGCACAAGGTCGTCGTGCTGCCCTTCGCGCCAGACGCCGTACGTGTCATTGGCCGCCAGCGTGATTTTGACCTTGAAGTTTTCGAGTTCGGTCCTGAGAGTCTTCGCGTCCTTCAGTTCCGGCGCAATCTTCAGCCGTCCGGTTTGCAAAGCCACGCTCACAGCGCTGACCAGGTCACGCTTCGGCACGTGCGTCAGCCAGCCGCTCGTGTTCACGGTCCCGCCGCCCGTGATCAGGATGTTCTTCTGCGGAATCCCGAGGTCAGCGCGCCGCACCTGTTCGCACACCGGCAGCCCGACGCCGGTTGCGTCGAGCGCGAGCAGTTTGAAAAGGGCAGGGTCAGGATCATTGAGCGGCGAGCGAGCGAGCATCGCCTTCAGGTCGTCAACGATCTCGTGGTAAGGCGTGCCGAGCGGCCAGCGCTGCAAATGGCGGACGCGGAACTCCGGCTTCTGAAAGCGCTCCTCGTAACGTTCGATGATCGTGAGCGCCGTATAGTCCTGCAGCTGGCCGAAGTCGAGGCCGAGGTGGTAATGCGTGATTGATTCCATCGGTTACTCCTTCCCGCTAAAACATCGGCCTGACTGACAGGTCATCGGTTCGGGCGGAATGCAGGCGCGGCGGCGTGACCGAAATGTCAGGGAACATCGGACTGACTGACGGGTCACTGAGCGCCCGCTGAATGTCAGAGTGACGGAACACCGCGTCTTCAGCTTCCTTGAATTCACAGAAATATTCCTGCTCAAACCACCAATCACCGATCCGTTCGCGTTCCTGTTCGAGCCACCCGGGGTCAATACGCGGGCACTCGTAAGCAGTAATCTTCGCCCGGTGCCAGTCGGGGCCGCCTTCAGTCCACTCCTGAAAGAAGAAGCCACGCTTGCCGAATGGCGTCGAGAGCAGCACGATGCGCCCCTTTGAGACGGCCAGCATTGGGCGGATGGATGAATACAGCGCATCAGGCACGCGCGAAGCCTCATCCACGACGAGCAGTGAAGCGCCTGAGTAGCCGCGGATGGTCTGCTCCTTACCCGGCAGGCAGACGATGCGCGAACTGTTCGTGAACTCCCATTCACTCCCGGTTTCCTTCTTCAGTTCGGGCAACACTTCACGCGCCGCGTTATAGGCCAATCTGATCTTTCTGAAGAGTTCCAGACTCTGCCGCTCAGCCGGCGCCATCAACAGGATCAGCGCGCCCGGATTCGAGAGTGCTTCCCACAAAGCCAGCACGCTGGTGACGGTGCTTTTCCCGCTCTGCCTGCTGCACAACAGAATCATCTGCCTCTTGTCGGAAGCCAGCACGTCACGCTGCCACGGGTCGAGGTCATATCCGGCGGCTTCCGCGATCCGGTATGGCGACGAGGCGCGGGCAGACTCGCCACTCAGGGCATCAACCGCGCGCAGTGCCGGAATCACCATTCGCCTGATTCGTTGTGCTGCGGCTTCACTCATTGAAGGTATGGTGAGAGTTCGGGGATGAAGAGGGCGAGCTTTTCAGCCGCCTCGGCTTCGGTCATCTGTTCGCCTTCGGCTTCGGCCTGGCGCAGGTACTCATCGAGCGCGGTCTGCGCGAGTTGCTGCTTGCGTGAGTCTACAGTGACATCGAGTTGCTGGCGCGGCCTGCCTTCGAGCCGGTCAAAGACCTCGCGTGCCGCAGTCACATTGCCGCTCACGGCTTCTTCGGCGAGCTTGATGGCGATTAACTCACCATATGTCCGGTCGGGGTGTTCGGGGTGCGTGCGCGCCATCACCTCGCGCAGGTGTTCGGACAGGGTTCTCTTCTTCGGCCTGCCCTGCGGGTTGCCGCTCTGACCGGGCTGAAAGCCAATCGTGTTGCCCTTCGCGAATGGCTTGCCGGGAGTCTTTCCTGCGTTGTTCCCGCGTTGTTTATCAACGCGAATCTTTCTACTGCCCGCCATCTCAGACCGCCTCCGTCTTCGCCATCTCGCTCAATATTTCTGCCAGCCGCCCGGCGTTAAGAATGACTGCCATCTCATCGCACTGTCTGAGCAGCAGGGCAATGCCGTCGCGCGCCGTGTTCGCGTGGCGCTGCGCGAGCGGCGCGCCCATCCATTGATCGGACAACTTTGACGCCGTCGCCAGGCAGTTTTGCCCCGCGTCCCGGATTGCGGTAAACGAGTCGCCCAGGGTCGCAAGGCCCTCGGCGGTCAGTTTCGAGATGAAAGAAGATTTGAGTATCCCGGACACCCGGTCAACCGGCGCGCTCAGTCCGCTGAGGATCCGGTAGGCGTCGCTGACCTCCTGTTGCATGTGATGTGTAGCGAATGAGGTAGACTGGCGCATCCCCTGAAGCGCGGACTCATACGTCGCGGGCAGGTTCACGGCCTTCTGACACAACTCCTGCCAGTCGTTATAACCCGTCCGCGGGCGAGGCGGCGGCGCGGGCGGGCGCACCACTGGCGGCGACGGTTTGACATCTTCCAGTTCGTTCAGTTTTCGACTGTTCTCGGCCTGCCGCTCGCTGACGGCCCGGGCCTGCTGCTTCAGTGATTCAACGTGCTTTTCAAAATCGGCGATGATCCGCGTGAGGGCAGGCTGTCTGATCTGCAACCCCGTCAGCTCATCGAGCGAGCCGGACGTGGCGAAGGATTGCGCCAGGCGCTGCTCGATGGCGGCGAGTTCCTGCCGGTATTCCCTCAGCCGACGCTCCGCCGCGGACCGCTCGTCCGAGGTCTGGCTTACCCGTTGCCACAGCTGGTTGCGCTCACTGCGCAGGCTGTCAATTTCATTCTGCTTACGATCAACTTCATACATTTTACGTCTCCTTCAGTAGTGCCCCTGCTCTCGCCGGGCGTGGTTACAAGTCGTCAGCTTGAAAAGCTCAGACCCTCCAGAGTCGCGGTTGCCGTTGACGGCGCGACGAATGCGGCCGTCGCGTTGAAGTTCCGACCATTGATCTGGAAATCCCCGCCAATCCTGACAGTCGCCCCCTGCAACACTGTCAGGTTGACCAGCCCGTTCACATCAGACGTGACCCTGACAGGCGACGTGGAGAATATCACCCCGGCCAGCGAGGCGTGGAAGATGGTCAGGTCAACACCAGCCGCAACCGCCCCATTCAAGCGATACAGCGTCCCACTGATCGAGCAGGTCGGGATCGGGTTGATGACGACTGAGTAAGCCTGGCTGTCGGTTTGCGAACTGGCGTCAGTCGCGGTGACGGTGAAGTTGTACGTTGCGGCAACTGCCGGCGTGCCAGCGAGTACGCCTGTGGTTGTATTCAGGGTTGTACCCGGCGGTAATGAGCCCGAAGTGACGGCGAAGGTGTACGGGTTCGCGCCGCTGTTGGGATACCCGCCTTCAACTGAAATCGTCTGTGAATAAGCCGTGCCCACCTGCCCGGCGGGCAGTGTGGTTGTCAGAATCTGCGGCAGCTGGGTGAGCGTGACATTCGAGATGTAGCCCGTGAATGAGCCGTTCGCGTTGGCGTTGTTGCCGACGCGCAGCTGCATCTCCTGGTATGAAGAGTTGAGCAACTGCTGCGGCGTCCCGGTAATGACCGTCGTCGCTATCGGCGTCGCCATGTCCGTGACGTACAGTTTCAGGCTGGTGTCGTCGAGTTCGACCGCCACTTTGTACGCCGTCCCGGTGTTGATCGAGACGCCCGAAGAGGCGATGACGCAGGCATTGTTATTAACCCCCGCCCGGAGCGTCCGCACGCCGAAACCGTCAGTCAGATAGAGCGCCAGCCGCTCGGTCGGTGCGCCGGGATTTTTGTATACCGCAATATACCTGTCCGGGCCGGGGCCGCCCGGGATGGCCGAATTTTCCTTGATCTCGGCCTCAATCCTGATTCTCGGTTTTGTGCCATATGTAATGCTCTCGATGATCGGGGAAGTCAGCACGTCCATGTACCCGGAGTTGGTCTGGAAGAAGACGCTCGCGGTGCCCGAGAGCAATGGCGGCTGATTGAGCGTGTAATCCGCGCCCGCCGTCCCGACGTAAGTGCCGGGATTATCCCCGTTCGCCCCCACGGCTGAAGGCGCGCTGAGCGTATAAATCACCAGATCGTCGGTCGTCAGGCCGCTGCCTTCGCTGTTGATGACGAGCAGGCTTGTGCCGCTGGGGATCGCGCCGCCGCCGTTGTGGTTGACGCCGGCGGCGGAATAAAGGCGCAGCCTCTGCCCCCACCGCCTGCCGCCGTCATTGGTTTCGAGGAAGATCGGAGGCGTCGTCGAGCCAAGCGAAACGTCGGGCCGGTCGCGCGTCGAGACCACCGTATAACTCGTATTGAGCAGGGCCTTGTATGAGCCGGGCTCGTTCCAGCCGCGGGCAAATGCAATCTGCGGCGGCGGCCACGTCGCGCCCTCGTCGGACGAAAAACACTTGTAAATGTTGGCGTCCTTCGAGCCCGAAACCTTCCGCTGCGTCCGAATGAGCGCCATCAGGCGGCCGTCAGCGAGGCGCGTGATCTGCGTCTCGGTGAAGGCGAGGCCCGAGGTCTTCGGCGCGAGCGTCGAGAAGTAAGACCAGGTGACGCCCTTGTCCGTTGACTTCATCAGCCGCACATAGACGTTCGTCTGGTCGCCCGAAGCCCCGAGCGATTGCCAGTCGGCCTGTGAATCCGCCCCGTAGACCGGCAGGATCAGACTGCCGTTCGTGAGCTGGAACGGCGGGCCGAAAAGCGAAATCGAGTTGTAGCCGAACCCGGCGGCGGAATACGTGATCTCGTAAGCCGACGACCACGACGTGCCGTTGTCGGTCGAGCGGCGCGTCCAGACATGGTTGTGCGTCGTGCCGTCGAGCGGGTCGGTGGTGGCGTCAATGCCGTCGTAAGCCAGCACCATCTCGTTGGTGGAGAGCAGGGCGCACCCGGAGACGCTGGCGTAGTGGGCAATCGGGCTGTCCCCGGTGTGATCGGCGACGACCGTGGCCGCGCTCCAGTTGCCCGAGACCATCGGGTCTGCCGCGGCCAGACATTTTTTGTAATAGACCTTCGTCTGGACGCCGACCACGACGCCTTTGGCATAGAAGGCGAAGCGGTCTCCGTTCGCATTGAGCGCGGCACTGGAGTAGGAGTTGCCGCCGCCTGTGTCGAGGACGGTTCTGGCGCCCGTGATCGTGCGGACGCTGGTGGTCGCGCGCGCGTCTTTGGCGACCGTGCCGGCGGCTTCATCGAGATTCCATTGTCCGAAAGGTGTTGCCATTGATTGAAAACGCTAGTTGCAAACCCAGGCGCCGTTGAGACGTTTGGCAAACGCGCCCGTTCCCGAGCCGGCGCACGTTGCATTGACCACGCAATCTGAGCAGTAGGCAAAAGTCCCATCTGCCGGCGTGCCAAGATTGGCAAACAAAACAGCGGTCAGGCTGAACTGCCCGAGCGTCGTCAGGAATTTGATTGCGTCGGCGTGATTTACCTGAATGTGAACCGGGTGATTGCTGTAGTTGCCGATGATCGAGTTGGTGGACGAGGACGGCGTGATGATCATCTCCACCGAAGCATTGGCAAGATCGAGCATCGGGCTGGCATTGCTGCCCGACGTGCCGCTCCCGAGGAGTTTCATCAGCAGGCTGGTACCCGTCACGGAGAAGTTATAAGTGGTCTGCGTCGAGTTGCCGACGTTGACCTGCCCGCCGCTCATCAGAGTCAGGACGGGAGTCCCGCCACTGAGCGCCGCTTTGAATAAGTGAGCGTTCGCGCCCGGTGTGCCGCCTCCGATGATATTCAGAGCCGCCACGGTCGCCGAAGCAGGCTGATTGATCGCCACTGCGATCACGTCGCTTGACGGCGTATGAACGTGCGCCCCTGTCCACACGGGCGCAATGGCCTGTGAGAGCGCGGGGGCGCCGTCAGAGCGCATCGCGGTTGACGCCGAGCCATTCACGGCGGTCAGACCGATAGTGGCCGTTGGATTACCGACCGACCCGCCGCCCGCCGCTGTCCAGGTGTTTGCGGGACCGCACGACTTCAGCAGGTTGCTGGTCGTGTTGAAGATGATGTCACCCTGATTGCAGGTAGCCGGGTCTGACGCCACCAGACGCACCTTGCTGGCGCGGACGGTTTGCGCGAATGCCGGCTGACAGGTAGCCGCGAGAGCGACGGCTGAGAGAAGGATGGTAAGGGTGATGAATCTGTGCATAACTGAATGCCTCCTGAAAAAGGAATCGCCACCAAAATCCGCAGGCGGTCACGTTGACGGCCCGGTGGAAGATGGCGGCGATAACTGCGGCCCTGAATTGAAGCGCCTTTTCAGCGGCGCGGTTGAATCGTGAATCCGAAGCGCTTTGCGAGGATGGCTCGCGCCCCGCAAATCTGATCGAACATTATTCGCGCTGATTCGCGGTCAGGGCAGGCGCGGATGAGGGCGCGGACTTCACGCATCAGGCGTCCGAACTCACGGCGCGGCGCTTCGGCGGCCCGATGCGTGTCATCCATCTTCGCCTCACTCATCCCGACACTGGCTTCGCCTTCGCCGGGCGCCGCCGGCCTTTGCTGCCCTTCGTTCATCACTCAGCCCTCCCGCCCTGTTGTCAGCGCCGTGATCACATCACTCAGATCGCGCGCCACGATCACGAGCGCGCCTGCGCTTCGTAATCGGCTGATCACTCGTTTTTGCTCCGCACGAAGCCGGCCCTTTGCGCTCTTGGTTTCGATGTAGAAGGCGCGGCCCGACGGCGGCAACGTGCCGGAAACGTCCGGCCAGCCTGCGCGGCATTTTGATTTCCTCGGCTCGCCGTCCGGGCCAAATGCCCGTGAGCTGTCCGTCACTGAAAACGGGATGTGTCGCACCGTCAGCCATTCAGTAATAGCCGCTTGAATCCCGGCCTCTGCTGCTGTCTTCTGATACTCCGCCGCGCCGATCCTTCGCTGACTCTCTGCGGCCACGGGACGGCCCTGCAACGCGCGATATGCGCTGATGCTGATCCTCTCGTTCACCAGGTTGGAGCGCTTCCCATTCATCAATCATTCAGACGGGCCTGGTTATTTTTCGCTGCCGGGCTTTGGTGATCTTCGCTGCTGTTGCTATCAGTTCTCGTTTCAATTTGATTTCTTCACTGAGCTGCGGCATCTCCAGACCGAAGGCCTGTGTCCATAAACAACAAGTCCCGCACCAGCCTGCGCCGGATCGTAATGCGTGCTTGAGTGCCGTGCCATCTATCGGACATCGAAGAATCGTTGCTGCTGATTCGTTTGTTTCAGGCATCGTCAATCCCTCAGTGTTTCGGATTCGTCTTTCAGGATGGCGATCAACGCTCGAAGTGAAAAACATACCTTCCACCACCACGCCTTCAACTCCTTCGGCCCGCTCTGCTTATCCAGCAGGCTCTGGCCTTCGGCCAGCAGAGATTTCAGTTTTTCACGCTCTTCGATCACTATGTCTATCCCTGTATGCGCTGACAGAATTCGCGCCGAAATGAAGCGATCAGATCGAATGCGCCGCCCATCGTAGCGGGACGGATCATTACCACGTTCGCCCCCATCACCTCTCTGAACCGATCAGGCGGACAGAGACGAGAAACGATTTCCACGTGAACGTCGCAGAGTTGCCGGGTTAATTCCTTGTCCTCAATTTGCCATATGACGCTTTCAATTTGCGCCGCCAGCTCATTCAATTGCCCATTCAGATCTTCAGGCTCGCTGACCAGTTGTCGTGCTTCCATCAATTCATCCATTTCAGTTGCTCCCTGACCGGCAGCCCTTCCCGCTTCGCCAGCAGTGATTTCATCTCACGCACCAACGCCGCGTCTTCAGTCGCATTAAGCATCGCCTCACTGAGCAGCGTCATCGGGCTGATGCGAACCCAGCCGTCAGGCTCCAGGGTGACGGCGCAGCCACGATGATGAAGTTCAGCGAGTAGGCCTTCGGCGGTGCTGATGTCGTGAACTGGTGCGGCAGCGCGGATCGCGCGGCAGTCCAGCGTCACATCCGACTTATCCGAGCATTCCGACCTCTCCGACTCACAATCCGACAGAACCCGACCATCCGACGTTTCCGACTCAGCGCCGCTGCTCAATAACCTGGTGAGAAAAGCATTCATCGTTTTACTTTCTCTTCATTGCTGTTTTCAGGTCGGATAAGTCGGATAAGTCGGATACCGCTTTGTAACTAACTGATTTTCAATCCGTTACAGCTATCCGACTTTCATCAAACCACTATCCGACTTGTTTTCAGGTCGGATAAAATCCAGCTGCTTTATCCGACTTATCCGACCGGCAATTTCTGGTCGGATAGAAAGATGGCAATCTGCAACCTGCTGACTGAGAATGCCTTACAGTTGCTCATCCGACTTATCCGACTTATCCGACTCAAAAATCGTATCTATAGCTTTCAAGAAAAAGGATCTTTGAAAAATCAGGAAAACGAGCGGCGGGGTTGACGAAGAGACAGCAGTCGGGAGATCTCCTGTGGTTGAGTTGACCACTCAATCACCAACAGGAGGATCATCCCGATGCTGCACTT
>DASRDU010000167.1:0-29231 GCA_035652435.1 Blastocatellia bacterium
GTCCCGACACAGATAACGCTGCTTCCCGTTTTTCGTCAGGCCGTGCCGGACGATGTTCTCGCTGCCGCAGTGGTAGCACTTGATAATTTTGGTGACCATACGGGGTGAGCCTATCATCTCTCACCCGTTTGAGCCACTACCTGCCTTTTTACTTCTTCACGGCACCTGGATGGTCAGGTCCCTGGCAAAGATGAACTGGACGCGCTTGCGGGTGCGCAGCGCTTTCGATGCGGTCTGTGACAATGAAGTCACCAGCAGCGGCAGGGCAATCGTCGCATCACACCGGACTGTCACGGAACGGGCGTTCTTAGCCAGCCTGCCAAAGGCTTGCGCCTGATCGAAGTCGGCGCCGGAGTAGCCGCCGTAATGCGGCGTGTCGGTCGTGACCTGCACCGCATATTTGTGGCCGCGCGTCTGGCCGGTCAGCGCGCTGGCCGCCGTCTCGCTCTGCTGGACGAAGTTCTTGGGCGTGCCGCCGCCGAAATAGATGACTCCCGTCGAGCGGACTTTGGAAACGATCTGCCCCATCTCCACGACGTCCTGAATCACGTCGAACTGGAACGGGTTCCGCTTCTCGATCCGGCTGATGGCGATTGAGACGCCGAAGGCGCTGTCGCTGATCGCCGGGCAGAAGATCGGCACGCGCGATTTGTAAGCCGAGGTCAGGATGCCGTCCTCGGTCGCGATCTCGCTCAGCTCGCGGCCGAGCAGGTGCAGGAATTCGCGCGTCGAGTAAGCGTGCGTGTTATCGAGCTGCGCCGCGAAACCGCCGATCCACTCGTTGGCCTCGCGGAACTCCTCCTCGGAAGCGAAGGTATCGTAGATGCGGTCAACCATCTGCTCCTGCAGCTCGGCGTCGCTCGTCGTGGTGTCGCCGATGTAATGGTGGCGCCCGAGCGTCTCATGCAGGTCGTGGTAGAGGTTGGCGCCCGTGCAGACCAGCACGTCAATGTAGCGGTTCTTGATGAGGTAGGAAACCAGGCGGCGCATGCCGGCGGGGACCAGCGCGCCGCTCAGGCCCATCACGACCAGCGCATTCTCGGCGAGCATCTGCAGCCAGACCTGATGCGCGAGGGCGAGGTTGCGTCCCTGGAAGGAGATGTGTTCCATCTTCTCCAGCAGCCCCGGGACGCTGCGGTCACGGTCCACGTTGAGCGGCTGGGTGGGTTTAGTAAGGTATTTTGCCCCTTTGAGTCGTCTGATCATTGGTCACTTTGCGGCCAGAACGAAACGGAAGGATGAAGGCGGAAGGATGAAGGATGAAGGATGAAGGATGAATAATTACACGCTTCCTGATTCATCCCCCATCCTTCCGCCTTCATCCTTCATCCTTCACTTCCGCCCGTTCGCGTCGAGGTAGGTGTAACTGGTGTAATGGCCTTCGTACTCAGCCGTCAACCGGTCAGCATCTTCCTCATTCAGCCTTCCTTTCCTGATTTGTTTATTAAGCAGACTTTTGAAGCCTTCCTGGAGAAAGTCTTTTTCATACTTCGCGAATGACAGCATTTCACTGACCGGCGAGCCGGGGATGACTCGGCTGATGTAATAGTTGCCGTCGCGGTCAATGATCACGTGGGCCTCGTTGGTCGTGCCGAAGAGGTTGTGAAAATTGCCCATCACCTCCTGGTAAGCCCCGATCAGCATGAGCGCCAGAAAATAGGGTTCGCCGCTCTTGAGGTCGTGAACCTCCAGCACCTCCTTGACGTCGTGCAGGTCAACGAACTTGTCCACGACGCCGTCGGAGTCACAGGTAATGTCAACGAGCGTCGCCGTGTCGGTCGGGTTCTCGTTGAGCTTGTGGATCGGGATGATCGGGAAGAGCTGGTCTATCGCCCAGTGATCCGGCACCGAGCGGAAGACCGAAAAGTTGCAGAGGTACTTCGCCGAAAGCAGCTTCCTCAGGTCGTCGAACTCTTCGGACTTGTACTGCGACAGTTTGGCGAAGTTGTTGGCCTTGTCGCAGACCTCCCAGAAGAGCGTCTCGCCCTTGGCGCGCTGTTCGAGGTTGATGTAGCCGAGGTCGAAGAGCGTGAAGAGTTCCTCCTTGTGTTCGAGCGCGTCGTGGTAATACTCGAGGAAATTCTTCGGCGTCATCGCCTTGTACAGGTCATAGAGTTCGTTGATGACCTGCGGCTCGTCATCAGTCATCGTGATGTTTTTGATGCCCTGCACCGTCTCGATCTCATCAATGATGTTGGTGATGAGCATCGCGTGGTAGGCCACCAGCACCCGGCCCGATTCGGTGATGATGTTCGGCTCCGGCACGCTCTCCTCTTCGCAGACGCCCTTGATCGTGTAGACCACGTCGTTGGCGAATTCCTGAAGCGTGTAATTGGCCGACGATTCAAAACTCGTCTTGCTGCCGTCGTAATCAACGCCCGCGCCGCCTCCGACGTTGAGGTGATCCACGTCAAAGCCCATCTTGCGGATCTTCGCGTAGACGCGGGCGGCTTCCTTGACGCCGGCCTTGACGCGCTTGATCTGGGTGATCTGCGAGCCGATGTGGAAGTGCAGCACGCGGAGCATGTCGGCCATCCCGACGTCGCGCAGCGTCCTGATCGCCTGCAGCAGTTCGGTCGTCGTCAGCCCGAACTTCGACTGCTCGCCGCCGGACTTCTCCCAGCGCCCCGAGCCGCGCGAATAGAGCCGGACGCGCATGCCGATCATCGGGCGCACGCCGGTTTCGAGGACGCGGTCAATCACCTTGGGCAGTTCGTTGAGCTTCTCGATCACGATCACCACGTTCTTGCCGACGCGCGTGCCGATGAAGGCGAGATCAATGAAGCTGTCGTCCTTGAAGCCGTTGCAGACGAGCAGCGAATTCTCCGCCTGGTCGAGCGCGATCCCGGCGAACAGCTCCGGCTTGCTGCCGCATTCGAGGCCGTAGTTGTATTTGGTGCCTTCTTCGAGGTAGGACTCGATCACCTGGCGGCGCTGGTTGACCTTCATCGGGAAGACGCCGAGGTGTTCGCCTTTGTAATTGAATTCCGCCATCGCGGCCCGGAAGGACTGGTTCATTTTGCGAACCTGGCTGGCGAAAAGCTGAGGGAAGCGCAGGAGGATGGGGAGCTTGACGCGCCGGGCGATCAGGTCGTCCACGATGACCTTGACGTCAACGCCGCGCGGATCGCCTTCGGCAGGGTGGACGACCAGATGACCTTTCGGATTAATGCTGAAGTACCCGGCGCCCCAGTTCTCAATGCCATAAGTCTGCGCGATCTCCGCGATAGCAGTTTTCATCTTTGCGTGCTTGATTACCTCCGAATCAGGAAGGCCCTTCAACTGCCGGCGACACACAACCAGACACGCGGGGCGGCCCCTTGCAAAGAGCCTTTTCAATCAGCGCGATTGTGGATGTCTTTACCGAAGCGAACGGGAGTACAGGTGAATCAAGGATCGCAATTTAACAGACTGCCGGGGGGCTGTCAAAAACTATTTTTCACACGGATTAGCCGCATTTTCACCCACCAGAAGGCCCTCCGAAGAGGGCCCGGGACCCCGCGATTTTTTTGGTGACAATCGCGGAACCTTTTCGCGAGTGCGGCGTGTAGTCAGGTACCAGAGATGATCAGCAGCGAAGGGCGGTATGTGAGGCCGCCCGGGAATGTGTGAGGATTCAGGCTGCGGGTCATCACCAGAGTTTTCAGATAAGTTGAGTTTGTGACAGGTTCATTTCAGTTCTCCTCGAAAGGACTGGCGGTTTGTGAGGCCGCCGGTCCTTTTGCTTTTTCGGCCACCCCCGATCATCAATCACCGAAGTCTGTCTGAATTTCACTGGTTCTTTCGGAACCTGACCTGGGCGGGGCCGGGGTGCGCGTAAATTTTTCTACCGCCCGGCGATCTTTCTCGAATATAATCCGCCGCGCCGCCAGGAGGCCCAGCCCAGTCCTCCCTCAGCGGTCCCTTCGCCAAAGATTTTCCTCCCCGTACTTATCTCCTGCTCGTCGGCCCCGCATTAAAAGTCGCCCCAGCCTCTTCCACGGAGGTTGCATGAAATTCAGGCATCTGTTCCCATTCGCGGCGCCCGCCGTGCTGCTCGCTTTATCCCTGCTATTCACACCGGTTCAGTCGGCCCGGGCCGGCGCGGATGATAAAACTCACCGCCCGGAGACGGCCAAAGCCACGGGAATCATCTCCGACCGGATTCCCGCGCGCCAGATGCAGAAGTGGCAGGCGATTGAAAAACTCGTGCTGGCCGAAGACCCCTCGGGGCAGCCGCTTCACCCGACGCTGCGCAGCCTGTATGAGTGGGCCGAATCCGGCGGCCACGCGATTTACATCGAGCTGATCACCCGGAACAGCATCTCGAACTGCACGGCGGGCCACTTCAGCATCGAGCGTTTCGACCCGAAGGGCGTCAGGCACGAGGCTGTGATCAGGCTCTACCTCTCGAACATTGATCAGGCCTGGATCGGCGAGAGTACGGCTCGCGACGACCGCTTCATCCCGTTCAGGGGACTGAAAAAGGAAGAGCGTTATGCGGAAGTGCTGGGCCACGAACTGGCCCACGCGGTGGACATCCTGTCGGACCTCGAAAAGGCGCGGAAGGTCGAGGAACTGGTCGAGCAGACCAATGAGATGCTGCTCGACCGCCAGACCCGGCGCGGCAGCGAGGAACTGACCCCCGACCTGAAGGAGCGCCTTACCAGCCGGGACTCTCTGCTCAAACAACTGGAAGAGCGGGCCTCAACACTCGAAGCCGCGGTCTGGCGCGAACTGACGGCCAGTCTGACGACAAGAGGCCGCTCGCCCGAAGTACTCGCCTCAAACAGGCTCTGAAGGCAGAAGGCAAAAGGCAAAAGGCAGAATGCCGGGTAGCAGCAGGCTTGAGCAAGGCCATTCCGCTTTCTGATTTTTGCCTTTTGCCTTTTGCCTTCCCGATTAATGCTTTGGGGCAGTTTCCCCGGTCGTCCCGCCCGCCGGGAGCGCGGTCATCGCTTCGCCAGCCGGGAGGAAGTAGAACGCCAGACCAAGGATCGTATAGACCGCGAGCAGCAGCACGCCTTCCATCCAGTTCGATTCCCCGTCCTGCGCGATCAGCGCGACGACGGCGACTGAGACGACGATGGCGACGACTTCGAGCGTGGTGAAGAGCAGGTCCATCGGGCGACTGGCCAGCACGTAACTCGCGAAGACCAGCACCGGCGCGACGAAGAGCGCCACCTGCATGCTCGACCCGATCGCGATGTTCAGCGCCAGATCCATTTTGTTCTTCAGCGCCATCAGCACGGCGGTCGAATGCTCAGCCGCGTTGCCGATGATCGCGACCAGAATCACGCCGACGAAAATCTCGGTCAGCCCCAGCCGGCGCGAGGTCTCTTCGACCGCGCCGACCAGAAATTCGCTCATCACCGCGACCAGCACCGTGGCACCGAGCAGCACCAGCACTGATTTAGTCTGGCTCCAGCCCTTCGTGCCGACCGCCTCTTCGGCCTCCTCGCCCTGCTCTTCCCCGCCGTAGAGGTGCGTGTGGGTCTTGAGCGTGAAGATCAGACTCAGCACGTAAGTGATGATCAGCACCACGGCGATTTCCAGGCTCAGATCCTGCTCGCGCGCCTGTGCCATCCGCCCTGAGCCGACGATGGTGTGGAAGATCGCCGGCACGATCAGCCCGATCGCCGAGAGCGCGAGCATCGTCGAGCCCATCATCGCCGCCGTGGGGTTGAATTTCTGCTGCGGGAATTTCAGGCCGCCGGCCAGCACGCTCAGCCCCAGCACGAGCAGCACGTTGCCGATGATCGAGCCGGTGATCGAAGCCTTGACCACGTCGTAGAGGCCGGCCCGCAGGGCCATCAGCGCGATGATCAGTTCGGCGGCATTGCCGAAGGTCGCATTGAGCAGCCCGCCGATCCCCTGCCCCAGCTTTTCCGCCAGGTGTTCCGTGGCGCGGCCCATCCACCCGGCCAGCGGGATGATGGCGAGGGCCGAAGTCAGGAAGATCGCGGTCGAATTCGCGTGCATCAGCTCCAGCACGACGGCCACCGGGACAAAGATGAGCAGCCAGTTGAGCAGGTTTTTGGGCGCAAAAAGGTCTTTCGGCATAAGGGTGAATCCGGTTCGTATTCTCAGCCAGAAAAAGGTGCGGCGATTATAAGGACGGCACCCCGCCTTAGTAAACGGAAGAGCCGCCGACAAAGAATTGTCAGAAAGCGGGCCATGCGGTTGAAAATCCGTGGCGCTCCGGCCGATTTTCTTCTATACTCTCGGGCACCCTTCGACCATCCTCGGTTGTGACCAACTCAAGTCAGATTCACTGACTGTTTTTCGGCTTCGCCTTCGGAGGAGCAAAGCAAATGACGCGCTGTACACGTTGTTCCGGCGACATTCTCGACCTTGCTGTCTTCTGCCCTGGTTGTGGCCAGCCCCACGAACCTGATTTCGACCAGTTACTCAGACGCAGCCTGAGCGGGCGTTACGAGATTTACAACCGGCTCGGCTCGGGCGGGCTCTCGACCGTCTTTGAAGCCATTGACACACACACGGAGCAGGTGGTCGTCGTCAAAGTCAGCGACCCGCGCCAGCTCGTCCAGCACCGCACAGCCGAAACCTGCGACTCGGCCGAACTGAGCCGTTACTGGGCCGAGATGCTGGGCCGCATGCGTCGCGAAGTCGTCGCGCTCGTCTCGGTCCACCACCCGAACATCGTCCGTATCTTCGACACCGACCAGATCACCGAAGAACTGCGCTACATCATCATGGAGAGGCTCGACGGCCGCACGCTGCGTGAGGAGCTTTCGACGCGCAGCCGCCTGCCCCTGCGCGAGGCGCTCCGCCTGACCGAAGCCATCACCGACGGCCTCGGCGTAGTCCATGCCCGCGGCATCATTCACCGCGACCTGAACCCGCGCAATCTGTTCCTGTGTGAAAACAGCCCCGAGTCCGGCCTCAAAATCATTGACTTCGGCATCGCGAAAATCCCGCAGCCGCCGGGCACGCCGCCGTTCACACAATACGCCGTCCTGAGCGGCACGGTCTCATACGCCTCGCCGGAGCAGTGCCAGAATCTGCCGATTGATCACCGCTCGGACATCTACAGCCTGGGCGTCGTGCTGTATGAAATGCTCACCGGCCAGCGCCCGTTCACCGGCCTGACGCCGACCGAGATCGCGCTCCGTCAGGTCCAGGCCGCGCCGGTCAGACCGAGCGTGATTGTTCCCGACCTGCCGTCAGGGGTCGAGATCGCCATCCTCCGGGCGCTCGCCAAAGACCCTGACTCTCGCCAGCAGAGCGTTGAGGAACTGGCCGCCGATCTGCTCCCGTACAAAAATGGCTACACCGCCCGCGTGGTCGTGCCGCTCACCGGCTTCGCCACACGTCCGGCAGAGAGCCTGTCGGCGATCCTTGGCAGCCTGCCCGGCACTGCGCCTGTGGTTGATGCCTCGCCCGTGGGGGCGGCCGCGAACGCGCTGGCGAATGCCGCGCCGCCCTCCGCTGAAGCGCAGGCAATCCCTGCGACAGTCAAGGGCGACGCGGCTGATGATCGCGTTGCGCCTGATTTTCAACTCACCACGATTGAACCCGTGCGCCGGCGCAAGCCTCTGGCCGCGGCAGCTGTTGCATTACTGCTCATCCTCGCAGGCACGTTGTATGGCAGTCAGCTGCTTTCAACTCTTCAGTCGTACTTCGCTCCAGCCTCCCCGGCAGAGCCCGTGACGGCGCGGGCGGACGCCGGCAAAGCGAACGCGGCAGCAGCGGTCACGGACGCCGGCACTCTGAAATCAATGGCGCGACGCCTCGGCAACAGCATTCTCTCTCCAACGGCTTCACCGGCGCCGACAGAGCAGGCGACTCCGGGGGTAACGGCCACGCCGCGGCAACCGTTCGTGGCCAGACCGGGGCTTGAACACCTGATAGTGTCTGTTTCACCAGCGCCATCCCCGCTGACGCTGAAAACCGGCGCGCCCCCCTTCGCCCAGCCACAGATGCCGCCCGTCCCTGCGCCGACCATCGCTGTTTCACGGGACCCGCAGCCGCAAAGCAATCCGGCTGAAGCCCGCGGGCCGGTGCGTGACACCACGCCGGAGGAAAGCGCACCAGCCTGGCCGAACGACAACCGGGCGAACCCGCCCGCCCGCGTCGAGCGCAGCGTCCCGCCCGTCAGCCGTGAGACTGATGATCAGCGCTCCGCGCAGGCGCGCCCCGATTATCAGCGCGAGCCGGCCCGCCGCGATCCGCGCAAAGGCGAGCGCCCCTCGGAACAACGCGACGACCAGAGTAATGACACTCGCAGGGGCAACGATGAGCCGGATGATTCACCCGTCAACGCCGATTACGCGCCGAAGGTAATCACCTGGAGCGGCGAAGTGAATCAGGAGCGCGAAGTCAGGCTTGAGTTGCCGGGCGTGCCGGGCAACATCAACATCCCGCGCCAGTATCGCAGGCGGGTCGGCATGGTCGAGCCTCCGGGCCCGCGCAATAAATGGCGCTGCGTCGTGCTGCGCGTCTTCGGGAATGGTCACACTTCAGTGGTCGTGCAGTGGTGGCCGAGCGCGCGACAGTTCGGCCAGTCGGCCGGGAACTTCCTGAATCGTCAGGTCGTCGTCCGCTTCGATCAGGCCTCGCGCGCCGTGGCCCGGCAGTTTTCACGCATCAGGCCGTAAGAATCCAACCGATGGAATTGAAGTGCAGCAACTTCATCATCCGCCCCTGGCGATCCGGTGACGAAGAGGCACTCATCCGTCACGCCGACAATCGCAACATCTCGCGCAACCTGCGCGACGCCTTCCCTTCACCGTACACTTTCGCCGACGCCTGCTGGTGGGTCGAACACGCCAGCGCCAGCTTGGCGGACACGGCCTTCGCCATCGAGCTTGACGGGGAGGCGGTGGGCGGCATCGGGCTGCTCCTGAAGGATGACATCTACCGACGTTCCGCCGAGATCGGCTACTGGCTGAGCGAGCAGTTCTGGGGGCGCGGGATAGTCACCGAAGCGGTGCGCGCAGTGACCGAGTACGCCTTCAGCAATTTCGACCTGTGCCGGATCTACGCCGGAGTCTTTGAAACGAACCCCGGGTCAATGCGCGTGCTGGAAAAGGCCGGCTATCAGTTTGAGGCGCGGCTGAAAAAAGCCATCACCAAGGACGGGCAGACGCTTGATGAAATGATTTACGTGATCGTGCGTGCGTGAGGAATCCGGCACTCTGCCTGAAAATCCTGCCGGCGTGTAACCTCATCCAAAATCTCAGCGCCCGATCCCTGACCTATCCACATTACTTGAAGCTTTTCCTCGGTCTGTTATACCATCACGCTGCCTTCAAAGGGCGCAAGTCATTATTTTTTCCAACGACCATTATTCATCACCAGCTTTTTCTGCCGGAGTGTATTGCAACCTGATAACGTCGCCTGACGACAAAGCACACGGCCAGCGGGAGGGCTCTCCGGTTTCTTCTCTCATCAGAGAGCCGCCCTCGTTTTTGCGTTGCGCATCATCTTGTCCTTTTAGTTTGTTTCTCCCCCACAACTCAGAAGCTACAGGAGGACTCCTATGCGTTACCGCTTTACCGCATTGCTGTTGCTCGCAACGTTTCTGCCATTGCTGCTTTCGTCACCGGCACCTGCCCAGACTTCGACAACCGGAGTGATCGTCGGAACTGTCACCGACAATACCGGCGCGGCGCTGGCCGGCGTCGAAGTCGAACTGACGAATACCGCGACCGGTCAGGCCTCAAAGCAGGTTAGCAATGAATCCGGACAATACAATTTCCCATCGGTCCCGCCCGGTGAATATAACCTCGCGGTCACGGCCAGAGGATTTCGCCGGGCCAGCGTGACCGGGATCAAAGTTGACGTGTCCAAATCGTATACGCTCAATGTCACGATGGAGGTCGGCGAGGTACAACAGGTCGTGGAAATCACTGCCGGCGCGGTCGCCGAGTTGCAAACCACCGATTCGACGATTGGCAACGTCATCCCCGGCAAAGTCATGCCTCTGTTCCCGGCACTCACTCGTCAGGCCAATGAACTGGTCAGGCTGCAACCGCTGACCACGCCGGCCGGCGAAGTCGCCGGAGCGCGCTCTGATCAAAGCACCTTCCTGCTCGACGGAATTGATGTGACTAATAATTCGGTCGGCGGACTGGGGACGGTGATGCAGCTGCCGATTGACGGGATCGAGGAGTTCCGCGTCGGCGTGGCGAATCCCAACGCTTCATTCGGGCGCGGCGCCGGCGGCCAGATCTCCGTCATCGGCAAATCGGGTAAGAAGGAGTTCCACGGCGTAACTTACTGGTATCATCAGAACGACAACCTCAACGCGGCCAGCTGGACCAACAAGCGCACCATCGCGCAGACCGAAACCGATCCGGTGAAACGCGCCAAACTCCAGAAGCCCGAATTGAAGGATAACCGCTTCGGGTTCAATTTCGGCGGCCCGATCCTGCCCTGGAAAGACAAGGCGTTTTTCTTCCTCAACTATGAGGGCCGGCGGTTCCCGCGCACCACCCAGATTCTGCGCATCGTCCCGACCGACACGCTGCGCCAGGGGATTGTGCGATTCAAGGACGGCACCGGCGCTACGATCAGCTATAACCTGGCCAACGCGGCGCTGTGCGGCCCCGGCACTGACGCGGCTCCGGCATCCGGCGTCTGCGACCCGCGCGCGCTCGGCCTGAGCCCGACTATTTCAGCCCTGTTCCAGAAACTGCCGGCCGGCAATGATCCCGGCCAGGGCGACGGCCTCAACACCATCGGCTTCCGCGGCAACGTCGGCAATCCGCTCACCAACAACTATTACAACACCCGATTCGATTACAACATCACCGACCGGTGGCGCTTCGACGGCTCATTCCGCTACTTCGGCCAGGTGGATCAGGGGTCGGGCCTGCTCGATATTTCCGGCGGGAACGTCCAGAGCCTCGAGAAGACTCCGACGAGGCAGAATATGATCGTCGCCGGGGTGACTGGGCAACTCTCGCCAAACATCACCGCGGATTTCCGCTTCGGGTGGGTCCGCACGCGAACCGCGACGGACCGCGTCCGGCCCAACGCCTCGGCCGCAATCCTCGCGATACCCGGGACGCAATCCGGCCTGTCGTCGGGGCAATCCCACATCGCGCTCGACCTCGGCGCTTTGGGCGGTGCGCAGAGCCTGCTCTCGGAGCCGATTGACGTTGACACGCAACTCGCGCGCAAACAGGCCAATGACAACAAGACAATTCAATACAACGCTGACCTGACCTGGGCGCGGGGCAATCACACCTGGCAATTCGGCAGCCACATGCGATACCTGCCCACCCTGCATCAGCGCGATGACAAGGTGCTGGGCGCGCTCGGCGCGCTGGTGGCGCAGATTGATTCAGATCTGGGCACGGTCGCGATTCCCGCGACCAACCGCCCGCCGACCTGCGGCACGGGGGTCACTAAAAACTGCCTCCAGTCAGCAGACGTGCAGACCTGGAACCGGCTCTTCGCTTCAACGCTGGGCATCATTGACAACGTCAGCGTGCTGGCCGTGCGTGACGGCGACTTCAAGCCGCTGCCTTTCGGCGAACTGCTGGAAGCCGACACCAAACTGTGGGCGCCGGAATTTTACTGGCAGGACGTCTGGCGCATTCGCCCGTCATTCACACTCACCTATGGCCTGAACTATGGCTGGCAGACTCCGCCGAAGGAGAAACTCGGCCGGCAGAGCATTCAGATTGACGCCGGGACGGGCGAGGAGCAGACCGCAGCCGGCTATCTGAAGGCGAGGGCGGATGCCGCACGCAACGGCCAGATTTTCAACCCGCAGATCGCCTTCCAGCCGATCAAGAATGCGAAGCGTGACGGCGTCTTCGACATTGACTGGAACAATATCGCGCCGCGCATCGCTGTCTCATGGAATCCGTCTTACCGCAACAAGTGGCTCAACCTGCTCTTTGGCGACCGCAAGACCGTGATTCGCGGCGGGTACAGTCTGATCTATGACCGCCAGAACACCGTCCAGAGCGTGATCATCCCGACGCTCGGCGTGGCCTTCGCTCAGGCGATCAACGTCACTTCGCCCCTCTGCACGGCGACCGGCGCGGGCGGCAAAAATTGTGCGGCAACCAACGCCAACCCGGCAGCCAGCGGATTCCGCGTCGGGGTGGATGGCACGATCCCGCTGCCGACGGTCCCGCAGTTGTCAGTTCCTGTTTCCCCGTTCTGGGGCATCAAACCCGGCTCCGCAGGTCCGCCGTTCAGCGCAAGCAGCCTGTCAATCTTTCCTGAAACTCTCTCCTTCCAGGTTGACCCGAAGATCAAGGTCGGCGAGAACCACGCGATTGACCTCACATGGCAGCGTGAAATGAAGGGTAATATGCTGCTCGAAGTCGGCTACGTCGGCCGCTACGCCGACAAGCTGCCGCAGAGTACGAGCTTCGGTCAGGTGCCGTATATGTTCAAGGACAACGCATCGGGCCAGACCTTCGCGCAGGCCTTCGATGCAGTGGCCGCGCAGCTCCGCGCCGGCACGGCCGCGAGCGCCGTCGCCGTGCAGCCCTGGTTTGAAAACAACTTCCCCGCCCTCGGCGCGACGGCCGGCGGCACCAGAGCGCTCGCGGCATCGCAGGCGAGCAACTTCATCAACGGCAACGTCAACAACATCTTTCTGACCATTGACCAGCGCCGGCTGCTGGCCGGCCAGCAACCCTTCAACAACCTCCTCGCCCGCACGCTCTTCCTGCGTTCGAGCGTCGGCAAGTCGAATTACAACGCACTGTTCGTCACGCTGCGCAAGCGTTTGTCGCAGGGGCTGCTCTATACGGTCAACTACACCTTCTCCCGCTCGCTCGACCAGTTCGGCCAGATTCAGAACGGCGCGAACGTACTCCCCAACAGCTTCGACCTGAACGCCGAGTACGGGCCGTCGCCGTTCGACATCACGCACCAGTTCAATACGACGTGGCTCTATGAACTGCCGTTCGGGAAGGGCAAGAGGTTCAGCCCGTCGAATGGATTTCTCGACAAGCTGGTCGGCGGCTGGTACGTCTCCGGCATCTTCACTGCCCGCACCGGTGACGCGCTGACAGTCACGCAGGGGCCCGGGGTGTGGGGCGGCAGCCTCTTCCTCGGCTTCAACTCCGGCGCGATCCCGACTGTTGACCCCGGGTCGTTCGGCAATGACACTCATTCAGACGTCAAGGGCGGAACGACTGCCGGCGGAACTGCGGTGGGAACCAACGGCGATCCGGCGAATAAGGGCACCGGCCTCAACCTGTTCACCGACCCGGCGCAGGTCTTCAGCAGTTTCCGCCGGGTCAACCTCAGCACCGACGGGCGCGCCGGGCGCGCCAACCCGCTGCGCGGCCCGAATCACTGGAATATGGATATGTCGCTCGGCAAACGGACTACAATCAAAGAGAGGCTGAGCGTGACCTTCGCGCTTGACTTCTTCAACGTGGACAATCACGTGGAGTTCGCCAACCCAACGCTCGACCTGAATAACCCGCGCGCTTTCGGAGTCCTCACCACGCAGTTCGTCCCGCCCGATCGTGTCTCCGGCAGCCGCTGGATTCAGCTGGGCATGCGTGTTGAGTTTTAGTCAGAATTATCGGCTGTAAACTGCAAACGAGCGGCCCGGGGGCCGCTCGTTTTTTCATGGACGGCGATTTCAGCGGTTATTCAAAATCGTAGATCGTGACCCTCGTCCAGAGCGAATGGCCATGCTCGACAAAATCCTTGTGCAGCGGGTCAACCTGATATTCGTCGTGCTTCGCCACGCTGTCGAAGATCAGCGTCAGGCCGTATGAGTAGCTCCGGTCAATGACGGGCCGGTCGGCCGTCGCCGCGGGTTTGCCGGTGAAGCCGTATTTCACCGCGCTGATGGTCGTCAGTTTGTTGAGGCGCTCTTCAAATCCCGCGACCTGCTCGGCGGTCAGGTTCGGATCAAGCCAGAAATAGACGGTGTGAACAAGCATACTTTTGTTTCCTCAATTCAATGGTAATGTCAGTCGTGATGGTTGAGAGTGGATTGCAGATCGAGGCAGCCACTTTGTCACGAACCTGTCACCCCTGCAAGCCCTGACCGCCGGGTGAAGCGCCGAATTTCAGACCCGGCTGCCCCGATCACGACCAGCGTCTATTACAGTCTGCCTGGCGAGTCAGAATTCATCATCCTCATCCGCAGGCTGAATCTCCTGCCTCACCAGTTCCCGCCAGACATCCATTATTGCGGGATCAACGCCCGCCGCCTGCAATAGGTCGGTCACTGGCCCGGGATCACACTTGAGTTCGGGAAAAGCCAGCAGCAGCATCGCCAGATCGCGTCAGTCAGTTCCCGATTTCGGCTTGCCGAGTCGCAGGTGAAATGAGATCACCTTGCTGGCGATCAGATCAGCCGGGGCCATCACCAGCACGTCCGCGATTCGCTGCGCCGCAGGCGGTTTTTCGACGGGCCGCAGATCAACCAGATGACGATTGCCGGATTTCTGAACCTGATACAAACGATACTCACGGCCCTCGCCGATTTCCCCGACTCGCACGGCAATATGAAACCGCTCGTTCAGGTATTCGCGTAACTCTTCCGCCAGTTCAGCAGCTCGTGGTGACATCAGATAAATGTCCTGAGTCATCCGCGGTTCGTCTACGTAGGTATTTACAGCCTGAGCGCCGAATACCACTGCGTCATTACGGTCGCGGAGAAATCCAGCACGGCTTCATGAATTGAAGCCAAAGGCAGTGGCTCGCTCATCGCAAACTCCCGGAATGTTAATGCATCAGCACTAAACAGGACTCACTCCCCAGCCTGATTCGCATCCTTTGCAGCTCCGGCCAGATCATCTGCCGTCCCGTTGAAGGCAGGGCCACAGTCTATCGGCAGATTGGCGATGAGTAAGTCTATCACTTCTTCTGCAGTTCCCTCACCCAGAACATCATAGACAGCTTCTTTCCATTCGTGGCCTTCACGGCTTTTTACTTCGATCCTGCACTTTGCCGAGTAAGCGCGAAACCACCCGGGCCTGACAGGTTCTGCGTGTGGGCAGTCATCAGCGAATGGATAACCGGTTGTTCTGCTGAAGCAGACTCTGGTCAGGCTCGTAAACGGATAAAGCTGACGCAGCTCTGGATGGTGACTCGCGACCTCAATCAACTCCGCCACTGACGCGGCCAGTTCCCATTTATCATTCTTCCAGCTATCAAGGAGCCTCCGCCATTGAAGGTCAACCAGTTCGCCTGCCTCATGCGCCTTTGCCTGCTCATTCGGCTGAAACCAGTCATACCGTTCTGCCATTCCGGCAATGGTCGGCTTCTCTTCAATCCAGTACCGGATTGCCTGCGCTACCTGCCACAACAGGGTGCATGTTCCACTCCCATATGAAACGCCCTGATTCCAGAAATAGAAAAGGAACAGCCGCTCGTACGCAATGATGAATACCTGGGATGAGCGTGCATCCTGCCTCACATGCGCGTATGGGATGAAGTGTTCGACCGTGTCAACGGCCAGCTGGCTTTTCTGCTTTCGTAATTCCTGCTCCAACGCTAGGTGCAACCCACCAGCTTCAGCAAGGTCTGGATACAGATCCTTGTCCATCCGTTTTGACACTTCGCGATATGACATTTCAGCTCCTCCCGCCAATCGGATCACCCGGCGGCGTGGGCAGCGGACGGGTCGGCTGTCTGACGGCATCGGGGCGATTGAGGAAACGTTCGATGTCTTCCTGCGTCTGACGACGATGTGCGTCGGCACCGGCAATAGCCTTGAGCATCGCATTCAGACTTCGCAGCGCGCCTGAAGCTTCGGCGCGAACCAGCGGCGAAGCGGTTTCATCGCCCGCCAGATCAATCAGCTTCTTCACGGACAGGCTCTGCACGGATTGCTGAATCGCCTTGTGATAAGCACCCTGCGGCGCGGGCGCCTTCCAGGCCGCGTTGATGATCGCGTCAATCACTTCCTTCAGATCAGGGTTGGCCGGATTCTGCGCGTGGAAATCAATCAGGCGGGCCGCGCGATTCGGGTCGAGCAGCGCGGCGAACGTCAGATCGGCAGCAATCGTCGCGGCGGCCAGCGGATCAAAGGCCGGGTCGGTGCGGCGGCTGAAGTATTCTGCCGTGCCGCCTTCAAACCCTGTCGCTATCGGCGGGATCAGGTCGAGGATGTGCTGCGGGACGGCCAGCTCTTCGATTCTGATCGTGTCGAGAATCGCCCGAAGTGCTTCGCGCTGGCGGTCGGCAGAGACGATCTCGCGGAACTTCGACGGGCTGGGGCCGTTTGCCGTCTTCACCGCGTAGGTGAAATAGAGGCCGCCGACTGATTTTGCCGCGGCTACGAGCTGGTAGCGGTGATGCAGGTAGAGCGGCAGCAGTTTCGCTTCGAGTGATGAGAGCGGCTGCCCCGCGGCGATGCTGTTCAGTCCGAAGTTCCTGAGCCCAATGCGGCGCACTTCCATTTCGTGCCTGAGCGTCGCTATCGGGTCAGAGCCGTTGTCCCACACGCTCGCCAGCGGGTGCGCGGTGTTCAAGCCGCGCGCGTCGCCGTCGTCAATGAAGAGCATCCCGTCGGCGAGGCCCTTCTGAATGATCTTCTCCAGCTCGGCCTTTTCGTCCGCGCCGGCCGGGAATTCGGAGTAAGCGAACTTCACTGCGAACTTGTCGAATTCGCCGATTCCGGTGGCGTAGGCGTTCGAAAGATCGAGCTTCCCGTTTTTGATCTCGACCAGCGGCGCCGGATAGTCCATCACCGAGCCGCGCCCGTAAGAACTCGCGGCAAAGTTGTGCGCGAAGCCGAGCGTGTGGCCGACTTCGTGCGCCGAAAGCTGGCGGATGCGCGCGAGCGCCATCGCGGCCGAATCGGTCGCCGGGTCGCCCGCCGAAGCCGTCGCCAGATAATCGGCATCGGGCGAGTCTGCGGCCTCGCATTGATCCTCCATCCTGTTGCGCGCGTCGCCCTGCGCGGTGAATGGCGGGATCATCCCGGTGCCGAGCATCACGTCCTGACGGATGCGGAGGCTGCCGAGCGAGACGTTGCCTTTGATAATTTCGCCGGTGCGCGGGTCAGTCACCGAAGCGCCGTAAGACCAGCCGCGCGTCGAACGATGCACCCAGTTGATCATGTTGTAGCGGATGTCCATCGGGTCGGCGTCCGGCGGCAGCACCTTCACCTGAAAAGCGTTCCTGAATCCGGCGGCCTCAAACGCCTGCGCCCACCACGAGGCGCCCTCGACCAGCGCGCCGCGGATCGGTTCGGGCACGCCGTTGTCAACGTAATAGACAATCGGCTTCACCGCTTCAGAGACGGCGGCGTTCGGGTCTTTCTTCTGCAACCGGTGGCGCAGAATCCAGCGCTTCTCAATCGGCGTGTCGAAGGGCGAGGCATAATCGTAAAACATGAGCGGCATCGCGCTGACGCGCGGATCGAAGGCGCGCGGTTTGTAGTCGCCGTCGGGCAGCTCGACAAACGAATGATGCTCGCGCACGGTGACCGACTGCGCGGTCGGCGTGACGCCGCGGATCAGCCCGCCGGGCTCTTCGCCCGCCAGAGTGATAATGGTTTCGACTTCGGTGTTTTTCGGGAAGCCTTTTGTGCGCGGCAGGTAAAACGTGCTGCGCGATTCGTCGAAGCGGTAGCTGCCCTGTCGCGCCATCCGCAACCGTTCGGTGACGCCGTGAGCGTCGCGCAGCAGGAACGCGGTCGCGTCAACCAGCACGCGCTCACCTTCCGCCGCCTCGACCCTGAATCCCCAGATCACCGAGCGCGCGAAGGAATCGGCGACGGCGCGGCGTTCGGCTTCATCGCTGCTCAGCGCGCGGTAGCGGTAATTCGGCTGCATCATCAGCACCTTCGGCCCGACGCGCTCAAAGGAGACGACGTAAGTCCCGCCGAGCTGCCCGCGGTCGAGCCCGATGGGGTTCGACCCAATCCCGGCAGGCAGCGAGACCTGATAAAGCATTTCGGCATTGAAGCGCGAAATCTCCATCCACATCTTCCCGCTCGCCGAGTCCCAGTAAAGCGGGATGAAGCCGTCAAGTTTCTGCATTCCGACGGTCATTGCGGTGATGGATTTGCCGGAGGCCCTCTCCTGCGCTCCGGCAGTGGCAGGCAGTGGTGAGGCGAACCAGGCGATGAGCAATACGACGAGCAGGCGATTCATAGTGACTGACTCCTGAGAGATGTGTCGCAGGAATTTAGTCTGCGGCAGACTCTCCGTAAGGCGACGCTGAATTCCATCACGCCTTTGATCGAGCCAGCCACAGGCCAGCCTGCCGCACAAAAGCGCGAGTTGAGTGAATACAAGTAAGGCTTGCTGATGCTGGCGTGAGGCTACTACGCGGGTTATTTCACTGGCAAGTCCCGCCGCCCGGAGACCAGGGCCTTGGTCTCCGGGCGGCGGGGATTTGAGAAGCGTGGTTGCGGTGTCAGTCCATTGACGCCGGATCACTTGATGTTGAGCTTCAACGTATTCGACGCCTTGCCATCAACGTTGACGATCATATCAACCGGGCCTTTCCCGGCGAATGTGGTTGGGATCTGGAAGTTGATCTGATCGAGCCCGGCGAACGTGCCCTGCGCCCCGGCGAACAAAGTCGCTGGCGTCACGAGCGTCCCGTCTATCGTGATCGAGACGGATTCCGCCACCCCGTTGGCCGTATTGCCGTCCTTGTTCGGCGCGTAACGCAGCCCCGTGCCGAACAGCGAAACGAACAGCCCCGCCGTGCCGAGATCGAGCTGGGCCGGCGTGCCGTCAGGGTTGGCGAGCGGGATGTTGAAGGTCTGCCCGTTGACCGAGGCGACTCCGGCCGGGGCGCCCGCGCCGTCGGCCTTCGCTGTGAAGATGGCCGCAATGCTCGGAGCCACCGTCACCTGCCCCTGCGAGACGTTGCCGTTCTTGTCAACCACCACCACGCTCGCCGCGCCCGGCGCGACGCCCGGCGGGATCTGGTAGTTGACCTGATTCTGTGACACGAAAAAGAGAGGCGCGGCGGTGCCGTTGACGTAAACCGTCGTGCCGTCGAGCGAGGTCGGCAGCGGCACGCTGGTCGCCGCGACGGTCGTGGTGGCCAGATTCGTGCCGAAGAGCGCCGCGATGGATTCGGGCGCAACCGATGCGCCGAAGCGTGCGGCGTCAATGGTGGCCGGCGCGACGCTGTTGATATTCGCCGCCGCCGCGACCGTGACCGTGCGACCCGCGGTGAGGACTCCGTTGATGTCCTGGACCTGCACCGTCAGCGTGCCCGGGTTGGCGGCCAGGGCGGCGGGGATCGTAATGCCCGTCAACTGCGCCGGATTACTTGTGCCGTTATATGCGGCCCCGACGATCTGCCCGTTGATCAGCACGGCGGCAGCCGATGCAAAGCCGGTGCCGGTCAGAGTCAACTGGCCGGCCGAACCGGCCTGTACGACATAAGGCGAGACCGCTTCAATCACCGGCGGCGTGGCAAACCCTTCAAGCTGGCCTCGGATCACCCCACCCGGATTGACGCTCGTGTGCAGGTTGACGTAGAACCCGGCGGGGTTGGAGAGCAGGCCCTGGATCAAGGTGGCGCTGACGGACGCGACGGTGGCATTGATGACCCCTGTGCCGGTGGATGAGACTACCGGATTGCCGCCCGAAACTCCCGTGTTGATGACGATGGACCCGTTAACGCCCGCGGCGGCCTGATGAATGTGCAGACCCGTGATCGTGACGCTGCCGGGGAAGTTGTAGTTGACCGTAAAGTTCACCGAGCCGCCGGTGATCGCGCCGGTCGCCACATTGCGCGTCGGTTTGACCGTGATCGTGGCAGTGCCGAAAGCGTTGACTGTGGTCACCGGCGGCACTTCACTGGCCGTAGTCATCGCCACCGTATCAGCGACCGTCTCACTCAGTGTGGTGAGCTGGGCGCGCATCGCGCCGCCCGGGTTGGCGCTCGTGTGCAGGTTGACGTAAAAGCCCGCCGGGTTCGCCAGCAGTCGCCCCAGCACAGCCGGATTAACGCCGGTCACACTGATGCTGACCATGCCTGTCCCACTCGCAAAAGTGGTTGATGAAAAAGCGGGGTTGATCACTATCGAGCCGTTCACGCCCGCAACCTGCTCGTGGATGTGATGCCCGGTGATCGTGACACTGCCGGGGAAAGTGAAATTCGTCAGAAAGTTGACCGAGCCGGTGACAATAGCGCCTGTCGGATCCCTGACGACATTGATCGTCAGAAGTGTCGTCCCGGAAGCGTTGAGACCGGCAATGGGCGGGACTTCGTTGGCGGGGCTCAGGGTGACTGTCGAGGTGTAAGTTTCAGCGCGAACCGATGCAATCAGTAACACGGCAGCGACAGCCGAAAGCAATGGAGACAGGAAATTTCTCTTCACGATGTTCCTCCTCGGGGCTGCCCGTCGTTTTCAACAGCAGCAGAGACAGGCAGTATTGGATGACCGGGCGTGAAAGGCCGGGGACTGCGAAAACGGCCGGGGCGCCGGGTCAGTAGTGGTTTATGGACAGTTCCTGCAACAGACCGGTGTCCGGTCAGCAGAAAGGGAGCATTCGCCACACGAATGCTCGTGATGGGTTAGATTGATCGGTGAGGCAACGATAACACTGTCTGAAGACATGGGTCAACAGATCGTCTGTCGGGTCGGCACCGCATCTCCTCACGGTTGACCAGCCCTCGTCCATCCCCGATACTGAAATTCATTCTGATCGCAACAACGGAGAGGCGCGCTGTGAGTAACGTGATGACTGAAACCACCGGCCGGGCGTGGCTGTTCGGATTCCTGAAGAAGTACCGCCGGATGCTGATCTCGGGGACGCTCTTCGTCCTCATCTCCAACGTCTTCGGCGTCACTGTGCCCCGCGTCGTCGGGCACGCGATTGACGACCTGAAAACGAGCGGCGTGGTGACTTACGAAAAGGTCGTGCGCTACAGCCTGCTGATCATTGGCGCGAGCGTCGCGAGCGGCGTCTTCCTGTTTTTGCAGCGGCGCACGCTGATCAACATGTCGCGGTACATCGAATACGACCTGCGCCAGGATTTTTACGGCCACCTGCAGAAGCTGCCGCTCCAGTTTTATCAGGAGAACCGCACGGGCGACCTGATGGCGCGCGCGACCAACGACCTCGGCGCCGTGCGGATGATCGTCGGCCCGGCGATCATGTACAGCGAGCAGACGCTCTTCCGGCTGCTGATCGTACTGCCGCTGATGTTTTATCTGAGCTGGAAGCTGACGCTGATCCTGATGCTGACGATGCCGCTCGTCTCGCTGACGGTCAAGCATTTCGGCCACCAGATTCACGTCCGCTTTGAAAAGATTCAGGAGTTCTTCTCAGACATCACGGCGAGGGCGCAGGAGAACCTCTCCGGCGTGCGCGTCGTGCGCGCCTACGCGCAGGAGAGTGCCGAGATGGCCGCCTTCGCCGCGCTCAACCGGCAGTACGTCGAGCGCAACCTGAATCTGGTGAAGCTCTCGGCTGTCTTCCGCCCGCTGATGCAGTTCCTGATCGGGATCGGGTTCGCGGTGATCCTCTGGTACGGCGGTCGGCAGGTGGGTTTGGGGCAGATGTCGCTCGGCGATTTCACCGCCTTCAATCTCTACCTCGAACAGCTGATCTGGCCGCTGATCGCGATGGGCTACGTGACCAACATGGTGCAGCGCGGCACGGCGAGCCTCAAACGCATGCACCAGGTCATGCAGATCGAACCCGCCATCGCCGACGCGCCGAACGTGAAGCCTGCACAGTACCGCGACCGTGAAGGGGCGGTGGTCGAAGGCCTGCGCGGAAAGATCGAATTCCGCAACCTGACATTCCGTTACACGCCCGATGGCCCCCCCGTCTTGCGCGACATCAATCTGGTGATCGAACCCGGCCAGACCGTCGCGTTCATCGGTCGCACCGGTTCTGGCAAATCAACGCTGATGAATCTGGTGCCGCGCCTGCTCGACGCCGAGCCGGGGATGGTGCTGATTGACGACCACCCCGTCCGCGAAATTCCGCTCGCGCAGTTGCGCGAGAACATCGGCTACGTGCCGCAGGAGACTTTTCTCTTCAGCGAAACGCTCGCCGAAAACATCGCCTTCGGCGTGAAAGAAATGAGGCAGCCCGAGGTCGAGTACGCCGCCGAAGTCGCGGGCCTGAGCCACGATATCGCCGACTTCCCCCGGAAGTATGAGACCCTGGTCGGCGAACGCGGCATTACGCTTTCTGGCGGCCAGAAGCAGCGCACCGCGATTGCGCGTGCGGTCATCCGCCAGCCGGGGATTCTGATCCTCGATGACGCGCTGTCGGCGGTGGACACTTACACGGAGGAAAGAATTCTGTCGCAGTTGCGCGGCGTCATGCGCGACCGCACCTCGCTGATCGTCTCGCACCGCATCTCGACGGTGAAGGACGCGGATCTGATCTGTGTGCTGGATCACGGCCGCATCGTCGAACGCGGCACTCACGAAGAGCTGATGCAACTGGATGGTGAGTACGCGGACTTGTACGAGCGGCAGTTGCTGGAGGAAGAGCTGGCGGCGAGTTAAGGAGGCTTATTCAAATTTCAAGGGCACGGGAAAGAGGTGCCTTGTATCAGGCCGGACCGGGCTATGAATGCCGGCGTTTGAGTTGTCAGCCGGCTTGCCTGATAATTACGGCTTCTTTTCGCCCCAGCCCTGCACACCTGCCGGGTACAAGATGCGATCCATCCGGTCTGACAGGCCGGAATATTTGTAAACCCCATGTCCCCTGTGCCGGCTCGCAGCCGGCATAAACGAGAACTTTGAAATGAAGTTAGGAAGCATTGCTGTATTCATTGGCGTTTTTCTTTTCGGTCTGCTTGTGTCACTCCTCCTGATGAACCTCCTCGTGCTGCCGCCCGACAGCTGGGATGGCGCCCTGCTCTTCATGATCGTGCTGCTGGGCGTCATCGGGCTCGGGCAGAAGGCGCTGCCCCACAAGATTTCCGACGAGGTGATCAGCACCGGCCCGCGGCTGACCCCGGGCAGGGGGACTGCCGTCGCCGCAATCGTCCTGCTGTGGGCCGGCAGCGTGATCTGGCTTAATCAGGTATTCTTTGCGTCAGGCCGGCTTAATCTGTTCATCTATTCGGTGGCGATCGTAATTTTACTACTCATTATCAACCACCTCGAACTGAGGTGGCGGGGAGCAGACTCATCAGTGAAGCAATAGGGAATGGCGGCGAGTCACCACGAAGAAGAACAACTCGGCAAACTCTACGACGCGGCGACGGCGCGGCGCTTGATCCGTTACCTCGCGCCTTACCGGCAGCTCGTCATCATCGCGCTCGTCCTGACCGTCACGGTCAACCTCGTCCGTCAGGTCGGGCCGCTGCTCACCAAATGGGCAATTGACGATTACATCGCGCCGGCTTCGCGCCAGCAATTGCCGTTCGACACGGCTTTTCACGGGATCGCGGTGCTGGCGGGGCTCTATCTGATCTCGCTCGCGGTGACCTTGGGGATCGGGTACTTCCAGGACGTGCTGCTCAACACCATCGGACAGCGCGTGATGTATGACCTGCGCGAGGAGATCTTCCGCAAATTCCAGACGATTGAAGTCGCCTACTACGACAAGAGCCCGGTGGGCCGCCTGATCACGCGGCTCACGACCGACGTTGACGCGCTCAACGAGTTGTTCACTTCGGGGCTGATCGAAGTGCTGGGCGACGTGGTACTGATCGCGGGCGCGCTCGGGATGATGCTCTATTACTCGTGGTCGCTCTCGCTCGTCTCGCTCGCCGTAGTCCCGCTGCTCTTCATCGCGACGGCGTGGTTCCAGCGCGGCTCGCGCAAGGGCTTCCGCGCGGTGCGGGCGAAGATCGCGCGCCTGAACGCCTTCACGCAGGAACACCTCTCCGGCGCGCAGACCGTGCAGCTCTTCAACCGCGAAGGGAAGGCCTTCGACCAGTTCACCGGGATCAACCGTGAACACCTGCAGGCGAACCTCGACACGATCTTTTACTTCGCGGTCTTCTACCCGCTCGTCAACCTGATCTCGTCGGTCGGCATCGCCTCGCTGATCTGGTACGGCGGCGGCAAAGTGATCGAGAACGCCATCACCATCGGCACGCTCGTCGCCTTCCTGCAATACACGCAGCGGCTGTGGATGCCGATTCAGGACATCAGTGACAAGTACAACATCCTCCAGGCCGCGGTGGTGGCGAGCGAGCGCATCTTCAGGCTGCTCGACACGCCCGACAGGATCACTTCGCCCGAAAGGCCGATGCTGCCCGCAGGCGCGACGGGCCGCATCGAATTCCGCAACGTGTGGTTCGCGTATAAGGATGAAGACTGGGTTCTGAAGGACGTGTCGTTCACCGTCGAGCCGGGCGAATCAATCGCCTTCGTCGGCGCGACGGGGTCGGGCAAGACGACGATCACGAACCTGCTCATGCGCTTTTACGACATCCAGCGCGGCGAGATCCTGCTCGACGGCGTGGACATCAGGCTGTGGCCCTTGCAGAAGCTGCGCGAGAAGTTCGCTGTCGTGTTGCAGGACGTGTTCTTATTCTCTGGCGACATCGCCGGCAACATCCGCCTCGGCAACGAGGCCATCACCGAGGAGCGGGTCGAATGGGCCGCGCGCGAAGTCCGCGCGAGCGGCTTCATCGAACGGCTGCCGGATCGTTACGCGACGAAAGTGCGCGAACGCGGCGCGGGATTTTCGGTCGGCCAGAAGCAGTTGATCTCGTTCGCCCGCGCGCTCGCTTTTGATCCGAACATCCTGATCCTCGACGAGGCGACTTCGAGCATTGACACCGAAACCGAGCAGCTGATCCAGCAGGCCATCGAGCGCGTGATGGCGGGTCGCACCTCGATCATCATCGCGCACCGGCTTTCGACCGTTCAGCGCGTGGACAAGATTATCGTGCTGCACAAGGGCGAGATTCGCGAGATGGGCGCGCATCAGGAACTGCTTGCGCATCGCGGGATTTATTACAAGCTCTATCAGTTGCAGTACAAGGAACAGGCGCGCGAACTGAGCGAGGCGGTGGGGGATTGAGGCGTGGTTTTCCGCCGGATTTTCGCGCAGAATTTCAGTTTGACCGTCGCCGCGGGCGTGTTGTAAGATGCGCCCTCGTTTGCGGGCAGCCTTGCCTCACCAGTTTGAAAAGTTAAGCCGACATAGCTCAGTTGGTAGAGCGTCTGATTCGTAATCAGAAGGTCCCCGGTTCGAGCCCGGGTGTCGGCTCCAGAAAGTAAAGCATTTACGGCCACCTTCGCGGTGGCTTTTGCTTTTCAGGGGGCCTTTGACAGCAACCGGAACTGGAAGAGTATTTTCAGGTCGAAAAGGCGAGCCTTGAAGATCTACTGCAGAGTGCCCAGGGAGGGATGACCGACCCTCCCGATTTCTCCCACTTGACATTTCCATCCGTCAGCAGCATCCTTACCATAGACAATCTATAGGAAAGATAATCTATGGGAAAAGACAAACGACCGAGCAGGGCTGAGTTGCTGCCCGGCACGCTGGAGCTGCTCATCCTCAGGACGCTCGAGCGCAATGCCCAACCGATGCACGGCTACGGGATCGCACTCTTCATCAAATCCATTTCCAATGACGTACTCCAGGTCGAGGAGGGGTCACTCTACCCGGCGCTGCAACGGCTCGCGCTCAAGGGCTGGGTCAAAGCCGAGTGGGGCATCTCAGACAACAACCGCCGCGCCCGCTTCTACAAACTGACCGCCGCCGGGCGAAAACAACTCGTGCAGGAGGTCGCTGACTTCGAGCGGCAGCTTGAAGCGATCCTGCGCGTGGTGCAGCCGGTGTGAGCGGGAAGCCTTTATGATGGACAGACTGATTCGACTATGGCGCAGGCTGCTCTTCCATCTGCGGCGCGGGCAGTTCGACCGCGAGCTGGAAGAGGAAATGAATTTTCATCTGGAGATGAAGGCGGGAGAAATTCGTGCTGCGGGGATGACGCCACAGGAAGCGCACTATGCTGCACAACGACAGTTCGGCAATCAGACATTACTCAGGGAGGTGAGCCGCGAGATGTGGGCATTCAGATCACTTGAGACACTCTTACAGGACTTGCGTTACGGCGTACGGATGCTCGTGAAGAATCCGGGCTTCACGCTCGTTGCCGTCCTCACGCTGGCACTCGGCATCGGCGCGAACACGGCCATCTTCAGCGTCGTTTATTCCGTCCTCCTGCGCCCGCTGCCTTACGAGGCGCCGGAAAGACTGGTGGCGGTCTATTCGATGCGCCCGCAAAAAAACGCCTTCAGGAATGTGGTCTCGGCGCCGGATTTCGTCGACTGGCGCGCGCAGAATAAGGTGTTCGACGGTATGTCGGCGTATGCCTGGGGCGGTTACACGCTGACGGGGGACGCCCTGCCGGAACGGTTCTACGGGCTGAGCGTTTCGGCGAACTTCTTCCAGGTGCTGGGCGTCAGGCCGCTGCGCGGTCGCGCCTTCCTGCCGGAAGAGGAGCAGGCCGGCCGCAATCGAGTGGTAGTGCTGAGCCACGGTCTGTGGCAGCGCCGCTTCGGCGCCGACCCCGGTCTGGTTGGGAAAACTATCAATCTCAACGGCGAGGGCTACATCGTGGTCGGGGTGGCGCCGAAGGAGGTCCGCTTCGCCCCGGCTGAGCTTTATACGCCACTCGTTTTCACGGCCGAGAGCATGAGTGAGATGGGCCGCGGCTCGCATTTCCTGTCTGTGATCGCGCGGCTCCGCGTCGACACCACCGTCGCACAGGCGCAGACCGACATCGAGAACATTTCCAGGCGGATCGAGCAACAGCACCCGGTCACCAACACCGGCAAGTACGGCAATGTGATCCCGTACCAGCAGGACATAGTCGGCGACATCCGCCCCTCGCTGCTCGTGCTGCTCGGGGCGGTCAGCCTCGTGCTGCTCGTCGCCTGCGCCAACGTCGCCAACCTGCTGCTCGCGCGCGCGGCCTCCCGGCAGCGCGAGATCGCCGTCCGCACGGCGCTGGGCGCGTCGCGGTGGCGCGTCGTGCGGCAGTTGCTGACCGAGAGTCTCGCGCTCTCTCTGGTCGGCGGCGGGCTGGGCCTCCTGCTGGCGTACTGGGGTGCAGATGCCCTCGTCGGGGCAGTGCCGAGAGACATAGCCGACTCCACGCCCGGCTGGCAGCAGATCGGCATCAACCGGCAGGTGTTCTCATTCACGCTGCTGATTTCGACTTTGACCGGCCTCGTTTTCGGTTTAATGCCGGTGCTGCATGTCTCCAGACCTGACCTCACCGACGCCTTCAAGGAGGGCGGCAAGAGTTCGGCCGGGCTCAGGCGCCAGCGCACCCGCAACGCCCTGGTCGTTGTTGAAATGGCTCTGGCGCTTGTACTCCTGATCGGGGCCGGCTTATTGATGAAGAGTTTTCAGCGGCTGCAGCGCGTCACGCTGGGCTTTAATCCCGGCCAGGTGTTTGTGGCCAACGTCTCGCTCGGCAGCGTGAAGTATCGCGAAGCGTCGCAGCAGGTCGGCTTTTTTCAGCAGGTGCTGCGGCGGGTGGAGAATCTGCCCGGGGTGGTGTCGGCGGCGACCGTCAACCTTCCGCCGTTCAGCGGCAATACCGACCGCGTCTTTACTATTGCCGGTCAGCCGGAACCGGCGCCCGACGCGATCCCGTATGCCGACTATCGGGTCATCAGCCCGCGGTATTTCCGCACGATGGAGATCCCGCTGCTCAGGGGCCGGGTGTTCACCGGGCAGGATGTGGCCGGCGCGCAAAGAGTCGTGATCATCAACGAGGAACTCGCCCGCCGGTACTGCCCGAATGAGGACCCCATCGGCAGGCAGATCAAACTCGGGCGCTACGCGGAAGATAATCCCCTCCACACGATCGTGGGGGTTGTCGGCAACATTAAACACCACGGGCTGGACTCCGGGTTCCAGCCGGAGTTTTATTACCCTTACGCTCAGACGCCCGTCCGTTCTTCGGCGATTGTGGCGCGGACGCAGGGCGACCCTCTGAGTCTGACGGCCGCGGTTCGCGGCGTGGTACTGGAGGTTGATAAGGAACAGCCGATCACAAGCCCGGGGACGATGGAGATGGCGATCTCCGAATCGGTCACGCAACAGCGCCTGAACACGATCCTGCTCGGCATTTTCGGGGCGGTGGCGCTCGCGCTGGCGGCGGTGGGGATCTACGGCGTCATGGCCTACTCGGTCACGCAGCGGACGCACGAGATCGGCATCCGCATGGCGCTCGGCGCTTCGCGACGCGACGTGGTTAAACTGGTCGTCGGCCAAGGGATGCTGCTGGCGGCGGGCGGCATCGGCGTCGGTCTGGCCGGCGCATTCCTCGTCACCCGTCTGCTGGGGACTCTGCTGTTTGGGGTGACGCCGACTGACCCGGCGACGTTCGGCAGTATTGCGCTGCTGCTGCTCGGTGTCGCCTTTCTGGCGTGCTGCATCCCCGCACGCCGGGCGACGAAGGTAGACCCGATGGTCGCGCTCAGGTATGAATAATTCATCACCGGCCGCCTTCAATAATCAAATGACCGGCCGTCACTGTGCGAGAAACAAAAGGCGAGCCGTTGCCAACCCGCCCGGAGTGTGAATTATTGGGAGAAGGAGGGCGCATCCACCGGCGCAGCTCTCCACTTCCGCCGCCGGTGTGTCCCGATTCGGGCTAGCGGCTAGTTATCCCCGAACACCAGCGCATTCTGCGCGAGGAGCGTATTCAGGGACGAGAATGAGCCTGGAGTCACTATCGCGTCCGCCAGCACCCGACCATCAGCCAGGATCAACCCGTCAGCGAAGAGAACACCAGCAGCAAGGATCAGGCCGTCAGCCAGGATCAGCCCCTGACCGTCGAGTCTCACACCATCGGCCAGGATCAGCCCGTCAGCGAACAGTACCCCGTCAGCAAAGAGAACACCGTCGGCCAGAATCAGCCCGTCAGCAAGGATCAAGCCGTCGGCGAGGATCAAGCCGTTGACGCTGACTTCGTTGCCCACCCAGCAGAACCCCTTGTCGTAAAGGCGATGATATTTTGTGAACAGCGCGCTCCCGCCGAAGACGTGGTTGTAGGCGCCGTAGATGCCCTTGAACCAGTTGAAAGTCTGACCGCTGATGGTTGACTGCTGCGCGGGCATCGTCCCCACAAGCGAAGCCCCGACGGCGGTCGGGAGCGTGGCGGGGATTGCCGCCGTGAGCCGCAGCGCGCCTTCGGCGTTGAGTTCACCCGCGCCCTGGTCGAGGACGCTCGCGCCGGGCAGGCGCTGCGCCGTGTATTGCAGAATCGCCTTGACGAGACCCGGCGTGAGGGCCGGATTCTTTTGCAGCATCAGGGCGACTGCGCCGCTGACGATGGGCGCCGCCATTGAGGTTCCATTCAGCGTCATCAAATCCTTCTTCGAGTCACTGAGGCCTGCAAAATCCAGTTGCGGG
>DASRDU010000168.1:0-18572 GCA_035652435.1 Blastocatellia bacterium
CGGCCGCGGGGTTGGCGATGTTCGAGGAGTAGAAGTTGTAGAAGAGGACCGAGCCTTCCTTGTCATCGCTGACGATGGCGTTGGGGTCGGGCAGGGCGCCGGGGTCATTGCCGCGGCACGCCGCCCCCACGCACTCCCTGATGACGCAGGACTGATTGATCTCCGGCGGCGTCAGGTTAACTACCGCGCTGCTCGAACAGTTGACCGTGGTGGCATTGGTCGTACAGCCGGTGAAGCTGGTGACCGTGCCGACAGCGGTCATCGTGTTGGTAGACTGAAGCGCATTGCCACTGTCGGCTATCGCGGCAAACGCGGCGGCGCTGGCGAGCGTCAACGTCACGTTGACCTGCGCCATCCCTGCCGGAGGGACGGTTGCGAAAGTGGCCTGGAGGTTGGTGCCGCCAGCAAGCGTCCCGGCGGCGAAGCCGGCCCCTCCCTGAATCGCCATGTTGATGGTGACTCCGGCCGGTGGAGCGGTCTTGAGTGCCTTGAGTTTCGGATCATCAATCACGATTGAGAGGCTGGTCGTTCCCGTATTGGTCGCCTTGAGCGTGTAGTTCAGCGCCACGGGATACACCGCATCAACCGGTATGGTAAAGGAACTGCCCCCATTGACCTGCTTGCTGCAGGCGATGTTCGGTGCCACGGTGTTGACAGTTGCCGTGGCCGGGCCGGCGCTGACGTTGCAACCGGCGAACTGGCTATTGGCTGTCACATTCGCCGTGTTGATGACCGAACCCGCAGTGCCCGGCGCGGTGGACGCGACAAAAATTGTCGCTGACTGTCCCGCAGTGAGCGTCCCGACGTTGAATGACGGGCTCGTAATCTTGTTATCCGTGATCGTCACATTATTCAGCGTGTCCGTCCCGGTGTTGGTGACCACATATCGGAAGACCACGCCGGCGTTGACGAGTGCCGTGACCGACGAACCGAAGCTGCCGGCAGGAGGCGGCGGGTTGATGCCGGTGCCAGTGTCACAGGCGACGGCCTTGGTCAGGCTGATGCTGCAATCCTGGAAGACGACGGCCGCGTCACTGAAGCAGTCAACCGTTGTCGCATTGGCGTTGGGCGGACAGCCCGTGAAGTTGGTGACCGTGCCGACGGCGGTCATGATATTGCTCGCGGTGACCGGGTTGCCCGGGTCGGTCAGCGCTGAAAAAGCAGCCTTGTTGGCGAGCGTCACTGCGATATTGACCTGCGCCATCCCACTTGGGGGAACTACGGGGAAAGTGGCCTGGAGGTTGGTGCCGCCGGCGAGCGACCCGGCGGCGAAGCCGGCTCCTCCCTGAATCGCCATGTTGATGGTGACGCCGGCGGGCGGAGCAGTCTTGAGCGCCTTGATCTTCGGGTCATCAATCACGACCGCGAGGTCAGTCGTCCCGGTGTTGGTCGCCTTGAGTGTGTAATTCAGTACGAGCGGGAAGGCGGTGTTCTGCGGGAGGGTAAGCAGGCTGACGCCGTTGACCTTCTTGTCGCACAGAATCGCCGGGGCCACGACGTTGAGCGTCACGCTGTCGGTAACAGGGCCGACGGCTACCGATTGGACCGGGCCGGAAGGTACTGACCCCGGATTGAGAGTCCCGTCCTGTTTCGGGATAAGGTAATCACCTTTCGCGGTCGCCGTGTTGACGACGGTGACTGGCGTGCCCGGTAGTGGCGGGCCCGAGGGGGCAGTGAAGGGCACGACGATCATCCTCATCGTCGGGTCGTCCGAACTGCCCGGCGGCGGCGGCGTCCCCATCGGCGCCAGCCCCGGCATCAGAGTGCCGCTGGCCACCTCAACGTCAGGGAAATTGAACTGACTGGTCAGGTCGCCGCCCAGTTGCGGATCGGAAACCATCAGGTTGGTGAGCGGGACCTTGCCGGTGTTCTTGACAGTGATCTGATAATAGACCTGTGATCCGGCCAGCGCCGTCAGCGGCCCGTCGGTGAACGGCCCGTTGGGCGAGCAGCCGATCTTCTTGTCAATCGTGAGGCTCGCGGGGCAGGGGCCGTAGATCGGAGGTGTGGTCACACCAGGAGGGCTGCCCGGAGGCGTTCCGTTTGAAGCCACGCCTGAACTCTGGATAGACGCTGGCTGAAGAGACGGCGGATCTGGGGAGGTGAAGAAGAGAACTGCGGTATCTCGTCCCGGAGGGACTGTATGATTTACTCCGCCCGCGATGTCATCGAAGACGAAGTCCACGCCCGTGCTGAGCAGAATGACCTGGGTCGGAGTGAACTGTCCGCCCGCGACATTCTGATTCTCGAGGGCCGGCACGACACAGTACCCGACGCTCGTGATCTTGCGCCCTGCGCAGGTCCCGTTGCTGACAAAATCCAGCCGGACAGTCGAACCGGGGTCGTAAGAGACCTGCAGCGCGTAGACGAAATCATTCGGCCCGATCGGCCCCATGATGCCCGGCGAAGAAAGAAAGGTGAGCGTTGAGCCGGCCGGGCAGCGAAGCGCCGGGTTCGGGTTGCCCGGGTCGAGCCCGGCGAAGGGAGCGGTTGAGGGCGGCCCGCCCGTCCGGAAGACCTGCTGTACGCCCGTCCCCCCGACAGTGCTGCCTCCTGTGCTGGTAGGTGGATAGACGACATTGACGGTGATCGCGGAGGTGAAGGCTGCGCGCACCAGCCAGGCGTATCCGCCAATGAGGCTGATCAGGATACTGAGGGTAACAACGACTGTGCGGGGGCGAAGAATTCTTTTCCTCATAACGCATCTCCCTTGATGGGCTGGCCTCTGATTTATCGAGTTGAGGCAGTAATGGACTCTGTGACCGCTCGGGGTCACCTGATTGGGGACATCTGGTTATTCAAAGAACGGGACAGAGACTGCTCTCAGTGTAGTGATTGGGGGCAAATAATGGGGCGTATCTGTTCTGACAATGATCAAAGACGACCCGGGCCACGGATCGTGGTGGACTTCGCCTCGCCTGACTGGGGGAATCAGAGAGGGAATAATAGTCAGTAAATTTGTCCTGCGTGATGTTTCAGGAATTGCTCTCGGGCAAACAGAACGGATGCTGGCCTGGGGTAGATCGTGAAGCTGCCAGTTCGCTGGTTCTGTGAGGTGACTGGTCGCGGATAAATCAATCCACGACCTCAGTCCTTGTTCCCGCCCAGTGAGGCAGGATCAGATTATTGGCGTGATCTTCGATTCCCTTCGGAATACTGCTTGCCGGTGTGAGGGGAAGTTCAGAGGATCGCAGTAAAGCTACACCACAAGCCGCGGAGCGTCAATGGGAATTTGTCGGTTGTGTTGCTTTTTGTGACTCAGCCTGCTTGACAGCCTTTCAAAGCCTGTAGTAGAAGGGCGCCACCTGATATTACTCGATCATCTTTTTACCGTTCACAGGCCGCGCGCGGTCGGATTCGCCCGCGGTGTCGTCCTGCTTTAGTGACGCCCCGAATTCGCGAGATCAGCCCGAAGACAGCCCCCTGATTTCACTGCGGTCAACTTACCTGGAGGAGAACAATATGCCGAAGAAATCTGCAACGAAGCAGTGGACCGTCATGGTCTACATGGCCGGAGATAATAACCTTGACTCCGCCGGCGTCGCCGACCTCAAGGAGATGAAAAAGGTCGGTTCGACCGGCGGCCTGAATATCATTGCGCAGTTCGACCGCGCCGGAGAAGGTCTGGAGACAAAGCGTTACTGCCTGAGCAAAGGCGGGGCGCTCGAAAAAGACCTGGTGGCGAAACTCGGGGAGACGAATACAGGCGACCCGAAAACGCTCGAAGGTTTCATCCGCTGGGGCATCACGAATTACCCGGCGGAGCATTACCTCGTCGTGCTGTGGAACCACGGGGCCGGGTGGGATGACACGGACATCTATCACACGGCGCGCAGCCGGATGAAGCTGAACATCACCCGCAAGGGGGAGGTTGCCGACCATGCCCCGGGACGGGCCGCCGGCTCGGTGCCGATCAACCGGATTCGCGCGATCGGCAACCGCCGCCTGCGCCGCGCGCTCTTCCGCCCCACCGTGGAGCAGGCTCTCAGGAAACGCGCCATCGCCTTCGACGACAACGCCCAGGATTTTCTCGACAACGTCGAAATCAAAAAGGTCCTCACTTCGGTCGGCAAATCGCTCAAGCGCCGGATTGATATCCTTGGCATGGACGCCTGCCTGATGAGCATGATCGAAGTCGCCTGGCAGGTGCGCGACAGCGTGGCCAACACCGTCGGCTCCGAACAGACCGAGCCGGGGGACGGCTGGCCTTATGACGCGATCCTCGGCGAACTGGCGAAGAAGCCGCGGATGACGCCGCGCGAGCTGGCCGGAGTGATCGTCAAAAAATACATCGCCTCCTACCCGTCGAGCGAACCGGTCACCCAGGCGGCTTTCGACCTCAGCCACGCCGCCCCGCTCACCGCCGCCGTTGACCGGCTCGCGAAAACCCTGATCTCGAGCCTCAGCACCCCGGCCGAACGCCTCAACCTGATGCAGGCGCGCGCGCAGGTGCAGACTTACGAGGTGGACGATTACATTGACCTGCTGGATTTGTGCCAGCTCGTGAGCGCCAGCACCGGGAGGGCTGAAGTGAAGGCCGCCTGCCAGGGCGTGATCGACGCTGCCACGACCGGGGGCTTCCTGATCGAATCAGGATTCAAGGGGAAGAAGATGGAAAATTCGCGCGGCATTTCAATCTACTTCCCGACCAAAGAAATCTCGCCGCTCTATGCGAAGCTGGATTTCGTCAAAAAGACGGCGTGGGGCAAATTCCTGGCAACATACCTGAGCGGCACGTCACGACGGAGACTGGTGGCAGCCGCAGCCGCCAGTTGAAAAGAATGGCCCGGATCAGCGGGGCCGCCTCTGAAAGCAGCCTTGCTGATCGGGCCGAATTCGATCACCCTGGTGACGGCGCCTGAAACCCGTCAGGCGTAGATGCCGCGCGTCCGGGTGATGTAAGCCACGCGGTCAATCGCCAGCATGTAAGCCGCAATGCGGTTGTTGACGCCGTGACTCTCGGCGTATTTGACCACGTCATTGAAGCTCGCGACGATAATGTCCTCGAGCCGCTCGTTGACCAGATCCTCTTTCCAGAAGTAGCCCATCCGGTCCTGCACCCACTCGAAGTAGCTGCACGTCACGCCGCCGGCGTTCGCCAGAATGTCCGGGATCACGAAGACGCCCTTGCGCTCGAGGATGTCATCGGCGGCAGCGGTCGTCGGGCCGTTCGCGCCTTCGGCCAGGATGCGGCATTTGATCTTGTCGGCGTTGTGGCTGGTGATCTGATTCTCGGTCGCCGCCGGAACCAGCACGTCGCAATCCAGTTCCAGCAGGTCATGATTGGAGATGGGCTCGGCGCCAGGATACTTGTCGAAGGTCTTGTTCTTTGCCAGGTACTCCAGCGCTTCAGGAATGTTGATGCCTTTCGGGTTGTGAATGCCGCCGCGGATTTCAGACAGCCCGACGATCCTGTAACCGGCCTCGTGCATCAGCCGCGCGCCGATGCCGCCGACGTTGCCCGACCCCTGTACGACCACGCGCGTCTCTTCGGGCTTCATCCCGAAACGTTTGATGGCCTCGTTGACGACGAACATCACGCCCCTGCCGGTCGCCTCGCGCCGGCCGCGCGAGCCCGACAGGTCAATCGGCTTGCCGGTGACCACCGCCGTCACGGTGTGGCGGGCGTGCATCGAATACGTGTCCATAATCCACGCCATCGTCTGCTCGTTGGTGTTCATGTCCGGCGCCGGCACGTCGCGTTCGGGGCCGATGAAATCAATCAGCTCGGCGGTGTAACGACGAGTCATTCTTTCCAGTTCGATCTGCGACATGTGGTGCGGGTCGCAGATGACACCGCCTTTCGCGCCGCCGAAGGGGATGTTGACGACGGCGCATTTCCACGTCATCCACGCGGCCAGCGCGCGGACCTCGTCAATCGTCACGTCGGGCGCGTAACGGATGCCGCCCTTGGCCGGGCCGCGCGCGAAGTTATGCTGGACGCGGTAGCCGGTGAAAACTTCCAGGTGCCCGTCATCCATCTGGACTGGAATGTAAACCGTGATCTCACGATTCGGCACGCGCAGCACCCGGTACAGATCGGGGTCGAGTTGCAGACGCTTTGCCGCATGGTCGAAGCGCGACATCATGGACTCAAAGGGGTTCTCTTCCCTGATGATTCGTGTGTCATCTACGAAAGCCTGGAATGCCACAATTACCTCCACTGCTGATGCCCCGCCGGGGCCCGGTTGATGGTGATTGCCCGGGGAAAAATTGAGGGGCTGGAAATTTCGCTTCCCAGCCCCTTCAGATCCCTCTTTATTTTATTGTCTCGTTGAGCGCCCCCTGCCGGTAGCCCTCAAGGTCGAGCGTGACGTATTTGAATCCAAGACGTTTGAATTCATCCGCCATCCGCCGCGCCATCTCAACACTGAGCGCGCGCGGCAGCTCTTCGGGCGCAATTTCAATGCGCGCGATGTCGCCGTGATGCCTGACCCGCATCTGGCTGAATCCGAGCCGTCGCAAGGCGGCTTCGCCGCGCTCGATCACCGACAGCTTCTCAATCGTCACCGGCATGCCGTAAGGGATCCGCGACGAGAGACAGGCCGAAGCCGGGCGATCCCAGACCGGCAGGCCGGCGGCGCGCGAGAGCGCGCGAATCTCGGCCTTGGTCAGCCCGGCCTCAATGAGCGGGCTGCGAACCTGTAATTCGGCGGCGGCCTTCCTCCCGGGACGGTAATCCCCGACGTCGTCGGCGTTATTCCCGTCGCAGACGAAATTGAATCCGCGCTCGCGGGCGAGTGCCGAAAGTCTGGTGAAGAGTTCGTGCTTGCAGAAGTAGCAGCGGTTGGTCGGATTGGCCAGATAGTTCGGGTCGTGAATCTCTTCGGTCGTGACCGTTTCGTAAGGGATCGTAAAGTCGCGCACGAAAGCGAGCGCGTCCTGCCGCTGAAAATCCGGGTAGCTCGGGCTCTCGCCCGTGACGGCCAGCGCGCGGACGCCCGGCTCACGCACGGCGATGTAAGCGAGATAAGCGCTGTCCACGCCGCCCGAAAAAGCGATGATCGCCGACCCCATCTCGCGCATAATCCGCCGCAGGTTCTCTTCTTTCGCCTCGATTTCGGGAGTCAGGATTTCAGCGGGCGGTGATGAATGACTGGTGTTTTCCTTCAACTCGACTGGCTGCATTTAAGACCCTCTCCTGGACAGAGTATTCGGCAGGGGCGCTTATCGCCCCCACGGGGCGCCCTTGAGTTCGACCATGTTGCCTTCCGGGTCGTGGATGTATATTGACGGCCCCTCCCCTTCGGCCCCGTAACGTGACGCCGTTTCTCCCGCTTCGATGTCGAACCGCGCCAGATGCGTGCGAATCTCGTCAGCCTCAAAAGGCTCCACGCGCAGGCACAGATGATCCAGGTTGCGCCCTTCCCGGCCCGGCGGCGCGCCACCCTGACGCCCGAGCACGCCGTCAGCGGTGACCAGATCAATCAAAGACCTTCCCGCACGCAATTGCGTGAGGCCCAGTTCTTCCTGTCGTCGCTCAATCGAACACCCCAATGCGTCGCAGTAAAAGCGCAGCATCCTGTTCAAATCCTTCACCCGTAAGACGAGGTGATCTATTTCCTGTATTTGAATCATCGCGTCAGATACTGCTCTGATATTTGCCCCGCGGGATTTCCCGCCCGGTCATTTGTGACGCCGCGCATCTCAGCCCCACAAAACGGAGTAACCTTTGATGCCGAGCGGGACGCGGTAGACCCGCTGCGTGCTGACGACGATCATATTGCCGTGATCATCGAATGTCAGCCCGACCAGCGTCGCGCCCGAAACGGCCATCTCCGCGCGCGTGCCGTCGGGCTTGATCCGCACGATGCCGCGGTGCCCGGCCAGCGAGGCCGCGACATACAGATTGCCTTCGGTGTCGAAGGCGAGCCCCTGCGGTCGCCCGAGGCCCGTGTAAAAGCGCGTGATGCTGCCCATCGCGTCAATGCGCTGGACCGAATCGAACGAGGCGACGGTCGGCCCGGTTACGTACAAATCGCCGTCGGGCCCGAACGCCAGATGATAGGCCGACACGCTCGGCTCCAGCGTGGCAAAGGGTCTGGTCTCGCCAATTTCGTTGACGCGGTAAATCGTCCCGCTGCGGTCGCCGACAAAAATCTCGCCGCGCCGGTTGATCGCGACCCCGGTGGCGATGCCGAGATCCGAGGCGACGGTCTTCTCCTCGTTGAAGTGCGTGATGCGGTGCAGCGTGCCGTCGTTCCGGTTCGTCACGTATAACGAGCCTTCGCGGTCAAAGGCCATCCCGGTCGGGTTGATGATGTCTGAATTGAAAGGCGAGACCGTGCCGTCGGGCGAGATCCTGTAGATTGAAACCGGAACCTTCTGACCGCGCGTGCCGGAGAGCGTCACGTAGATGCTGCCGTTTTCATGATCAATCGCCGGGTTGGCCACCGGGTGCAGGTTGTCGGCCAGCAGCGCGCCGACCGTGAAGGGGGTTGTGTCGCTGCCGGTCGCGCTCTCCAGCCGGAGCGCGCGGGCGCCGACGCCCTGCTCCAGCTCGGGAACGGCGGCAATGACGCGCGTCGGCGAGGCGCTGACCAGACGGCCCCGATGCTCGTCAAAAAATACCCGACACAAAAGGTAATCGGAAGTGTCGTACCCTTCGCAACTGATTACCACCTCGCCGCCCTCGACCCCGGCGCGCGGCGTGACACCATTGATGACGCCCACAGTCATTGCTGACCTTTCCAAAGTTTTTCAGTGCAGTAGTAAGGCGTAATCATACGCGAGCCCCCCGCGGGTTGTCTATCAACGCCTGTGGCGAAGGCGGTTAGTTCCGAGCGCGAGTTGAGGAGGCGTGGAGAACGGAATTTTAAGATTATAAATGCCGCCGTCATCTTGCTTGTTGCGGGCCGCATCCGTATACTCGCGCCTGCCTCAACAAGCTGTACTTCCTCGCCAGCCAGCACTGATTGATATTGCCCATAAACTTTATTCCTCGCGCCTTCGGAAAATAACTTCCGAAATAACTGCTGAAATCGTCCTCTGCCTTCATGGCTGAAAGCCCCGTCTGATCTGTCCCCGTCTGCCCTGTGCTGCGGCATGCGCCGCCGGCACCCTCGCGATACCTCTGTCTGTACCCTGTTATTACTTAAGGAGTATCTGCGAATGTCAATTCGAAAAAACCTCCCCTTGTCCTTCGCCTGTTTTTCAACCCTTGTTCTGCTGATTTGCGTTGAATTCAACGCGACGAACTGTCTGGCGACAACTTACACCGTTGACCCCGGCGCTCCCGCCACGCCATCCAGTTTCCAGTCCCTGTCGGCATTACTGTCGGCGCTCACGCTTCATGGCGGCGATGTCGTGAAGCTCAAATCCGGCGTCGTCTACCGCGACCGCATCCGGTTCGGCGCCAGACATTCCGGCGCGCCGGGGCTGCCGGTCATCATCGAAAGCGACGGGCCGAATCGCGCCGTCTGGGACGGCAGCACGACGAACGTGGATCAGTACGGCTACTTATGGACCTTCGCCGAAGACAGCCACGACATCGAAGTGCGCCGCATCGAAGTCCGCAACGTCCAGCCCGGCCCCGACCGCAACAACCGCGGCATTTACATCCGCGGCGCCAACATCACCGCCCGCGAGTGCTATGTGCATCACAACCCGAACGGATTCTTTTCCACCACGCCGGCCGCCAACACCGTGATCGAGTCCTGCGAGGTCGCCTTCAACGGCTACGGCGACGGGCGCACGCACAACTTCTACATGGCGAGTGTGGGCATGCACGTCAGGTATAACTACATTCACGACGCCACCGGCGGGATCAATTACAAGGACCGCTCGACGCCGGACGCGCAGGGCGTGGCGGTCGAATTCAGCTACAACTGGGTCGAGAACGCGCCCGGCGCCTACGAACTCGATTTCAGCCGCACCGGCGACGCGAACGGGGGCGTGCAGGACGCTTACCTGGTCGGCAACGTCATCATCAAAAGTGCGACCGCGGCCAACCACGCGATCATCGTCTTCGGCAACGACGGCCGCCGCGGCCGGCTGTGGATGAACAACAACACCATCATCGCCGGCAACGACGCCGCCGGGCTGCTGAATCTGGCCGCCGACGCCACAGCCGGGTTGAGCAACAACATCTATTACGGGAGCACCAGATTGTTCGCCAGTTCCGCCGGCACCGCCGTCAGCGGGGCTAGCAACTGGCTGATGACCGGCACGTCCGCGCCCGGCCTCTCCGGCAGCCTCTACGGCGATGACCCCGGATTCGTTGATCGGGCGGGCAAAAATTATCACCTCCAGCCGAACTCGGTGGCGGTCGGCGCGGGTTCCCCCGCCGGCTCAGCACTGCTCGTTCCGGTGCGTGAATACGCCGGTCAGGCGAGTTCAATTCCGCGTACCGACGGGGGCCGGACCCTCGGGGCTTTCTCACAGACCGCGGTCGCGCCGCCGTCCCCCACACCCGTGAAGCCGGTCACGCCGCCATCCCCGCTGCCGATCAGACGGACCGGGCCGAGGCGGGTGCTGGTCATCCGGAAGTGATCCGATCAGTGGCTCAACCGATCCGGCTCCCTCAGGGTGGACTAATGTCCGCCCTTTTTTATTGAGAAAAAATTTGCGGCGCGTCTGGCAACACCGATTGATGCTCGCTCATCTCAGGCGGCGAAATTTGACGGGAGTAAATCCGATTGGCCCGACAGGAACGGATGGACGATTGAACACGAGGTCGAAATAAACGAGGAGATGATGAACATGACAACCAATCAGTTTCTGAAAAAGATTCTGGCTTCGACGATGACTTTGACTATGCTGGCGATGCTGGCCGTGACCCCGATTCTGGCGGCGCCGGGCAGCCACACGGCGGAACCGAAGGCCGCCGAAACGATCAAACAGATTCGGAAAGAACTGGTGACGCTGCCCTTTTACGGAGTCTTTGATAATCTGGCTTACAGCTACGAAGACGGCGTGGTGACGCTGACCGGGCAGGTCGTCCGCCCGACCACGCGGAGCGATGCGGCGCGCCGCGTTGAGCGACTGGCGGGCGTTGATCAGGTGATCAATAAGATCGAGGTGCTGCCACTGTCGAATTTCGACGACCAGATCCGCCTCGCCACCTACCGCGCGATCTACCGCCAGCCGGGGCTTGACCGCCTCGCCTTTCAGGCCGTGCCTCCGATTCACATCATCGTGAGCCGTGGCCACGTCACGCTCGAAGGCGTCGTGCCGAACAAGGGCGATTCGATCCGCGCTTACATTGCGGCGCGCGGCGTGCCGAACGCTTTCTCCGTGACCAACAATCTGCGTGTTGAGAATGCGAAGTAAGAAGGCAACCGAATAAAACGAGAGAACTGACAGGCCGGTGAGAACCTCACCGGCCTTTTCTTCTTTGCGGGCGTTTGCGGCGAATCCGGATTGGCGGTTGACAAAGCAAACGCGGCATCAGTAAGATGCCCACTCGTTTTGGCCGTGCCCTTAACGGCCTGACGAGTTGACGGGGCGTGGCTCAGCCTGGTAGAGCGCTCGGTTCGGGACCGAGAGGTCGTAGGTTCAAATCCTATCGCCCCGATTCCTCAGGAAGGCAAAAGGCAAAAGGCATCGCAAAATCACTTTTGCCTTTTGCCTTTTGATTTTTCGTCTCTGTTTCTTTACGGTCGTGGTTCTGAATATGCTCGTTGCGCGCCACTTTCTGATTGACGGTGAAGTGCAGGGCGTCGGTTACCGCTTCTTCGCGTTGCGCGCCGCCGCGCGGCATCAGGTGCTGGGCACGGTGAGGAACCTGCCCGGCGGTCGCGTCGAGGTCATCGCCGAGGGCGAGCGCGAAGCGATGGACGAGTTCAAAAAGGAGCTGGCCACCGGCCCGCGTCTGGCCGTCGTGACCAGCGTTGATGAAACGGACATCCCCGTGACCGGTTTGTTCCGCGACTTCCGCATAGACCACTGAAGCGGGCAGCCGAAGCCTGTCGCCCTGCTCCCGCTCGAAACTCTTTTTCCAAATCAACCGCCAGCCGGCGATACGTCAGGAGAATTAAAATCAATGTCAGCCCCAGTGACTGATTCACCCGAGGCGCTCGAACTCAAGCGCCTGATTCGCGAAATCCCGGACTTCCCTAAACCCGGCATCCTTTTTTACGACATCACGACGCTGCTCAAGAATCCCGAAGGCCTGCGCAAGGTCATTGACCGGATGGCGGACAATTATCGCGGCCAGAAGATTGATTCCGTCATCGGGATCGAGGCGCGCGGGTTCATCTTCGCGCCCGCCCTGGCTTATCACCTCGGCGCGGGCTTCGTGCCGGTGCGCAAGCCGAAGAAACTCCCTTCGGAAGTCGAGAGCTACAGCTACGACCTCGAATACGGCAGCGACACGCTGGAAATACACCGCGACGCCATCGGCGAGGGTCACAACGTGATCATCGCCGACGACCTGCTCGCTACTGGAGGCACGGCGGAAGCGGTGGTCAGACTGATCGGTAAACTCGGCGGGAAGGTGGCGGGTCTGTCTTTCGTGATCGAACTGGAATTTCTGAAGGGCCGCAGCAGGCTGGCCGATTACGATGTCTTCTCGCTGCTGAAGTACCAGTCCTGATTCTCAGCGGGCCTGTAGCCTGAGACTGGCTGAACTTCGGTTTTCTGACATTGGCCGTTCGCCCGGCAGCTGAGTTTGCACTCATCACTGCATTCAATCAGTGCAGTTGCCGGGTTCGGGTACGCCTGCTGCACGCCACCCGTACGCGTCAGTGACTTCTTTTATCGCTGCCGCGAGCGGCGCGGAACAGGTTGTCGGCAATCAGGCCGAATCAGTGTTGTTGCGGCAGTGGACGTCGCCCGCGAGCCACTACTTCGATGTCTTGACTTCTCCCCGCGACGGAAGAGCCGGCGCCAGCACGGTCCAAGCCCGCGTATTTCCGTCAATGGCGTAGGCCTCGCCCGTCTGGACATCAATGGCCGCCACCGTATCCCCGACCGAAACGAACTGCCAGCGTGTCTGATCACGTGTGGTCGCAGTTGCGACAGTCGAACGAGCCAGCCAGAAACCGATTAAGAAGAATACCAGTCCCGCGACCAGGAGAATAACAACGCCCTGAGCGGGACCAAACCTTTCCGGAATATGCATAATCGTCCTCCCTGCTGCCCGCCTTCCCGGAGAAGGAGTCCCCGGCTCATCGGCGGCGGATCAGATCAATACAGCCTCATCTCAGCCCTAGATGCTGCAAGGAGCATGCCACTCGATTCAGGACATAGTCAGTGAGGTCGGAAACGGCCCGCTTTTTGTGACGTCAGGGGAAGGGAAATGACGCGGACTGTCGCACCTTTTACAATTGGGCGTCTTGACGTCCGGTAAGATGGGGGGCAGAATCAGGCTCGCAAACATTGAAATCATTATTGAGTGCATCCCCCGGATCCGTTTCAGGCAGGTTTCAGATTCGCAGCCGTCCCATCAGGTCTTTTGTTTGTCATGACGGGCCTGTAGCTCAGGTGGATAGAGCGACTGCCTCCTAAGCAGTAGGTCCCGCGTTCGAGTCGCGGCAGGCCCACCATCCTCTTTGAAATCAAAAGGTTAGTTGCAGGGTCATTTTTGAAAGGAACGAAAATGACCTACTGCCTCGACGATTTGCATGAGAGGTTCGTTCGGGAGCGAATTTACCTCCAGAACGTGTCAGACGAGACCGTTTATTTCTACCGCCAGGCGTGGCGTGCCTTCAGGCGGACTTCCCAGAAAGACAAAATTTCGCAGGAAGACCTCACTGAATTCCTGATTCAGACAAAACAGCGTGGTGCCAAGGCTGTCACCATCAACACGTATTCCCGCGCTCTGAACGCCTTTTTCAACTGGGCGCATCAGAATAATCACCTGCCAGAGCGATACCGCATCAGCAAGCTCAAGGAAGACCAGCCTGCCCTCAAAACCCTGAGTGAGGCGCATCTGAAGGCCGTGCTGTCGTACAGGCCGAAAGTCTTCAGTCAGGAGCGGCTCCATACTGTGCTGTGCCTGCTCATTGATACCGGGGTGCGGATTGATGAGGCCCTGACCCTCGAACCTGACCGGGTGGATTTTGATAATTTACTTCTGACCGTGAAAGGGAAGGGGGGCAAGGAGCGGATTATTCCGTTCTCCCTTGAACTGCGAAAAATCCTGTACCGGTATATACAGAAGCATCCGGGCAGGCTGGTGTTTGCCACCAAGCAGGGCACGAAGCTCGATTACAACACGGTCAAGGTTGATTATTACGAACTGTGCGAAAAGCTTGGCCTCAAAGACCGTGGGTTTCATCGCTTCCGCCACACCTTTGCCATCCAGCACATCAGGTATGGCGGCTCACTCTTCGGCCTGCAAAAAATTCTCGGACACGCTGATTTGTCAGTCACGCGGCGGTACGTGGAACTTCAGACTGAAGACCTGACGCGGGAGCATAAAAAAGCGAGCCTGCTTGCCCGGCTGAAATAAAATTGCCCCGGAAAAATTCACCAAACAAAGCAGGGGCATTGAGGTCGTAAGCAATGGCGGCGTGGCGTTCATTGGCAAAATAACCGATGAAGAAATTCCGCCCGTTCAGCCTGAGCGAGCATTTCCATTTTCGCAAGTGTTTGTTCCACGACACACCCTTGTACTGTGAACTGGTGCCCGGCCTTTTCCGGCTGTTCATCTGGTTCTGGCTCATGGTGCAGGGGCGGAGATTTTCGCGGGTGTAATCCAAAGTGTCGCCATTTTTGTGGTCAACGTAACCAAGGCTCCTGCTGGCCGCAATTTCGCGGTGCAGATACACCTGTTTACTTTTCTCTGGCAGCCAGGCTTTGGCGTAACCGTCGGGGGTGAGGGACCATGAAAGCTGTGATGCCCACTCGAAAACATCGTCGTCAACTTTGGCTGACCGGCCTGCTGCCAGTTTGCCATTAAGGGGAAGAAGTTTCATTGGTGAGGGTGATTAGTATTTCAATTGAGCCTGCCTGATTACCGCAGGAATGGCTGGTGGATACGTCAATGTGTTTGTCGTTTTCAAATAATGAATCCAAAAGCCCTTTGACGATATTGTCCGGGTCGGCGTGTGCCTCGCCCCTGAAGCGAATTTTGACCTCCAAGCGGCCTTTGGCTGCTTTGCCGTATGGTTTATCAGTTCTGAGTTTTTTTGCTGTCTGAAGCCAGAATTGAGCGCGGACAAAGTCCTTCCAATCGTGATACCGCCTTGCCGCCGGATTGAACCGGCTGCTTTGCTGAGTCTGCCTGAAATACGGAATCGGGTTTCCGGTTTTGTTCTCCTGATTGCCGGTGATAATAAAACGTGTGGTCATAAAAAATGGGGGAAGAAACTCCCCCGTGATTAACTGCCTTCAGAATCCTTGGCGATGTACGCTGTCTGCTCGCAGCCGGGCCAGTTGGAACAGCCGAGAAAGTCATACTCCCCGCCAGTCTTGCGGTTCTTGCCGTGCTGGATGGTCATGAAGCCGTCACAATTGTCTGAGGGGCAGGGGTCGCCCTGCTTCAAGTACGGCTTTTTCTTTCGGGTGGGGGCAATTTTCTCTTTGAGTTCATCGAAGAGTTGCAGGACTTCGGCTTTATCGTCTGACCGGATGGTGAGTGAAACCACGCCTGAGCTTTGGATGTTGAGCGTGAATTTCTTTGTTTCAGAGTTGCCGTTGATGACCGGCACGGCGGTTGGTTCGGCTTTCGGTTCCATTTTGAGAACCTTTCGTGCTGAAGACATTGTTTCCCCTCCTTATTGGGAAAGTGGCAGGCTCTATTGCTCTGCGTGGTGGTTCCGGTTGGAGTTGCGCCAACGGGGAGGACAAACCTCAACTGGTTTACAGCCAGCCCCCGCCCTGCTACGGGACTACAGAACCACGGCGCAAAGCACTAAATAAATCTTTTCACGAACGGCAGGGATTGAAAGGTGGGCAGAGGAATACAACTGCCGGTCTCCCCGTGTTCCCCGATGGGTTTTTGCACAGGGAAGGCGAGGGCGAATTCTTTCAGCTTCTCAAGCTCACAGACGTATGCTTCGGATTTTGACAGGACGTGAAACCAGATGATTGACCGGGTGTGATTGAGGGTGTCGTGTTCAATGGCAACGTTGCCGGTTTCTCTGGCCCGCTCGTCATATTTGACCTCGGCCAGCCAGCGGGTGTGGTGAGGGGTGAAGACTTCGAGGTCAAATTCCGGGTTGTAGCCTCTGGCGATGTGGACAACGTTTTTCCTCAGTTCAAGCTTCCGGGCAATGAACAATTCTCCATTCTCATAGCCCCGTTTGATGTCTCTTCGGGAAATCATTTGGGTGTTGGTTACTCATCATATCTTCAGTTTAGCTACTCAGAATAAGAAGTACCAGGCCGGTTTTCCACAGACTTCGCTTGCCGGGGTTCAACTGTGGGGCTGGCTTTTTATTTTGAGAAAAATGCATATAATTGTCCTGCACCAATCTCTGTCCCACAGCCATTGGAGAAGTGTATGCCAATCCCGACCAATCCCGTATCCATGAAGAAGCTTCTTTTGGTGAAGAGGCTATATCAAAGTGCGCTTACTCAGTCGAGGTCCCGCCAGAATGATGTTGGCAGATTACTCGCCATCGTGGAATTTGATTTGGCTATTGAAACCATGCTCAAAACAATTATGGCGATTGACCCCAAGGAAAAAGGCAGTAAGGATTTCTTGGGAGTGCTGCAATCAGCAGAAAGCGTGCTTTCGAAACAAGGCATAGTCAGCGCAATGCCCGACAGAGCCCAGATTGTGTACGTTCATGACCTCAGAAACGATGCACAGCATAAAGCCAAGTATCCAAGCGACACGGAAGTAAACGATTGCCGCACGTACACCCGGGATTTTCTGCGCAATATCTGCCTTCAGGTCTGGGGGCTTGATTTTGACACCATAAGCATGCTGGGCATTATCCAGCACGAGAAAATCAAGGAGTTGCTCTCGAAGGCCGAGGAGAAACTGGCAGTTGGAGAACACTTTGAAGCTCTTGCATATGCCAAGGAAGGTTTAAAATGGACACTTGGCTTGGTCAGCCCTGCGTTCGTAGGAGAGATTCCCGATAATGTAAATGCCTTTGTCGTTGCAGAAAGAAGCGAGCAAAAACCCAGTCAGGGGTTATTTCAGTCATTCGAAAAGATGAGAGAATTGGCAGTCTTATATTCTCTCGGCATAAACCACGCAGAATTTATACAGTATGAGGTAATAGCGGGATGTGTTTTAACCGGGAACATGGGCGGTGGGAAGATTAGTTTCGCAGTAGTTGGTAGTTCACAAACCAAAGCCGAGGATATAGAATTCGCCGTTCAATATGCCATCAATACAGTTGCGCAAATCGAGGGATACGTGGGCAGTCTGGATTCGCCATTTGGAGTCAATTACTGGGTGTAGCTAGAACGGATAGGTAACAGGATTTTTCAAATTAGATGTCATCGCGTTGAGCGTGACGTTCCGAGCTTGCTGCTGAAGAGGTTTCACTCCGTACAAGCCGATTTTGGTTCAGGAGAAAATATGCCAATACCGCAGGACTATGACATTCTCTTGGAGTCACTTTTTTCCGAGAAGTTGAGTAAAAAAGCTGAGCCTGAATATGATGCCAAGAAAAAAAGGATTAGTAGCGAGTTTAGAGTTCCGCCAGAAATGAGACTTCATCATCAAATCGAAGCGGTCAAGGAATTCACAAAGGCCAAATTTGATGTGTTGGTAGAATCCGCTATTGAGACTTATCAGCATTTCAACAAATGCCCTGATGATGAGACTGAAAAGGAGATTTCAAAACGCCTAGATGAAATAATAGAAAGTGTCGAATTGCATCTTCCCAGTGCCGGGCCATTCACCTTTGACGAGCAATTTATTGACAGGCATATAAGCCGGCTGAAACAAGAACTCAGAGGAGCTGCTGGTAGTTCTCTCGGCCCACTGCGCACAATTGTCCTTAAAGGCAAGATTGCTGAAAGCTTGGAGAATCAGAATAAAATCCTCATTACGTTATACAATCTGACTATCAATAATCTAAAAGCCGGGATTGACGTGCAAGTCTTGGATGAAAAAGCAGGACTTGAAAAAGAAGCATTTGAATCGGCCTTGAGGATACTTGTGAATGACGGCTTGGTTAATAAAAGCAACCTGCGCGTCAATCTGACCCCATCAGGTAAAACTCAGACAGAAGAAAGATTAAAATCTAAACCGACAGAACCAGCCAGCACAAGTCAGCCAACAGTTTCACAGCCTGACTTTTCGTTCATCGCTGATAATGAATATCGAAGAATAACCGAACGAGATTACAAAGAGCTGTCAGGGCTTAACCCTTACACTTCACCAAAATCAGTTCTGGTTCTTTCCGGGGGGATCATCGAAGGAATACTGATAGACGCGCTCACTACACTGGGAGATGTAAATGCCAAAGAAAGTTACCTGAAGGACTTGATTGTCGCTGCGAAAAATACCGGGATAATTCAGCACGATAACATCACTGGGTCACTGAGGGTTTTCAGAAATATTGTACACCCGGCCAGAGAAATAAGCACCCAAGCATAAATTTTGAGATAAAATGAGCGGGCTATGAAAAGACCCACGAAGTTCGTCGAGCCGCTCACCAAAGCACAACGTCAGCAACTCAAGGAGGTCATGAAGTCTGATGTGCCGTCGCGCCGTCGAA
>DASRDU010000169.1:0-34879 GCA_035652435.1 Blastocatellia bacterium
TCACACCAGGCGATGGTCTGTTGCCGTGAGTGAAAATCAACGCCACAATAGATCGGCATGGTGCCTCCTCTCTCTTTCTCTTGCTCACCGCGATTGTAACCCTCGCGGCGAGGGGAGGCATCTGCTTCATCACATCACACAGGAGACATTCCATTGCGTGGGCATCAGCGCGCCCGATGTACATCAGAGGGCGCTGCTGTATTGATTCGAGAAGCTCAATGATTTCATGAATGTCGCGGTTCATTTTCATCAATCATGCAGTACTCTTCATCATATGCTTTCTTCATGTTCATCGCTGTGACCTCCGCCAGTTATGCTACCTTGAGCAATCGCTCCCTCAAATACTTTACCTTGTCCCGCAACTCCGCCGCCCGCTCGAACTCATATTTCTTCGCTGCCTCGCGCATCTCATGCTCAAGCTGCGCGATGGTCTCCTTCAGCTTCTCCGGGCTGTATTCGTCGAACGCATCCAGATTGATCGGGACTTTGAAGTAATCAGCTTCATAGGCCGTCACGAGCGTTGCTTCAATCGGCTTGATGATGGATTGCGGAGTGATGCCATGAGCCTCGTTATAAGCAATCTGCCTGGCACGGCGGCGGTTGGTTTCGCCGATGGCGCGCCGCATCGAATCGGTCATTCGGTCGGCGTAGAGGATCGCCTTGCCATTCGAGTTGCGGGCGGCGCGTCCGATGGTCTGAATCAATGATGACTCGCTGCGCAGGAAGCCTTCCTTGTCGGCGTCGAGGATCGCGACGAGCGAGACTTCGGGCAGGTCGAGCCCTTCTCTCAATAAGTTGATGCCGACCAGCACGTCGAACTCGCCGCGGCGGAGGTCGCGCAGGATTTTGATGCGTTCGAGCGTTTCGATTTCAGAATGCAGGTAACGCACTTTGATGCCGAGGTCACCGTAATAATCGCTCAGGTCTTCGGCCATTTTCTTGGTCAGCGTCGTCACGAGTACGCGCTCTTTGCGCTCGACTCTCTGCCTGACTTCATCGAGCAGGTCGTCAATCTGGCCGCGCACGGGGCGCACTTCCACTTCGGGGTCGAGCAGGCCGGTCGGGCGGATGACCTGTTCGATGAATTCGCCGCCGGTCTGCTGCAATTCATACGGCCCCGGAGTTGCCGAAACGAAGATCGCCTGTTTGACGCGCTGCTCCCACTCCTCGAATTTGAGCGGGCGGTTATCCAGTGCCGATGGCAGACGGAAGCCGTACTCGACCAGGTTCGATTTGCGCGAGCGGTCGCCGTTGTACATCCCACGAATCTGCGGGATGGACTGGTGACTCTCGTCAACCACGACGACGGTGTCTTCGGGCAGATAATCAAAAAGCGTCGGCGGCGGCTCGCCGGGCTGGCGCCCGGTCAGGTGGCGCGAGTAGTTTTCGACGCCGCGGCAGAAGCCGAGGGTATTGAACATCTCCAGGTCGTACATCACGCGCTGGTGCAGTCGCTGCGCCTCGACCAGCTTGTTCTGCTCGATCAGCTGCGGCTCCCACCATTCCAGCTCGGCCTTGATGGATTTGACGGCGCGTTTGACCGTGCCGCCGGGCATCACGTAATGCGACTTCGGGTAGACGGGCACGCGGCCGTCGAATTTCTGAATCACTTCGCCGAGCAGCGGGTCAACGAGCGAGATCGCGTCAACCACGTCGCCCCACAGCTCGATGCGGATCGCCTGATCCTGATAGCTCGGGTAAATTTCGATCATGTCGCCGCGCACGCGGAAAGTGCCGCGCCCGAATTCGATGTCGTTGCGCTCGTATTGCAATTCGACCAGTTTTTTGAGCAGTTCACTGCGGCTGATCTTCTGCCCCGGTTCGACAAAGAGCAGCATGCCGAAATACGCATTCGGATCGCCGATGCCGTAAATCGCGGAGACCGAAGAAACGATCAGCACGTCACGGCGCTCAAACAGCGAGCGCGTCGTGGACAAACGCAAACGATCAAGCTCGTCGTTGGTCGTCGCTTCCTTTTCAATGTAGATGTCGGATGAGGCAATGTAAGCTTCGGGCTGGTAGTAATCGTAATAGCTGACGAAATACTCGACCGCGTTTTCAGGAAAGAAGCTCTTGAATTCCTGATAAAGCTGCGCGGCGAGCGTCTTGTTGTGCGCCATCACGAGCGTCGGGCGGTTGACGCGCGCGACGACAGACGCGATGCTGAAAGTTTTGCCCGATCCAGTAATGCCGAGCAGCACCTGATGCTTTTCGCCGGAGTTGAGGCCGTTGACCATTGCTTCAATCGCCGCGGGCTGGTCGCCTTCGGGGCTGTATTCAGAAACGAGTTTGAATTGCTGACTCATCGCTCCTCCGATAGTGAGTTATTGTCCTGATTCAGTCATCATCCGGAAACGAACCATTATAGAAAGCGGAGTGATGCCCGGCAATCGCCCGCGACGGCGAAAATATTTCTGTTTTTTCGCTCACGTTTTCCCTGCTGTCCGTCTGTCCCGACAGGCGGCAATCAAACATCTGACAGAAGCAGTCCCACCCGAATAACTTTGCGGATGGCCCGCAGGCCATCAGGAGGAACATCATGGAAAAGATCAACTGGAGTCGCATCATTCTCGGCGGCCTGCTCGCAGGTCTGATTATGAACGTCGGCGAGTTCGTACTGAACGTCGTCCTCTTTGCGAAAGAGCTGGAAGAGGCGACCCGCAAACTCAACCTGCCGCCGCCGGGCGGGGATTTCATTGCCAAAGCCGTCGTCCTGGTTTTCATCACCGGCATTGTCGCCGTGCTGGTTTATGCGGCCATCCGGCCACGTTTCGGCGCCGGGCCGAAGACAGCGGTCATTGCCGGGGTGATCGTCTGGCTGCTGGCTTATGTTTACCAGGGGTTACTCTCCGCCGCGATGGGAATGTTCCCGCTCAGCCTGACGTTGATCGGGTTAGCCTGGGGGCTGGTTGAGGTCACGCTTGCCACTCTGGCCGGCGCGTGGCTGTACAAAGAGTCCGGGCCAGAATCAGCCGCGTCACACGCTTATCAGGAAAGGAGCGCCTGACCTTGAACCGACAATTACAGCGCATTTCGATTGAGTGGACAGGCTGCCGGCGCGAGTGTACAGGGAGCTGCCAGCTCCCTGCTGATTCCGGGACAAGGGTAATCACTAGTAATCGCGGGCGGCAGGGAGCTGGCAGCTCCCTGTACATCCATCTGAGAACCGCTTTAATTCTCCTGCTGCTGATCGGCCTCATGGCGATTGCTGCCGCGGCGCAGACTGCCTCATCAACCGCTGCGGGAAAGCAGACTCCGGCTGTCAGTCAGCCACAGGTGACGCCGCAGTTCGATCTCGATCATTACCAGTTCGTGCTGCTGCGCCGCGGGCCGAACTGGGCGGCGGAACGCACGCCCGAAACCGAGCGCATTCAGGAAGGCCACATGGCCCACATCCACAGGATGGCGGAAGCCGGCAAACTCCTCGCCGCCGGGCCGATGGGAGACGACGGCGAGCTGCGTGGGATCTTCATCTTTCGTGCCGCTTCGATTGATGAGGTGAACGCACTCGCCGCCGCCGACCCGGCGGTCAAAGCGGGCCGCCTGAAGATCGAAGCGCTTTCGTGGTCGGGGCCGAAGGGGATCGGCGCGAAGTACGCGGAAAGGATCAGGCAGAATCCCGGCGGCAAAGGCACGATGACCAAATACCATCTGGTGCTGCTGCGACGCGGGCCGAAAGCATCGGGCGAATCAACGCCGGAAGCCGGGCAGGTGCTGACAGCGCACCTCTGGCACATCAGGCGAATGATGGATTCCGGCAGAATGCCGCTTGCTGGGCCGTTCGATGGCGACGGCGAGTTGCGGGGCGTCTTTGTGATTGCGACCGATTCAATCGAAGAAGCAAAGGCAATCGCCCAGGCCGACCCCGCCGTCAAAGCCGGACGCCTCGAGCCGGAGATTCATCCCTGGTATTCGGAGAGGGAAGTGATGCCGTCTGACGTCGGCGCCTTTGTCAAAATTCTGGCGGGAGAATTTCTGATGGGATCAGCGAATGGGGGAGACAACGAAAAGCCGGCCCATCGGGTGAAGATCAGCCGGGGCTTCGAGATCGGGAAGTATGAAGTGACCCAGCAAGAGTGGGAGGCTCTGATGGGCAGCAACCCGAGCCGGTTCAAAGGGGCTGATCTGCCCGTCGAGCAGGTCTCTTGGGAGGACGTGCAACATTTCATTCGGGCGATGAATGCCCGCAATGACGGATATGTGTATCGGCTGCCGATCGAGGCGGAGTGGGAATACGCGGCGCGGGCCGGGACGACCGGGGATTACGGGGGCACAGGGAACCTGTCTGAGATGGGATGGTATTCGGAAAACTCCGGCGGGAAGACGCATCCGGTGGGGGAGAAGAGGGCGAACGCGTGGGGTTTGTACGATATGCACGGGAATGTGTGGGAGTGGTGCCAGGACTGGTATGACAAGGAGTATTACAAGAGCAGCCCGGCGACCGATCCGCAAGGTCCCGGTGCCGGCACAAGGCGGGCGACTCGGGGCGGCTGTTACAGCTATACGGCTGACCGCGCCACGTCGTCGAGCCGCGCCCACCCCGCGCCGGACGCCCGCTACGAAATTATAGGTTTCCGCCTCGTCAGGACTCCGAAGTAGTGTTCTGTGTGTCGGTCAGCGCGATTAAATCGCGGAGCGCCTGGGAGCGCGAGCGTCCCGCTCGCGCTCCCAGGGTGAAGCAGATTTATTTCAAGGCCCCGATTTATGCCCAGGCTTCGATTAAGTGGATGAAGCCTCAAAGTAACCGGATTCCAGCTCAGGCCATCTGCTTTCTATGGCTCCAGAAGAAACCCCTGTTTGAATCGGAATCTGATCCGGCGGACATTCTGCAGGTCTTCGATGGGGTTGCCCTCAAGCGCGAGGAAACTCGCTTCGTCCCCTTCGCTGAGCGCGCCAATCTTTCGCCCGGGGAAAATTGTTTGGGCGGTCGTTTCCGTCCACATTTTGAGCAACGTCAGGTTGTCGAACACGCCCAGGGTACGCAAATACTCGATCTCCTTCACGGATGAGTCATTCGGGTTGTCGCTGCCGATGGCGAGTGCGACGCCGTGTTCACGCAGGAGTTTCAGATTAGCCAACTGTGTCTTGAGTATCTGCGGAAGGTCGGCCTCGCGCAGTACCGTCCGAGGAAGTGTGGGGACGACCGCGCACGTCGTGATGACCACAATCCCACGCCTCGCAGCCAGTCTGGCGTCCTCCACGGCTATTGGCGTCAGGCCCGTCAGGGGAAGGTGGGCTATCTCATCAACGCCCGCCGTCACGGCGTGGTGAAAATCGGCGGCGTTCATCACATGCGCAGAAACTCGCAGCCCGGTGGCGTGGGCCTTCTCGACGATCCTCGGCAGAAGGCGGGGATCGAGCCCTTTTTGCCCGAAGTAAGCCAGGTCATCCTTTCGCTTCTCGAACTCGTCGGAGAACCACAGGAATGTTTTGATGAAATCAGGGTGAAGGCTGAGGACGAGCGGCCACTTCTTCTCCAGTTCCGCTTCCGAGTCAATCATGAAATAGCGGTGATCCTTCAATGACTCTCTGGTGAACCCGGGGTAGAACCCCTGCTGCAAAAGCCTCTCGACCAGACCGATGGGATGTCCCTGCGTGGCGGTCAGCGAACCCTGCGCCAGCACCGCGTCAATGCTCTCGGGCCGGTTGATCCCCAGACGCCGCCGGGCCTCGTCTGTCAGCGGGAGGTTGCCTTGTATCTTGACGTAGAAGACGCCATCAGCCAGGTACTTCTGGATCGCCTTCCTGTCCCGCTCCTCGATCCCGGTCCCGAGATTGTGGTTGTGCGCTTCGGCAAAGGGCGGGACAACCCATGTCCCGGCAAGGTCAATCGTGCGATCCACCCGGGCGGGTTTCGCGGACGTGAAGCGGCCATTGACGCTCCATGCGGTGCGGGCCGCAAAGGATTTGCCATCGAACCACTGCCCGTTGATCAGGGCGAAATTTTGAGGCGCCACCGTTTGAGGTTGAGTCGCAGCTGACTCTCGTAGCGCAGCAAAAGGTGTGAGAAGCAGAGTGATGTAGAGGGGTATGCAGGGCCTTCGTAGCATCAGTTTTCTCTCCCAATCGTTGATTCCGACCGCTACCGAATGGGGCCGCGTTGCGTTTCGTCCGCGCGGCCTCCGAGCAGCCGCACGAGTCCGCGCTCCCGCGTAAGCATCGGTCAGGTGCGGCTGCAACTCAACAGGGTAGAGTCCTTGGGGTGCCGATCAGCGCTATTGCGGCGGTATGATGCTCTGGCACTGATCCGCCACTGATTCGACCTGGATGCGCTGGCCGCGCAGCGTGTTGCAGCCCCTGAACACCACATTCCCGGCGGCGTTGCGTATCTCGGAACTGTTCACGCCGACGAATTCGTTGTGGCCGGTCAGAGTGAGCCTGCTCGTGACCTTGAGTGTGCCCAGAAAATTGCCCGCCGCATCGAAGTTGTCCGCGATAAAGGTCCAGATGAATTCATTGCCGCCTCGATGTTCCCACGCGCCGTGCTGCGTATTAGCGAAGGGAGCCAGGCGGTCGGAGCCGACAGCCCCGCCGCCGCGCGAGAAGGTGGTGTAGTTAGTCCGAACAGGCGGGGACGGCACGCCGGGTGGAACCACTGCGGTGACGGTGATCACCCAGGAGCCTTCCAGTTGCTGCGCCTGCCTCTCTTTCAGACATTCGTACCAGTTCCGCGGGCTGCAACTGAATTCGCTCCCGGAAGCGGTTATCTCTCCCGGGGCCTGTGACGCCGCTTCACGGTCCTGTTTACTCACCTCGGACACGAAAGGCTGCGCGCGCAGGGCGGTGGCTGAAATGATGGCTGCGGCGATCAGGACCGAAGCCAGAAAGATTCTCTTTACAGTCATAGTCTGTTCTCCTCTTGTCGGCCAGGGCCGGTTGATAGTGAAAAAAACAGGTTCGAGCAGGCGGCGGTTGTCGCCTGGGGCAGCAGCCGCATTGCCGCGAGCCGCCACCCACCTTAAAATGAGCCCGCTGCCAGACACCGGCTCACTTCGCGGTGAACGATAGGTGCGCGGGAGGCGCGAAGTCCTCTGCCGCGTCTGGTTTCTTTCTCGGAAAATCCTCGGCGACTTCTCGGAACGGCTATGGAGAGCAGTCTCAAACAGTTGTACGAATTCGGCCCTTTCCGGCTGGACAGGGCGGAGCGCCTCCTGCTGCGCGATGGTGAGGTCGTCCCCCTCACCCCGAAAGCCTTCGACGTGTTGCTGGCACTGGTCGGGCAGCCCGGACGCCTGCTTGAGAAAGAGACATTACTGAAGACCGTCTGGCCCGACAGCTTTGTGGAGGAGAACAATCTGGCCGATAACATCTCCAGGCTGCGGAAGGCGCTCGGGGAGGGTGAAAACGGGCAGAAGTTTATCGAGACGATCCCGAAGCGGGGCTATCGCTTCATCGCCAGCGTGAAGGAGTTGAATGGCGAGAGCGCCGCGCCCGGCGCCACTCGCCCTCCTGTCTCCGCCGAGGTTGCCGCCGTGCCATTGCCGGCCGGGACTGCTTCGCCGCCGCGCGCGCGCAAACGCCCGGTAGTGATCCTGGGCGTCGTCGGGCTGCTCGTGCTGGCCCTGGCCGGCGTCGGCTTTTATCTGCGCTTCAAAGCGGAGCCGCGCGCCGAGTCACTGGCCGTCCTCCCGTTCAGTGCCGACCCGCAGACGGAATACCTCTCGGAGGGGATCACCGAGAGTCTGATTAACAACCTCTCGCGCCTCTCCAATCTGCGCGTGACCGCACGGGCGACGGCCTTCAGTTATAAAGGCAGTGAAGTGAATCCGCGCCAGGTCGGTCAGGAACTCGATGTCGGCACGGTGCTGACCGGCAGAGTCACGTTGCGCGATGACAGCCTGACCGTTCAGGTGGAGATGGTGGATGCCGCGACGGGGACGCAGAAGTGGGGCGAACGCTACCAGCGCAGGCTGTCGGACATCTTCGCCGTCGAGGAGGAGATCGGCCGGCAGGTCGCGGAGAAGTTACGCCTCAGACTGAGCGGCGAGGAGCAGCGCCAGTTGGCCAGACGCTATACCGATAACGCCGAAGTCTATCAACTCTATCTGCTGGGACTCTACCTCTATGACAAGAAGACAGAAGGCGGGATTCGCAAGGCCGTTGACTATTTTCAGCAGGCCGTTGCGAAAGACCCGAACTACGCGCCGGCTTATACCGGGCTGGCGAACTGTTACGTGACGCTGAGCGCCGAGCAGGAGCCTGCGAAGCTTCTGCCGCAGGCCGGCGCGGCGGTGACGAGGGCGCTCGAAATTGATCACAATCTTGCCGAAGCACACGCCGCGCTGGGCTGGATCAGGTGGGTGTATGGGCTGGACCGGGCGGGCGCGGAAAGTGAGCTTGAGCAGGCGCTCAAACTGAACCCCAACTCCGCCGACGCCCGCTACCGTTATGCCAGAGTGCTGGCCGATACGGGCCGCTTTGAAGAGGCGCAGGCGCAGGCCCGGAAGGCGATTGAGCTTGACCCGCTCTCCATTCAGTACAGGAAAGGCGTGCCTTACATCCTCTACCTCTCGCGCCGCTATGACGAAGCCATCGCCGAATACAGGAAATTGATTGAGATCGCCCCGGACTTTGTCCAGACACAGCGCGAGCTGGGCCTGGCTTATGAGCAGAAAGGGATGTACGGGGAGGCGCTGAGCCAGTTGCAGAAGGCCTTTGAAATGCCCGAAAACCATGGCCCGACAATGACTCGCGCCGACATCGGGCATCTGTATGCGGTGTGGGGCAGGCGCGCGGAAGCCGGTCAGGTCCTCGAGGAGTTAATCAGGAAGTCCGAGCAAAGTTATGTTTCGGCTTACGACGTGGCCGTGATTTACGCGGGGCTGGGCGAGACGGAGCAGGCGTTCGCGTGGCTCGACAAGGCGGTTGAGCAGCGGCCCTTCTGGCTCTGCTGGCTGAAGCTGGACCCGCGGCTGGATGGCCTGCGCCAGGACCCGCGATTCCGCAGCCTGTTGCAGCGCATTGGGCAAACGCCCTGACCGCGCACATTTCACATTCAAAGAGGAACAACGTGATGAAAAAGAGCCGCCGTGAATTCATCAGGTCGGGCGCCGCCGCGGGCACGCTGGGCGTCATCCCGACTTCATTGACACCTGCCGCCGAAAAATCAGCGGAGCTGGCTGCAAAGATTGACAAGGCCTTCGGCGCGCCTGTGCTCAGAACCGAATTCTTCAAACAGCCCGTCAGACTCGCCTCAATCGAACTGCTGAGAAACGGGAAGCATTATCTGGTCAGGGCGCGTTCGACCGATGGGGCCGTCGGGATCGCGGGCGCGCACAGCTCAGTCATTGCCACAACGTATCCCATCCTGCTCCGGCGCGTGATCCCGTCTTTCATCGGCAAAGACGCGCGCGAACTGGAATCGCTGATCCACGAAGTTTACCTGAGGGATTCAAATTACAAGTGGCAGGGGCTGCCCTTCTGGGTCTGTGTCGCCGGGGTGGAAACCGCCGTCCTCGATCTGCTGGGGAAGGTCGCAAACAAGCCGGTGGGCGAACTGCTCGGCGGCATTGTGCGGAAGGATGTGGCCGTTTATCGCGCGAGCGGCAATCGCGGCAACACGCCCGATCAGGAGATTGATTACCTCAGGAAGATCGTCGCCGAGACGGGGGCAAAGGCGATCAAATTCCGTCTGGGCGCGCGGATGCGTTACGACGACGCTTCCACTAAACGCGATCACGCGATGATCCCGCTCACGCGCAGGGTCTTCGGCGACGCGATGACGATTTATGCCGACGCCAACGGCTCTTACGACATCCCGATGGCGGTGAAGATCGGCCGAATGATGGAAGACTACAAGCTCGCCTTTCTGGAAGAGCCCGTCCCGTTCGATTACCACGAGGAAACGAAGCGGGTCGCCGACGCGTTGAAGATCCCGATTGCGCTCGGCGAGCAGGAGAGCAGCCTGCGCAGCTTCCGCTCGATCATCGAGAACGGGGTGGCGCGCGTCATCCAGCCGGACCTGCTCTATTTCGGCGGGCTGACCCGCGCGATCAGGGTCGCGCGGATGGCCGCGGCAGCCGGCTTGCCCTGCACTCCGCACATGTCGGGAGGCGGGCTCGGTTATTTGTACATCGCGCATTTCGCTTCGTGCGTGCCGAACATCGGCGCGCATCAGGAGTACAAGGGCGAGGACGACACGCTGCCGGTCGCTTCCGAGACCTCATCGCTCAAAAGTGAAAACGGGATGATGAAAATACCTGCGGGGCCGGGCCTCGGAATCACCTTCGACCCGGAGTTCATCAGCAAAGCGACGGTCGTCTCACTCTGAGCGCGCCCGACTACCGCACCGAAAAAAAGTCGTCGCTGCATGAATGGCAAAGCCGCCCATCTCAGGCTAAGATGATGCGCGTAGTTCACGGGTATTCAACTGATGCGATTTCGGCATCACCATTATTTTCCGAGGAGCCAGAAATGATTCCGACACGATCCCGTCGTCGTCTCAGTCTCTCTCTTGCCATTCTCCTGCTGCTCGCACTGCCCGGCGGCGGCAACTCGCAGACCTCCGGGTCAGAGCCACCATACAAACCGGCCCCAGAAAATCTGGAGGCCAGAAAATGGTTTCAGGACGCGAAGTTCGGCCTCTTCCTCCACTGGGGCATCTATTCAGTCCCCGGCGGCGAATACAAGGGGCAGAACGTCAAGGGCATCGCCGAATGGATCATGTACCGGCTGAAGATCCCGATCCCGGAGTATGAACAGTTCGCCACGCAGTTCAACCCGACGGAATTCGATGCGGCCGAGTGGGTCAGGCTGGCGAAACAGGCCGGGATGAAATACATCACGATCACCAGCAAGCACCACGACGGCTTCGCGATGTGGGATTCAAAGGTCAGCGACTACGACATCGTGGACCGCACGCCCTATAAAAAAGACGTGCTGAAGATGCTCGCCGACGAGTGTCAGAAGCAGGGCATCAAACTCTTCTTCTACCACTCGCACCTCGACTGGCATCATCCCGATTATTACCCGCGCGGTCGCACCGGAGAGTTTTCCGGCCGGCCCGAGAGCGGCGACTTCAACAAATATCTGGATTACATGGACGCGCAACTCGCCGAACTGCTCGGCGGGCATTACGGCCGGGTCGCGGGCATCTGGTTTGACGGCTGGTGGGATCAGCAGCTCCGCCGGATGAAGGACGACCGGAGCATCCCGGCCACACAGACTCAGGTTGACTGGCGGCTGCGCCGGACCTACGACCTGATCCACCGGTTGCAGCCGCAGGCGCTCGTCGGCAATAACCATCACGTGGCGCCGTTCGAGGGCGAGGACTTCCAGATGTTTGAAAAAGACCTGCCGGGCCAGAACACCGCCGGGTTCAATGTGGATTCAAAGATCGGCCAGCTGCCGCTCGAAATGTGCGAGACGACCAACGACTCGTGGGGCTACAAGAAATCCGACAAGAACTTCAAACCTCTGAAGACGCTGGTCGGCTACCTCGTCGGCGCCGCCGGGCGCAACGCGAACCTGCTGCTCAACATCGGCCCGCAGCCGACCGGCAAGTTCCCGCCAGAGGCCGTCGAGCAGTTGAAACAATTGAGCGGGTGGACCTCGAAGTATGGCGATTCGATTTACGGCACGCGCGGCGGCCCGGTCGCGCCGCAGAAATGGGGCGTGACGACGCAGAAGGGCAATAAGGTTTACGTTCATGTACTCGACAACGAGGCCGCGAACGGCGAAGAGATCACGCTCGCCGGGATGGCCGGCAAAATCAAAAAGGCGAAGCTGATGAGTAATGGCGGCGACGTCAAATTTGACGCCACGAAAAATACGGTCTATGTTCCCAAATCCTCGCGCGACCCGATTGATACGGTCGTCGTGCTGGAAGTGACGAAATGATATTCGACAAGCTGCCAGCTTGTCGTTGTCCTGCGCAAACGCACAAGTAAGCCCAATCATTCATCTCCAGCGGGATCAGTCGCCAGATCCCCGCTGCTCACGGGGTGGTTCTTTTTACGAGTGCAACGGCAAGCCGGCAGCTTGCCGGACATCAGAGGAGACACGAGCAATGAAAGCCATTGTCCTCAGAGAACTGGGCGGCCCGGAAAAACTGCTCTACGAAGACGTGCCCGATCCGCGGCCCGGCGCCGGCGAAGTGGTTGTCAGACTCAAGGCCGCGGCGCTCAATCACCGCGACCAGTGGATTCGGCACGGGCTCTATGCCGGAATCAAGCTGCCGATCATTCTCGGCTCTGACGGCGCGGGCGTCATCCATGCGGTCGGCGAAGGCGTTGATTCATCGCTCACCGGCAGGGAAGTCGTCGTCAACCCGAGCCTCGACTGGGGTGACGATGAGCGCGCGCAGTCGAAGAACTATCGCATCCTCGGGTTGCCGGAGGACGGGACTTATGCCGAGTTCATCAAAGTCCCGGCGAAAAACGCCCTGCCAAAGCCGGAACATTTATCATGGGAGGAGGCCGCCGCGATTCCGCTGGCCGGGTTGACGGCATACCGCGCCATCACAACTCGCGCGCAGGTGAAGGCGGGCGAGACCGTGCTGGTGACGGGCATCGGCGGCGGGGTGGCGACCTTCGCGCTCCAGATTTCCAAAGCGCTCGGCGCGAAGGTGCTGGTCACTTCGGGCAGCGATGAGAAGCTGGCGAGGGCGAAGGCGCTCGGCGCGGACGGCGGCGTGAATTACAAAGGTGACAACTGGTCGAAAGAACTGGTTGCACTCAACGGCGGCGAGGGGCCCGATGTCGTGATCGACAGCGCCGGCGGGGCGACACTCGAAAAAGCCGTCGAGATCGTCAAACCCGCGGGCCGGATCGTATTTTTCGGCGCGACGACGGGGCTGGCTCACCACCTCGACCTGCGCCGGATCTTCTTCAAGCAGCTGAGCATCCTTGGCTCGACGATGGGCAGTGATCGCGAGTTCGACGCGATGCTGAAACTCTACACCGATCAGAAACTGAAGCCGGTCGTGGATCAGGTCTTCTCACTTAAGGAAACTCCGGCGGCGCATCAGCGCATGGAGGAAGGCGGGCAACTAGGTAAGATTGTGCTGAAGATAGATTGAGCGTCTCAGGCAAGGATGATTCAGATGGGGTTGCCGGAAATCAAATCTTGTCTTTCCCCCGAAGAGTATCTGGAGCTTGAGCGGGCTGCCCTTAATGAAAAGCACGAATATCACGACGGGCAGCTTTACGCGATGGCCGGCGAGACTGCGTCGCACGGGCGAATAAAATCAAATCTGGTGCGAGAAATTGGCCTGAAGCTGAAAGCGAAAAACTGTGATGTATTCACCGCCGATATGAAAGTCTGCATCACGAGGGTCGGGCCTTACGTTTACCCGGATATAGTGATCGTTTGCGGGCAATCTGTCTTTTTCGATGACACCGAGGACATGCTGGTCAATCCGCACACAGTCATCGAAGTGTTGTCATCTTCAACTCAGGCTTATGATGGCAATGGGAAATTCGATCTGTATCAGCAGGTCGAATCGCTCACGACATACGTCCTGGTTGCTCAGCATCGCCCGCAGGTGACGGTGATGACGCGGCAATCCAGACGGCACTGGGATCTGAGACTCCTCACCGACCTTGAAGATGAAATGAAACTGGAGAAGCTGCGCTGCACCATTCCGATGGCGGAAATCTATCGGCGCGTCAAGTTCCCGAAGAAGGCCGAAACCGGCCAGCCCTTCGTGCCCGCGAAGAAGCCGGCTCGGAAGAGGGCGCGTAAGTCCTGACCCCGATCTGCCAAAGTCACTTTGAATAACGCACAGGAGAAATAAAACCATGAGCAAAAGATCCTCGCGCCGCGAATTCCTTCGCGAAACCGCGGCCGGCACGATAGCCGCCTCAATCGGCACTTCACTGCTCGTGAAGTCGGCCCAGGCGGAGGAACTGTTATCCGGCGCGCCCGCGGTCTCGACTTCAACCCGCCGCGTGCTGGGCGCAAATGATCGCGTCAATTTCGGCTTCATCGGCATGGGCGACCGGATGGGCGCTCACACGGGTTACCTCTCCAGGCGGCAGAAGGACAAGGCCGACGTCCAGGCGGTCGCGATTGCCGAAATTTACGAGAAGCGCAAGAAGCGCGGTCAGCAGCAGACCGGAGTGGATGATAAATCCATCTATCATGACTACCGCGAGCTGTGCGCGCGGAAAGATATTGACGCCGTCGTCATTGCCACGCCTGATCACTGGCACGCGCGGCACGCGCTCGAAGCCCTCAATCAGGGCAAGCACGTGTATCTGGAAAAACCGATGACCTACACCATCGGCGAGGCGCGCGATCTGGCGCTGAAGGTGAAGGAGAAGAAACTGGTGCTTCAGGTCGGCAGCCAGCACCTCTCCGATTTTCAGTTCTGGAAGGCGCGTGAGGTGATCTCGCAGGGAGCCATCGGCAAGGTGCTGTGGGCCACGACCAGCTACTCGCGCAACACGCCGACCGGCGAGTGGAACTGGCCGATTGACCCGGACGAGGAGGCCAACGAGCGGACCATTGACTGGAAAGCCTTCCTCGGCTCCGCGCCGAAGCGACCCTTTGACAAGGATCGTTACTTCCGCTGGCGCAAGTACTGGGACTATTCGGGAGGGATGGCGACCGACCTCTTCTACCACCGCCTCTCGCCGATTATGGTGGCGGTCGGCAACCCGGAATTCCCGACCCGCGTGACGGCGGGGGGCGGGATCTACTCGCCCGTTGACGGCGACATCCGCGACGTCCCGGACACATACTTCACGTCAATCGAGTTCCCGGGCAAATACGCCGTCCTCATCGGCTCGTCAATGCTGAACTCGACGGGCTTCACCGGCAGCCCGGCTGCGGACGGCAGGCCCGCCGGACTTCAGCCACAGCTCATTCGCGGCACGCAGGCGACGATGTACCTCGAAGGCAAACAGCTCCGCATCGTGGCCGAGCGGCCCTACGCGAAGGAATTCGCCGCAAAGCACGGCGCGAACGAGTGGGTGATTGATGTCGAAGCGGCGGCAAAGAGCGGCGGCGAAGCCCCCGGGTGGACGAGCGATCACATGGGCAACTTCATCAACGCGGCGCGCGGCAAGGAGGCCGTCCATTTCGACGCCGAACTCGGCTGGAAGGCGATGGTCGCGATCCGGCTCGGCATTGATGCTTACCGGTCGGGCCAGACGATGTATTACGACGCGGCGAAAGCGAAGGCGACGACGAAGCCGACGTTCAGGGCGTAAAAGAAAATCAAAAGGCAAAAGGCAAATATCAAAAGGCAAAAGTGGGCGGGGAAGTCACACCCGGTTGCCTTTTGAGTAAACAGAAGTACCAACCTTTTGCCTTTTGCCTTTTGATATTTGCCTTTTGATTTTCTTTTTATGAGTGATTCAACAGCGAGGCCACTGGTGGCAATCATTATGGGCAGCAGGTCCGACTGGGAGACGATGCGGCAGGCGGATGAGATACTCGCGCGCTTCGACGTGCCGCGCGAGTGCCGGATCGTTTCGGCGCACCGCACGCCGCTGCTGCTCGCGGAATTCGCGGCCGGGGCCGAGGCGCGCGGGCTGGAAGTGATCATCGCGGGCGCGGGCGGCGCGGCGCACCTGCCCGGGATGGTCGCGGCGCAGACTCCGGTGCCGGTGCTGGGCGTGCCGGTGCAGAGCAAAGCACTGAGCGGCATGGATTCGCTATTGTCCATCGTCCAGATGCCCGCGGGCGTGCCGGTGGGGACGCTCGCCATCGGGCAGGCCGGGGCGACGAATGCGGCGCTGCTGGCCGTCGCGATCCTTTCCAACACGAGACCCGAACTGCGCGAAAAGCTCCGGCAGTTTCGCGCCGAACAGACGCGGAAAGTTTTGCAGGACTCTCTCACGTGAAACACTCATCCACGATTCTTCCCGGTGCCACAATAGGGGTACTCGGCAGCGGACAGCTCGGGCGCATGTTCGCGATTGCCGCGCGGCGCATGGGTTATCGTGTGCATACCTTCTCGCCGGATTCCGACACGCCGACCGGACAGGTCGCGGATGAAGAGATCAGGGCTTCATACGACGATCTGGATGAGGTGCGAAACTTCGCGCGCGGCGCGAGCGTCGTGACCTTTGAGTTTGAGAACGTCTCGGCGGCCTGCGTGGAAGCGGCTGCCGAATACGTGCCGGTCAGGCCGGGCGGTCGCGTGCTGCACACCACTCAGCATCGCCTGCGCGAAAAAACATTCCTCTCGCAAGCGGGCTTTCCCGTCGCGCCGTTCAGACACATCACCTCGATTGAGGACCTGAAAGCCGGACTCGACGAGATCGGCTGCCCGGCTGTCCTGAAGACTGCGGGCTTTGGTTACGACGGCAAGGGGCAGTCGAAGATCACTTCGCGGGACGAAGCCGAAAAGGCCTTCGGCGCGCTCGGCGGCAGGGAGGCGGTACTCGAAGCTTTCATTGATTTCGAGCGCGAGGTTTCGGTCGTCGCGGCGCGCGGGGTGGACGGCTCATTCGCACATTACGGCGTGGTTCACAACGAGCATCGTCACCATATCCTCGATGTGACGATTGCGCCCGCCGACGTGCCGCCCGCGGTGGAGAGCGAAGCCGTCGAGATCACGCGGAGCGTGCTGGAATCACTCGATGTCGTCGGCGTGATGTGCGCCGAGTTTTTCCTGACGCGCGACGGGCGGCTGCTCGTCAACGAACTGGCGCCGCGACCGCATAACTCCGGCCACTTCACTTTCGACGCCTGCGTGACCAGCCAGTTCGAGCAGCAGTTGCGCGCCGTCTGCGGACTGCCGCTCGGTTCAACCGAACTGCTGCGCCCGGCGGCGATGGCGAATCTGCTCGGCGACCTGTGGCAGCACGGCGAGCCGGACTGGGCCGCGGCGTGCGCCTTCCCCGAAGTCAAACTTCATCTTTACGGCAAACTCGCCGCACGGCCCGGGCGCAAGATGGGACATCTGACCGCGCTGGCCGAAAGCGGTGAGAAGGCCGCGCGGCTGGTGCGCGAAGCGCGAGCCGTTTTATCCCGCAGCGCGGCGGCCAACATCTCCTGATCATTCTGCTGCAATCAATCTGAAACATCCGCTGCCATAAGTCTGGACGCCTTTACACGGCAGTGGACGCTCCTCAGTCGTGATAACCAAAACCACATAAGCTCATCCGCCCGCCGAAAGTAATCCCGCGCAAAATCAATTTTCGATACTTTCCTGACGCAATAAAATGCAACTCCGCAGAACCCTCCACCAGACCGGGGCGTAATCACGACTGCGACAATGAGACTCTGGCCAGACTGATTGTCACGTCGCACGAAGATGTATTTGTAACTGACGGACAGAACGCCCTGACAAGGTTTTCTTAAATGCACGAAAGGAAGAGAAAGTAGACATGAAAAATAAAGTTATGCGGATCGTCGCCATGCTGAGTCTGGTTCTGGCTTTTTCGGCCATCACGGCTTTCGCTCAGGTGAGAGTGGAAAGACTGAAGGTCAGTCTTGATTTCGACTTTACGGCCGGCGATAAGCAGCTGCCGGCTGGCCATTACCTGATCAATTTTCTGAATAATGATCAGGCGCACAGGCTGATCGTGATTCAGAATGCCGAGACCGGCGAGCAGGCGATTGTGGGGATCATCCCGACGCAGCAGACCGGGCAGTCGCTCGGCGGGCAACTGGTCTTCAGCCAGTACGGCGATCAGCGCTTCCTTTCGAGCGTGCAACTGGGCGATGAGACTTATCGGCAGGATCTGCTCAAATCACGCGCCGAACGCCAGCTGGCCCGCAACTCATCAACCGGGCAGAACACCGCTCAGGTGAAGACCGTGGTCGTGCGGATCGCGGGGAAGAAGGCCTGACGCAGGCAGGAGTGAGGGGGTGACAGGGGGAAGAGGAGAAGGGGGGACGGGGCGATGGGGGGAGAAGAGTTCTTTCTCCCCGTCCCTCACTCTCCCTGTCTCCTCTTCCCCTCTTCGTTCTTTTATCGTCTGAGCTTCGTGACCGGATCGCCGAAGAGAATCCAGGTGCGGCGCAGGTCGGGATTCTGGATTCCGGCCTTGGCCCGCATCACCGCTTCGCCAATCGTCAGCGACTGATCACTGAAGAGCCGCCGGAACAGTTCCTGATCGAGTTGCTCCTGCCCGACTGCCCCTACCACCGCCGATGACGCCCACGCAGCGATGGCTCCTCCGTTCGGCGATTTCAGCACCGCCTCGGCCAGCGATTCCGTGTAGATGTCGTGAAAGAATCCGTTCAGGCACGTCATCGAGACGTAGAACGAGAGCCGCTGCCCATTGGTCAGCGCCCGCGCGTCGGAGGCCGAGAAGATTTCCCGCCGGCTCCAGACATCGAGCGAGCCGTGGCCGAGGAAGTTCGCGATGAGCGGCCCGTGATTGAGCGCCGCCAGCAGTTCTGCCTTTGCCGCCGCGTCTGAATTCTCATTGAAGGACAACTCCTCGACATTCACTGTCTCTGGGAGCAGGCTGCGCAGGTCGGTGGTGGAGGACGCGAAATTGACCACCTCGTCATAATCCGAAACGAGCAGAACGTCGTTCCGCCCGCCTGATGAGCCCTGTTCATAGCCGACGATCTTCGCCACCAGAGTCTCGGCCTCGTCAGAAGTCCGCACTGGCAGTCTGCCGATGGCCAGCTCCGACAGGCCGTCGTCATCGAAGTCACCGAACCAGTCATCCGAGGCGGTCTCAAGGATCGCGGTCGCGATCATCTTCGTCGGCAGCAGATCGTAGTTTTCCAGGCCGAGGTAATTGCGCGGGTCGTAACTCGCGTCGCCCACGAGCAGCACGAAGCGCGGCTGCTGCTGCCACGTGGTTGAAGCGCGGCGGAGGAATTCCTTGATCGCCTCGGGACTCTTCGCCCCGAAATTGAATTCATCATAAATGTCTTCGAGCGCGACCTCGGCGACCGTGCGGCCCTGGGATTCGCGCAGCGCTTTTAAGGGCGCGAGCGTCGGCAGCAGGTAGCGCGGCGCGATCATGACGACCTCGGCGCGGTTGTCCGGCTCGTGCCAGCGCGAGGGCTGATTGGCATGGAAGTCTGCCGGGGCCGCGGTCCGCCCTTCGGCGAATGCGATCAATTTCCGCTGCCCCGGCTGAGTGACGGCCACGCTGATGGCGGAGCCTGACTGCGACTCTTCGGCGCGGACGCGCAGTTCCTCGACCGCCTCCGGCCGCGTCACGTCCAACACGCGGACGGCGGGAGTGCTAAAACCCTCGAGCAGCACGCGCTCGCCGCCCGTGGCGGTGAATTGCAGCGTGTCTGCTTCCGCCGTGTAAGTGCGCCAGTAAGTGATCCGCAGGGCGGCAAGCAGGCTGACGTCGTCCTCACTGCCGCTGCTCGTCACCAGCCGCACGACATTGCCGCCTTCCCGGAGCCAGGCTTGCGGAACCTGAAACTGCACGGTCGCGAGTTCACGGTTGCTGAATTTCATCTCCCCGGCCTCATGGCCGTTGAGGCTGACTCTGACCTGGTGATTCGGCTCCAGGCCATCGGTTTCGGTGGAACCCTGGATCGAAACTTCGAGCGTGGCGTCAGCCGGCGCCGCAGGGTCGAGGTGACCGAGCGTGACTGATCGCTCGACCGGTTCGCTGGTGACGGGCGGGCCGAAGATGTTTTCGGCGTCGCCGTTCCTGAGGGCGGCGAAATAGATCAGGTGATCCTTGCGCTCGACGGTGGACTGGAAGCTGCGCTTTGCGGAGATGTCGCTGCCAGTGTCGGTCGTGACCTGTGCGCCGCGGATGCGGGATGGCCGGATCGCCCCGGGCGCTGGAGAGCGCGGGCGTTCGGGCCTGCCGCCCACCTGGATGCGCATTCCGGGCTGCTCCCCCTGGACGAGCCAGTAAACCCGCGTGTCGGTCGAGGCAGTGTCGAGGCCGGTGCCGTAAAACTCGATGCCGTCTGTCGCATCAAAGCGCCCGTCTTCTTCCCCGGTCACGAGGATCGGTTGCTGCCGGCCATCAACGAAAAGTTGCAGGTTGTGCGGGTCGGTGGCCGGGTCGAGGCCGGCGGCGATGAGGTCGGCCTGCCTGATCCGGTACCAGCCTTCCTGGCGGATTGAGAGCTTGACGGCAGCCCCGGCGGCCAGCGCCCACTGCGTTTCAAGCTGCTCCGTGGTCGGCGCGGTCAGGCTCGCCCGCCTGCTGCGCGGCGTCGCTTCGGGCTGCGCGGCAGACTCGGTCTGAGTTTCGTCCGGGGAGCGGGCCGACACGCCTTCCGTCTGTGTCGCAGGATTGCCCAGCCGACTGAGCAGCGGTGCCTGCGCGCGCTCCTGACTCGCCCGGTCGCCCTCGACCGGGATGACGGGGCCGTGCCAGGTGCGCTGGCCTCTGAGGTCCACGTCTTCGAGCCAGTATCGGGCCACCGTGCCGGAGCCGGGCAGGTCGTCGCGCCATTGATAAGCATGCCCGGTCTGCCTGACGCCCGACCCGGCGAGGAAGGCCGAGCCGGCGATCAGTGAAGGGGAGATGCGCTGGCGCCGGCCGTTGACCTCGCGGTAGAGGTGGAAGCCAAGGTTATCCACTTCATACCCGGTGCGCCACTCAAGCAGCGTGCCCTGGGGAGAGCGCCGGGCGGTGAAGGAGGTCAGGTCAACTTTGGTCGCCGCGGATGGGGCGAGGGCGAGGAAGAGGATTTCGGTCGGCGCCGCATCGTTGGTCGTCCAGTTCAGTGTGAAGCTGCCGCCACTGGTGGCAGCCATGCTGGTCAGATCGGCTTCGGCTTCGACGGCCGCCGGAGAATTGGTGTTGACCTTCATGAAGGCCTTGGTGGTTTTATTGATGCCGTCAACCTCGGAATTGCCCGGCGGGCTGTTGCGCTCCGTAAACGCGGCGCTCCTTTCGTTGGTGACGTTGGAGGCGCCGATCCCGAAGCGGCCTTCCGCTATCGGGGTGGCGCTCGCCCCATTCTGGAAACTGCTGAACATCATGACGCTGGGCGTGAAGCCGACGTTGGAAATCGTCTGGGTGTTGGTCGGGCTGGCCGTTTTATTGAAGCTGCCCGGCTTGTTGCTGAGGCCCTGCAGCGCCAGCGAGACGACCTGGCCCTGATTGGTATTGTTGACGGTCGTGAAACTGGTCGTGAAGCCGTCAATGTCCATTGACTTGTAAGAGGCGATCTTGGTGAAATTCCCTCCCGAATCAATGGAGGTCAGACAGGCGTTGGTCAGCTGCGCCCGCTGGACGAGGGGCGGGGTCTGAGCGTCCTGACTGATGAAGGTATTCATCCACTGATGATTGTTCGCGTCCATCACCCCGAACCCGAGGGCGGCGTTGGAGCTGTTGGTCCCGACGGCCCCGGTGTTACCGGAACCTGTGTGTACATGCAGGACGAGGTCGGGCAGAAAGCCGACGCCGGTCACCTGTACGTCTCCCGTGGCGGCCGGCATCGTCCAGTTGACTGCTTTCGATAAAATGTCGGTCCCGCCCATCGCGAGGAAGTGGATGACGTAAGGCTGGTTGTTATTAGTCGTCCAGTTGAGTGTAAAGGTGGTGCCGTTCCACGCAGAGACGTCGGCTTCCGCCAGCAGGGTCTCGCCCCACTGAATAATAGTGATCGCCTTGTTGGCAACACGTCGGCTGGCGTTTGAGGTTCCGACGTTATCCTGGCTGCCGGCCGCCCCGGACTTGCCCGCCCGGCTCTGATCCACAAGGCCCAGGGCGGAGAGATAGCTCGCGCCGAATGCGCCGCTGTTGGTCCTGCCTTCCATCCAGAAGATGATGGCCTTGGGCGTGACTCCCGCTCCGCCCGAGTCCACCAGCCCGTGATTGATATTCTGCGTGGCTGGCGCGCCGCCGGTCGCTTTGGTAAAGCTCCCGACATTGAAATACGCATCCGCCCTGACCGCGCCGGTGGCCGCCAGTAAGATGATGGCGAGAAACGCCAGCCGAACGGCCCGCTCTTTCAAACCGGGGGTGAAAACGGAAGATGGATAAATCATGACTGCGCTCCTGTGATTCAGACCGGTCTCGAGGGGCCGGGCGGCCAGTGCCGCGCTTTGGTGGGCCGTTCCGGGTTTTTTTCCCTGCCAGGGTGCAGGAGGAAATGAAATCAGCAGTCTGATGACGAGAGGGACTTAAGGTATTAGAGAGAAGCTTCGGGAGATGATCGGGGCGCTTCCGGCTGCGCCGGAGGCGTTGTCGCCCAAGGGCGGAAGTCTGTCTGTCTCGAAACAATCCGGCGTCTGGTGGTGCGTGTCCACCCCTCCTGCCCGAGGCCGGCCGTCTTGTTCTGGAACATCGCGACTGTTTTTACATTTCGCAAATTGTCCGAGGGGCCGGCTTTTGAGAACCTTCCTGGGAGGGGTTCCTGCTGGATGGGCCTGACTCTTATACCTTTGCCTTTGTCTCGTTGTCAATAATCTTCTGGGCGCGCGCAGGAAGGGCGGAAAAGACGTGAAACCGGGATCTCCCGAAATGGTGGGTTGAACTGTTCGAAAGCAGCGGGTAATATTCCAGCGCTCGGACCATAATGGTGTACACCCCGACACCCGTTCGTGCGCGCTTCCAGGCGGTCTGCTGCCGGTGAAAATGAATTGATTACTTATCAGATTTGGCAGATCAGCCGCATCGCATCTGGCCGCAGCCAGAAGACCTGATTCTCTGGTTGCGGGCCCATCGTCAATCCTCACCCACAATCAGTGTCCGGCTTCAGTAAAAGGTCGTGGCGGATCTTGCGACTGCGGCCTGGAGATAATCTGCAAAATCCGCTTGTGCCAGAGACCAGCACCTCTTCGTCACACGAAAGCCTGATTCCACCTTTGTGGTCGTGTGACTTTCGAATGATTTTCCAGGGAGAGAAAGCATGAAACGAACCGTCGCCTCCATCACTCTCGTGCTGCTGCTCGCCGCGTCTGCCTTCGGGGCGGGCGTCGAGAAGCGCATGACCATCGAAGACAGCCTCGCGGTCAGGAACGTCGCCGGGCCGCAGTTTTCCCCCGATGGCAAGTGGGTCGCTTACACGATCTCGGAGTGGGAGAAGAAGGAGAACTGCCGGATTTCACACGTCTGGCTCGCCTCGGTTGACGGCGGGCGCTCGATCCGGCTGACAAGCGGCGCGAGGGGCGAGACCTCGCCGCAGTGGTCGCCCGACAGCACGCGCATCGCCTTTCTCACAGACCGCAGCAGCTCAGGCGCGGGCGGCAATCAGATCTGGACCATCTACGTCGCCGGCGGCGAAGCCGAAAAGCTGACCGCCGAAGAGAACGGCGTGACTTCGTTCCGCTGGTCGCCGGACGGCAAAAGCATTGCTTTCGTCACCCGCGACGCGCCGAAAGACAAGGAAGCGCGCGAGAAGAGGAGAAAAGACCGGTTTGACACCATCGTGGTGGACAGCGATTTCACGTACTCGCACCTCTGGACGATCAGTGTCGAGACGAGGGAAAAGAAGCGTGTCACCGAAGGCCCCTTCACCGTCGCCGGGCCGCAGTGGTCGCCCGACGGCAAATGGATCGCTTACACCTCGTCGCGCAGCGGCCTGCAGGAGAGCAGCTTCATTGACCTTTCGGAAGACCGCAACACGGACATCTGCGTCGTTGCTGCCAGCGGCGGCGCGCCGCGTCAGCTGACGACCAACCCTGCGGCCGACACGGGGCCCATCTGGTCGCCCGACGGCAAATGGATCGCTTACACCGCCAATACCGAGCCGAAATCATGGGCCGCGAAAACTGACGTGCTGGTCGTCTCGCCCGAGGGCGGCGCGCCGCGCAACCTGACTAAGGACTTTTTCGAGTCAGCCGGCCCTGGGCTGAACTGGTCGCCCGACGGCCGGGCCGTTTACTTCACGAGCGGCGTCGGGATGTACAGCCACATCTTCAGCGCGCCCGCCGCTGGCGGCAAAGTCACGCAGATCACGCGCGAGAATCGCCACTACGGCCAGTTCGACGTCTCGGGCGACGGGAAGATGATCGCTTACACGGTCAGCGACAGCCGCACGCCCGACGACATCTGGGTGGCGACGATCCGGGGCTGGCAGACGCGCAAAATCACCTGGGCCAACCCGCAGCTGAAAGACTTCGCCATCGCCGAAACCGAAGTGATCAAATGGAAGGGGCCGGATAAGCTCGACATCGAAGGCCTGCTCGTCAGGCCGCTCGGTTACGAAGAGGGCAAACGCTACCCGCTCGTCCTCCAGATTCACGGCGGGCCGTACGGCCGGTTCAGCGACAGCTTCAACAGCCGCGTGCAGCTCTGGGCCGCCAACGGCTACGCCGTGCTGATGCCCAACCCGCGCGGCTCGACGGGCTACGGCCAGCAGTTCGCCACGGCGAATGTGAACGACTGGGGCGGCAAAGACTTCGAGGACATCATGGCCGGAGTTGATGCGGTCGTCGCGAGAGGCGTCGCTGACCCGGAGCGGATGGCCGTGATGGGCGGCAGTTACGGCGGCTTTATGACCTTCTGGGCGATCACGCAGACGGATCGCTTCAAGGCTGCGATCGGGCACGCGGGCATCAGCGACTGGTACAGCTTCCACGGCCAGAGCGACGTGCCGGGCCTGATGGAATTCGGTTTTGCCGGCCACCCCTGGGAGGCGACCGAGGCTTACCGCAAGTGGTCGCCGATGACTTACGTGGATCATGTGAAGACGCCGATTATGATCACGCACGGCGAGTCGGACAAGCGCGTCCCGATCACGCAGGGCGAACAGTATTACCGGGCCCTCAGAAAAAACGGCGTCGAGGTTCTCTTCTTGCGCTATCCGCGCGAAGGGCATAGCATTCAGGAACCAAATCATCAGATTGACCTCTGTGAGCGCCAGCTGGCGTGGATTGACGCGCACCTCGGCGTCACGCGGTCAAAACCGACGGAAGCCAGAGCTGTGGCTTCAGCAGAAACAAGGAAGTAAGCGAAAACCCGCCCGGGCACTCCTGCCGGTTTGCCCGGCAACAGGAGGAACTATGAAAAGGCCCCATGCCCTCGTTGTGTTCTTCGCACTCTGCCTGCCCCTCGCCGCGCTCGGACGCGAAGCGCGGCTCGTCCGCTACCCGCACTACCACCAGGGACGCATCGCCTTCACCTACCTCGGCGACATCTGGACCGCCGATGAGAACGGCCAGAACCTGCGGCGCCTGACCGTCCACAAGGCGCGCGACGTTTACCCTCGCTTCTCGCCCGACGGCAAGTGGATCGCTTTTTCGAGCGACCGCAACGGCAACCTCGATGTCTTCATCATCCCGGTTGAAGGCGGCGCGGCAAAGCAGCTGACCTTTCATTCGGCCGATGACACGGTGCAGGGCTGGTCGCCCGATTCGCGCACGGTTCTTTTTTCAAGCAACCGCGGCGAAGACTTCATGGGCAAGCTCTACACCGTGAACATTGACAGCGGCACGGAGCGCAACGCGGGCGCGGACATGGGCGTCTGGGCGACTTACTCGCCCGACGGCAGCAAACTCGCGATCAACCGCAAGGGGCAGGTCTACTGGCGCAAATATTACCGCGGCGCTTACCAGACCGACGTGACCGTGATGGACATCGCGGCCAGGAAGTTCACCGACGTGACCGACTTCGACGGCCTCGATTCGTGGCCGATGTGGAGTAAGGACGGCCACATCTACTTCGTCAGCGACCGCGACGGCAAAGGCCTGACCAACATCTGGCGCGTGGCTGAAAATGGCGGCAAGGCCGAGAAGGTCTCTTCATTCACGACGGGCGACGTGCGCTGGCCCGCGATGAGCGCCGACGGCAAAGTAATTGTCTTCGAGCATGACTTCGGCGTCTGGAAGCTGGATGTCGCGACTAAAAAGGCAACGCCCGTCAAACTCGACATCGCCGCCGAGACGCAGGAGAACCTGACCGAGGTGCGCGATTTCAATTCGCAGGCCGACGATTACTCGCTCGCGCCGACGGGCCGCCGCATTGCTATTTCGATTCACGGCGAGATTTTCACCGCGCCGACCGAAGAAGGTGACCTGCGGCAGATCACCGACAGCCCAGCGCGCGACAAGGAGCCGCAGTATTCGCCCGACGGCAAGTGGATCGCCTTCATCTCCGACCGCAGCGGGCGCGAAGAGATCTACGTCATCGCTTCGGACGGCGCGGGCGAGCCGCAGAAGATCACCGACCTCGACACGCTCAAGTTCGCGATGAGCTGGTCGCCCAACTCGAAGGAGCTGGCCTTCACCGCGTCAGACAGCAAGCTGCGCAAATACAGCTTTGACACGAAACAGACGGCCGAACTCACTTCGTCGAGATACGGCAACATCAGCGCGCCCGTCTGGTCGCCCGACGGCAAATGGATCGCCTGCTCGAAGCAGGACCAGACGCGCAACAGCGACATCTACCTGATCCCTTCAGGCGGCGGCGAGGAACGGAAGGTGACGTTCGATTCGTATAGTGACCTCAACCCGCGTTTCGCGCCCGACGGTAAGAAACTTTTCTTCGTCCGCAGCGAAGGCTTCGGCGGAGGCGGCGGAGGTGGGGATCGCCCGTCGGCGCAGATCTATTCGATCATGCTCGAACGGCAGGAGCGCGATCCCGGTGACCCTGAAGAGCGCGCCGAACAAGGCGATCAGACGGACCAAGCGGGCGATCCGGCCGCGCGCCGTGGCGCAGCGCAGCGCAACCAGCCGCCGAAAGATGTCAACATTGACTGGGCGGGGCTCAAGCGCCGCACGCGTCAGGTCACGCGCATGCCGTTCGCAGTCTTCAACTACACCATCGCGCCCGACAGCCGCACCATCGTCTTCGTGACCACCGAGCCCGCGACCACGCGCAACGTGCCTGTGATCTATTCGATTCAGGAAGACGGGCGGCGCCTCGCGCGCGTCACGACCGGCGCGGGCGGTGGCGATGAAGAAGGCGGCGGTGGGCGCGGCGGTTTTGGCGGGTTCGGCGGGGGCATCGCTGACCTCAACGTCACGCGCGACGGGCGCACGCTCTTCTTCAGGGAGGGAAACGGAGTTTACTCAGTGCCGCTCGCGGCCCCCGGTGGCGCCGGCGGATTCGCAGCCGCGGCAGCAGGGGCAGGTCGCGCTGGTGGCGGTGGTGGAGAAGCCGCGAGGCGGCGCGTCAGCTTCAACGCCAAAGTGCGCATTGAGAAGCCCGCCGAATGGGCCGAGATGTTCGATGATGCGTGGCGGACGATGAAGTATCGCTTCTACGACCCGCAGATGCACGGGCACGACTGGGACGCGATGCGCGCGAAGTATCAGCCGCTGGTCGAACACGTCGGCGACCGTCAGGAACTGCTCAACATCATCAACGAGATGATCGGCGAGCTGAACGCCTCGCACACCGGGGCCGCGCCCGGATTCCAGGGGCGCGAGAGTTCCGTCTCGACCGCCCACCTCGGCGTCGAGCTTGAAGCCGATGATCAGGCCGGCCGTTACAAGGTCACTCACGTGTACGAAGAAGGCCCGGCGGATAAGGACTGGGTGAAAGTGAGCGCGGGCGATTACCTGATCGCCATCAATGGCAAGCCGGTCAAGGCCGGTGATAATTACTGGCAGCTGCTCAATTACCGCCTGAATCGTAAGGTCGAAGTGACCTTCAATAACAAACCTTCGGAAGAGGGCGCGTGGAAGACGCGCATCGAGCCGATCCCGACGGCCGCTTACAGCCAGCTCCGTTACGAACGCTGGGTCAAACAGCGGCGCGAGACGGTCGAGAAGCTGTCGGGCGGTCGCATCGGCTACCTGCACATCCAGGCGATGAACCCGCCGTCGCTGCGCCGCTTCGAGAAGGAGCTGCGCGAGAACCGCAACAAGGAAGCCCTGGTGATTGACCAGCGCTGGAACGGCGGCGGCAACATCGAACAGGAGTTGCTCGCCATTCTGGTTCAGCGCCAGTATCAGATCTGGCAGCCGCGCGGCACCGAGCCGACGGGCCGGCCATTCGCCGGTTTCTTCGGGCCGAAGGTCGTCCTGCAGAACTGGCGCTCGGCTTCCAACGCCGAAATGTTCCCCGCCGGTTTCCGCGCGCTCGGGCTCGGCAAGGTGATCGGCACGCCGACGATGGGCGCGGTCATCGGCACGGGCAGCTATTCGCTGATTGACGGCTCGACCGTCCGCACTCCGGGCGTCGGCGTCTTCCTCGCCGACCAGAAGCGGACGAATATGGAGAATTACGGCGTGCAGCCCGACATCCCGGTCGAGAACACGCCGGAAGATAACCTCGCGGGCCGCGACCGTCAGCTCGAAACGGCCGTGCAGGAACTGCTCAAGGAGATCGGCGGGCAGAAGAAGTCGGTGGCGAGCAGGGATTAGCTGTAAAAGTGAGTAAGCAGCAGCGGCTCACGATCAGGCGCACTTTGCCGTTTCGTGAGCCGCTGCTCTTTGTCGCAACCGGAGGATCGTCATGAACCGACGCGCCCTGAGCCTGCCCGTCACACTGCTTGTTGCACTGATGATGTCAATCAACGCATCCGCTCAAAACAAACCACGCGCTCGCGACCTTGGCGTCCCCTTCGACGGCGCGCCGGGGCCGCTCAACGCGATCACCGACGTCAAAGGCGTCGAAGTCGGTCACACCACGCTCATTTCCGGCGAAGGGAAACTGGAAGTCGGCAAAGGCCCGGTGCGCACCGGGGTGACAGCTATATTGCCGCGTGGCAGACAATCGAACGACCCGGTCTTTGCCGCGTGGTTTTCGCTCAACGGCAACGGCGAGATGACCGGCACGACGTGGATCGAGGAGTCGGGTTTTCTGGAAGGCCCGGTGATGATCACCAACACTCACAGCGTCGGCGTCGTGCGCGATGCCGTACTCGTGTGGCAGGCGAAGCAGTTCAGTAAAACCGCGCAGCCCTGGGGATTACCGGTCGTTGCGGAAACTTACGACGGCGGGCTCAACGACATCAACGGCTATCACGTCAGGCCGGAGCATGCGTTTGCCGCCCTCGACGGCGCGAAGTCGGGGCCGGTCGCCGAAGGCAACGTCGGCGGCGGAACCGGGATGGTCTGCCACGAATTCAAAGGCGGCATCGGCACCGCTTCGAGAAAGATTGACGAAAAGCTCGGCGGATATACAGTGGGCGTGCTGGTGCAGGCTAATTACGGGCGCCGCAACCAACTGCGCATCGCCGGAGTCCCGGTCGGGCTTGAAATTACCGAAGGCACACAGATCTCTCAATTGACTGATGCCAGCACTGACACCGGTTCAATCATCATCGTGGTCGCGACTGACGCGCCGCTGCTGCCGCATCAGTTGAAGCGGCTCGCCCGGCGCGCGGCGATGGGCCTCGCGCGCAACGGCAGCGTCGCGGGCAACAGCTCGGGCGACATCTTCGTTGCTTTTTCAACCGCCAACCCGGAAGCCGCCAAACCGTCGGGCACGACCAATCTGACGATGCTGCCGAATGACCGCATCAATCCGCTGTTTGAAGCCACAGTGCAGGCGACTGAAGAGGCCGTCGTCAACGCGCTCGTGGCGGCGGAAACGATGACCGGCATCAATGACCGCAAGGTGGTTGCGCTGCCGCACGACAAGCTCCGTCAGGCGCTCAGGAAATACAACCGGCTGGCGGAAGGCAAATAATAATGCCCCCGGGCGCGCAGGCTGAGGGCGAGGACAACGCGCCCTTGTCAGCTATTCACTGTCCGCCGCTTTTGTACTATCATCTGGCCGTCAAAGATCGAAGAAGCAGTGCCCACGGATTCGGAGGCAATTAACATTACCAGGCTGACCGCGCGCGGCAGAGTCTGACGCGGTAAAACAAGGACGAGGAAAATCATCAGAACATGAATCAACTGCTGGCGCTTCCCGAGCGCACTACGCCAAAACAGGCAGGTTGATCTGCGCGCCCACCCGGTTTGGTCGCCTGCCGCAATGGAGGCAATTATGGGCGGACGACTGAACGAAAGAGAGAAGCTTCTCTTCAAACTCGACCATCTCTCAGATAACGAAATCCACGAAGTTCTTGATTACGTCTCGATCATGGAGGCCATGAAGCGCGAGCGAGCGCACCCGGAAGTGATCGAAGACGAGCTGCTCGACCTGCTCAGTTCCGCGCGCGAGAACAAGCGGGCGAGACAGGTGTTCGAATGGGACTCCGTGCGGCGGCGTTCGGACGCGCGGGCTTCATCGCACCGTTATCCGCGTCACTGAATAAGGGGACAGGACATGGATCGCACGGGCAAACCGCGGATTAATCCGTAAGGGTCAGCCCCGGTCACCCGTGTCCTGTACTCTTCTCATCACTGCGCTTCTTCACCTCAGATTTTTCTCCCGCCTGCCGGAACTTCCCGCCGCCTGCCCGTAATTCACCAGTGAATGACCGAGATCAGGGGCTGCCCGAAAATGACCGACGAAAGATTGCTCGCCGAGGCCGGTTGCGGTGACGAGGCGGCGTTCAGAACGCTCTATGAACGCCACCGCGACGCCGTCTTCCGGTTCGCCTTCCGGCTGTGCCACAGCGCCGAGATCGCCGAAGACATCACGCAGGATTGCTTCCTCGGTCTGGTCGTCCGCCCACAGGGCTTTGACCCGTCGCGCGCCCGCCTGCGGACGTACCTTTACGGCGCGGTCAGGAATCAGGCGCTCAAGCATTTTCACCGGCAGGGTAATGAAGTCGTGATGGAAAATCCGGTCGAAGAATCCGAGCCGGCCGGGGGACGCGAAGCCTTAAGCCGGCTGCTCGATTCGGAGCTTTCCGATGCCGTGCAAAGGGCGATTGCCGCCCTGCCGCTCGCCCAGCGCGAGGCGATGATCCTCTTTGAGTATGAAGAGCTGTCGCTCGCCGAGATCGCGGAGATCGTCGGCACGGAGATCGGGACGGTGAAATCGCGCCTGCACCGGGGGCGCGAGAACCTCAGGCGCCTGCTCGCGCCTTATTTGAAAAACGGGTCGCCGGTCGCCGGGCAATTGCAAAAGTGTCAGTAGCCCGACTGTGAAGGAGGGCTTACATTCAAGCCCTCCTTTCGGGCTACTGACGCTCGAGACTCACCAGACTTTTACCAGAGGTCTGATGAAAAGGAATCAAAGATGAAAGACCTGAATAAAGACAGAAATGATGGGCCGCCGATCCCGGAAGATCGTGAACTCGGCGCGCTGCTCGAAAGCTGGGTCGCGCCGGACGTGCCGCGCTCGCTCGACGCGCGCGTGATGGCCGCTTATCGCGAGCAGTTCAGCCACAGACGAATGCCGCTCTGGAAACGCATCCTGACTTCATCAATCCATGTCCCGATCCCGGTGGCGGCAGCAATAGCAGTGCTGATGATCGGTGCGGTGTGGGTGGCGGCAAAGTCGGCGGGCAGCGTCACGGTGGTTATGTCACCGCCACAGACGGACCAGACCAGAATCATCGAATTGCCGGTCGTCCACGAAAAAATCGTGTCGCAGAAGCAATACGTCACGCGCGTCGTTTACCGCGACGGGGCGGCAGACGTAAAGGCCCGACTGGCTCCCGCGACGAATGGTCAGCCGGCACCAAAGCTGTTACAGATTGCCGGCGACGACAGCACATATTTCACGCGCGCCCGGCTGGCCGGATTTGAAGCGCCGCAGGAACTGAAGATCAAAGTCATCCGGGGAGGTGATGAGAATGAAAAGTAAACTGATGATGAGCGCGGTGATCACCGGGGTGCTGCTGGCCGCACTGACCGCGATCACATCTGCCCAGGAAGAAAGGAGGAGGGCGCGCGACCACAGCGGACTGGCGAGACTCGATAACGGGGTGACGGTCAGCTTCAGCACGCAGTTGCTGGTAAACGACAAGCCGGGCGAGTCCCGCAATCAGACTACGGCGCTCTACTCACAATCCAATTCGATCAGCCGCATCCTGATTGACGAAGAGACCGGCGTCTGGTTCGGCTACGATCTGGAGGCCGAGCCGATCCCGGGCACAAAACAGATCCGATATACGGTGAAACCTCTCAACCCGGCGGCCGAACAACGGCTGCGCGAGAGCAAATGGTTCCGGGGCTTTCCGCCGGGCGTGCAGGACATTTCGGCCCGACTGCACCTGCCGAAAACTGACGTGGTCGAAGACGGGTGGAGCATTGAAATGATCCTCGCCGTCAATCGTGCGACGAAGACGGAGATCGGCGACCGGATCAGGTTTTCGCTGAGTGCCTCAGTCACGGCCGCGCCGGAGTCACCGGGCCCGCCGCGTGACTTCACCGTCAATCAGGTGGAACTGAAGGTCAGCAACTACCGGTTATATCTGAACGGACAGTTACTGACGGCGGACGTTCCCAAAGGTGGAGCGTCAGGCGCGCTGATCTGGTTTTATCTGCCGGGGCACGGGCGTTTCATCTGCTCGCTCGTCCCGCGCGAAGGTTACGACTTCCAGAAAATCGGCGTGATCGAGGGCAACAGAATGAGATTCACCGTCGGCAGTGATCAGTACGAATGGACCTCGGCCTCCCCGATTGTGGGCGGCAGCGGGAGCTGGAATCTGTGGGTGCGACACGACCCTGATTACCAGCCGGATGAACTCTGGCGCGGCGCGATTGACAATAACTGCTGTCTGATCGGCGCGGCGGATGAGGCAGGCCCCTGGGTGACTAATTCGCCGTCCCCCGCCGCTGAAAGGAAGGCGGTGAGAGCGGCTGCGGCTGCGGGGAGGCAGAGGCCGCGGAACTACAGGATGAGTGAACCCGGTGTGAGTGCGCCGGAACTGTTCGCTGACACGCTGCAATTGAAAACCGTCCTGGTTGATCTGCCCGGGGCACAACTGCCCGGCAGCCGCTGGGAAGCAAGCTGGCAGGTCTGGTTCATTCCTGAGGCCGAAGAACAGAGGGCGATCAGTGAGCGATTGCTTCCGGGCGCGGGAGCAGTCGCCTGGAATCCGCGCCCGGAAGATTTCAGGGATAAAATCCTGCTCGCCGAGGGGTCATTCAGCAAAGCAGGTTTGTTCACGCTGGCGGACAGGACCAGCCTCAGCGACCCGATTCAGTTCAGATCGAGAATCCCCGAATCGGCGCGCACGAAGTTCGCCACGCTGATGACCAGTTACCAGGTGACGATCTTCGACGCGAAGCTCAACCGCACGGTCACGCGTGAAGGCGTCTGGCTGACCAAGCCGTTCGATAACGGCCCGGCGAATTCTGACAGGGCCGCGCCGCGCACCACGCTCTGGTCGAACTTTTATGTGACGCCCGACGGAAACTGCTACACCTCGCAGTGGCCGCGCCCGACTGACAGCACGAAGTGGGAAAGGCAGGACTGAAGCTGGTGGAGGAAATGCCGTGAAGATCGGACTCATTGCCGCGCTCCTGATACTTCTGTCTGTCCACACTGCCGCCGCGCAGGACAAGCCGGGATTGTCCGAGATTGACCGCATCCGCCTGGCCGAAGCTTTCCGCCTTGGCGAAACCATTGAGGATCAGGTCTGGCCGGGGTGGGGCAGGGCTCCGTTCGCGGTGCTGCTCGTGACGCCTGAGCAGGAATTCCTGATCCGCCATCCTGAGCCTTCCGCGGATTTCGTTTCACTCGGTGATGACGCGCTGCTCAGGTCTAAGGTCTGGTTTCGCAAACGAACTTACTCGCCGCAGCTTCAGGCCACGTTCCCCGCCGTGCCGGGCAGCGCCGTCCCGACCATCGTCATCGGGCAGGCGGAAAATACAGCGGATAAAACCTCGACCCGCTGGGTCGTGACGCTGCTGCACGAACACTTTCACCAGTGGCAGTATTCGCAGCCGTGGTATTACGAAGGCGTCAACGCCCTCGGGCTCTCGCGCGGCGATCAGACGGGAATGTGGATGCTGAATTACGCCTTCCCCTATACTGCTGCGGAAGTGAAAGACCATTTCTCAAAACAGGCGCAAATGCTCGCAGCGGCATTACAGGCCGATGACCGCGACTTCAAATCGAAGCTCGCCGCTTACCTCGCGGCGCGGGGCGAGTTGAAAAAGATGCTGGCTGCCGATGACTATCGCTACCTTTCATTCCAGCTCTGGCAGGAAGGCATCGCGAGATACACCGAATACCGCGTGGCGAAGCTGGCGGCGAAAAGATACGAGCCGGGCAGGGAATTCCGCGCGCTCAAAGACTTCACCCCTTACGCGCAGGTCGCCGAAGACATCCTGAATGGCCTGCTGAAAAAACTGACCGGACTGAATCTCGCCGAATCACAGCGCAGTGCTTTCTACCCGATGGGCGCAGTCGAAGGCCTGCTGCTCGACCGGATTGATGCGACCTGGCAGCGCCGCTACCTCACGGAAAGATTTTCGCTCGACAGTTATTTCGTCGCCGCGAACTGAATTCCTGATCGAGCTGTCGTAACCGCTCGATCAGGTCACACCACAAACTTTCCTTCTTCCACTTCGCGCGCCTGACCCAGCGAAACGAGCGTTTGCAGCAGTTCCGCGACGCGATCCACCCGGGCGGCCTTGAACGTCTTCGCCAGTTGCTCTGCCGTGACGACCCCCTGACGGGCGACCAGCGCGGCGCGCACGGCCCGCGCCTGTTCAGCCAGCGATTTCGGCCAAGCCAGTTTTTCTTCCCTGCTCGTCGTGGCGGCTTCAGCCGCTTGACTACCGGCCTCGAAGCCCGACTGCACCGCGCCCGCCGGGTTTTGATATTCGGGCCGCAGCCAGCGGATCAACCCCGCGCGCTCCTCGCGGGCGCGTTCGGCGTTGAGCGCGACCAGCCGTTCCAGAATCTCTTCATCGCTCAGGTCTGCGGGCCAGCCGTAAGCCTCAGCCACAGCCGCATCCAGATCGTCGTGGATTTGTCTGAGTACCGATACCAGCCCCTGCTCGTGAATGGCACGTTCCTTGTCGGTGAGCGGAGCGGCGGCGCGCAATTTTTCGAGGACGTTGTACATCTCGGTGATCGTCAGGTTTGGATAGAGCGCCTGCTGGCGTTTGCGGTGGGAGTCGAGCGATTCGCCGAGGGCGCGGATGCTAGCTCTCTGTTGTTCGGTGCATACAGGGAAGGGGAATTTATTGAAACAGTCTATGATGTACCCCGAATTTCAGACCACGGTTTAAGATGTAAAATCGCTGCTGCCCACCCCGGAGGAACAAATGAAGAAGCAGCGGAAAACCTGGAGCGCTGATCTCAAAGCGAAGATCGCGCTGGAGGCCATCAAAGGT
>DASRDU010000170.1:0-18389 GCA_035652435.1 Blastocatellia bacterium
TCACACCAGGCGATGGTCTGTTGCCGTGAGTGAAAATCAACGCCACAATAGATCGGCATGGTGCCTCCTCTCTCTTTCTCTTGCTCACCGCGATTGTAACCCTCGCGGCGAGGGGAGGCATCTGCTTCATCACATCACACAAAGCGAGTGGGATGAATTTGTTCGCCAGCTTGGAGCCATATGTTACTGGAAACTCGCGACGAAAGATGACGCCTTGGGGAATGATGGGGCGGAGTGGATTCTTGAAGGTATCAGAGAAAACCGCTATCACTTGGTTAATCGCTGGTCACCCGAAAGCGGCGGTTACCGTGAGGCCTGCCTTTACCTGTTGAAGTTATCGAAATTCAACCCCGGTGAGATCTATTGACTGGGAGTCAATTGCTTTTCGCCTGTTGACCTTATGAACGAAGAAATTCGCGATCTTTTCCCGATCACAAAAAACTACGTCTACCTCAACCACGCCGCCGTCGCGCCGCTGCCGCAACCCGTTTACGAAGCGATGGAGCAACACATCAGCAGCCTGCGTGAACAAAGCCTTGTGAACTGGCAGGAGTGGGGTGCGGCGGTCAGGCGCGTTCGCGAGCTTTCCGCGCGCCTGATCAACGCGCAGCCGCGCGAGATCGCATTTGCGCCCAACACTTCTTCGGGGCTGGCGATGATCGCCAACGGAGTTGACTGGCGCGCGGGTGACAACGTGGTGAGCGCCGATTGCGAATTCCCCGCGAACGTGCAGCCCTGGATGCGGCTCAGGCAGGCATACGGCGTGGAAGTGCGGCGGGCGAAAGAGCGCGACGGGCGGCTCGAGACTGAAGAGATTCTCGGCCTGATTGACGACCGCACGCGGGTTGTCGCGCTCAGCTTCGTCGAATTCGCGAGCGGCTTTCGCAACGACCTGACGGCCATCGGGCGTTACTGCCGCGAGCGGGATGTCCTCTTCGTCGTGGACGCGATTCAGGGGCTCGGCGCGCTCCGGCTTGATGTCGAGCGCGATTGCATTGATGCGCTTTCGGCTGATGCTCACAAGTTTCTGCTCGGCCCCGACGGCGTCGCGCTCTTTTACGTTTCCGAGCGGGCGATGCGGCGCGTGAAACCGACGGTCGTCGGCTGGCTCTCGGTGAAAGATCCGAACGATTATGAGAATTACGATCAGGGCTGTGCCGATAGCGCGAAGCGGTTCGAGCCGGGCTCGCTCAACAGCGCGGGCGTCTTCGGCCTCGGCGCGGCGATTGAGCTGATGCTCCGCGTCGGGCCGGAGAAGATTGAAAGTTATCTGCTCGGGCTGACGGATTATCTCTGCGCGGGGTTGCAGGAACGCGGCTACCGCGTTGTCAGCTCGCGCCGCGCCGGGGAGGCTTCGGCCATCATCTGCTGTCAGCACGACAAATATTCAGCCGACCATTTATATAATCTGCTCAACGAACAGAAGATCATCACGACGCCGCGCCTCGGCCGCCTGCGCATCTCGCCGCACTTTTACAACACGCGGGAAGAGACAGACCGGCTGCTTGCGGCGCTGCCTGCTTGAGCGAAAGGCCGGGGTCAACTTATGATGTGGCCCGGGACCGAGTCATCCGTCACTTACATCAAAGCCACAGAAGGAGAGTCGAATGTCTGCAAAAATCATCATCAACAACAACGGCTCGATCAAGGTCGAGGGCGAAGTCGAGCTTTACGACGGCAGCGGCGGGAAGTACGAACTGGGCGACAAGAAGGCCATCTTCCTGTGCCGTTGCGGCCAGAGCAGCAACAAGCCTTTCTGCGACGGTTCGCACAAAGGCTGCGGATTCCAGTCGCAGGTGGTCGCCTTCGACCTGACCGCGCCGAAGCCCGGCGCTTAGTCTTCGGGTATCGCCGGTGAAGCCGGGGTCAGGTGGAAATCTCTTCCGCGAAACACTGCCTGATCAGGGCTTCGCAAGACTGTTCCTCAGCCACCGCAACAACATTTATTTCGTTGACGTGTTACTGGCCGCAATCGTAAACTCCCTCCCGCAGCGAGCGAGCCTTACTGCCAATCAGCGTTGTAAATAAGATCCTCAATCAGCACACCCGACCTGTCAGGATAAAGTGACAGGGAGTGATACCGGCTCCGGTTGTAGCCTGATCAAAAACAGGGTAAGTAGTTCTACTCACCCGAACATCATCCCGTATCAGCCTGCGGTGGGTGTGGCGAACTTTACCGTCATCGTCAGGAACTCGGCCCTGACCTTTGTCGCAATAATCCACGCACTCTGGTTCAGAGAGCAGATTCGGAAAATGTAAGGGCTATCTCCCGGTCTCGCCCGGGGATCGGTTTATGGAGAATCGCGGCCTGAGCGTCCATTCCAGGACGCCCCGCTCTTCTTCTCTGCGGCCGGAGGTATCTGGACGCATGTTCGGGCCGCCTGCAGGGTGCAGGTTGATCTGACCGGGTCCGACGAAGCAGGCTGCAGTTTGAGCGTTGACGGCAGATCAGCGAATACCGCCGGAACCCAAGATCAAATAACTCATGTCAGGTCAGCGACCTGATCCGGAAGAATCAACAGGAGGAGATAAAGATGAAGACTCGTTGCGCCAGGCTGCTCTCCGGTCTGCTCATTACTGCTACCGCCCTGACCGGAGCCTGGGTACTCGCCGTCAGGTCACCGCGCCCGAATTCATCGTCGTCAGTTTCGGCCACAATCAATCTTCTGCCCGGCCCGGCGCCGCGTCAGGTCGGGCCAGCCGTAGCGGCGGCTCTTCCCGCATTGAATCCGTTCGATTCCGCCACCGGCGTGCAGGTCGGTCCGACTTACGGAAGGCTGCCGATGCAGTTTGAAGCTAACCGTGGCCAGACCGACCCGCGCGTCAGATTCATCTCACGCGGCAGCGGCTATACGCTCTTTCTGACCCCGCAGGAAGCCGTGTTGCGGTTGCAGAAGCCCGAAGGCGCGGCGCCTGCCGGGGAGGCAACTGAATCTTTCATCACGTCCGCCACCACCCCGGCCCTGATCCGCAACCCGCAATCATCCGTGGTGCGCCTGAAACTGGTCGGCTCGAACACGAGGCCGCAGGTCGCGGGTCTGGAAGAGCTGACGGGCAGAAGCCATTACCTGACCGGCAGCGACTCACGGCACTGGCGCACGAACGTCCCGGGCTATGCCAGAGTCAGATATGAATCCGCCTGGCCCGGAATTGATGTGGTCTGGTACGGCAACCAGCGCCAGCTCGAACACGATTTCATCCTCGCGCCCGGAGCCGACCCGCGGCGCATCAGGCTGTCGGTTGACGGCTCGCAGACGATGAATATTGACGATCAGGGCGCGCTCGTGCTGCGCACAGCGGGCGGCGACGTGCGGCTGCTTAAACCGTCGGCGTGGCAGGAAGAGGGCGGGCGGCGGCGGGAAGTGGCTTGTCATTACCGGCTCGACGAACGGCAGCAGGTTGAATTCGAACTCGGCGCTTACGACCCGGGGAAATCACTCGTCATTGACCCGGTGCTGGTTTATTCGACGTATCTCGGCGGCACGGGCACCGAGCAGGGCCTGGGCATCGCGGTTGACAAGGATGGCAACGCTTATCTGGCGGGCAGCACTACTTCGACGGACTTCCCCGGACCCGGCCCGATCCAGCAAGGCAAAGGGGCCGGGACGGCCTCCGACGCCTTTGTGCTGAAGCTCAATCCGGCGGGGACGCAGATCGTTTATGCGACCTACCTGGGCGGCGGCGGGTCCGACAGCGCGAATTCGATTGCCGTTGACGCCGCGGGCAATGCCTTCATCACCGGCGCGACCAGCTCAACTGACTTCCCGACTACTGCCGGCGCTTATCAACGAACACTCGGCGGGGCGTTTGACGCCTTCGTCGCGAAGATCAATCCGGGCGGCTCCGCGCTGGCTTATTCGACCTTCGTCGGCGGCGATTACACCGATCAGGCGTTCGGCATCGCACTGGATTCCGGCGGCAATGCTTACCTGACCGGGCAGACGGATTCGACCAACTTTCCGACCGCGGGATCAATCAGTTCGAGGCACGGCAACGCACTGTTCAGCAGCCCCGACGGGGGCTCCAGCTGGAACGTCGGCGGCAGCACCAGCAGCGGCCTGCCGGTCAGTTCCGTCCGTGCCGTTACAGTTGACCCCTCGAACACGCAGGTCATTTACGCCATCGCGGGGACGAGTCTGTTCAAATCAACCGACGGCGGTGCGGGCTGGCAGCTGGCGAGTTCGACGCCGCCGGTTTCAGGCGTGCAGCCCGGCCTGTTCAGTCTGGCAATTGATCCGAAAAACACTTCGACGATTTATCTCGGCTCTGCCAGCGCGGTTTACAAAAGCGCCAATGGCGGCACGACTCTGGAACCAAAAAGCACCGGTCTGCCATCGGCGGCAATTCTTTCGCTGGTCATTGACCCGATAACCCCCGCGACGCTTTACGTCGGGTTGACGAGCGGCGTTTACAAGTCAACCAACGGGGGCGACAGCTGGGCGCCGGCGAACAACGGACTCTCAGGCACGCCGGGCGGGGGAGGCGCCATCCCGACCGTCGCCCAACTGGCTATTGATCCCACAACGCCTTCGACCCTGTACGCGGCCACGTCGTTCGGCCTCTTCAAAACCACCAACGGCGGCGGCACCTGGCTGGCCATCAACAGTGGGATTAACCCTTTCGGCGGCTCCTTCCAAGCGACGGCTGTGGTGGTTGACCCGAAGACGCCGACGACCTTGTACGCGGGAGCGGGGACATCCAGCGGGGTTGTTTTCAAATCAATTGACGGCGGGACAAGCTGGCAGGCAAGTGATTCGGGGATGACCATCACGATCGGCAGCAGGAACGTCCGTTTCGTGCCGACTTCACTCGCGGTCAATGCCGTGACGCCTTCGACGATTTATGCGTCAACCCCTCAGGGCGTCTTCAGAAGCACGGACGGCGGGGCGAACTGGGGCCTCAGTAATGGCGGCCTGACGACCCGCAACATCGTCATGGTGGCGCCCGACCCGGCCAGCGCGACGAAGGTTTACGCCGCGGCGAGCGCGGGCAGTGACGCGTTCGTCACGAAACTCAACGCGGCCGGTTCGGCGCTGGCTTATTCGATGTACGCGGGCGGCGATGAAAACGACTTCGGGCGCGCCGTCGCCGTGGACGGTGCGGGCAATGCGTGGGTGACCGGTCAGACTGCCTCAGCGAACTTCCCGACCGTCAATCCGCTGCAGGCGGCGCTCGGCGGCATCAGTGACGTCTTTGTCAGCAAAGTCAATGCTGCGGGGTCGGCGTTCTCATTCTCAACCTTCCTGGGCGGGCCATTCCCGGATCAGGGGAACGCCGTCGCGCTCGACGGATCGGGCAATGTTTACGTGGCGGGGTGGACCAACTCGCCCGAGTTCCCGACCGTCAATCCGCTGTACAACACGCTGTCCGGGACTCTGGATGCCTTCGTGACGAAGATCAAAGCCGACAATTCAGCGATTGAGTATTCAACCTATCTGGGAGGCATCGGCAGCGACCAGGCCTTCGGGCTGGCGGTTGACGGGCCGGGTAACGCTTACGTCACGGGGGTGACCGGATCTCAGGACTTCCCCGCCGTCAGCGCCCTGCAGCAATACGCGGGTGGTGATGCCTTCGTGACGAAGCTCAATCCGGCGGGCTCGAAACTGCTTTATTCAACTTTCCTCGGCGGGTTCGGCAATGATCAGGGCAATAGCATTGCGTTTGATAGCGCCGGTAACGCTTACGTCGTCGGCAACACTACTTCGCCAAACTTCCCGACGGTGAATCCGGTGCAGACGTTCAAGGGCAGCGATGCGTTTGTCGCGAAACTTGGCCCGGCGGCTGACCTGAGCATCACCATGACCGATTCGCCCGATCCGGTTGTAGCGGGTGGAAAGCTGACTTATTCGATCAGTGTCAAAAACAACGGTGAAACTGATGCGACCGGTGTGACCGTCTCGGACACACTGCCAGCCGGAGCAACGGTGATTTCCACTACCGCCAGCCAGGGTAGTTGTAATGGCAGCGGGCCAGTGGTGTGCAATCTTGGCAGTTTATCGAACGGTGCAACAGCTACTATTACCATCGTCATCAATCCACCGGCACAGACCACCATCACCAACATGGCTGAGGTGAGAGCCAATGAGGCTGACCCTGACAAAATCAATAACACTGCTTCAGTTCAGACACAGGTCAGCTTTGCTGATTTGTCGGTCAGCAACACGACGGCTTATGACCGGGCTACTCCGGGCAGCCGCATAACCTGGCTGGTGACAGCCAATAATATTGCGGGGATTGCGACAACGGATGTAACACTCAACTTTACGCTTCCACCCGAAACGACCTTCGTGAGCTGTAATGCGGAAGGCGGGGCCTGCGGTGGCGCAGGCAACAACCGGATAGTTACTTTCGGTACACTGGCTGTCGGTGAAACAAAATCAGTGTCATTCTCAGCAACCGTTAACGACTCGGTGGCCGGCAGCACGGTAATCACAACCACTGCCACCATCGGGCCTGACGCCTCGGACCCGAATAAGGGTAACAATACTTCTTCTGCTTCAGTCACTGTCGTAACGACTGACCTGATTCGCCCAAAAGCGAATGGAAAGATTGTATTCTCCAGCGACCGGGCCTTTTCCAATTCCACCCAGCCGTCCGGCATTTACACCATCAGCCCCGATGGAACGGGAGAACAGTTTCTTCAGGCTACGGCCAATGAGGCCTACGTTCCGGCCTGGTCGCCTGATGGATCGAAAATCGCTTATCAGGCTTACAACAACTCAGGCTCTGGTGATGCGATTTATGTAATTAATGCCGACGGGACAAACAAAATCAGGGTAGCAACCAACCCCGGCCTGCGCACCAGCCGCATTTCATGGTCGCCGGATGGAAAGAAGATCGCTTACTCGGGCTCGGGCAGCTTTATCTACATTGCCAGCAGCGACGGCAGCGGGGCTGCGAAATTGCCGGGCAGCCCGGACAGAGTCACTGATCCGCAATGGTCACCTGACGGGTCGAAGATCGCCTACAGCAGAGACGGCAACGTGTACGTGATGAATCCTGATTGCAGTGAGCAGAGGAAGCTGACGAATGGCACTGACATCAATCGTCCATTCGCGGCTCCGCGCTGGTCGCCGGATGGGTCGAGACTACTGGTTTCCGGCCCCAGCCATGTTTATCTGATCAATGTTGATGGCAGTGGTCTGACGCGCCTGCTGAACGTGTCGATCTCACAGACTCCGGCGTGGTCGCCCGATGGCACAAAAATAGTGTTCGTCGGGGGCAACTACACGTTGAATGTGATCAACTTCGACGGCACTGGCCTGGTGAAGATCGTTGACAACAAGTTTTACAATTTCTTTCCTGACTGGCAGCCCTTACCAACGAACACACCGACTCCGCCATTGCCTTCCGATCTGACCTACACTATCACCGGCAAGGTCACCGTGCAGAATGGCGGGATTTTCACTGATTTCATCACTCTCAGCGGCACACGCGCCGGATCGGTGAAAGCTGATGCGGACAATGAAGGAAAAACTTTTCAGTTCGTCCGGTTGCCGAGAGGCGGCAGTTATACAATCACACCTGTCAGTGCGACACATCGTTTTGAACCGCCAAGTCGCACTTACGACAATCTGCAGTCTGATCAGGCGGGCGCAGACTTCACGGCCATCTTTGAACCGCGGACGATCAGCGGGCGCATCACTGATGCTTCCGGTACCGGCATCGCCGGAGTAACCGTACTGCTTTTCGGAAACTCCGGCTCGGGTGTCACGGCGGAAACCGATGGCGGCGGCAATTACGCCTTCACCGGTCTGTATGGTGGAATTGATTACACTGTTACGCCGCTCAGCTATGCGACACCTGATTTGTATGACCCGAGGTCGATCAGATACACCGCGCTCGACGGGGACAAGACCGCGAACTTCGTCGGACTGCGGGAGAAGTTCACGCTCAGCGGCAAAGTGACGGACGGCAGCGGCGGCGCCACGAGCGGGGTGACAATCGCGCTCGCCGGCGGCAACAGCAACCTGACGACCACGACCGGCAATGCTGGTGAATACTCTTTTGCCGACCTGCCGGGCGGGTTCAATTACACCGTCACAGCGTCGAAATCAGGCGCGACAATTTCCCCGCCCACGCGCAACGTCATTCTCAACCGGCCGAAGGAATTGAACTTTTACAGCGCCGTAAGTCAGGCGACGCCCGTTTCCGCGGCCAGCTACAACGCGCAGGCCGTGGCCACGGGCGGCATCGTCGCGCTGTTCGGCACCGGTCTGGCGACTTCGACGAAAGAGGTGACGGGGAGCGTCCTGCCTTCCGAACTCGACGGGGTGTCGGTGCTGATCACCGTGCGCAACACGGTTGACCGCCAGTGTCAGCTCTTCTTCGTTTCGCCGCAGCAGATCAATTTCCTGCTGCCGGTCCCATTTACGCCGTCCGACGAAATTTATGGCGACGGAATAGTCACGGTGAAGCGCGACGGCCGGGTCGTCGCGGCCGGGTCGTTGCGCATTGACCGCGTCGCGCCTTCGCTGTTCGCGGCCGACGCTTCGGGCGGCGGCCCGGCGGCGGCCCTGGCCCTGCGCGTGAAGGCCGACAACACGCAGGTGTACGAGCCGATTGCGCGGTATGACGACGTGCAGAAGAAATTCGTCGCCGTGCCGGTTGACCTCAGCAACCCGGCGGAGCAGGTCTTCCTGGTGTTGTTCGGCACCGGGATTCGCCTGCGCAGCGACCTCTCAGCCGTAACAGTGAAACTCGGCGGTGAGGATGCGACCGTGACTTACGCCGGAATCCAGCCGAATTTCTACGGGCTCGATCAGGTCAACGTTCTCATCCCGCGCTCGCTCAGCGGGCGGGGCGAAGTGGACATCAGGCTGACGGTGGACGGCAAAGCTGCCAACACGCTCAGGTTCAATGCCAAATGAGGTTCATTCCAGCAGTCGAAGGGAATCAGGCCATGAAATTATTCAGCCCCCGCGCGAGGATCAGTGTCGTCATTTCTCTGATTGCCATTATGCTGGCAGTCGCGATGGCCGGTTCGGGTCTTCGCCTCCGGTCAGAGAAAATCGTTTCCGCCCAAAGCAGGCCGGGCAGGCAGACGGCCAGTGTAAAGCCCGCCCGGCAGAACGCCGCGCCGGCCCGCCTCGGCGAGTCGTTCGGCAGGCTGCCCCTGCGCTTTGAGGCCAATCAGGGACAGACCGATGCGCGGGTCAGGTACCTCGCGCGCGGCAGCGGCTACGGGTTATTCCTGACTGACAATGAAGCGGTCGTGCGATTGCGGGGCTCGGAATGCGGGACACGGAATGCGCTGACTGCCGGGCCTGCATCCGGTGCTGACAATCCGCAATCCGCAATCTGCAATCCGCAATCGGTGGTGCGAATGAAGCTCGTCAATGCCAGCCCTCAGCCACGCGTCACCGGTCTGGACGATCTGGGCAGCCGGTCTCATTACCTGATCGGCAGCGATGCGAAGCAGTGGCGCACGGGCGTCAGGAATTTTGCCCGCGTGAAGTACGAAGCCGTCTGGCCCGGCATTGACCTCGTCTGGTACGGCAATCAGCAGCAGCTTGAGCATGATTTCGTCGTCGCCCCGGGCGCTGACCCGCGCCGGATCAGGCTGGCTTTCAGCGGCGCGCAGTCAATGGAAGTTGACGGGCAGGGCGCACTGCTGCTCAAAACCGAAGGCGGCACGCTCAGGCTGCTCAGGCCGGTGGCCTGGCAGGAGGTTGGTGGGCAGCGTCGGGAAGTCGCATGCTCGTATCGCCTTGCCGCGAACAATCAGCTCGAATTGAAAATCGGCAACTACGACCGGCACAGGCGGCTGGTGATTGACCCGGTGCTGATCTGGTCAACTTATTTCGGCGGCACGGGGCAGGAGAGCGGGACGGCCATCGCGGTTGACAGTAATGGCAGCGCGTATGTCACCGGGACGACCGCCTCAACCGACTTCCCGACGATCAGTCCACTTCAGTCCTCGCTGGCGAGTCCGCAGCTGACCGACGCCTTCGTGCTGAAGCTTTCGCCCAACGGCCAGCAGGTGGTTTATTCGACTTACCTCGGCGGCAGGAGTACAGACACGCCGCGTTCGATTTCCGTTGACGACGCCGGGAACGCTTATGTCAGCGGCGACACCAGCTCGGACAATTTTCCGGTCACCCCGGGCGTGGTGCAATCAACGCTGAAAGGCGTGATTGACGGTTTTGTGGCGAAGCTGAATCCGGCAGGTTCGGCGCTCATCTTTTCAACTTACCTCGGCGGCAACGGCTCTGATTTCGCCGGGGGGATGGCCATTGATTCCGCCGGCAGCGTTTATCTGAGCGGGCAGAGCGATTCAACCGATTTACCGGCGACCGGAATTCAGCCGGCGAAGGTCGGCAGCGCCGCTTACAGAAGTACCAACGCCGGCGGCTTGTGGACGGCCACTGGCGCGGGACTCAGTGGCGGGCAGGTCAACTGGCTGACGATTGATCCGGGCAACCAGAATACGATCTATGCGGCCACGAACAGCGGCGGTTTCAAAAGCACTGACGGCGGCAGCAACTGGACGAAACTCGGGGTGATCGGCAGCGACCCGAGCTTTCAGCTGACCTACGTCATCGCCGTTGACCCCGGCAACCCGACGACGCTTTACGCCGGGACATTCAACGGATTCTGGAAAAGCACCAACGGCGGCGCGAGCTGGGAGTCCAAAAACAGTGGGATCACTTTCAACGGGCCGGGCTTTGTTTACACGGCCCAGATTGACCCGGCCAGTCCGGCGACGCTTTACGCGGGGACTGAAGCCGGCGTCTTCAAAACCACCAACGGCGGCGAAAGCTGGGCGGCGGTCAATAACGGACTGGTTTCTCCCTTCGGCGGAAGCACGCGCATTACCATCAGACGGCTGGTCATTGACAGGAACAATCCAGCCACGGTTTATGCCGGGACCAATCGGGGCGTGTATAAGACGACGGACGGCGGCTCGAACTGGAATCCGGCCAATACCGGGCTGCCGAACATTTCAGGCTTCCCGGGCGGGGGGCCTGACACACGGGTGCTGGTGGCTGACCCTTTATCGCCAGCCACCCTCTACCTGGCGACGCCCCCCTTCGGCGGCGGGACCGTCTTCAAATCGGTTGACGGCGGCGCGAACTGGGCGCTCAGTGAGAGCGGACTGAGCATCACCTTCAATGGCAATACTGTCCCCGTGCAGGTCAACGCGCTGGCGGTTTCGACGGCCTCCTCTTCGACGGTTTATGCCGCGACCTCTTCAGGGATCTATAAAAGCACGGACGGCGGCGCGAACTGGGCGCAGAGCAATTCCGGCCTGAACGATCTGGCGATCACCGCGCTGGCCGTTGACCGCACTCCGGCCGCGAATGTTTACGCCGGGACGGTCATCAGCTCCGACGCTTTTGCGGCGAAACTCAATGCGGCGGGTTCGGCCATCAGCTGGCTGACATACCTTGGCGGCAGCGGCAGCGATTCGGCCAACGGCATTGCCGTTGACAAGAGTGGCAATGCGTATGTCGTCGGCTCGACCGGCTCGCCGAATTTCCCGACCGCCACCCCGTTTCAGGCTTCGGGCGGCGGGGGCACGGATGTCTTTGTCACGAAGATCAACCCCGCCGGCTCAGCCCTGGTCTGGTCATCTTACCTCGGCGGCACATTGACCGACGTCGGGCTTGAGATCGCGGTCAACAACGCCGGGGAAGCTTACCTTACCGGCTACACGAACTCAGGCAACTTCCCAACGCTCAGTCCGATTCAGGCCTCCTTCGGAGGAGGAACAAACACGGCCTTTTTCGACGCCTTCGTGACAAAACTGAAAGCTGACGGTTCGGGGCTGGCCTGGTCAACTTACCTCGGCGGGCAGCGTGATGACCGGGGGAACGGTCTGGCGCTTGATTCCGCCGGCAACGCTTACATCACCGGCACGACCAGTTCACCGGATTTTCCCGTCAGGGATGCGGTGCAGGACAAGCTGAACAAAGATCAGACTCCGCAAAGCCTCACTGATGCCTTCGTGACCAGAATCAACTCAGATGGGTCGGCGCTGGTTTACTCGACTTACCTCGGCGGCATCAGCACTGACGCGGCCAACGGCATCGCGGTTGATTCCAACGGCAACGCTTACGTCACAGGCAACACTTCGTCGAATGACTTTCCGACCGTGAAAGCAGTGCAGCCAACGATTGCTGCAGGAACTTTCGGCGTTGTTGATGCCTTCGTCACCAAACTGGGAGTGGAAGCCGATCTCGCGATTGCCAGCGGGGGCTCGCGCAACCCGGTGATGGTCAACAACAACCTGACGTTGACGCTGACTGCGACCAATCGCGGCCCTTCCCCGGCGACCGGGGTGACAGTCACGCATCAGGTTCCCGCCGGAGCGAATTTCGTTTCGGCGGCGGCAAGCCAGGGGGCCTGTACGAACAGCGGCGGAACCATTACGTGCGGCCTCGGCAATCTGGCGGCGAACGCTTCGGCGACTGTTTCGATCGTGGTCACCCCGACGGCGACGGGCCAGCTCAGTCTGACCGGGCGAGTCAGCGGGACTGAAACCGATGGTGACCCGAGCAACAACCAGACGACTTTGGCGACGACGGTGAGTTCGCTCCCTTCGATTGCCGGTCGCGTCACCGGCGCGGACGGGAAAGGGGTAGCAGGCGTCACGGTCACGCTCGGCGGCGCGTCGTCAGCGACGGCGCAAACTGACGGCAACGGTTTTTATCAGTTTGCGAATCTGGCGCTCGGCGCGAGCTACACGGTGACGGCGGCAAAGGATAACTTCTCCTTCGAACCGCCTTCGCGCAGCTTCAGCAGCATCAGCGGGGACCAGACCGGGGATTTCGCCGCCACGGTGTGCAGCTACGCGATCAGCCCGGCACAGCAGGGCTTTGACAAAGCGGGGGGCAGCGGGGCGGTCGCCGTCACCGCCACCGCGCGCTGTCCCTGGACTGCTCAGGTGGTAACAGGCTCCGAATGGATCACCATCACTTCCGGCGCGAGCGGCAGCGGCAACGGTACGGTGAATTTCACGGTCGCGCCCACGACCGTGCCGCGCAGCGGTCGCCTGACGGTGGCCGGGCAAACCTTTGTTGTCTGGCAAAGCGCCAGCCCTTGTGATTCACCCAGATTCGGAACGTCAAGCTATCTGGTCAGCGGGCGCCCGGCGCAGATAGTTACGGCTGATTTCAACGGTGACGGCAAACCTGATCTGGCGGCCTTGCAGAATTTGCAGTCACTCAGCAATCCGCTGACGATCCTTTCCGGCGATGGCAGGGGCGGTTTTTCTGTCTCCGCTGTCCTCGATGCTTCGGGTCTGGCGCGTGCGATGACGACGGGAGACTTCAATGGTGACGGGAAGACAGACATTGCCGTTGCCAATGTAGTTCCGTCTTATGTTCAATTCTTCATGAATAACGGGGCGGGCGGTTTCAATGCTCCAATACAGATCAGCACTGTTCCCAATCCGAATGACCGGAGCGACCCTTTCAGGCTTTATAGCGCGGATTTGAATCGCGACGGGAAGACGGATCTGATTGTTGTCAACTCGACCGTCGTCAACTACCCGTATGAAATTTCCGTGCTGCTCAACAGCGGGGGCGGGAACTTCAGTGCGCCTCTTCAGATTTCGCTTGGAGGAAGTTCCTCGGTGATTGGAGTAGCCGATGTAAATAATGATGGCAATCCTGATCTGGTGACTTCACGCGGCAGCTTTTCTCAGGAAATCAGAGTCTTCCCAGGTGACGGGGTCGGCAGTTTTAGACCACCAGTCACATCTGCTCTGACGGGCGTTCCGTTATCCAGCGCTTTAAGTGACTTCAATGGCGACGGGAATACGGACTTGGCCCTGCTGCTTTCAATCCCCGATGGCGGGACATCTTATTCCACCAGCCTAGCGCTGCTGCTGGGCGACGGGACAGGGCGGTTCGGCTCACAGGTGACGTACAATTCTGAAACGATCAAACAGTCCTTCGTCCTGCTGGCACAGGATTACAACAACGATGCCAAACCTGACGTCGCACTCAGCAGCCCGGGCAAAGTGTCGCTTCTGCCGGGAGACGGGACGGGGAAGCTGGGGACAGCGTTGGACATTCCAGTCACGTCTGCCAGCGACTTTACCGGCACCTTGGTCGCAGGGGATTTTAACGGTGATGCCAGGACTGACCTTGCCACAGTCAGCTATAACGGCAGCAGCGTGATTGTTTTCGGCAATCGCTGCTCGGCCGGGCAGTACATCTCGGGCCGCGTATTTGATACTTCTGCCCCGTTCGGCCTGGGCGGCGTCACGGTGAAACTGAGCGGCTCGCAGACCGCAAGCACTCAGACTGATGGCGGCGGCAATTACGAATTCGTCGGCCTCGCCCCGGGTGGCAATTACACTGTCACGGCTGAACGCGGCGGCTTTGACTTCACCCCCGCCAGTCAGAGCTTCAACAATCTGACTTCTGATCAGACACTCAATTTCATTGCAAACAGAAGAATCGTCAGTGTCTCGGCGGCCAGTTATAGCGGACAGGTCATTGCCCCCGAATCAATCATCGCGGTCTTCGGCGTCGAGATGACGACTGATACGGCGGTGGCATCCACGCAACCGCTGCCAACTCAACTCGGCGGCACCTTCGCGTCAGTGAAGGATTCGGCCGGGGCCGAGCGCCCGGTGCGGTTGTTCTTCGTTTCACCGAATCAGGTCAACCTGCTCGTCCCGCCCGGTGTCGCTTCGGGGACGGCGACGCTGACCATCACGCAGGGCTTCGGCTCCGGTCGTGTTTCGACCGGGACGTTCCAAGTGGCCTCTGTCTCGCCCGGTTTGTTCGCCGCGGACGCCAGCGGGCAGGGGCTGGCAGCGGCCCTCGCACTCCGCATCAAGGCCGATGGCACGCAGCTCTATGAGCCGGTCGCGCAGTATGACGCCGGGCAGAAGAAATTCAACGCGGTCCCGATTGACCTCGGCGCCGCTTCGGATCAGGTGTTTCTGGTGCTGTTCGGCACGGGTGTTCGCAACCGCTCCGCCCTGTCCGCGGTGACGGCGAAGATCGGGGGGGCAGATGCCGAAGTGCTGTACGCCGGTGAGCAGGGCGGCTTCAGCGGGCTCGATCAGATCAACCTGCGGATTCCACGCAGCCTGACCGGTCGCGGCGAAGTTGACGTGGCGCTGACGGTGGACGGCAAAACCGCCAACGCCGTGAAGGTCAGCATCAAGTGAGGGCAAACGGATGATGAACAGAATGAGGAAACATCTGGCGACCGCTTTTGTTCTGTTGCTGCCCGGAATTCCCGCGATCCTGCCGTTCGGCTTTGTTGCTTCCCCGGGTCGGGCCGCGACAGTCCCGGATAATTCCGGCGCCTGCGCCGAAGCCGGTAGCGGGTTCAGGCTGCCGCGCCGGGTTCCGGTCCAGTCATTACCCCGCGCGATTTCACCCGGTGACTTCAACAAAGACGGCATCACTGATCTGGCGGTACTCGATTCGGACGACAGCGGCGTCAGCAACATTTCAATCCTGCTCGGCAACGGGCAGGCGGCTTTCGCCCCTGTTGCAGGCCTCAGTCTCGACAATTCATCGTTCCCTTACGGAGGCACGGTCAGCAACATCGTCGTTGCCGATTTCAACAACGATCAGAAGCAGGATCTGGCGGTCGCGGGAACGGGCGGCGGCGTGGCTGTTTTCCCGGGCCGGGGCGATGGGTCTTTTGCCGGGTCGGTCAGCTATCTGAGCGGGATCAGCGCAGTCGCAATCGCCGCCGGGGATTTCAACTCCGACGGCAAAACCGATCTGGCGGTGAGCGGCAACAACAAACTCACGATCCTGTCAGGCACAGGCAGCGGCTCTTTCACCGAAGCCGCCGGTTACAACGTCGGGAATGGGGTCGGGGTTGTCACGTCCGCCGACTTCAACGGCGACGGCAAAACCGATCTCGCTGTGGTCGGCTCATTCGGCTCGTCAGTCGTGCCTTACCTCAACAACGGCAGCGGCAGCTTCACCGCGGGCACCTCATTCGATGCGCGTGCCACTGTCGCTTCCGTCGCGGCGGGGGACTTCAACGGGGACAGCAAAACTGATCTGGCGTTCGGGTCGCAGAGTGGTGGCGTGACCCTGTCTCAGGGTGATGGCGCGGGCGGGTTCAATAATGCCGTGACTGTCGGGCGTAACGGCTCATCCGTCATCGCCGCTGATTTCAATAATGACGGACGTGCTGATCTGGCGGCATCCGTCAGCGATGGTGAAGGCAGCGTGGCGGTGCTGACCGGTTACGTCGCCGGCGGATTCAATTCGGCAGTCAATTACGGCGCCGGGAAATTCCCGCAGGCACTCGCCGCCGGCGATTTCAATGGCGACGGGAGGACTGATCTGGCGGCGGCCAATCGTGACTCGGGTGACGTCTCGATCCTCGTCAATTCAGGGGCAGGCGGCAGCGGCGGGCATTTTCAGGCGGCGCTCGTGGTCGGCGCCGGTTCCGCCCTCAATTCGATCAGAGCCGGTGACCTGAACAAGGATTCACGGCCCGACCTGATCACCACCGGATTCTTCTCGGGTTATTCAATCGCCCTCGGCAACAGTCAGGGGGGATTTGCGCCCGCGCAAACCTTCAGCCTCAGCGGTGACGCATATGCTTCGGCCGCCGGTGATTTCAACAAGGACGGCAATCCCGATCTGGCAATCCTCAGCATTTCCAGTTTCGGCAGCGGTACGATCACCGTCCTCCGCGGCAACGGCGACGGCTCATTCAATCAGGCGCTGACGAAGACTTTCACCGCCGGTTCGCGTTCCGTTGATCTGATCGCCGCCGACCTGAACGGTGACGGTAACGCTGACCTCGCGACGGCCAATCCGGCTTCCAATGACGTTTCGATCCTGGCGGGCGATGGCAAAGGCGGTTTCAGCGCGGCGGTGAGTTTCCCCGTCGGGCCGGAGCCGCGCTCAATCGTGGTGGCTGACTTCAACGGCGACGGCAAACCTGATCTGGCGACCGCCAATCGCAACAGCGCGGCAATTTCGGTGCTGATCGGTGACGGCGCGGGCGGGTTCAACGCCACGCTCGTCGGCATCGGGGCCAATCCCCGCACCCTCATTACAGGCGATTTCAATAACGACGGCAAAACTGACCTCGCGGTGCCGCACAACAACGACGGTAACATTTCGATCCTGTCCGGCATCGGCAACGGCAGCTTTATGGCCCCGGTGAATTTTGCCGTCGGCGGCAATCCTTTCGCGGCGGTCGCCGGTGATTTCAACGGTGACGGCAAAACCGATCTGGCCGTGACCCGTTACGTCCGCGCCGAATCAACGGAATTCCCCGAAAACAAAGTGCTGCTCTTTGCGGGCAACGGCTCGGGCGGCTTCAGCGGCGCTGGTGAGATGTTCGTGCCCTCGGCCGCTCATCTGCTGGCTGACGACCTCAACGGCGATGGGCTGCCCGATCTGGCCGTCAGCTCTCGCGGCAGCGTGTGGATTGCTTACGGCAGTTGCAACATTGTGCAGACGGGCGTAGTGGCCAGCGTCTCCGCGGCCAGTTATCGTGACGTCGCGCTGGCTCCGGAAACCATCGCCGCGGCCTTCGGGGTTGGCTTGAGTACTCAGACCGTCACGGCCTCCACTCTGCCCCTGCCGGCGGAACTGGACGGCACGACCGTGAAAGTCAAAGACAGCAGTGGGCAGGAGCGCACGGCCCCGTTGTTCTTCGTTTCGCCCGGGCAGGTCAATTACCTGATGCCGTCGGGAATGGCGCCGGGACCGGCGACCGTGACCGTGACGAGCAGGACCGGCAACGCGTCAGCGGGAGGCGTGCTGATCACTCCGATCACTCCGGGATTGTTCACCGCCAATTCCGACGGGCAGGGCGTCCCGGCGGCGCTCGTGTTACGGATTCTGCCGGACGGGAGACAGAGCTACGAGCCGGTCGCCGAATTCGATCCGGTAATCGGTCGCTTCATCCCGCGACCGATTAAAAGTCCCTTCAATACGTTTCCTTTTCCCGATCAACTTTTCCTCGTGCTGTTCGGCACCGGCATTCGCGGGCACGGCGCGCTGTCGAATGTGACCGCCCGGATCGGCGGTCAGGCCGCCGAAGTACTCTATGCCGGGGCTCAGGGGAGCCTGATCGGGGTGGATCAGGTCAACGTGCGGCTGGGTTATTCCGGCAGCGGCGGCAACGTTGAAGTAGTCGTGTCCGCGGACGGCGTCAGGAGCAACAGCGTGACCATTCGCTTCAATTGAGAATCGGGCGCTGACCTGCGCTGTCATACAACCTCTATTGCCCCGCCCCACGAGTTCGGCTTAACGAATCATCGCCGACAATCCGATTATCGGATTACCCCCGTAACAGGGTCATTCAGTTTTCGGTTTGATACCGATCAGCGTCAGCGCTTTCCAGGGTTGCGCGGCCAGACGACGACAGGCCGCCGCGAGATTGCTTTCACCAGCCGCACGCAACAGGCCGATGGTCAGATTGCGGAAAGCGGC